>PBOR01000016.1 GCA_002724395.1 Rhodospirillaceae bacterium | reverse complement strand
CAAGATGACGCACATATTTTTTGTACCGAGGATCAAATCATCGGAGAAACTAAAGCCTTCTGCGAATTGCTAAAATCCGTCTATAAAGATTTAGGCTTCGACAAAGTGATGGTGAAGTTTGCTGATCGACCAGAAGTGCGCGCCGGCGAGGATGTGGTTTGGGATAAGGCGGAATCTTCGCTAAAATTGGCGACTGAGGCTGCAGGGCTCGAATTCACGTTCAACCCTGGTGAAGAAGCTTTCTACGGACCGAAACTGGAATTTGTTTTGCAGGATGCTATCGGACGTGACTGGCAGTGCGGAACGTTGCAGGTTGATTTCGTGATGCCGAGTAGGCTGGATGCGAGCTATGTCGGTGAAGATGGCGTTAAGCACCGGCCGGTGATGTTGCACCGGGCAATTTTGGGATCGTTTGAACGATTTATTGCTATCTTAATTGAAAATTATGCGGGGCGGTTTCCACTTTGGCTCGCACCACGCCAGGTGGTTGTAGCGACGATTACCAATGATGCAGATGATTATGCGACTGATGTGTTGAAGGCGTGTGACGCTGCCGGTCTTCGAGCAGAAGTGGATTTGAGGAACGAAAAAATCAACTATAAGGTTCGCGAACATTCCCATGCTAAGGTGCCTATACTATTTGTTGTTGGCAACCGCGAAGCGGAAGAGGGAACAGTTGCGATTCGTCGGCTCGGTGGAAAACAGCAAGAAGTGCTTGCGCTCGACGAAGCGATAAATAGACTGAATGAAGAAGCGGCGATACTGGCCGCCTGATTGTTTACGTAACGTGGTTGGGCAGTCCCCACTACTGTAATTTTGTTTTAATAGCTAGGGAGGATAGTTCTATAGCAAGAAGACCAATGATGAGCCCGCCGGTCAAAGATGGACCACAGGCGAATGAGGATATCGAAGCTTTAGAGGTTCGATTGATTGATGAAGAGGGGGGGCAAGTAGGCGTGGTTAAAACACCGGATGCTCTTGAGAGAGCAATTGCGGTTGGGCTTGATCTTGTTGTTGTCTCGCCCAGTGTATCGCCACCCGTTTGTAAAATTCTCGATCTGGGCAAATATAAATACGAAGCACAAAAAAAGAAAAGCGAAGCCAAGAAAAAACAAAAAACAATTGATGTTAAAGAAATAAAATTCCGCCCTAACATTGAAACACATGATTATGACGTGAAAATGCGTGCTATGCGAAAGTTCTTGGGTGAAGGTGACAAAGTGAAAGTCACCTTGCGGTTCCGAGGCCGAGAAATGGTGCATCAGCATTTGGGCATGAAAGTGCTAGAGCGTGTTCGCGACGATATGGATCAAGAGGCAAAGATTGAGCAAATGCCGCAGCTTGAGGGGCGGCAAATGACAATGATTTTAGTTCCGCGTTAAGCGACTTTAGGGGTCTTTTAGCTTTTGCGGATAGCAATCGCTTTTTGAATAAATGCGTTGGGTTCGCCATTTTTATAGGCCTCAGCCAAGGCATCGATTCCTGCATCAATTGCCTGATCAAGGGGCAGCTGCTCCCAATCGCGCATAAGTGTCTTTTGAAGCCGCATGCCGGTGGGGCCGTTGTAGGCAAGGGTCTGGGCGCACTCATCGATGGCGTTTTGCAACTCAGCCATCGGTACTATCTTCTGCACTAACCCCCAGTTTTCTGCTGTTTTGGCATCAATAGCGTCGCCGCGATAGAGCAACCACGAAGTTCGCCCCCAGCCGATGAGCCGCGGTAATAGTGCTGCTTCAATAACGGACGGGATGTCCAATACAACTTCCGGCATGGAAAACTGCGCGTGATCGGCAGAGATCCGAATATCACAGCCGGCAATTATTTCTAGTCCGGCACCGATACAAATGCCTTGGATCCGCGCGATCACAGGGACGGGCAGATCGCGGATAGCCTGAATTGTATCATGTAATGTGGTTATATAGGTTCGCGCGCTATCTTCATCAAATGAACCGAGTTCCGCTATATTGGCGCCGCCGCAAAAAGCACCTTCACCTGTGCTCGCTAGGATGGCGACGCGCAAATCGTCGCGTTCTGCGAGGGATCTAAATCTTTTGCCGATTTCCAAAACAAGATTGCTTGTCAAGCAGTTGGCGCGATCGGCATTGTCAAATGTGACAGTTGCAATTTCGCCCGTAGCCCCATGAGCGAAATTTGTGGATATAGGCGGGCTGGTCACTTGAATTCTCTCCCTTGCGTGTTGCCCTAGTGGGCGCTATAAGGCCGCACTCCCCGATGATGGGATTAAAGGACGATAGTAGGCCAAATGGGTATGCCTTCCCGTCCATCTACAGGTCAACCTGATATAAGGAAAAGACAAATGCCCAAGATTAAGAATAAGAGTAGCGCCAAAAAGCGCTTTCGTCTCACCGCAAAAGGTAAAGTACGTTTTAACAGCGCAAATTTGCGCCACATGCTCCGTAGGCGTTCTCAAAAAATGAAACGGACCAATCGAGGCACTCAAATTTTGAGTAAACCCGATTCTCGCATTATTAAACGTAACTTTTTGCGTAACGTTTAGCCTTAGTAAGGGACGATAGATATGGCACGTGTAAAACGCGGCGTTACCAAACACGCCCGTCACAAAAAAGTCATTGATCGCGCCAAGGGCGCCAGAGGACGGCAAAAAAATACTTTCCGTGCGGCAAAGCAGCGGGTCGATAAAAATATGCAATATGCATATCGAGACCGGCGCACTCGTAAGCGCGCTTTTCGTAGTCTTTGGATTCAACGCATCAATGCAGCGGTGCGCGAGCACGGCTTGACTTATTCGCAGTTTGTGAATGGTATGAAAAAAGCCGGTATCGAAATCGACCGCAAAGTATTATCCGATATCGCCGTTCGCGAACCTGGGGCTTTTAAGGCGCTAGTGGATCAAGCACAGGCCTCCCTCTCTTAGAGCGGGTCTAAGGCTGGGCGCTTTGCCGGCCAAGGCCGGGAAGGATTTCGATGACTGAGACTCTTGATCAGCTTCGCAACGACTTTCTTGCGAATGTTGAGGCTGCCGAGGATTTGGCGGCGCTAGAAGAATTGCGCGTAAGTGCGTTAGGCAAAAAAGGCGGTATCTCGAAACAGATGCAAGGCCTGGGCAAATTGCCGCCGGAAGAACGCAAAAAAGCGGGCCAAGAGCTCAATGCGGTGAAGACTGCCGTTGCCGAAGCAATCGAGAGCAAAAAGTTAGCACTTGAAGAGGCGGTACTTGATGCGCGGTTAGCAGAAGAGGCTATTGACGTCTCCTTACCTATTCGGCCCGAGACAGAAGGGCGCCTGCATCCCATAACGCAAACTATTGACGAAGCCATCGCTATTTTGGGGGAAATGGGATTTGCAGTCGCGGAAGGTCCAGAAATTGAGGATGATTTTCATAATTTCACCGCATTAAATATTCCGCCTGAGCATCCTGCACGCCAGATGCACGATACGTTCTATCTGCCTAAAAAAGAAAATGGCAGTCGCATGATGTTGCGGACGCATACTTCGCCGGTTCAGATACGTACTATGTTGTCGGAAGAGCCGCCACTTCGGATCATTGCACCAGGGCGCACTTACCGCTGCGATTCCGATATGACCCACACGCCGATGTTTCATCAAATAGAAGGTCTAGTTGTCGATAAATCGACTCACTTTGGTCATCTCAAAGGGTGTTTGCTGAATTTTATGTCGGCTTTTTTTGAAGTGGACGACCTTCCGCTTCGCTTCCGGCCCAGTTTTTTTCCTTTCACGGAGCCGTCGGCGGAAGCAGATATTGGCTGTTCACGCGAGGGCGGCGAATTAAAAATTGGCGGTAGCGGCGACTGGATGGAGATCCTCGGTTGCGGCATGGTACATCCCAATGTGTTAAGGGCTTGCGATATAGACCCCGAAGAATATCAGGGTTTTGCTTTCGGCCTTGGCGTCGAACGTATGGCAATGCTGAAATATGGTATCCCTGATCTTCGTACATTCTTCGATGGGGATCTTCGGTGGCTGAAGCATTATGGTTTTGTGCCTTTGGAGGCTCCCAGTCTAGTGCGGGGGCTCAGCTAATGAAGTTCACACTCGCCTGGCTTAAAGATCATCTTGATACGGAAGCATCTCTGGAAGAAATCACGACCCGGCTCACTATGCTTGGGCTAGAGGTGGAGGAGGTTTTAGATCGGTCGGCAGAATTCTCGGCGTTCAAGTCTGCACTGGTAGTTGATGCAAAGCCGCACCCGGATGCGGATAGGCTCCAGGTTTGTAGTGTTGATACGGGAACTGAAAAGCTGCAGGTGGTATGCGGGGCGCCAAATGCAAGGGTCGGCCTGAAAGGTGTCTTTGCGCCTGCGGGGACTTTCATACCAGGCCTTGGCATCGAGCTAAAGAAAGCAAAAATTCGCGGCGTTGAATCAACCGGCATGTTGTTATCCGAAAAAGAATTGGAATTATCAGAGGAGCACGACGGAATAATTGAGTTGCCTGAAGAAGCGGCGTTAGGTGCACCGTTTGCTGAGATCATGGGTTTAGACGATCCTATGATAGAACTTGCTATTACACCGAACCGAGGCGACTGTTTGGGTGTCCGGGGTGTAGCACGGGATCTGGCTGCTGCTGGGCTTGGTGTGCTAAAGCCGTTGGATGATAGCGCCGTAAAAGGTAAGTTTGGTTCCCCGGTTAAATGGCTGCGTGATTTTCCAAAAGGTTCGGAAGAAGCCTGCCCGATGGTGGTCGGCCGAACCTTTAAGGGCGTTAAGAATGGGCCCAGCCCTAAATGGCTGCAGGACCGACTAACAGCGATTGGTCTGCGACCGATTTCGGCGCTGGTCGATATCACCAACTATGTGAGCTATGATCTTGGGCGTCCTTTGCATATTTTCGATGTTGCAAAGATTAGGGGCGATCTCACAATGCGGTTTTCTAAAGAAGGTGAGAAAATTGAAGCACTTGATGATGAAACATACTCGCTAGAACGCGACATGACCATTGTCTCTGACGAGACTGGAGTTCAAGCGATTGCCGGCGTGGTGGGGGGGCGAGAAACCGGCTGTTCCGAAACGACGACAGATGTTTTCCTAGAAGTCGCGCTTTTCGATCCTATTCGGACTGCGGCGACCGGAAGAAAACTTGGCATAGAATCTGACGCGCGCTATCGTTTCGAGCGGTCCGTAGACCCTCAGTCGGTTGTGTGGGGTACGGAAGTAGCAAGTCGAATGATCTTTGAATTATGCGGCGGAAAGGCAAGCACTCTAACCGTTGCTGGTGAATTGCCTGATGTCAAAGAACCTATCACGCTCCGGCTTGACCGTCTTAAAAATTTTGGCGGCATAGAAATTGATTTAGACCGAGCTGCTAGCATATTGCGAGATTTAGGGTTTGCTGTTGAGGCTGGTAGCAATGTGCTGGAGGCAACACCACCTAGTTGGCGCCCTGATGTGGAAGGTGAGCATTGTTTGGTCGAAGAGGTGCTGCGGGTGTTCGGATACGATAAAATTCCGACGGTGCCGATGGAGCGTGAAAGTGAATTGCCGAAACCCATTCTAACCCCTCGTCAGCGTCATGTGGCTTTTGCCAAACGCGCCTTGGCAGGTCGTGGCATGATGGAAACAGTAACCTGGTCCTTTATCTCATCGAGTTATGCACCTTTGTTTGGCGGTGGTGATGCGGCGTTGCAATTAGAAAATCCGATCAGCAGCGATCTTGATGCGATGCGCCCCTCCTTGCTGCCTAATCTTTTGTTGTCTGCAGGCCGGAATGCTGATCGCGGGTTTACGGACTTGGCGATTTTTGAATTAGGGCCAACCTTTCAGAATGATACTCCAGATGCTCAGGATTTGATGGTTGGTGGCTTGCGTCACGGAAGCGCTATTGGCCGTCATTGGCAGGGGACCGCCCGCCCGGTTGATGCCTTTGATGTAAAGGCCGATGCTTTGGCCGTACTTGCTGCCTGCAATGCGCCAAATGGTAGTTTGCAGGTGACTACCGACGCGCCTGCTTGGTACCATCCAGGTCGTTCCGGTACTTTGAGGTTAGGGCCGAATGTTCTTGCATGGTTTGGCGAAATTCATCCAAAGGTTCTCCGAATTTTAGACGTAAAAGGTCCTGCATCTGGTTTTGAAGTTGTCCTAGAAGCCATACCTTTGCCTAAAGGCAAAACGTCTAAAAGTCGTGCGGCGCTTGACGTGTCACCCCTCCAGCCGGTCATGCGTGATTTTGCTTTTGTGGTACCACAAGATGTGGCGGCCCTTGCGCTTGTAAAGGCTGCCGAAGCGGCGGACAAGGAACTAATCGCGACTGTTTGTGTTTTTGATGTATTTAAAGGTGCTTCTTTAGGTGAGAATAAGAAATCTATTGGTATTCAGGTAATGTTGCAGCCGCGCGATCATACGCTAACCGATGAAGAGATTGAAGTGGTGGCTGACAAAGTGGTTGCCAATGTGACAAAAAAAACTGGCGGTATCCTCAGGTCATAATCTCTTTCAGCCCGAGGTTATTTTCGGACCTGACTAAATAATTTTCATTCGTCTTCGAGGCTTACCAAAATTCTCCTTAAAAGGTGCTCAAGTGCTAGTTCCAATGGATTTTGTATTCAGCGTATAAATCAAGATACAAAACGTAGAAAATGAGAATGAAAAATTTCTTAACTAACTTCACAGGCAGTTGACGGTAGATCGCGAATCGGTCAGCTTGGATCAACCTCTCGATTTTGAGAAAGTAGATGCCTCCCAAACGTGAACGCAAACACTCCTACGTGGTTCCGTGTTCATCGGAATTTCGTGATGCAATTACCGCACTTGCAGATATACGCGGCGTTAATGTGGCTGATATTGCGCGTTCGGTAATGCTTATTGTTCCAACGGAAATTATTCAGGCATGCCCTGATGCTGGCGAACCACCTGCTGGTGATCGAGAATCTGTCGTCCTTAAGTCTGGTCCTAGTCAAGGTAAACCATGGCGACGGAAGCCTCGTCTTCAGGTACGGCTGCCAAAAGGACATGCGGTTGCCGATATTCGTCGAGCCCTAGGATTAGCACTTGCGATAGATCATGGGGACATTGAGGTGACATTAGAAGATGGTCGGTCTCCACGTGCGCGCGATCTTTTGCGCGAAGCACGAAACGATGTAGAGCGGATCCGCGGTGCGTTGACAGAACTCGCCTATTCGCCGATCGAGCGCGGTATAGAAACTAATGCTGACGCTTTATATGTTTTGGGATTCCATCCCCATGCTCGTCCGAGCCAAGATGATATCAAAGCGCGTTTTCGTATATTAGCAACAATTTATCATCCCGATGGAATGTTTGGGGATACGGTTAGAATGAGTCAGCTCAACGATGCAATCGCGTTTCTTCGTCGTCGGATGGCTTGGAGAACAGCTTAATAGACCTCTTTTAATATTCATTCCTTTAAATCAAGGTTAAGAAAAATGGCTGAATTTTCAGAAACTGAACAAAAATTACAGAAAGTTTTCCCGGGTGGCCGCATGACAAAAAATGCATTGGCCGAGGATGTAAATTTTATTATTTGCGAGGGTAAGGGTGCGCGAGTTTTGGGAACCGACGGCGATTGGCGAATTGACTATGTATGTGGTGCGGGCGCTTTGGTGCTAGGGCATGCCTATCCCGAGGTCGTGACGGCAGTGCGCGATCAAGCTTCAATAGGCACACATTTTTTCGGACTGGTGAATGACAAGGCTCTGGAGTTGGCAGAAGAGCTGGTCTCAGCCATTCCCTGTGCGGATCGAGTGATATTTACGACTACCGGATCGGAGGCTACTTACTATGCTATGCGGTTTGCACGTGCCTTTACGGGCCGTGATGTCATTTTGAAATTCGAGGGCGGATATCACGGCAATCATGATTATTCGAATATTAGCGTTGCACCGAATGCAGCTTCCAATTATCCGTCGGGACAACCCGACGCCCTGGGCATTCCGGATGGTGCGCAGAATTCGGTCATTGTAGCGCCTTTTAATGACCTGGAAGCGACGGCGCGAATCATTAAGGAGCATAAGGAGGTTCTAGCGGGGGCGATTGTTGAGCCCGTTCAGCGCGTTATTTTCCCCGATGACGGGTTCTTACAAGGATTGCGTGACCTGTGTGACGAGGCTGGAATTTTGCTGCTGTTCGATGAAGTGGTAACAGGCTTCCGCCTCGCCTATGGCGGTGCCCAGGAATTTTACGGTGTAAAACCAGATTTGGCATCTTATGGGAAAATTATGGGCGGCGGCCTGGCATTGGGTGCTGTTGGAGGGCGTGAAGATATTTTATTGCATGCCAACCCAGGAATCATTGGAGACAGCAAGGGGACCGCGATTAGCGGTACCCTGCATGGAAACCCATTGAGTGCCGCCGCCGGTTTGGCGTGTTTGAAAGTCCTAAAAGACCTAAACCCCTACCAGCAACTCCGCGATCATGGGCAAACGGTGCGCACAGCGTTTCAAGAGGTTCTTGATCGTCACAATCTTGGCGTTCGGGTAATTGGCCAGGAATCTTGGTGGCAATTCTTCGCGAGCGACCGGGACCCACAGGATTACGTTGATTTCCTCAATGCAGATATGGAAAAAACTAAGGCGTTAGATCTGGCTTGGAGCCGGGAAAGAGTGTTTGTGATGCCGAACACGCGTCGGTTCGTCTCTGTAGCCCATACGGACAAAGAATTGGATGAAGCGGTAATTTCTTTAGATGCGGCATGTCGGGCTATTGTTTAAGACGGCTGAGTTAGATAGAGCCTGAATGGGTTGGCCAATAGGCATAAAAAACCATGCGATAGTCTTTTAAGGGTTTCCAGATTGCTGACTTAGCCGCGCTCAATCAATTTATCCGCGCTTAGAGTTTGTGCGCCGGCAGTGGGACACCACATGGATTTGCCACCGGCACCGCCGGCAATAACGATAACTAAATCTTCGGGCTGATTTATAATCGGTACCATTGATTCCGGGTCGCTCTTGTCGACTTCTTTGGGGAAGAATGGTCCGTGAGATTTGCCGCGCCCTTTAACTAGCCGCCAGGGTTGGCGTGCGTGTTCATAAACTTTCTGGCGGATAGTTTCCTTGGTCCAGCCGCCTACATGAAAATTAGCCGCGTGTTCTGGGCAGATCACCAACACAGGCTCACCCTGGGAATAAAGATTATTGCAGCCTAGCGTCGCCATGGAATCCGCAAAGACTTCCAAAATATCTTCGGGAATTGTGCGCATGTTCTCTGTCATGCTGTGGGGTGCTTCACATTGCACCACCGTGACCACGCTGTCCTCGGCGTTGTATCCTCGGTCCACATGAATCGGATCCCAGGGGTTAGCGGTTTGGTGTTCGGCGATGCAATAGGTGAATTTGCCCGGATGGGCATGCTGGGCAAAATCAACTACAGCAGGGACTGCCCCGCCCAAGTTAAGATGCGTGAGTCGAAGTGCACGACCGATCGTGGCGTTTGATCGCCAGCCGGGGCCGAAACAGCCATTGCCGTAGTTTATATTGAGGTCCTTGACTATAGGTCCACTGATGATGAGTAACGGTGCAGCGGCATGGGTTGTGGTTTGCCGATGGTGGAGGCCATAGCGTTCCTCCAATGTTGCTTCTAGGGCGGCGATAATAACCGGTAGATAGTCAGACTTGGCACCGGCCATCACCGCATTGATGGCAACTTTTCTGAGGGTGGCCTTGCCTTGAAAAGGTGGTACGAGGCCGATCAGGGTATCCGGGTCGCGCCACGGCATGCCCGCCAGCATTTTTTCGATGCGTTCTTCGGTAGGCGGGATAATCGGCAAACCGTCTGTCCAACCTTTTTTGTAGAAATGATCGTTGACCAATTCCAGATCATCCGGCAGACGTATTTCCTCGGATAACAGCTCATTGATTGGCTTTACTGCCATTTATCTTCCTATCTTGCGACAGCGTGTTCGGGCAGCGGAAATTTTTTTCCTGTAAACTCCGCAGCGAGCATATCGTTCGGTGTCGTAAGCATTCTAACTACTTCGGGCGCAGCATCTCTGCCTCGCTTTTTAACTACACCCAGATCCCGGTGACCGAGTGGATGGGGTAATAGGTGAATGGGCAGGCCTGGATAATCAAGCTGTCTAGATACCGCTTGTGCCAACGTGCAAAAAGAACAGCTGATCAGTGTAACAGTTGGGATCCCTTGGGATTCAAGGGCCACGGCGTCATGGACGCTCCACGGGGAGGACGAACCTCAATGACCTACACCACTGACAGCAACATCCACCGAAGATGCCATTTGATCAATGAAGGGAGCGGCTTTCGAGGGGAAGCCTTTGCGCCAAAATACGACCTCTCCCACACTATGATCGTTTTCAAGCATCTCGCACAAGCCATCCAAGACATGGTCGGTAAATTCTTTACCGTTATCTAAAAGACCGACCTTAAGCCCTTTCAAACTATTTGTTCTTGGTGCTAATGGAATCGGCGGAACATGGCGAACGTCTATGGGTATGTGAACCTGAATTTCCGACATAGCATCTACTCTCTTTAAAAAATTTAGTTTGATACGGCCAAATATTTCGAGCCGTTGTTCGACTATAACTGAATTAACTATCTATCCAACCTGGCAGTATGGGTGTTCGGAGATAATGGCACTGGGTTCATACAATATCTTTTTGTTATCAGGGGGGGTTAAGCAAATTTTTGGCCCAGCTCTGCAATAACCGTCTCAAGCGTTTTAACGTCGCCTAGCTTCATGTCCATGTCGAAAAGGCTGGCACGATGAGCAACCTCACTCAAATCGCTGCAGCCATCCTCAATGACAGTGACACGGAAATTGAGTGCAAATGCGTCGGTGACGCTGGCACGAACGCAGCCGCTCGTGGTCATGCCGCAAACAACCAGTGTGTCTATAGCGTCGTAGCGAAGCCAGGCATCGAGTGGCGTGCCAAAAAAGGCCGAGCTTTTGTTTTTATAAACGATCACATCCTCTTCTTTTGGCCTATAGGAAGCCGGCCACTCGTCTGCATCGGCGTCGTAGGCGATACCAGGGTCGTTATTTTTTGGCGTTCGCAGTGTTTCGTAGCGTTTATTGCGCATGCCCATTTTTACCCGATGATCCCGTTTGTCGCGCCGCACGTAATAGATCGGCAGTTCTAAATGACGAAATGTTGCCGTGATCGAGGCAATAGTCATTTCCAAAGCGTTCGGGTCAAGGGCGGCGCAAAACGGGTACTTGGGATTGATAAACAAATTATGGCTATCTACGTTTAGCAAAGCGGGCCTTTTGCCATAGCCGATGTCAGCGCCATGCCCAGCTGCTTGATAGCGATCAATATCCTGCGGTGATATGAACCCCGACCACCTTTCCAATTTATTCATTTAAGGCCTTTTTAAATTTCTTTGCTCATGTTCATTGGATTGAGAACCTAGCCACTTCCTGGATCACATTCTCTTGAATAATTCTGGAGCAAAGCGTCGCATGAATTTCTGTTTGAAATTTTAAAAGTTGAGAAACATCCTCAGATTAGCACCCAAGGGTCGAGATCAGAACCGCGAAATCAAGGAAATTTGGATAATAGTGAACCTGCCCCTCTGATCATTCCTCCTTCGCTAGCCTTAATCTTAAGAAGTCAAGGGCATTTAAGCTCTTGACACTTTGGTGATTTCTGAAAAAAATAGCGCTTCGACACGGCAATATTACCGTCTGTGGGAGGGTTGCCGGTGGTTTCTAGCAATTTGTTCAGGGATAAAAAAAAGATCTGAGCAAAAAAATTGTTGAAACTATCCTTTGCCAATTAAGCAAAGAGCCTGCCCGCGGCAGTGACAGGGAGGCATAATATGTCTGTACGTAAACTTATGGCTGCTGCCGCATTAGGCGGTGGTGTAGCTTTGGCGCCAATGGCGGCGTCGGCAGCTGATTTCAGCGGCAAAACCGTTACCATTATTGTTCCGTTTAAAGAAGGCGGCGGCGCAAGCCGTTATGGCCGGACTTTCCAACCATTTTTGGCTAAGTATCTGCCTGGTAAGCCGAAGATCGTGGTTCTCAACAAGCCGGGCGGTAGCTCAATTTTGGGCGCGAACTATTTTCAAAAGCAAAAGGGCGATGGCCTGACGCTTCTGACGTGCTCTACCTCGACTATGACTAGCTTCTTGTTCGGTGGCAGCAAGGTAAAATATGACCCGAACTCTTGGAGGGTCGCCATTGCTAATCCACTTGGCACGGCTTTCTATGCTCGTTCGGATCAAACTGGCATCACAGGTAAGAATGCTAAGAAGGACGTCGAAGCGCTTCGTAAGGCGAACCTTGTGTTTGGTGCGAAGAACAAGACATCGGCTGAACTCCGTGCTTTCTTGGCCTTTGATATCTTGGGCTTCTTTCCGAAGCCGGTTTTCGGCCTCTCTACAGGCAAGCAACGTAAAGCTATCCTACGTGGCGAGTTGAATATCAATTACGACAGTGCGGCTAAATATAACAAGTCCGTTACAAAGTGGGTCAAAAAAGGCACTGTTACGCCTCTTATGAACCTTGGTCTGTTGTTGCCGGATGGATCGGTCGTAAAGGATCCTTTCCTCGGTGCAGAAAGCCCAAGTGTTGTGGAAATGTATCAATCCGTTAACGGTGGCAAGAAGCCGTCTGGTACCCATTGGCAAGTTCTCAAGAACTTCATCGCCATGGGCGTGAGTGCTTCGAAGTCGATGGCGTTACCTCCGGGCACGTCTGACGACGTTTACAATACCTATGTCGATACTTTCAAGAAGATCTACAAGGACCCGAAGTTCTTGGACATCGTCAAGAAGGACATGGGTAAGTATCCACATTCGTTTGGTAAGGATGCTCAGGCGGTGATCAAGTTCGCGACCACGATGACTCCTGAGAACAAAAAATGGATGAACGCTTGGCTTGAGAAAAAGTTTGGCGGAAGTTCCTAAGACTTTAGTTGAAGGACCGGCGCTTAATTTGCGCCGGTCCTTATTTTTTTGCGTTACTTAAGAATATTAGCGCTTACTTAATTTTTAGAATCGGGAGGGTGGACCAATTTCTATTGAAGAAGCTGCATTAGCCGCACTATCACAAATTTTTACCGTGACACACGTTTTTGCCCTTGCAGGCGGTGTGTTTTTGGGACTGTGTGTTGGTATTTTGCCTGGCTTAGGTGGAACGGCCGGTCTCTCTCTGATTTTACCATTTCTATTCGGTGTTGAGCCGAGTTTGGCGCTGGCCATGATGATTGGCCTCCAGTCGGTGACTGCGACGTCTGATACCTTCCCATCGGTCTTGATGGGGATACCGGGTACGGCGAGTTCGCAAGCGACTGTGATGGACGGTTTCCCAATGTCGAAACGGGGCGAAGCGGCCCGGGCGTTGTCCGCAGCATTTGTTTCATCCATGTTTGGTGGCATTTTTGGCGCCTGCGTTCTTTCCGTGGCAGTTTTCTTCGCCATCCCACTGATTCTTGCTATGGGATTTGCAGAGCAACTAATGCTG
Organism: Rhodospirillaceae bacterium; assembly: GCA_002724395.1. Lineage (GTDB taxonomy): Bacteria > Pseudomonadota > Alphaproteobacteria > UBA8366 > UBA8366. The sequence goes on along the minus strand of PBOR01000016.1, from coordinate 181,484 downwards.
ATCGTTCTAGCTTTAACCATGATTGGCATGTTGACCGGTGCCAGTGTTACAAAAGGTTTGGCCTCCTGTGTGCTTGGCTTGGCCGTAGCCGTACTTGGGCCAGCGCCCATGACCGCCGAATTGCGCATGGGCTTTTTGGATATGGGTACTGGCTATTTCCTCGATACGGTTAAGTTAGTCGTCGTTGGTCTCGCCATGTTCGCCTTGCCTGAAATCGTTGACCTTCTCCGCCGTCATTGGACCATTTCTGAAGATGGCGCACTGGGGGATATTAAGGGTGGCTGGATCCAAGGCGTTTCGGATTGGGCTAGAAACTGGTGGTTATCATTGCGTTGCGCGGCGATTGGTTGCCTGGTAGGTGCGTTACCGGGGCTCGGTGGTTCAGTAGTTGATTGGATTGCCTATGGTCATGCCATTCAAACGACTGATAGGAAAGATGATTACGGAACTGGTGACGTGCGCGGCGTTATTGCGCCAGAGTCAGCAAATAACGCGAAAGAAGGCGGAGCCTTAGTGCCGACGCTTCTTTTCGGTATTCCTGGTTCGGGTAGTATGGCCATCTTGTTGGGTGGGTTTGTGCTGATCGGCATTGAGCCGGGTGTTGATATGGTCACCGAGCAGCTTGACCTCGTTTATGTGATGATTTGGTCGGTTGGTCTTGCCAATGTCATTGGCGCGGGTACATGCGTGTTTTTCGCAAATCAGATCGCTAAGTTGACCACCCTTCGGTATTCGATGGTCGCACCCTTTATGTTTGGGCTTATTTTCTTCGCTGCTTTTCAGGCGACCCGTCATTGGGGCGACTTGGTTATGTTAATGGTGCTCGGCACGCTTGGTGTTTATATGAAGCGCTTCGGCTGGCCGCGTCCTGCTCTGTTGATCGGCTTTGTGTTAGCGGACAAGGTAGAGAAAGGCGTTTACCTTACCTATACGGTACACGGGGTGAACATGTTTACTAAGCCGATCGTACTTGTGCTTATAGTGCTAACCATAGCGTCTATTATTGCGGCGGCGCGGTTCAAGCCAAAGTTGCCTGAAATGACAGAGGATGGGCCTCATACACATATAAACAGGCGTCCGCAGTTGACCTTTTATTGGGCAATAATGTTTTTCTTGGCGGCGATCCTGATCGATGGCATGCAACACCCGGAGCTCACGAGGCTTTACCCGGTCTTTGTCTTTGGCTTGGCGATGGTCTTTATGGTGCCGCTTGGTCTAAAGCTGCATCTGTCCAATAAGCCGGGTCCTGATTATTACGATACGGAGCGGATAGAACTCAGTGAAAGGGTAGAAGGCAGGACGAGTGAGCATTATCTCTATTGGCTGGTCGGCATGCTGGGAATGTCATTCATATTTGGCTTTGAGATTGGCGTGTGTGCCTTTATTTATGCCTTTGTTCTGAAGAAAGCGCAGATGTCGCATTTGGTTAGCGCCATTTGTGGCCTCTCATTTGTCGTCTTTTTGGGCGTGCTGGCGTATTTCCTTACGCTCGAATACCCTCGGGGTATCTTGCAAGATTATATACCGTACGGTCTGGATATGCTTTGGCGGAGCAGCTAGGCTTTAATATAACTGTTCAGAAAAGCCTCTGCGGCTCGTGCAAAAATATGTAGCGGGGTGCCGGCGCTTCGGTTAAATACTTCGGCATAATTTTGGAAGAAACTAATAAACCTTGAGGCGTGTTTTATGTCTATTGAAGAAGCAGTAGTTGCCGCGCTTGCGCAGCTTTTTACTTTCTGGCACATCGTAGCATTAGCTGGTGGGGTCGCGCTTGGATTGGTTGTTGGTATATTGCCGGGTCTTGGCGGCGTTGCTGGACTTTCCTTAATACTGCCCTTCTTATTTGGCGCTGAGCCGTCAATTGCCTTGGCAATGATGATCGGGCTGCAATCAGTAACTGCGACCTCTGACACTTTCCCGTCTGTGTTAATGGGTATCCCTGGTACCTCTAGCTCACAGGCTACCGTGATGGATGGCTTCCCGATGTCCAAAAAAGGTGAGGCGGCACGCGCGCTGTCCGCTGCTTTCGTGTCCTCCATGTATGGTGGCATTTTTGGCGCTTTGGTGCTGTCGGTAGCCGTGTTTTATGCGATCCCGCTTATCCTGGCCATGGGTTTCTCCGAACAACTGATGCTGATCGTATTGGCGTTGACAATGATCGGTATGTTAACAGGAGACAACGCCTGGAAAGGGCTTTTCGCTTGTGTCATGGGCTTCCTGATTAAAATTATTGGGCCTGCTCCGATGACGGCAGAATTGCGTTTAGACTTCCTTGATTTAGACACAGGTTATTTTCTCGATAACACTAAGCTGGTTATTGTTGGGCTGGGTATGTTCGCGATGCCGGAAATCATCGAACTTCTGCGCCGACAGTTCACAATTTCTGACACCGGTGATCTCAGGGCGCAGGGCGGTTGGATTCAAGGTGTTAAAGATTGGGGAAAAAACTGGTGGTTGTCGACGCGATGTTGCGTCATAGGTTGTATCGTCGGCGCCATGCCAGGCCTTGGCGGTTCGGTAGTGGATTGGATCGCTTACGGGCATGCCATTCAAACGACTGACCGAAAGGATGAATACGGTACCGGTGATGTGCGCGGAGTAATCGCGCCAGAATCAGCCAATAATGCCAAGGAGGGTGGCGCACTCGTGCCGACACTTCTATTCGGCATTCCTGGATCTGGAAGCATGGCCATCCTTATAGGCGGTTTCGTGCTTGTCGGCATTGAGCCCGGCGTGGAAATGGTTACCGAACAGCTAGATCTGGTCTATGTGATGATCTGGTCTGTAGCGCTGGCAAATGTAATTGGTGCCGGTTTTTGCGTCTTCTTTGCCAATCAAATCGCATTACTCACAACAATTCGATATTCTCTCATTGCGCCTTTCATGATGGGTCTGATTTTCTTCGCAGCTTTCCAGGCGACGCGCCACTGGGGTGATCTTCTTATGTTGATGGTGGTGGGTACCCTTGGCGTTTATATGAAACGTTTTGGTTGGCCTCGGCCCGCTCTCTTAATCGGGTTTGTCTTGTCCAAGCAGGTGGAGCAGGGAGTTTATGAGACCTACACCGTCTATGGCCTGAGTTTTTTCGATCGTCCGATTGTGATAGTGCTGTTGATACTGATCATTCTTTCAGTCATTGCGTGCATCCGTTTTAAACCACGTCCAGCCAATCTTTCAGAAGAGGGGCCACACACCCATAAAAATAAACGCCCACAGCTTATTTTCTTTGCGGTTATTGTAGCCTACGTGGTGATGATGTTTATCAACAGCACCTACAAAGAGGATTTGACACGTTTCTTCCCACAATTCGTAACGGGATTATCGGTACTGCTTCTAGCGCCGCTTGGTATTCAAATGATACTCGGCAAAACCCCGGGAACACATTTCTATGATTCAGAACTAGAAGACTTTGGCGATCATGCGGAAAAACGTACTAACGAATACCACCTTTGTTGGTTGCTCGGCATGCTGGGCTTATGTGCGCTGTTCGGTTTTGAGATTGGTGTGGCAATTTACATTTATATATTCGTCCGCTTGAAGGCAGACCGCACCCATTTGGGTTCCTTTATCTGTGCTGCGTCGTTCACTGTATTCCTCGGGTTATTGGCCTACTTCCTTACCCTCGAATACCCGAAAGGCTTGTTACAAGACTTTGTAAATATTGGCTTAGACCGTCTCTGGCGTGGTTAGCCCGTCCGTATGCAATCTCTCCTGCCCGCAGTGCTAACTGTTGGGTCGGGGTACTAGAGTGCTATGAAGGTTCTTGAAATTATTCCGAGTGGAGACGCCTGTGGCGCAGAGGTGCGCGGCGTTGACTTGGGTGAAGGCTTGAAGGATGTGGTATTCGATGAAATTGATGCTGCATTTAATAAACACTCCGTCATTGTGTTGCGTAATCAGTCAATCACACCTGAACAGCATATAGACCTGAGCGACCGCCTCGGCGGGATTGTTCCCCATACCTTTTCGGAATTCTGTCATCCCGATTATCCGCAAATATTTCGTATTTCGAATTTAATCGAAGATGGAAAACCACTTGGTTATGAAAAAGCTGGCGTTACCTGGCACACTGACCAGTCCTATATCGAAACGCCGCCGCGTTGTACGACCATGTTCGCTCTAGAGGTGCCCGAAAAAGAGGGGAAAAGTTTTGGTGATACGCTGTTTGCCAGCACCGTTGCGGCATACAATGCCCTTTCCGACGATATGAAAATCCGGCTCAGGGGACTTAAGGCGGTTCATCAGTTTGCGGCGCGCAAACGGCGGCTGGGCAGGGAAAGCGAACTTTCCGAGGCTCAAAAGTTGCTGAATCCGGATGTGGTACATCCTGTTGTGCGTACCCACCCCTTTACGGGCCGGAAATGCATTTATGTTCTTGAAGGCGAGTGCACCGGTATCGTGGGTATGGACGACGCGGAGGCGCTGCCGTTGATCAAGGAACTGTCCGATCACATAATTAGGCCGGAGTTCATTTATCGGCATAAATGGCGTCAGGGTGATTTGATTATCTGGGATAATTGCGCGTTACAGCATCGTGCCGAAAGCGATTACGAATTGCCGCTACGTCGACATATGCATAGAACTTCGGTGAATGGCACATCTACATTTTAGGTCGCTATCGTCGCCGGCAAGCCGTTTAAAAGTGTCCCGCTTGATAGTCATAAAGCAACGGGTTATGGCGGGCGTCGCACATTATTTGAAAAGCTAGGGGATTTTTAACCATCTCGAGATGCACCGCATGAGGTGAGCTTTTATTAGGTAAACGCAGCGTCCAAGGCCGACCTGTTGGGAATACTCTGAGATTTTTTTTGCTCTGTCACCGGGCGGTCTTCTCTTTCAATCCAAATACCAGCAAGCCGACCCCAATCAGGACTATGGTTGCGGTTATACCGTAACCCACAGCATAGCTATATAAATCAAGCAATATGCCCATAGCGAGCGGGCCAATTGATGCGCCCAAATGGGTTCCCATATGAGCATAGCCGAGCCCTGAACCGATCATTTTGGGGTCCACTGCTTCAACGGCCATGACCTGAACGAGTGGTGCATAGGAGGCAATGCTGGCCCCAAGGATAATGGAAATTGCAATTCCCATCCAAACTGGCGCGCCCGCGATGCTGATTAATGCGCAAGCCCCGAAGCAAATAGACGCCACGAAACAAAGCCCAACACAAAGAGCCTTTTTGCGGCTTTTGAAAAAAAAGTCGCTGGCAAACCCCCAGAAAGGCCTAAAGAAGGCACTGGTGGCTTGAACAATTGCGTAAACGCCTCCAGCCATTTCCTGAGTGGCGCCGAGGACTTTTGTGAGGAAAGCGGTAAGAAAGGTAAAGAAATTATATTGTCCGAAATTAAAAGCCATGGTTGATATAACAAAGCGATTAAATGGCCAGTCGCTGGCGATTATAGATAAATCTGCCCATATCCCTCTTTTCTCAGATGTGACGGTTGGTTGCGACAAGCTCTTCGGCAGCAATAGGCAAAGCAATGCCCCGACGACGGTTGCTGCACTTACAATTAGCATGATTGTTTGCCATTGCAGGTTCCAGCCCGCTGCTTGGTCGTGATGGGAAACAGCAATCCCACCCAGGAGCCCGGCGAAAACACCGCCTAATGGGACGCCGGTCTGCTTTATGCCCATTGCCGTTGCGCGGCGCGTTCGATTGAATGTTTGGTAAACACCCTTCGCAGTTGCGGGGTTTATAGCAGAGTATCCCCAACCCATTAGAAACAAGGCTAAATAGGCAAGCCAAATTATATCTGCACAAAACAAAAGTAAGGCGGCCGCAAGCAGGACGCCGTGTGCGACCAGTAGGCCGCCTCGAACGCCGATCCGATCGATCATACCACCATTTGGAATCGAAGAGAGGGTCTGGCCGATGCTATAGCAGGTGATCAGAACCGCGACTGCCGTATAGGGGATGTCATAGAAGTTTTTGATAACTGGCACCATCACGGTTACCGCGGTGCTATGCACGGTGCCTACTGTGTGCGCAAGCGTAAAGACGGTGAGTGGTATTTTCCATCCGCCTTCGCCATTTTTAGTTATAAGCTGTTCATTCACCTACGACTCCTTACTGAGCATGGCACAGGCGTTGCCGGGCGAACCCGCATGATTAATTCTGAAAAATATTTTTCTATGCGTCCGGTGGGGATGTAACGACCACCGAGTAGGGATGGCGTTTTGTGATCAAACCACAGTGAGCGAAGACGTCCAAAGCTGTTTCATAGGAGCTTTCTGAAATATCGACCGATGGGTGCCAATTTCCAAGGTTTTGATAGGCTTTTAGGCAACTAATGAGTGCAGGCTGGCCTATTCCTGCAAAATAACCATCTTCAATTTTAGCGATTTCCTCAGCTTGTGTTTCAATACAGAACTGTCTCGCCTTGCGGTATGCCCGCATGAAGCTTTTCGCCATATCCGTCTGCAGCCATTCTGGCGAAGCGGCGAGGCTTGAGAAGGCAACCGGTCCAATAGCCTCCCCGACGGAGGCCACGACATAGCCTGCCCCGTCTTTCTCCAGTTGCTGTGGGGCAGGTCCTTGGAAATGTGCATAGTCCGCGCGACCTGCTCGGAACCCGGCTTCCATTTCTTCGGATCCGCCAAGATCCAGGACCTCTAGTGTATCGAACTCAACGCCTGCCTTGTGGCAAGCATATCGAAACATCGCTAAGGGTTGGCCCCCATGGTCAACAATCATTCTGGCACCCCTAAGTTTTTCCCAGGTGAATGCGGGATCGGGTTCCTTAGCAATAATGAAAAAGCCATCTTTTAAGTTGATTTGTGCGAAGTGTTTGAATGACAGGTCTTTCCCATGTTCCAGCGGGTTCCAACTGGCAGAAACTGCGGATTGGGTGACTTGTACTGTGCCATCCTCAATCATGGCTATTGCTGAATGGTTTGGCGTTGCTATGTGATATTCCGGCTCTAAGCCTTCTTCTTTTAAAAAGCCGCAGGCGATCGTAGTGATCAGTGGGCTATAAAATGCTGAGTATCGGCTGAATCCAATGCTTATTTTAGCCACTTTTTTCTCCCTTAATGGGTGTCTGAATTTAGTACGGCGGTGTGCCCGCTAGCATTGTGCGGTAGAGCAGGCGTTTTTCTTCTTCGCCGTAATCCGCCGTTGCCGCATGCAGTGTAGCGCGATCATCCCAAATGACGAAATCGCCTTTTTGCCATTTATGGCGGTATTGGAATGCCGTGTTCTCGGTGCAGTGAGCATACAACTTTTGGAGTAATGCTTCACTTTGAGCGGGTTCCATGCCGTCGATGTAATCGGTCATTGTTTCATGGATATACAGACCAACGGCACCTGTTTCGTCATGGGTGCGTATAATAGGGTGGCTAACGGGTGGCGTTGCGCGCATTTGTCTGGCTGTAAGTGATGGCACCTTTCGCCCACCACGATCTTTTCCATAATAGTGGGTCGCGGTTAATCCCTGAATGTCTGACTTGATTGTATCCGGGAGTGCCTTGTAAGCAGCCTGCATATTGATAAAACGGGTATCGCCTCCGGTACTTGGGACATTTACGGCATATAAAATTGTGGCTTTGGGTGGGACGGCGATAAAACTTTCATCGGTATGAAACATGGTGCCGCGAATTATGCGCTTACCGTCATTTACGTCGCGGTCCTCGCTGGTAACAGTCCCAGCTTCCGGATGACCTTCGACGCGGAAGGACTCCATATGCTGTTTTTTTGGTATGCCGAAATATTTCGCGGTATCCAGAAACGCCCCGACGTCAGGAAAATTCTGATTCCGAATGCATAAGAGAAGGTTATCGAGGAATGCTTGATATAGTTGGCCGATTGTTTTTTGATCTAGCGATTTATTAAGATCGAGACCGCTGACTTCTGCTCCCATTACGTTGTTTAACGGTTTAATCTCCATCTTCCCTACCCTTCAGACCGGTCGGTCTCCCTCTACCATCATGCGATAGAGTTTCCGGAACTGGGACATATCATAATCTTTAGTTGCTTGATGCATGGCTTGCCTATTATCCCAAATGACCAAGTCACCCAACTTCCACTTATGGCGATAGACCAAATGAGCTTTGGTCGACAAATCAATAAGTTTGTTTAACAGCACCTGACTTTCTTCTATCTCCATTCCCTCAAATTGTTCGATACGAATGGGATTGACGTAAATTGCTTTTTCGCCAGTATCGGGATGGGTTCGCGCAACCGGGTGAACCACATCAGGTGAGCGTGCCTCTTCGTCTTTTGTGCGTTTTGGTAATTGCCTGGGGGCGAACCGGCTGTTGTAAGTATGGATGGCTCTAAGGTTATCCACCTTCGCCCGTATTTCATCGGGCAATTCCGCATAGGCTTGCTGGCAGTTACAAAACATCGTGTCGCCCCCCTCATCGGGGATTTCGACCGAATAAAGCGCGGTTGCTTTGGCCGGGTACTCCTCGTTGGAATGGTCTGTATGCCAAGTATGACCTCGGATAAGTACTTTGCCGTCACCGGCGGTGTCTTTGTCTCTGTTGGTGACGACGCCAATCTCTGGCGTATCGTCGAATAAATATTGCTGCAGCAATTGATATTTGGGCGGACCGAAGAGCAGAACGGCATCTCGGAATTGTGGACGGGTGAGGTCTTGGCCTCTAAATACTAGCACTACATTTTCTGCGAGTGCCATGTTGAGCTCAGTTTTCAGGATATCATCGATTGGCTTGGTTAGGTCGAGCCCCACTATTTCAGCCCCGATGTTTTCCGTCATTTTACGGATTTCGAATTTCATGAGCCTATTCCTATTTTGGTTTTCTACCTTTGAGAATAATGCGGTGCATCAGGCGTTTCTCGGCGAAATCGTAATTATGCTCGACGCGGTGCATCGCTTGCCGGTTGTCCCAGATAATTACATCGCCTTGCTGCCAGGAATGTGGATAGGTGAAATCATCGCTGGTCGCATGCATGGTTAATTCGTCGATAAGATCGGCGCTCTCCTCGGAGTTCATCCCAATAAACCGTTTAATACGAAGCGGATTAATATAAATCGCCTTGGTGCCGGTGACTTCGTGGGTGCGGATTACTGGATGGACGACATTATTAGCGCGTTCTTCCTCATCGGTTAACGCTTCGGCCCCCCGCTCCTCTTTGGTAAGATAGTCACGACTTTCGCGGTAGGCATGGATGGCTTCAAGTCCGTCAACTCGCTGTTTTAGCGTCGGCGATAATTCTTCATAGGCAAGGCGCATATTAGCAAACCAAGTATCTCCGCCCCGCTTTGGCAACTCAACACCATGCAGCAGTGTCGCTTTCGGGGGTTCCGGTTGGAATGAATGGTCCGTATGCCAGGCTTTGCCGAGAAGCTTGCGTTTGCCATCGTCGCTCCTCTCCTGATTAGACACATAAGACACCATGGGACATTCCGGCACTTTATACTGCGATAAGTGTTGGTCCATCGGCTCACCCAATTGTTGCGCGGCGTCGAAAAACTGTTGCGCGGTTAATTCTTGGTCTCGAAATACCAGGATGACGGCATCGACAAAAGCGTTATTGATCGTTGTCGTCGTTTCGGCATCCAGGGGCACACGCAGGTCGATGCCGTTAATTTCCGCACCTAATTTGTCCGATAAGGGTTTTATTTGGTAATCCACGGATTCTCACTTTTTGGCTAATAGGTAGCTTCGCCAGCAATCATTACTCGATGCATGAGGCGATGTTGAGTTTGATCATAATCGAAGTTGGCTGCATGAAGCGTGCTACGATTATCCCAGATAATCACATCGCCGAGGTGCCATTTGTGGCTGTACTGGTACTTTTGCTGTGTAGCGTGAGTGAGTAAGTCATCCAGTAAACTGAAACCTTGTTCCGTTTCTAGTCCTTCAACCGCTTCATTCCGAATAGGGTTGAGGTAGATACTTTTCTCATTCGTTACCGGATGAGTGCGAGCTAAAGGATGCCAAGCACCTTTATCCAAATGTTTTTCGTGATCTCGTAGTGTTGGCATTTTTCGTGGTGACCGGCTTGAAAGGTAAACATGGTGGGCCTTGCGGTCACCTACAAACTTTTTCAAATTATCAGGGAGGTCATGATAGGCTGTTCGGCAATTAGCAAAAAGCGTGTCGCCTCCTTTGTCAGGTATTTCAAGTGCATGGAGGATTGTACCGCGAGGTGGTTTAGCCGAATGGGAATGGTCCGTGTGCCAGCTACCCCCACGCATTATTTTGGCTCCGGATACTGGGTCGGTCTGTCGATTTGATAATATGCCAACATCTGGGACCTCTGGTACTGAATATTCTTTGCTCGTAGCCAGCTGTGGCTGCACATCGCCGAAAATGCGCGCTAAGGTGAGAAAGCTCTTGGGGTTCAAGCTCTGTTGATCACGGAAACAAAGCACACAATTTTCCGCCCAGACGTGATTGATTTCCGCTGCTGTATCTTCGTTGAGGTCGCGAAGTAAGTCGAACCCGACAATTTCAGCTCCCAAGGCGTCACCCAGTTTCCGGACGTCTAAACTCATACAACCTCCCCCCCCCTGAACTCGTACTTTAATCGGAATTTCCCCCTTGGCAATGGTGGCAACGGGCCTTTCAGTGCAAGCAATTTCTAAATCGGCTTATCGCCCTCGATCATTATGCGATACAAAAATCGTTTACCCTCATAGTCACCATTAGCTTTATGTAAAACGCTGCGATTGTCCCAAAGAACGATGTCTCCAGGTTGCCATTTATGACGGTATTGGAATTCCTCTTGGCCGATTTTGGCGTAAAGTTCATCCAGCAACGCTCCGCTCTCTTCATCGGGAAGATCGAGAATTCGCTCTGAACGGACGGTGTTTACATAGATGGATTTACGGCCGGTATCTGGATTGGTGCGAATGAGTGGATGCTCCGCATCGCCAGGATAGGCGGCAATTTCTTCAGGCGTTCGTTTGACCATTGGTCGCGGACTGCGGCTACTTTCAAAAGCATGGATGGACCGCATGCCGTCTAAACGGGCGCGTTGAGCGTCAGGCAACGCATCAAAGGCTGCAGCGGCTGAGGTAAATTGAGTATCGCCACCCTTTTCTGGAATATCAATGCCGAACAGCATAGTGCCCTTTGGTGGGACTTCCGCGTAAGAGTGGTCCGTGTGCCAACTGGTGCCGCGGACGATACGTTTGCCGGTCCCGTGAATGTCTCTATCTTCGCTGGAGATAAAGGCAAGTTCCGGACAGTCCTCTACATTCAGATGTTTAAGATTTTGCTCGATAGGCTTACCAAACTGCCGGCCGAAATCAACGAATTGTTGAGGCGTCAATTCCTGCTCGCGTAGCACGAGAACTGAATGGTCAACCCATGCTTTATAGACCGCCGTTAACGTCTCTTTATCGAAAGGCTGACTGGCATCCACTCTTTTTACCTGAACCCCAACATGCTCGCTTAATTTTTCCGTTTCCAGTGCCATTTCTACCCTTCAAATTTAGCTAAGACTGGTTTCTCGCCTTGTACCATTGTCCGATATAAAAATCTTTTCTCGCCTTCAGCCCAATCTGGGTTCGCGTGGTGCATGGAACTTCGATCGTCCCATAAAACATAATCGCCGACCCGCCATTTATGATGGTAATGGAATTGTGGGTCGTCTGCATGGGCGAATAAAGCATCGATAAGCGTATCGCTTTCTTCGCGTGGCATGCCAACTATGTTCTCGAGCCTAGTCGTCGACATAAACAAGTTGGGGGCTTTGGCATCCACATGAAACCGTACCAACGGCTGAACCGTATCCGGCGTGGATTTCTCCTCTTCTTCCGACAGCACCATTTGGTTTTTCCGGGGTGAGCGGCTCGATTGGTAGACATGTAATGCTTGCAGGCCGTCTAGCCGTTTTTTGGTATCAATTGGTAGCGCTGCATAAGCCTTGCGGAGATTGCAGAAGCTGGTGTCCCCGCCCTGTGATGTTACTTCTACCGCGTAAAGGATTGTCGCTTTCGGTGGTTCTGGCATATAGGAGTGATCTGTGTGCCAGGTGGTACCGCGGTATACGATTTTGCCGGTGCCATGGATATCGCGATCCTCGCTGGTGACCCAATTGAGCGCCGGCCGGTCCTTGTCGACCAAATGTTTGTTTGTGTGGCTCATCAACGGGCCGAAGTATCCGGATACTTCGATAAAACTATCGGCATCCAATTGTTGATCGCGAATACAAACGACTATGTGCTTTGCCAAGGCGGCGTTTAATACCCTTAGCGTATTGGCGTTGAGATCAGCTTTGAGATCAAATCCGGTCACTTCCGCGCCCAACACATCGCTTAGCGGATTAATTGCTATTTCCATTACACTGGCACCTCACCCTCAACGATACATTTATAAAGAAAACGTTCTTCATTGACGGGCCAATCATCATTGGCATGGTGCATTGAGCACCGATTATCCCAAACTAGCATATCGCCCGCCTGCCATTGATGATCCCAATGAAATGCCGGGCTCTCCGAATGTGCCACCAGTTCATCTAATAGTGCGTCGCTGTCTTTGCGCTCAAGCCCGATGATATCTTCCATCCTTTGCGGGTTTAGATAGAGGGTTTTTTCGCCGGTAGGCAAATGTTGGCGTACAAGGGGGTGGGGAAAAATATAGGCGCCAATGCGGTCGGCTTCGTTCTTGAGTTTTATAAATATGTGATTGGGTGCACGGCTGCAGCGAAATTGATGGCGAGCCTTCAGTCCCTGGAGTTGTTTTTTCTTTTCATCAGGAAGTGCATTATAGGCCGCGCGTAAATTACAAAAACTGGTGTTGCCACCCCGCGATGGCAGCTTAACTGCATATAGGATGCTTGCACTCGGGGGTTTCTCTGTAAAAGAGTGATCTGAATGCCAACTGGTGCCACGCACTACACGAGCTTTAGTGTCGTGGCGGTCCACATCACCACTTGTGACATTACCAAGTTCGGGTAAGTCAGGGTCACAAAGCTCTTCATTCACCTGGCGCATAAGGTTGCCGAATACCTTGCAAGCCTCAACAAACCTTGGGCCATCTAGCTTCTGGTTTCGAATGCAGAGCACAATATTTTCATGGAGTGCATCATTGAGTTTAGCAGCTTCGGTGCTGGAGATTGGTTTGCATAAATCTACACCGGTTGCTTCCGCCCCCATCAAATTGCTTAGCTTTTTTATTTCTAGGGCCAACTCATACCTCTCCTAAACAGGCTGTGGTTACCGCGTACTCTGCTTTGATGCTGCAACCAACGATCATAAACGAGATGGTCGCTCTTGGCATGATGGATAGAGTGCCGGTTAACTCATTTCTGTCCAATAACCTCATTCCCTATGGCGTAAATACCTGGTAACGGGCGTCGCCATCTTCTTCGATCTGCGCTGGAAGGCCTTCTTCCCAGTCCAAATAGTCCCGCATGGCTTGTTCGTTGCCGTCGTGGCGGTCATGGACAAAAAACAGAAAATCAAGCTGTTCCGCATCCCTTGGCGAGTTTGGGGAAACCTCGAGCGGCCGTCCTTCTGCCCGCCAGTTCTCCCGGCCACCGCGTAAAATGGCAATTGGCTCTGTAATAATTTCAGCTAGATCAATTGCCAAAAGCCAGGCGCGAGTTTCATGTTCCGAATAGAGTACCACTTGCTTACCTTTTGGTAGTTTGGCTGCCAGCTCTTTGACACGTGCCCGGTTGCCCCAGAGCGAATTGGGCAAGCACTCTTTCCTGTAGAGCCAGCTGACATCCGTATCGACGGCAATTGCAGAGTCGTCTTCGAGAGATTTGGCAAGTTCCTTCGCCGTAACAGTCGGAAACGCTAACCTGTCAATGCCAAGTACTTCGGGTTTTATATTGCCCGTCTCCGATGCGTGCGCTTCGACACCACCGTCGAGTACGGATACATCCCACCCCATTTGTTTAAGCCAGTGGGCGGTCATGATTGCGCGAACATTGTTATGGTCGTCAAGTAGCACGATGCGTGCGCCCAATACAGCAACCCATTGGTCGATCGCTTGAACCAGTTGGCCACCCGGTGCATGCATAGATCCGGGCATATGCCCGTCGGCATATTCTTCTGCGCTGCGCACATCCAGTAAAAACAAAGATTGTTTATCGTCTGCTTGCCAAGAATTAACTGTTTCTATTGTGACGGTTTTAATTGCCATTCTTTCTTGGATTCTGGCGGCACGTTCTACAGCAATTATTCTAGCAGCATCGGATAAATCCCCGTACCGGCGTGTAGCACCGTTCTCCAATTCTAAGCCTGATAAAGTCCAGCCCATAGTGCCTCCCTTCAAGGCAACGATTTTATTTGGCAAACCGGCATTGATAAGGGTTTGTGCGCCAATAATGGACCGTGTGCGCCCGGCGCAATTGACGACAATGGTGGTTTCTGCATCTGGTGCAAAGTCATGGACACGGTAGACTAGTTCGCCATTAGGCACGCTGATGCCGCCGGGGATATTCATACGCTCGTATTCGGCCGGTGTCCGTCCATCTAAAATTACGTATTTCTCTCCATTTTTCTCCATCGATACTAAATCTTCTGGTGGAATTCGCGGTGTGTTGGCCTGATGCTCAACCACTTCACCAAACGCTTTGCACGGAACGTTGACGCCTTTAAAAATCACGTAGCCTGCGTCTGCCCAGCCTTGGACTCCGCCATTTAAAATAGATACATCATTGAAACCGAGCTTTATAAGGCGCGCCGCTGCTTTTTCTGCGATGCCGTCATTCTCATCTATAAGTACAGTGCGCGTAGATTTGCGTGGCACACGTTGACCTACCCGTGCCTCCAAGTGCGAATAGGCGCATGGGTTTGCGTAGAGTAAATGAGCTTCGCCGAATTGTCCGTCTTCGCGGACATCTAATAGTGCGAGCTCGCAGCCATCGTGCAGCATATTCTTTAGGTCGCCGGGGGTGATTTTTTTAGTCATCAGATCGGTTTGGTTCCTTTTAATAGAATGCGATGTAGTCGTCGGGGTTCGTTAAAATTATCAGTAGCTGCATGCATGACTGAGCGGTTGTCCCAGATCAGTATGTCGTTCGTGCGCCATATATGGTGGTACTGGAATTCTGGCCTAATACAGGCGTGGTCAAGCTCGTCGAGCAGGGCGTCACTATCTTGATTGTTCCAGCCTTCGATACCATCCATTCGGTTTGGATTTATATATACCGCCTTACGGCCGGTTTCGTCATGTGTCCGCACTAAAGGGTGAATTCCTGTTGGGCCGGCGTCGTATTCTTGTTTAGAGTAAGTGATTCGCCCGGTTTTTTGGCGACGCGCAGTGATACGGTGAATGCCGCACAAACCGTTGATACGGTTTCGTAGTTCTTTTGGCAGATCGTCATAGGCGCGATGCATATTGCAGAACCTTGTCTCACCTCCTTTCGATGGGACCTGAACCCCGTGAAGCATGGTTGCTTTGCACGGTTTTGGCCAATAGGAGTGATCTGTATGAAAGGTGGTGCCCCGCACGAGTGGTTTGCCATTACTGCCTTCCCTGTCTCGATTAACCTCAGGTGAGACAACTGAAATCAGGTTGGTATCGGGGTGGGCGTAGTATTTCACTTTCTGAACCTGAGGGGTGCCGAATACAGTGGCAATTTCTAAAAAACGTGACATTGAAATGTCTTGATCACGAATACAAAGTACATGGCGGTCGAGAAACGCGTCAGTGAGTTCACTAACCGTATCAGGACCTAATGGATCATTGAGGTCGAGGCCTGAAACCTCGACGCCTATAGGTGCGTCGAACGGACGAATATGGACCGCCATTAATCCCCCTCCAGTGTGCCAGGACTTTATTGGTACTAAACCGGCACTTCTCCACGCAACAATATCCTATGGTGTAATCTCATCACGCCCGGTTCATAATCAGGAACGGCGGCATGCATCGTACAACGATTATCCCACATCAAAATATCTCCGCGTTGCCATATATGATGGTAGTGAAAACGTTGCTGGTCAATATGGGCAAAGAGGCTGTCGAGTATTGCATTGCTCTCGTTTTGGTCCAATTCCAGAATGCGATCCATGCGGTTGAAATTTAGATAGAGGTTTTTCTTTCCCGTCTCTGGGTGAGTGCGCACAATGGGATGCACCGCTGGATTCTCAGTTTCTTGTGTTTCTCTGTTGGTACGGTCCTTCGCGCGGGCATGGGCGCGGTTAGTGTCATAGCAATGGACAGCATGTAAATTGGTTAATTGCGCCTGAAAAGTGGAATCGAGTGCCTCATATGCGGCTTTTAGGTTGCAAAACCGGGTTGCGCCGCCCGTGGCGGGTAGTTCAATGGCTTGCAGTAGCGTTGCTTTACACGGTTCAGGGAAATAAGAATCGTCTGTATGCCATCCTGCGACGCGGATTCTATCCGGCCGAGCTAATTGTTTGCTGGTCAACGCACTTCTCATAACAGACACTAGCGGCTCATCGGGATGAAACCGGTTTCGATAAAGTTGAGGTTGCAGCTTGCCAAAATTCGCGCCGAACCGAACGAAGTCATTGGGGGCCAATACTTCACTACGCACGCAAACAAGATGATGGCTGAGAAATACAGTCGTAAGAGCATTCCTATCCGCAGCACTTAGTGGACGAGACAAATTTAGGCCAGTAACTTCTGCACCCAAACTTTTGCCGAGTGGGGTAATTGATAGCGCCATCTTTAGCCTTCCGGCATCAGTCCTAATCCCTTGGCGACCAGCAACCCAGCCGCTAATATCAATAATATCTGAACACTTCGGTAAAAGGCAGGGGTGCTCATTCGTTCAGAGACAAGTCGGCCAGATATGCCGCCCAGCAGAATTGCTGGAATTAGGCTTATCGCGTTTAGCAATAACTGCCAGGAAATCCATCCCGCTATTGCCAAGACTATAAACCGCCAGCTTGCATAAAATACTGACATGAGGAGGCCAGTGCCGCGGAACGATTTGGGATTGTCGGTTGCCCATTTGAGGTAGACGGATAAAAAATACCCAGTTCCTCCGCCTGCGATTGTACCAATAACGCCAGCGATACCTGCGTAACTAAACGGAACAATGGCGCGGCGAAAATCTATTTTGGAAGCGATATGGCCTCGTAAATCGGTCATATCTGCAATGATGACCAGTAGCAATAACACTCCCATGGCAATTTTTAACTGACTTTCCTCGAGGGATGAAAAAATAAACACTCCAAATATGGTGGAGACGAAAAACCCCAATAGGAGTGATTTTGAAATTTTCCAATCACCGTCACGCACTCCTTGTGGTAGTAGCTGGACTTGTGAAACCAGCGTCGCTGAGGCGTGTAGAACCACTGCTTGATGTGGTGGTATGATCAGACTCATGAAGAGAACGATTGGCAAACCGGCGCCAAAGCCAAAAGCGCCGCGCAACGTATATCCGAACCAATTGATGGCTAAGACGATGATGATAAGATTGATAGACAGGCCATCAAATGGGGTACAGCCGAAAATCATAGTGTCAGATCAAGCCTCGAATGCCTTTGATGGTCAAAATAATGGCACCGATTAAAAGTACCAATTGAAAGATTCGGAAATAACGCTGCGAGCTTAACCGATCTGCTGCTTTTGCTCCGATAAAATTCCCGGCTAAGACGGCAGGTGCGAAGAATACCAAAGCTACCGCATAGTGCCACGCTAATAAGCCAAAGATGGCAAACAAAGCGACGCGCCATATATTGGTAAAGGTGGAGAGTAAAATATTTGTGCCACGAAAACTTTCAGGCTTATTTGTCGCCCAACGAACATAGATAGATAGGAAATATCCCACCCCGGCACCGCCGATTGAACCCAAGAACCCAGAAACAAATCCCAGACCTAAAGGTACCGAGGGTTTTTTGATGTTGAGATTCTTTGTGAAGTGATTAATGCCATCAGTTAAATCGCCTAGGGTGGCCAGGATGAGTAGAACCCCGAGAACAAGCGTAAGCCAATCTGCCCTTAAATTAGCAAACGCCCAAACACCAAGAATTGATGCTACCGCAAACCCTATCATTACAGGAGAGGCAATGCGAATATTCCCGTACCGAAGGCCCGCGGGCATTAGGGTTAGCATGGCAAAAGTAGAAATGAAGACCGATAAAATAACAGCTTCATGAGGCGGTAGGATAAAGGCGGAGAACAAAAGCGTGGGTGCACCGGACCCAAAGCCCAGAAGACCTCGGACGAGGGCCGATCCAAAATAAATGAGGATAAGAGCACTAACGAGCAATGGTGATAAGCCGGGAAATGCCTCAATACCGAGAAGGCTCATCCGGCTGCACCGGATTCTAGGATGGCGCGTACCCCTTTCCACACCAAACTAATTGCAGCCAACACCAAGACTATATGGATTATGGCGCTATAGCGCTTGCCGTCGATCACATCGCCAATTTTTAAGCCGGCCCAGGCACCGAGATAAATCATTGGGATTAAAACTAGTGAATCGATGAATAACTGGGTGGAGATGAGCCCGGCTGCGATTACAACGATTGCGCGCCAAATGCCTGAGAAACCGGAGAAGACCAGCTGTGTGCTGCGGAAAATGGCAAGGCTCGGTGTTGCCCATCGCACATAGATTGCGACTAAAAAGATAGTCCCAACACCTGCAACTCCCGCAAAAATACCAGTGATTGAAGTGACCGTGAACGGCACGAAAAAATTATGAAGATCGACGCGGGCAAGTATTTTTTCGGCGATTTGGAGTTTTTCCGCCCACACAGCGAGTATTAATGCAGCGCCGATCACCAGCGTCAACCATTCAGCCTTCAAGTGGGCAAACATCCAAATGCCTAGCGCCATCGATAGCACAACACCGGCGATCATTGGGCCGATGATCCGATAGTCGCAGCTTTTGAGGCCCTTTGGTAGTAACTGGGCCTGGGCATAGAGCGAAGCCAACACCGCGAAAAGTACGGCATCATGCGGCGGCAAAAGCCAAGCACCACCTATAATGGCCGGGGTCGAGGAGCCAAAGCCGATCAACCCATGTAATGCAAATGATACGAAATAGATTGCGCAGAGTGCTAGCGCGACCCAAACCGAGATGTTTTCGAAAGGGGTGACGCCGAATACTGTCATTACGCGTACCGGCCGTCTCAAGAGAGTTCGCCGAGACCCTTCCAGAAAAGACTGATTGCAGCTAATACAAGGACAATTTGTACGATATGGAAATAGCGCGCGCCATCAATCCTATCGCCGAGTTTGAGCCCGAGGAAGGCGCCAAGCAGAACTGCGGGCACTAACAGAAGAGATTCAACAACGAGTTTTAAGGATAATAGGGAACTTAAGGTAAGCACGGTAACGCGCCAGAAGATGGCCAAACCGGAATAGGCCATGTTAGTGCCGCGGAACGTTGCTGGGTTAGGAGCTGCCCAACGGACATAGACCGACAATAGTAGGTTTGCGCCAACACCGCTGATGCCACTTAAAATACCGGTAAAAGATGTAAGGCAGAACGGAATTTTGAAACTGCGCAAATCATGTCCTTCGATCACCCGTTCGGTAATCTTGAATTGCTCGGCAAGCACCGCAAAAACAAGGACCGCGCCGATGGCAAGGGTTAGCCATTCGGCACTTAATGTGGCGAAAATCCATGTGCCTAGCACGATGGAGAGCGTTGCACCTAACAACATGGGTAGCAAAATCTTGCGGTCGCATGTGCGCATGCCCCGCGGCAGCAAAATGGCCTGGGCGGCGAGAGAGGTGAGTATTGATAGGATGACTGCATCGTGCGGTGGTACGATCCAAACACCACCTAAAATAGTTGGGGTGGCGGAGCCAAACCCGATCACGCCGCGCAGCAAATAGGAAGAAAGGTAAAGCAAGACCAGCACTACTATGGCGCTAGCGGAAATAGTTTCGAAAGGCGTGATGCCAAAAATCATTTTCTATGGCTGGTGCTGTCGACCACTATTAACTGATAGTAAACTTCTTGACGGCATCCCAATCGAGTTTGATGTCAAATCCGGGTCCTTGTGGCACATCTATATAGCCGTCAGCCACGTTGGGTCGGTTAAGGATCATCTTATCCCATATAGGATCACGGTTCGGGTCCGGGAAGCAATCTGTATAAAGCCCATGCGGCACAGCGGCCAATGCATGTACTGCCAAGTGAGTTTCTTCGTGATGGAGCATTTTAACACCAACCGATCCACACATTGTGGCCGCCCTTAGCCATTCTGTTGGTCCACCCCCATGTGACATATCAAAATTGACAATATCCACTGCCTCCGCATCGAGTAGTCGGCGAACAGCCCAACTGGTCATTTCGCTTTGCCCGGCGTTTATGGGAATTGAAATACGTTTGCGTAATTCTGCCATAGAGCGCACATCATCTTGCCAACGGACGGGTTCTTCGAACCAAGTGATATTCAATGGTTCTACCAGCTCGGCGAACTTTTCCGCTTCGTCAATTGTCCAGCCTTGGTTTGCATCGCAACCGAGAATAAAATCAGGACCCGCACCTTCGCGGGCGGACGCAACACGTTCGTAATCTTCTTCCGGGCTTAGTCCGCCGACCTTAAACTTACATCCCCCCATGCCGACGCTAATCAACCATGCCATCTCTTCACCAAAACTCTCGATGGTGCGGCCCTCTTGGTAATATCCACCGGTAGCCGTGATCGGAATGCGTTGGCGATGGCCGCCCATCAGCCTGTTGACGCTAACGCCGAGCGCTTTACCCTTTAAATCCCAAACCGCTGTATCAACGCAGGCAACAGCTTCCATCAAATATTTGCGGTCGCCCTGAGGTGTGGTGACTTTGAAGGCTTGCTCCCAAACCGCTTCGTGACAGGTGGGATCAAGGCCCATTATGAGCGGGGCAATATCTTCATTTACGATACGGGCGACTTCAGGGCCGCATTTTCGGTTATCACCATTGAACACTTCGCTGATCAAACCATCATTTGTATAAATACGCGTGACGATGGTGTTGCGGGTCGGAACCGTATAGGTCGCGCCAGCAAAAGGCTTAGGTAGCGGCACCTCTATGGCGATAGATTCTACTTTATCGATTTTCATTTAGGCCCTCCCGGTGCCTCTATGGGTTATAAATAGGGTTTTAGCATTGCCGGAGGTTCCCGCGATAGCCATGTGCACCGGCTTCGCCTAATATTTAGCAAAATAAAACGGGAGATGAATATGGCCAACAAGACCGAAGTAAACTTGCGCGAGCGATTAAAAAAGCCACCCTCGGCTGTTTTCGTTGATACGTATTTTAGCGGTAAGGTCTCGAAAGACCTTAAATATAACTTCGATTCTGAAATGGAAATTCATTTTGCTCACGGTTTGATGTTGGCGAAGCAAAAAATTGTGTCCGCAAGGGATTTAAAAAAGATACTTAAATTAGTGCTTCAAATTCATACTAGGGGCCCCGACGTCCTGGATATAGATTTCAAGTTGGAGGGGCTTTATTCCTATACGGAGCGGTATATCGTTTCAAAATTGGGACCAGAAGTGGGCGGTCGCCTCCATACGGGTCGCAGCCGCAACGATATGCATACCACTGCATGGCGCATGGCAATGCGCGAGGAGATGCTGAAGATTTTAGCGTTACTGTTGAAACTGCGTGGTACGGTTTTGAAGCTTGCAAAAAAGCATACTAAGACGGTGATGCCTGGCTTCACTCACTCTCAGCATGCCCAGCCCATCACGCTCGGTTATTACCTGCTAACCGTAGCCGACCTTTTCGGGCGTGACTTTGCACGCTTGTTAGGTTCATTGGGGCATACTGACCAGTGTCCGTTGGGGGCTGGAGCACTTACAACCACGGCATTCCCGTTAGACCGAAATTATGTTGCGAAGGCACTCGGCTTTGCTAAGCCAATGGAGGTTGCTTATGACGCGGTCTCCAACCGAGATGATGCGTTGGAGGCAACGGCGGCGCTTTCGATATTAATGACCAATATTTCCAGGCTCGCGTTTGATTTGCAGGCTTGGAATACATTTGAATATCGGTTTATCGAAACTGGCGACGAGCATTCGTCGGTTTCATCCATCATGCCGCAGAAAAAAAACCCGGCGGCCTTAGAACACATCAAAGCTGTTGCCGGTATGGTCAGTGGTGCGTTTACTGCTACGTCGGCTTGCGTCAAAAATACCTCGTTGAGCGATGTGGCCGACGGGGTGACGGCGCTAAACGAACCGGCGCTTGAGGCCTGTTCAAAGACCGCGGACATTTTGCATTTGCTGGAAGAAGTGTTGGGCGCCATCACCGTCAACAAAGATGTGATGTTGAAATCCGCCGAGATTGGCTTTGGGTCAGCAACAGAGCTTTCCGACGTTATCGTACGTGAGACCGGGCTCTCTTTCCGCATGGCTCATAATATTGTGGGCACTGTGGTACGCAATACGGTCGAAAAAGGCGGTATCGCGACCGATATCCGGTCCGCTGACTTGGACGATGCCTCAAATAAACTGTTTGGGAAGCCCCTCGGAATGTCGGAGCAATCCGTTTCCGGAGCGCTTGATCCGGCTAAAAATATCGAGGTGCGCGAGATGCTGGGCGGGCCCGGGTTGAATCAAATGGCAGCGATGATCAAAGGGCGCATGATACAATTGCGTAATGACAATAGTACGGTTGCGGCAACGAGACGGCGTGTCATAAAGGCACGCGATAAACTGATTGCCGACACCAAAGCGTTCTGTAAAGGGGCATAAGATGGCTAAATCAAAAATTGCACTGGTCACGACCGGTGGAACCATTGGGTCCAAAGGCAAAAATAGTCTTGATACGTTCGACTATGGCGCTAATGGAGAACGGTACGGGCCGACAGATCTACTTAAACTCTTTCCGGAAGCTGCCGCTGCGGCAGATGTCACGCCGGTGGATTTTGGTCGCATTAGTAGCTCCGCTATTGGGCCGGAGACTTGGTTGGAACTATTAGCGAAAGTCGAAGAAGTTGCCAAAGACCATGATGGTATAGTTGTCACCCACGGAACGGCTAGCCTCGAAGAGACAGCTTATTTCCTGCACCTCACTCATAAGTCGCTAAAGACGGTGGCGGTCATTGGTGCGCAGCGGCCGTCTTCAGGGTTTGCTACCGATGGAGGTATAAATTTGCGTAATGGCCTGCAGGTTGCCGGTGCGCTTGAGTGCCGAGGCATGGGCGTTTTAACGTTGCTGAACAACGAAATCCAATCCGCGCGAGAGGTCACCAAAACCTCTACATACCGGCTGCAAACTTTTCACGCGCCGGATATGGGGATACTGGGCCATGTGGATCCGGATGATCGAATTTCCATCTACCGCAAACCAACGCGGCGCCATGCACCGGATACGGAATTCGATGTTGCCGGGCAAGATAGTTTGCCTCGTGTAGATATTGTTTATTCCTATGCGGGCGCTACGGGTGATCACGTTACCGCCTCCATTCACGGAGGTGCAGAGGCCATTGTTATGGCCACCATGGCGCCCGGCACCCCTGCACCGGCGCAGAAGGAAGCATTACAAGAAGCCAATGAAAAGCGGATTCCCGTAATTTTTTCGTGCCGTGCGGGGAGTGGGCGGGTGCTGGACCGGTCTGAATATTACAAGCAAGGATGGGTTAATGCCGACAACTTGAACCCGCAAAAAGCCCGAATTTTAACGATGTTAGCTCTGACGGTCTCCAAGGAAACCGATGAACTGAGGCGTATTTTTGCGACCTACTAAAGTGAGTTGGATAGTTTGTGGACTTCGATGGGTCTACGGTTTGGTTAAGTCTACAGGAGCGAGGGAGAAACGAACATGTCAGATAAAATTTATCATATTGCCGTTAAAGTACCGGATATTGATGAGGCCAAGGGCTTCTATAAGGATATTTTTGGGTTTGAAGAGTTGAAACAAGATAAGGTGCGCGATCATACGTCGTGCCATCTGACTGATGGGGGGCTTGATCTCGCCATCATTGAATATGAATCCGAGGATTCGCCCGAAGCAGGTCTTGCGGGGCCGGGTGCGTGTATTCACCATATAGGTGTCGAAGTAGACGATCTAGAAAGCTATCAGCAAAAGCTGCTGAATAAGGGTTGCAAGATTGTGAGTGCGCCTGGTGTTCTGCCTGTTAAGTTTAATACGCCGCATGGTGTACTTTGGGAGATTGTGCCGGAAGGTTATTTTCAGAAAACAATCAACGGTCAATAAGGCTAGTCAGAGTTATCTATGCTTGAATTGTGTCTCCTCTCTGATTTGAAAAATGGTGAGGCAAAAGGCTTTAACGTGGAAGGGTCCGGCATCGCCCAGCGACTGATTGTTGTGCGGCAGGGTGATGGCGTGAAGGCTTATATCAATCTTTGCCCTCATATTGGCTCGCGATTGGATGGTGATGTTGGACAGTTTCTTGATGCTGAAGACCCTACAATGCTTTTTTGCGATTCTCACGCGGCTTTATTCCGAATTGAAGACGGTGTCTGTGTCGAGGGTCCGTGCGAAGGGGATAAGCTTTTTCCAGCGGATGTAACAGTGGTCGGTGATGCGGTTGTGTACGCGCGTGATGGGGTGGAGTTGGTTGACGAGATATCTAGAATCGTCTCGACTACAGAATAATCATTGGGCACCATTTGCTAATTAGGGAATATTGGGTCACTCTTACGGTAACAAAAAGGCATATGGGGACGGCCATGGCACATGAGCATGATCATACCGAGTTCCAGGCGGATACCGAAGGTCCAGAGCTGACCGAGACACAATTGCGCGAAATTGCGATGCGCGAATTGCTAATCGAAAAGGGTGTTCTGACGGCGGAGCAGATCCGAGTACAAGTCGAAGCGTGGGAGCAAAAGACACCGGCGCTTGGCGGGAAAATTATTGCGCGCGCTTGGGAAGAACCGGAATTTAAGAAACGGCTGCTTGAAGATGGTACGGCCGCTGTCGCTGAATATGATGTGGGCATGGGAGATCTCGAGCTAAAGGTGATTGAAAACACGCCGGAAGTCCATAATGTGGTTGTTTGCACTCTTTGTTCCTGTTACCCGCGTACGATACTCGGCCTGCCACCAGCTTGGTATAAGAGCTTCAATTATCGACGTCGAGTGGTACGTGAGCCGCGTAAGGTTCTCGCTGAATTCGGCACGAAATTGTCTGATGATATAGAGGTTCGCGTCCATGATAGTACCGCGGATTTACGTTTCCTAATTTTGCCTCTTCGTCCTGAAGGTACGGAGGGTATGAGACAGGAAGAATTGGCAGATCTTGTGAACAGAGATTCAATGATTGGTGTTTCGCTGCCGAGGAAACCATCATGAATGGGAAAACAAATCCTGCAGATATGGGTGGAGAGCCGGGTGGTCCTATCGAGTCGGAGGAGCATGAACTTGCTTTCTGGGAATGGCGAGTAGATGCGATGAACCAATTATTGCGTCCAGCGGGGGCAAATCTCTCGAACACACACGAGGGTCGTCGAGCTATTGAAGCGCTTGGTGAGGATTATGAAAAACTCAATTACTACGAACGTAAGCTTTATAGTTTACAGGCATTGTTAATTGAGAAAGACGTGTTTACCAGTGCGGAGTTTGACGCCAAGTTGGCGGAAGTTCGTAATCGTCACAAATAAGTCATAAGCTCACCCAAGGCTGTCATTGATTATCTTTTAGTCGAATAGGAAATCTCGATGTTGGACCTCTGGGTTTGGATCACCCTGTTTGCTGTGGTGATGCAGGTTATTCGTCACGGTTTACAAAAGCATTTGACCGCCACTATGAAGCCAATGGGCGTCGTCTGGGTTCGGTTTCTATTCGGCCTACCATTCGGTATTTTATATTTTGGCTTATTACTTTTTCACTTCGAGACTGATTTGCCGCCGACGACGGTTTTATTCTGGGTATTTTGCTTAGGCGGGGCCTTGACCCAGATCGGCGGTACGTTTTGTCTGATTTTGTTGTTTTCAGAACGGAATTTTGCTGTCGGAATTACCTATACAAAAACGGAAATTATACAGGCGACTGTTTTTGGATTGGCGTTGGTCGGTGATGTAGTGACGCCAGCGGGCTACGTGGCGATCTTCCTGAGCATGGTCGGTGTGATGGTTTTGTCTGCAAAAGGCGGTGACTTCAATGTGAAAAACTTGATCACTGGTATTGCCTCCCGTGCTGCATTATTGGGCATTGCCAGTGGCATGGGCTTTGCCTCTGCATCAGTTTTCATTCGCGGTGCTGCGCTAGAATTAGGGGAAGACGGTTTTTTGCTTCGGGCGGGTTATGTATTGGTGATTGTACTCACCATGGAAGCTGTTCTTATGGCGGTATATTTTTTGTGGAAAGACCGCATCGAGATTGCCAATGTTTTGCGCCAATGGAAGCCCAGCCTATTGGTTGGATTCACTAGCGCGTTGGGATCAGTTGGCTGGTTTAGTGCGATGACGTTGGAACGTGTCGCCTACGTAAAGACTGTTAGCCAACTTGAAGTTATCTTCTCTATTTTAATTTCCTACATTATTTTTAAGGAACGCTCACAATTACATGAATTGTTCGGTATGGCGCTCGTAATGGGGGGGATTGTAGTGCTTTTGCTGTGGGCTTGAGATTAACGACGAATCAATATCGGCCAGCGCCATCCGGCCCAAACCAAAAGGAGTATGCCGAGCGTTGCATTAATGGCGATTGCTATTGGCGCACCATAAGATTCTGCAATGAGGCCCAGCAGAAGGATGCCGAAGGGCTGCGTGCCGATACAAACAGCAATGGCTCCCATAGCGCGTGCGCGCATTGATGGGTCAGAATAAGCAATCATCAGGGCTGACTGACTGGCGGAAAAACCGGCATGTCCGATGCCCCCTAGGATTAAGAGCGGTATGGCAAGCATCAGGATTGGTGCGTGTGAAAAGGCCAGAATAAAAACCTCGAACATAATAGAGCCGAAAATAAACAACCGCCCAGGCGTTGTGAACTGCCGCGAAGCAATAAACATCGCACCGATAAATGCACCAAGCCCTTCTGCGCCAGCGAGGAAACTTGATTGATCGGTTTGTAATTTCAGCACCTCAACCGCAATAGCTGGTAATTGTGATGAGAACGACATGGCAAAAAAATTCATGATTGCGGTAACAACTAATGTTGCTACGAGCATTTCGCGGGTTTTAATATGTCGAAAACCGTCTGCGATTTCACCAAAAACGCGCGAGTTTTCTTGTTTTGGCAGATTTACGGGTGCTTGAAGCATGAAGATAAGGCAAAATCCCACAGCATGCATCACAACCCCCATGAAATAGACCCCAATGATGCCAATATAGCCTTCTATTATTACTCCGAGGAAAGGGCCCGCCATGCGGGTGCACTGGTTAGTTACTGAATCGAGTGCCATCGCGGGCATGAGTTGTTCACTTTTAACCACATCGCCGATTAAGGTTCGACGTACCGGGAACTCAATTACATTCAGGCAGCCATTAATCAGTGTACCCATGGCCACGTGCCAAATTTCCAGCACATCAAAAAAAGCGAGTGCCGACAAAGTGACGGATACCAACCATAAGGTCGCTATCCCACCCAAAAAAAGTTTCCGCCGATCAATCCGTTCCGCTAGAACCCCTACGAACGTCCCGAGAAAGACCATGGGTATCCAACGTAGAAAAAACATCATGGCAACGAGAAACTCGGAATCGGTGGTTTTTTGTGTGAAAAAACCAATTGCTAGTAATTCGAGCCAACGCATAGTAGTCGCGGTGCCGCCATTCAGCCATAATTTCAAATAATTACGATTCTGGAACAGGATGTTTGGCGTCACATGCGAATGCGTATTGAGAGATGGTTGGGGGTTTCTGGGCATTCCTCTTTATTTCACCAAACCATGTTTGGCGACTTTTCTTTGCTGAATTTTTACAACTGTAGCATCAAATAGACCAAGACATTAATCTGCAGGTCTCTAATTACCAAGAGGGGTAACTTCAATGAGCCAAGAAACACCAATCAGCGCGGCAATTGTAGATTTCGTAGTAACTGTCGATAGACGGTCTTATGAAGATGAAATACTCGATTTGGCAAAAAGATGCCTCGTGGATTGGGTGGGCGTTAGTGTCGGCGGCACGGTTGAGGCCTTAGACCCTGTTATTCGTGGTGCTGCCGTTGCAATACCGTCGCAGGGTAAAGCTCGTGTTCTAATGGAAGGTAAGATGGCGCCGGCAATTGCTGGTTTGATTAATGGTACGCTTGGCCATGCACTCGATTATGATGATACCCATCCCGACTGTTTAGGCCATATCAGTACTCCTTGTTGGGCAACGGTGATTGCGTTGGCGCAAGAATTGGATAGGTCGGAAATAGAGGCGTTGAGCGCGTTCATTACAGGATATGAGGTGGCAGGCGCATTATTTGCTCCGGGTATGGGTCCTGCTATTCAAGTACGCGGCTTTCATCCCACCTCTGTGTTTGGACGTTTTGCAGCTTGTGCTGCTGCCTCTGTATTGTTGCGATTGAATTCTGATCAGGTCCAAAATGCTTTTGGCCTTATGGCCACCACAGCGGCAGGGCTAATTGGTTCGCTTGGCACCATGTCAAAGCCGTTTCATGCGGGAAAAGCGGCGATGGATGGTATTTTATCTGCTCAATTGGCAGCGCACGGTTTTGAGGCCAAAACAGATTTGTTAGATAATGATCCAGGCTTGGCCAGTACCTTTGTTCAGGACAAGTCAATATCCTTTCCAACCCCGAATTTAACGCCCGGCCATCAATTGAAGCGTAACGCATTTAAGCCTTATGCTTGTTGCAAGGGGACACATCCAACATTGGATGCTGCTCGCAGTCTTGCCAGTGAGGTTGGTGACGGTGCAGTGGATAAAATAATGCTGACAGTTAACCCCATGCATAAACGCATCGCGGGTAAACAAAACCCTACATCGCCGCTTTCAGCTAAATTCAGCGTCTCTTATTGCGCTGCCATAGGCCTTGCCGGCTTTAACGGATTGCCTGGTGATTTTGCTGCCAGCAGAATGGCCGACAAGCATGTGATGGACTTAGAGAGTCGGGTGACCATTAAGACAGATGAAGCGATCGGGCATAATCAAGTAGAGATTTCTGTTGCCATGGCCGATGGTCGAACACTGGAAGCGCGCACAGAATGTGCCAAGGGAAATCCTGATAATCCTTTTGACTGGAATGATATCGAAACCAAATTTAGCGGTGTCACAGAGCCGGTTTTGGGTAGCCGAAGCCTTGAACTATTTACTGTTCTAAGGAATTTTGAGAAGTCAGGAAGCCTTGCTGCATTTGATAGACTAGTGATGGGCAGTCCAGCCGTAGAAGTAGCGGAGTAGTTGCATTGACTACATAATGTAATTGACTACCGTTAGGGAGGTCATATTTACGGAAGATGATGGTGACGACAGGATTTACGGTGGTTCGCCCCATTATCGAAGCATCCGAATTTCTCGAGACTAGTAAATTAGCTCAGATCGCACTTCAGCAGGTGTTTTTCACGCTTTAAATTTAGCGATAGCACGTTTTAGCAAGTGACTAAGACACGCGACGGGAATTTAATAAAATTAAGGTCTCGTTAGTCGCTATTGGGGCATGAAGAGATAACCCGTGTGGTCATTCCATTATTCGGCGGGTTTAAGCGCAGCACTTTTAGAAAAAAGAGGGTTGCCCTCTTGTGAGGTATGTTCGGCTTTAGAAAAAAGAGGATTACCTTCTTGTGAAGTATGTTCGGCCTCGACCTGAACATGGACTGGTTCGAAAAAGACCGGATCTCCAAAAACAGAGGCTGCATAAAGCCTTACATCACTTGGATCATGGTCTGGAAACGCGCGCACGTGGGTGTCAAAACCATTAGGAGTGTAAACATTTTTTACCACCCAAACTAGTTCCGTTTCGTCAGCCTTACGGTACCGGTTACCCGGAACTACGCGTATACTTTTTTTCATAGCCTTAACTGCATATATTGTGGTTTCCTATTCCTATACTACAAGATAGAGTAACTAACTCATACAGATTTTTTGCCTGTTGGCACCGGTGTTGGGGAGCAAAACCCCTAGAGGCTTAAAATTACAAGCAATTAAGCTTTCAGAAATTGCTATCAAACCTTGAAAGCCTGTGTGTTCTCAGTAGCCGTTTCAGACAAACCGTGCGAAAAATGACATTCGATTCGGTATAATCGTCTGTTATTTTGGGGAATTAATTGCTGTCTTAATGACAAGATGCCGAAATCGCCAAATTTTTGGTTTTAACTTAAATCTATAGCGTGTTGTGTAATATGGCGGGTACTAAAATGACTGGCAACGGGCGTTCTCCGCTTTTAACGGTTCCGCCGCATTCCTGTGAAGCCCATTCGCATATTTATGGACCCGAAAGCGAGTATCCGTTCTGGCCCGGTCGTCCAAAAGACCCTCCGGCGTCAGTTGTAGCCTATAACCAAATGTTAAACCGGCTTGGCTTCGAACGAGCAGTAATTGTTCAGCCAGCTGCCTACGGCACAGATAATCGCTGCACAATAGATGCAATTGCCGCTCGCGGTCTGCAAACAACTCGTGGCGTTTGCGTAACGAAGAAGGATGTGTCGGCAGAGGAATTGCAAAGCTTGCATGACCAAGGCATGCGGGGTTTACGTTTTTTCTTGATGGCAGACGACTTTGTATTAACAGACGCGCTGTCGATGGCAAAAAAAATAGAACCGTTTGGTTGGCATATTCAGTTTCAGGATGAAGGCGATTGGTTAGAGGCTGCAGTGCCGGTTTTTGAAGAGTTGCCAGTGGATAGCGTAGTAGATCACATTGGGCGCACAGGCGCGGGTAGCACTGTCGATAATAGAGGATTCCAGATTTTGCTGAAGTTCATGGAAACCGGCCGTTGTTGGGTCAAAATTTCAGCGCCCTATTATATGACAAGTGACGGTTATAAGCCCTTGGATGGCTCCGCGCCTGATTATGCTATGCTTAAAGACCATGTGCAGGCACTGGTTGATGTTCGGCCTGATCGTTTGGTGTGGGGGGCAAATTGGCCACATCCGCAATTTCCGCTTAATGATAAGCCGGAGGAGGCGGACTGTTTGGACGCACTATTGGAGTGGGTGCCCGACGGAACAATCCGAAATAAGATATTAGTTGATAACCCTAACCTACTTTACGGTTTCTAGCCGAGGGCTGTTTTAGCCTCGCACACCAAAATCACGCCGGGTGAAGCAAATGTACTGATGCGACGAGCATCGGAATTTGGCAATTTTAATAAACGATGACCTAATTTAAGTGGCCGGCCCTTTTTGTCTTTACATCGTGTAGCTGCAGCGTTACTGCCGCGTCATTCCGTCATCTTAGGCGTTAGTACTGACTTTTTGTGATGCTGCCATTTTATGAAAGGTCATTTGCACCGCTCGGCACTTATAAGGCGGAGTAGCCTTTTGTGCTCAGGGGTTTGCGTAGAACAACCTGCGCGCTGCTTCGAATACAAAATAGCATCCGGTCAATATCACGACCCCGTCCAAGAGTACCGTATGGATTTTCACACCGATGCGAACTACCAGGTAGCGCCCGATATAGGCGGCGGGTATCGTCATCACGCCGATTATTACCCCAAGAATGATCAGCTGGAGATTCAGCAAGCCGACGGATGTAAATCCACCGACACGGCAGAAGTTAGTTAATACAGATATCATCGCATCGGTGCCAAGGATGGCACCGCCGCGGAGGCCAAAGCCCAGCAGCATAGCAACGAGAACTATGCCGCCAAGCGGCACTGAACCAGCAATGATGCCAAAGCTGAAGCTACCGCTAGCCACTCCAGTGGGACTGGGTTTCAATTTGAGACTATCGGTCCATCGCCGGATTGGCAGAGAGACAATCATGAAAAGACCGAAAATCGCGAGTAAGGTTGCTTGCGGTAGCCAGTCGTAAATCAGCACACCGACAATCACGCCGGGCGCTGCGGGCAATCCGACTTTTGTGAAAAGTTTCCATTCTATCCACTCCTTATAAACCCATGCACGCGCGATATTGCCGAATAGCGAGCCAACGGCAATAACGGGTAGTAGCGCTTTGATACCAATTAATGGTAGGAGCACTGGCGCTAGTAGTAGGCTCGAACCGCTACCACTCATGCTGGCAAGCAATGCACCGGCAAAAGCAGCTATCGCAACGATAGCGTAGGTGACGAGTGACAACTCGGTTTCTATGCCCGTCATATAGTGATTCGCTGGTTGCGGATTGTCGAATATGAGTGCATTTGGTATCGCTAAAGGACAAGAAGTACCGCAGTATAGCGGGTAATTCATTTAGTGGGGAAATCATGGTTCGTTATGCTGTTGGCCAGGCTGTGCCGCGTACCGAAGATCCGCGCCTCTTAAAAGGCGTTGGTCGTTATGTTGATGATATTCGGCTCGCGAATTTAGCGCACGGTTACATACTTCGTTCACCCTTAGCGCATGCTTTGATCAAAAGCATTGACGTAAGCTCGGCGAAAGCAGTCCCGGGGGTGCTTGCGGTTTTGACTGGTGCTGATTTTGAGGCGGCTGGGCTGAATGGCATTGTGACCGATGTAGCTAATGCTAAACGGCCTGACGGCACGCCGATCTTCCGGCCGCCGCGGCCTGCATTAGTAACAAACAAAGTAAGAGTGGTTGGTGATCATGTGGCATTTGTTGTGGCCGAAACGCTCGACCAAGCGAAAGATGCTGCGGAGTTGATTGAGGTCGATTACGAGCCGTTGCCGACGATGGTCGGAACTGCTGCCGCAGCAGAGCCTGATGCCGTGCCGGTTTGGGATGAGTGTCCCGATAATATTTCATTCGAGCATAATGTTGGCGATGCCGTAGCGACGGAAGCCGCCTTTGCAAAAGCCGATGTAGTGGTGAAACAGCAGTTTGTTATCAACCGTGTTTCTACGAATTCTATGGAGAACAGAGGTTGTATCGGTGAGTTTGATAAGCATGAGGAGCGCTATGTGCTTCATACAGGCTTACAGCAGCCCCATAATATCCGAGCAGACTTAGCGAAGAATATTTTCAATTTGCCGGAATACCTTTTCCGAATTATTTCGGATGATGTGGGGGGTAGCTTTGGTATGAAGGGTGGCACATATCCAGAGTACGTTTTGGTGCTGTGGTCAGCCAAGATGCTCGGCCGCCCCGTCAAATGGTACGCGCCGCGATCGGAGTCCTTTATCAGCGACACCCACTCCCGCGATAATGTTAGCCATGCGG
Source organism: Rhodospirillaceae bacterium (assembly GCA_002724395.1). Lineage (GTDB taxonomy): Bacteria > Pseudomonadota > Alphaproteobacteria > UBA8366 > UBA8366. The sequence continues at coordinate 148,497 of PBOR01000016.1, read as the reverse complement.
AATTGGCCCTTTCAAAGGATGGTAAGTTCCTCGGTGTGCGTTGCAAGACGCTGGCTAATTTGGGCGCATATGTGGCTTCGCGCGGGCCAAATCCGCCCATGGGGAACCTTGGCACTATGGCTGGAACCTATACCACTGAAGCTATGCATGTGAATGTGCGCGCTGTGCTCACTAATACCCATTCAACTGCGCCCTATCGCGGGGCGGGACGGCCGGAGGCGGCTTATGTGATGGAACGGCTGATCGATATAGCCGCTTATGAGATGAAAATGGATCCGGCGGAATTGCGTCGCATTAACCTGATTCCTAAAGAAGCGCTACCCTATCAAACCGCTCTCACGTTTAATTACGATTCTGGTGATTTCGAGAAGGGTCTCGATATGGCGCTCGCAATGGCGGACTATGCGAACTTCGAGGCGCGACGAAAAGAGGCAGCTAAGCGCGGCAAAATGCGCGGCATCGGTATTTCAAACACAATCGAACAAGCCGGTGGGCGTAGGCGGTTCGAACATGCAGAAATACGCTTTACCAAAGCCGGTTCGGTGCTGCTTCTAATGGGAACGATTAGCCATGGTCAAGGCCATGACACCACATTCAAGCAAATCCTTTCGGACCGTCTGGGTATTCCGGCCGAATGTATTCGCATGATTGAGGGTGATACGGATCAGGTCTCCATGGGTGAAGGCACCGGCGGGTCACGCTCGGCAGAACTGGGCGGCGCCGCGATTTTTTTGTGTTCGGATAAGATCGTTGAGAAAGGGAAGAAGATCGCGGCGCATAATCTTGAGGCGGCGGAGGCGGATATAGAATTCTCCAATGGTACTTTCACCGTTGCTGGGACCGATAAGTCCATCGATATAATGGAGGTGGCACAGGCCTCATACTCGCCCAATAAAATTCCGGCGGATTTGGAGATCGGCCTCGATGAAATGTACTCTTATTTGCCAGACACGGAAACATTCCCCAACGGCACCCACATTTGTGAACTTGAGGTGGATCCAGATACGGGTGCCATTGATATTTTAAAATATTCAGTGATCGATGATGTAGGTGTGGTGGTCAATCCGCTGTTGCTAAAGGGTCAAATCCATGGTGGCGTTGGTCAAGGGCTTGGCCAGGCACTTTTTGAGAACATTCATTATGATGAAGATGGCCAAATTCTGACAGGTAGTTTCATGGATTACTGTATGCCGCGTGCAGATGATATTTGCGCCATTGAAGTGGGCAGTAACCCACAACCGTGCAAAACCAACCCCACTGGAATCAAGGGTGCGGGTGAGGCAGGAACTGTAGGAGCTTTGCCATGCGTTGCTAATGCGGTTGTAAACGCGTTATCGCCTCTGGGCATCCGCCATATCGAAATGCCGGCGACACCGGAAGTAGTATGGCGTGCTATTCAATCGGCAAAATTAGTTGCTCTTTGAGTAATAGCAATAAAGTAGTCGAAATGGCGGAAATAAAATTTCCAGACGAGTTGATTTCTGTTTCGGTTCTCACGGGCTTTCTCGGCAGTGGGAAGACTACGTTACTCGCCTCGCTCCTTAAAAAGCCCGAACTGTCTGATACCGCTGTGGTAATTAATGAATTCGGTGAAATTGGTCTCGATCACTATTTGCTGGAGAATACTGAAGAAAACGTTGTTAAGCTTGATTCGGGGTGTCTTTGTTGCACCATTCGCGGCGATTTATTGGAGACGATGCGCAAGCTCTATATCGAACGTGAGAAAGGCATTATTCCCCGTTTCAAGCGTGTAGTGATCGAGACGACCGGGCTGGCTGACCCAGCACCGATAATTCATACGCTTCTCAACGACCCCACGCTGATAGATTGTTTTAAATTGGATGGTATATTAACGGTCGTCGATGGAGTTAATGGTAGCGCTACGCTTGATAATTATACAGAAGCAATAAAACAAGTTGCTGTAGCTGACCGGCTCTTACTCACTAAAGTGGATGTTGCGGACTCCATAGAACCACTTCGCGATCGATTAAAGAACCTCAATCCCGCAGCAGCTATCATAGAGGTGACGAATGGCGAGGCGGACCCAAAACACCTTCTCAATTCGGGATTATACAATCCAGAGACTAAAACTGCGGACGTCGGCGCTTGGCTGCAAGAGGAGGCCTATCTCGATCAAGAGGCAATATCTGAATTAGGAGAAAATCATGAGCACGGTCAGGGTGATAAAGAGCACGACGGCCATCACCATGACGTGAATCGCCATGATGATAATATTGAGGCCTACTGCATCGCCCGCGACGAGCCCGTTAGCGTGTTGGCCATAACCAGCCTGATGCAAATTTTGTTTGGGCATCGCGGCGAGGATTTACTACGCGTCAAAGGTATCCTAAATGTAGTCGAGCATCCAGGCCGTCCGGCAGTTATCCATGCGGTGCAACATCTGATGCATCCGGTGGCTTGGCTCAAAGAGTGGCCGGATGAGGATCGCCGCACTCGGATCGTTTTTATCACCCGCAATATCAGCCGTGATTGGATTGAAGCACTGATCGATGGGCTTAACAAAGAAGCGGAAGAAATTAAGGCGGAAGTGGAACAATAGCCCAATGAAGTTGCTCACTGATGCGGATTAAAATTTACTTTTTTGACCCTCCCCAAACACTTCATACAAAACTTTCCCCTTACTTTGGCGACTAGCCAGAAAGTCGATGGCGTCGGCGGCTTCTTCTAGCTGAAAGACTCGGTCGATGGTAACATCAATCGTACCGTCTTGCAGCCAGGCCAGTAAATCTAGGGCGCGGGCTTGGTAGGCTTCTTCAGTAGGCACGTAGTGCTGTAGATGCGGTCGCGTGAGGAAGACCGAACCGGCTTCGGCTAATTCCAAGACATCGAAATTTTTCACGAGACCAGATGCGTGGCCGTAGAGGATACAAAACCCGCGTAATCGTAGTGAATTAAGGGATTTAATCAGTGTGTCCTTACCGACTGAATCGTAAACTACATCTACCCCGGCTCCGTCGGTAATCCTCATTATTTCATCACGAAAATCTACCTTTGAATATTCTATAACATGGTTGGCCCCGCGGGCTTTGGCGATTTCTACCTTTTCTCGACTACCCACCGTGCCGAAAACTTCGGCACCCTGTTTTTTTGCAAGTTGCACCAGGAGTTGTCCAACTCCGCCGGCCGCTGCATGGATCAAGCATTTACTGCCAAGCTCTAATGGATAGGCATCATGGGCGAGGTAATGGGCGGTGATGCCGTGGGACATGATGGCAATGCCGCGTTTGAAGGAAACTTGATCTGGCAACTTAGTAGCTCTAATCGCTGGGATTGCCGCATATTCCGCCTGAGAGCCATGGACGCGGGTAAAGGCCACCCGGTCACCTGCTTTTATGCGAGTGACGCCTTTGCCAACAGCTTCGACCCAACCGCATCCTTCTACACCAAGCCGGTAAGGGAGAGGTGTTGGATAGGTGGGAGAATTCTTATAATCGCCGCGTGACCTATAAATATCGGTAAAATTCAACCCGGCATATGCCGTTTTGATGAGTATCTCGTATTCACCGACCTCCGGTTTTGGCACATCGCGAACCTTCAATTTTTCCGGTCCGCCGAATTCCTCAACTTCTAACGCGCGCATAGTCTTCCCCTATCTAGTCTCAATTCACGAAACGTGATTATATACCGAGTTTAATTTACAAAAGAGACGCGGCAGCAGCACGGTGCGGAACCGGCGGCCTCTTGGATGCTTCTTAAGCATATTGGGCATAAAAGCTGCAAAAACGATAAAGACGAAGAGGAGGACGTCTATGGTCGGTTTGGTCGAGAATTCTGTTGAATCCATCGAAGTTGTTCCCACGGGTGCCGCTTTAGGCGCGGAAGTGCGTGGGCTGGACTTAAGTAAACCTGTTTCTGACCAGCTTAAAGAAAAGTTGATTGAGCTTTGGGGTGAGTACATGGTGCTCTTGTTTCGCAATCAGGACCTTACCGATGAGAATATTTTGGCAACCGCTGAAGTGTTTGGTGGGCAACAAATTGCTGGCAGCCGGGCCTTTTTTTTAAAAGCTGGATATAAGGCTGGTGAATCCGACCGGGTTTCTAAGCATGCGGGTATCAGCCTGGTTTCGAATTTGGACCAAAATGGTAAACCAGCAAAAGTCACAGCGGGGGTCGGCAGCCTCGAAGCGCTATGGCATACGGACAATTCTTATGTAGAGGTACCGCCTAACGGCACGCTGCTATGGTCGGAAATTGTGCCAACAAACGGTGGTGGCGAGACATCATTTAATAATCAATACCGGGCCTATGAGGAATTATCCGATGAGTTTAAAGAGGCTATTGAGGGCAAGCATATTTGCCACGACAATCTACGGAATACCGCTGGCCGTTTGCGTCCGACTGCAAAAGAGCCGGAGAGCCGGAACGAGATTACCGGACCGGCACACCCGATTGTTCGCATCCATCCTTTAACAGGCAAACGCTGCTTATATCTTGGCCGGCGCTATGAAGGCAACTCGAGCTATATTGACGAAATGCCCGATGAGGAGGGTGACGATCTATTGTCGAAACTTTGGGCGCACGCAACCCAGGAACATTTGTGCTGGACGCATGATTGGCACCCTCATGATCTCATTCTTTGGGATAACCGATGCACTATGCATCAACGCAATCCGGTTGATCACACCCAAGCGCGGGTCATGCATCGCGCGTTGATTAAGGGTGAACCGATCATTTCTGCCTGGGATGAACAAGCGGCAGCGGAATAGGAGGCTCTTATGAGCGGAACTTCTGTCGAAACGATTGGAGTTACGCCGACCGGTTCTGCGCTCGGCGCTGATATTCAGGGGATTGATCTGTCGGGGCCGCTCAGCGATGAGCTTCTCGCAAGGCTCATAGAAATTTGGGCAGAACATTTAGTATTGAGGTTTCCCGATCAGAGTTTGGCCGATGAAAAACTTCTCACTCTTACCGAATATTTTGGTGGTCAACAGCCAAGCGGCGCGCGCAAACGCCGTCAGGAAATGGGTTTGGGTGAGCATTCCAAAAACAATCCAACCGATCCACGTTTTAATTATGTCACTAATTTGGATTATGATGGGAATCCGTCTGCTACGCCGCGCGGTAATGGCGCTTACGAATTGCGCTGGCATTCGGACAATAGCTACGTCGAAGTGCCGCCGACGGCTACCTTATTGTGGGGGCAAAAGATTCCCGTCGATGGCTCCGGCCAGACCATGTTTTGCAATCAAATTTTAGCCTATGAAGAGCTGCCTGTTAGTTTGAAAGAGATTATCGAAGGCAAACATATGATCCATGATGGATCTAGGAACACAGCTAACATGGTGCAGGTGGGCGGGAAAGCACCGAAAACGCAGGCGGATATCAAAGGGCCGGTCCATCCAATGGTCCGCATTCACCCGCCGACCGGTAAACGGGCGCTATTTCTAGGCCGTCGTTGGGATTATCCGTCGACTTATATTCTGGAAATGCCTGGCGATGAGGGTGAAGAGCTGATGGATCGCCTATGGGCGCATGCAACCCAAGAGAAATATGTTTGGGTGCAAAATTGGACCCCGGGCGATCTCATCATGTGGGACAACCGGGCGGTTATGCATCGGCGAACAGCCGTTAACCCTTCTTCGCCTCGGATCATGCACCGGGCTTTGATCAAAGGCGACCCAGTTGTTTCAGCATGGGATAACGCAGCCGCTGCCGAATAGGAGAAATCAGTGATCGCTAATTCAGTCGAGAATATTGAAATTATACCTACCGGTAAGGCAGTTGGTGCTGAGATACGTGGTGTTGATTTGTCTCAAACGTTGTCTAAGGGTGTAGTTGAAAAATTAACCAATGCATGGGCTGAGCATTTGGTGCTTCTCTATCGCGACCAAGATCTGAAAGACGAGAACATTGTGACGCTTTCAGGTTATTTTGGCGGACACCAACCGGCGGGTGCGCGGCAAGCGCGGAGGCAAGCCGGCATTAAGGACGCAGGCAAGGGTAGCTCGACCGATATGCGCATCAATTATGTGTCTAATCTGGATGATGAAGGCAACCCAACTCAGCATAATCGTGGTATCGGCAGCCATGAAATTCGCTGGCATTCGGATAACACCTATGTGGAGGTGCCGCCCACGGGCACTCTTCTGTGGGCTGAAATTATTCCCGATGACAACACCGGCAATACGATGTTTTGCAACCAGTACCGCGCTTACGAAGAATTACCGGATGATCTGAAAGAAGCCATTGAAGGTAAGCACATGATGCATGATGGATCACGCACCACTGCTAACCGTGTGCATCCTCATCGAACTATGCCACAAAGCCAAGATGATATTGACGGGCCTATCCACCCTATGGTTCGCATTCATCCGTTGACTGGCAAGCGTGCTTTGTTTTTAGGCCGTCGTTGGGATTACCCGTCAACCTATATCGTTGAAATGCGCAATGATGAAGGCGAAGCGCTGATGGACAAGCTTTGGGCGCACGCGACTCAAGACAAATATGTTTGGGTCCACCAATGGCGGCCCAAAGACATTTTACAGTGGGATAATCGTTCGGTGATGCATCGCCGAACCGCGGTTAACCCAAATCAGAAAAGAATATTGCATCGGACGCTTATCAAGGGCGATCCTGTGATCTCAGCATGGGGGAATAACGCCGCAACGCAGTAGGAGGCTGTTATGGCATTCAATTGAGGTAATTCCCAGCGATCTCATGTTTGGGGTAACCAATACACTTTGCACCGCCGGAACGAGATCGACTCAAAACAAAAGCGATATCTATACCAGGCGTGTGTTGATGAGGAGCCGCTTATGTCTGTTTTTGAAATTATGAAACTAACTGAAGCCGCTATTGCGGCGGAGTTAAAGATATATGGTTAATACACTCAATGATGTTGAAGTTGTTCCGACTGGCGCAGCTGTTGGCGCTGAGGTGCGTGGCTTAGATTTTGCTCAAAAGGTTCCAAAAGAGGTGGCAGTTCGGGTTAACGAAGTTTGGGCTCAGCACAAAGTTCTACTATTGCGGAATCAATTTCTCGATAAGAGTTCGCTTTATCAGGCGGCTGAGGTGCTCGGCGGCGTTCAAGAAACGGGTTCTCGGGCGATGAACTTGAAAGCGGGTTGGAAAGAAGGAACAGCACGTATCTCTGATTTCCCCGGTATCAGCTACATTTCCAATTTAGATGAAAACGGCGAGCCTGTACTTAGAACAAAAGGCTCCGGTAGTCTCGAAATAGGATGGCACACGGATAATTCCTATATGCAGGACCCACCGATGGGTAGTTTATTGAATGCGGTTGAGGTTCCGGTAGACGGGGGTGGGCACACGTCCTTTCTCGATACGGTAGCAGCTTATGAAAGTATGACCGAGTCACTCAAGCTAGAAATTGAAGGACTGCATATGTGTCACGATAACAGCCACAGTACGGTTGGGCAGTTGCGGGCTATTTATAATGGCGTTGAGCCTACCTGTCGTGAAGAAGTGGACGGGCCTGTGCACCCGCTGGTGCGTATCCATCCAATCACCGGCAAGCGCTCTATTTATCTCAGCCGCCGTCACGGGTTTCCCTCGGCCTATATTGTCGAGCTCTCCGATGCCGAAAGTGAAGACCTTCAAGACCGTATCTGGGCACATGTCGCTCAAGACAAATTCACTTGGACGCATACCGATTGGAAGGTGGGTGATTTGGTCATGTGGGATAATCAGCAACTGCTGCACAAGCGCTCAGCCATAGACCCGACGCAAAAACGGGTCATGCAGCGGACATTAGTAAAGAGTGAAGGTTTTATCTCTGCATGGGATTCAACTGCGGCGGCGGAGTAGAAAAGACCATGGTCAACCGTCTCAGAGATCTCGAAATAGTGCCCCATGAGGCGCCTGTTGGTGCTGAAGTAAGGGGTGTTGATTGGTTGGAACCAATCTCTGAGAGCTTGGCTGAGGCGCTGAAACAGGCGTGGTTCGATCATAGTGTATTGTTGTTTAGGGGGCGTAAACTTTCTGATCAGGAACTGTTAGCAGTAACGGAGCTGTTTGGTGGCAGCCAAGCGGCAAAATCGCGTGAATTTTACATGAAGGCGGGCTTTGCCGTTGGTAGCGACCGTGTCAGTAAGTTCCCTGCTATTACTCTAATCAGTAATCTGGACGACGACGGCAGACCGGTTATGAAGAATGCCAGCGTCGGTAGTTTAGAGCTGAATTGGCATACAGATAATTCTTACACCGAGGTACCGCCCGCGGGCACGCTTCTCAACGCCCATATTTTACCGGTTGATGGTGGTGGCGATACGTCCTTTGCTAACCAGTACCTAGCCTATGAAGCTTTGCCGGATGACTTGAAGGAAATTATTCAGGATAAACATCAGTGTCACGATATCAGCCGTAGCACATCGGGGACATTGCGGCCCGGCTTCCAACCGGCGGCATCACGGGATGATGTTGAGGGCCCCATTCATCCTTTGGCTCGCATTCACCCGGGGACCGGCAAAAAAGCGTTATACCTTGGGCGACAGGGTCCTTGGCCTTCCTCCTATATTTTGGAATTAGATGATGCAGGGAGCCAAGAGGTGATGAGACGCCTCTGGGCCCATGCAACGCAGCCAAAATTCGTTTGGACACACAAATGGGCGCTTGGTGATTTGTTGATCTGGGATAATCGGGCTGTCATGCATCACCGTACGCAGGTTGACCCTAACCAAGCGCGCGTTATGCACCGTGCTTTGATCAAGGGAGAACCTGTTATTTCGGCATGGACGTCTCCTGTTGCGACACAATAAGGAATGAAAAAATGGCTGAAGTAAACACTATGGATGCGTTAGAGATTTTGTCATCCGGTGCTGCTACCGGTGCGGAAGTAAAAGGCGTTGACTTGTCAAAACCTGTAGAGCTTGAAGTTCGGGAAGCGCTGAACCGCGCATGGGATGATTTCCTTATATTGTTATTTCGTGACCAAGATCTAAACCAGGACGATATTGTGGAAGCATCTGAAATATTTGGTGGCTGCCAAATCGGCGGTGGGCGAAAATTCCATGTGGCGGGTGGCGCGAAGGCTGGAGACTACAGCATGGCGCTAAGGGATGAAGTGACCTTGGTTTCAAACCTTGGGCCAGATGATAAGCCGGTAATGAAAAATAACGGTCTTGGCAGCATGGAAGTAGATTGGCACACGGATAATTCTTATGTAGACACGCCGCCAGCAGGTAGTTTTCTTTATGGGGTAGAAGTGCCTGTTGATGGTGGCGGTGAAACCTCATTTAATAATCAGTATGACGCATGGGAAACGCTTCCTAGTGTATTGAAAGAAAAAATTTGGGGTAAGGTGCAAAAACAAGATGTAAGCCGAAATTCGGCTGGTGTTTTAAGACCCTCCGCAATATTGCCAGCTACGCCGGAAGATGTAGATGGGCCGGATCATCCGCTGGTTCGGCTGCATCCAAAGACGCGGCGTCCGGCACTTTATTTGGGCCGCCGTCGCGTTTGGCCGTCTAATTATATTGTCGGAATGGAGTACGACGAAGGACGTGAATTGTTAGGCACCCTTTGGGATCATGCCACTAATTGGGACCTAGCCTGGACTCATGAATGGAAGGTGGGTGATGCTATTCTTTGGGATAACCGGGTTTCTATGCATCATCGTAAAGCTATTGATCTCACTCAACGCCGCGTCATGTATCGAACGCAAATTAAGGGCGAGAGTATAATTCCCGCTTGGGATGAAATGGAATTGGTGTTATGAGCGCGAAGAATGTTTTGTCGCAGTTAGAAATCATTCCAACAGGTTATAAAACTGGGGCAGAAGTTAAAGGCGTAGATTTAACCAAATCCCTTTCTAAAAAAAAACAAAAAATATTGCGCCAAGCCTGGGCTGACTACCAAGTTTTACTCTTTCGGAATCAAATTCTAACCGATGATCATTTGACCGCGACAGCGAATATTTTTGGCGGCGTACGCGGTACGGAATCGCGGGATATGTTTTTGAAAGGTGGTTACAAAGCAGGCGGTAAACATGTGCCGTCGCGGGCGCACTTTAGTTTTATTTCTAACTTGGATGAAGCAGGTAAGCCGACTGAACGAAACGCAGGGCTCGGTAGTGTCGAAGTGGATTGGCACACGGATCAATCGTACACGCGCATCCCTAACGCGGGGACGCTACTGTATTCGTTGAAGATCCCAGATAATGGTGGTGGGGATACGTCCTTTAGCAATCAATATTTAGCCTATGAAACGCTCCCGCTTGATCTTAAAGAAGCTTGCCAGGGGAAGTACCAACGTCACGACATTAGCCGGAACTCAGTGGGTCAAGTGAAACCATCTCAACGGCTCCCGAAATCACTCAAAGAGGTTGAGGGCCCTGATCATCCGTTGCTGCGGGTCCACCCGGTTACTGGCAAGACGGCACTTTACCTAGGCCGGCGGCGTGCTTCGCCGGGAAATTATATTATCGGTATGAATCAATCAGAAAGTGACGCTTTTTTAGGACAGCTATGGGACCATGCAACTAAGGACGAATTTAAGTGGACCCATCGGTGGCGAGTTGCTGATCTTTTGGTGTGGGACAATCGGTGCGTTATGCATCATCGCTCGGCGCTTGATCCTTCAAAACCTCGCGTCATGAACAGAACTATGGTACAGGGCGAACCTATCGTTGCGCCATGGGATGATGCGGATGCTGCATAAATGTGGCTGAGTGAATCTCTGGGGCGGTGATTTGGTTGCCAAAAGCTTGCGAATCACCGAAGACCGGCTTGGTAAGGGTTGCAGCGGAAGGTTGGCCTTAGGGGCTGTTTTGCAGTGCCGCAAAGGCCATATAGTTTTGGTACGCGGCTTATTTNATGAGGCTGCCNGAAATTTAAATGATGCACGACGCGGATAACGGAGGAATAAACGAATGGCAATGGAAACCTATGATTTTGCTGAAGTGTATACACATGCCCCAGAGATCGAGGCGCCGGTAGCGCTAGATAAAAACACACTTGCTTCCATGGAAGTAGTCCCAACTGGAAAAGCGATAGGTGCAGAAATTCGTGGCGTAGATTTGTCGATACCGGTTCCCGAGGATGTTGCCGATGCTATGCGTCAAGCATGGACGGACCATTTGGTATTATTGATCCGCAATCAGAGATTAGAGCCTGAGAACTATATGGATGCGGCAAGAGTTTTTGGTGAACCGCAAGAGGGCGCAAATAAAAAGTATTATGAGAAGGCGAAGAAAAAGTCCCTCTATCATGCGATGGATCATCATATTTCAATTCTTTGCAATCTTGGAGAAGACGGAAAGCCGGTAGAGAAAAATGATGGCCTTGGAAGTCTTGAGGTGGTTTGGCACTCAGATAATTCTTATATTGAGCAACCGCCTGCTGGCAGCACTCTGTATTCACTCGTAATACCAAACGATAATAGCGGCCAAACATCATTTAATAATCAATATATGGCATATGATGATTTGCCTGCTGATTTATTGGCTGCGATTGAAGGCAAGCGGTCAAAACAGGACGCAACCCGCAATTCGGCCAATGTACTAAGGCCGGGCGTTAAGGAGCCAACCTGTCCAGAAGAAGTGCCGGGACCTATGCACCCTATGGTTCGTATTCATCCGGAATCGGGCAAAAGGGCACTCTATCTTGGGCGTCGTCGCACATGGCCGTCGCAATATATTGAGGGTATGTCGAACGATAGTGAAGAATTGTTGGACAAATTGTGGGCACATGCCACCCAACCAAAATATGCCTGGACCCATGAATGGGCCGCTGGTGATTTCCTCGTATGGGATAATCGTTGTGCAATGCATCGCCGCGAAGTTGTAAACCCCACACTACCCCGAGTCATGTGGCGGAGCCAATTCGCTGGCGATGAGGTCATTCCAGGTTAAAGAGCGCTTAGCTTATTGCTATAAAGAGAGACAAGGTAAAGAATTCACCGAGGTTTACAAATAGCTTCTTGAAGCTGTTATTGCGTCATCCGGTTGGGGTCACACCTTCGGCAGCCCTGATGTTGTGTCGACGGATCGTCCTTTTGGAGCGAGCAAGAGAAACAACCGTAAGTTTGATGGAATGCAGAAGCCATTAGCATCTGCCCCTGTGCCGCGCTTTTGCTGAATCTAACCATTCTTGGCGGCAACTAAAGCCTGTTGCATTAATTTAAGTTCCCGCTGTATTCGAAGTTTTCGGCAGGGCTCTCGCCCCGTCGATTTTGCCTATCATCAAATCGATAAGAACATAACCGACTAGGGGTCGAACACTTGCAGGATTTACAAAAAGTTGCATCTCTTTTCAGCATTAGTGGGCTGAACCGTTAGCATTTGGGCGCCTCATTGATGATTCAGAGTTTAACAACTTTTCTGCTAGACACTGCCTTTTGTCACCTCTTAATTTCTATTGCCCCTCGCGGACAAATTTGTTTCGCAAGGTGCCGATGCCGTCAATGTCAACCTCCACAACATCATTATGTTGCAGGTTTGGCGCCCGTCCTTCTGTGCCCATCCAAATCATATCGCCTGGATGGAGTGTCAAACAGGTTGTCATCGCTGCAATGAAAGTTTCGATACCGAAGTGAAAATTATTCGTCGGAAACTGAATTGTCTGTTTACCATTGACCCTAACAGTAGTGGTCAGTGCTTCCAAGTCGACATCGGTTTCGATCCAGGGACCCATGGGCTTGAACGTATCGGTATTTTTAGCGCGCCACATGGTTCGGTCATTTTTCTGCCATGTGCGTTCGCTCACGTCATTTCCAACTGTGTAGCCCATGATGCATGATAATGCATTTTCTTTGGTGAGGTTCTTAGCGGTTTTGCCGACAATACAAACAATCTCACCCTCATACTGCACAGTGTCTGGCGCATTTGCTGGGATCACCACATCCTCGTTATGAGCAATCAATGCATTGTTGGCACGGTAACCAATATCAGGGTTCTCCGGCAGTTTAGGCTCTTCGCCTCGGAGTTCCGCTTGTTCGCGCACATGCTCGGCGTAATTAAGGCCGGCCGCATAAAAAACTTTTGGCTGCAATGGTATAAGTAACTTAACTGAATCTAGTGTCCGCGTATTACCGTTCTTATTCAAACCATCGAATAATCCCCCATCAACGTCATGGATGGTATCGCCTTCGAGTATGCCGTGGCATGGTGTGCCGCCGTTATCAAATCGTACTATGCGCATAGAATTTTTCTCCTAGGATGTTTGACGTGCTGATCGTCGTTTGGATTATTTAAAGAAAGAGTCAAACTGGCCCGTATATAAGCCGTAAAGTGTAATGACGGCAAAAAAGGCAAGGCTAATAATCAGATAAGTTCTCAATTTCGTCTCCTTGGTAAATGTTTTAATCGCGGTCCAGTTCTTTTGGCACACCGTTATAATCGGATAGATGAGGACCTCGCGGCCACGGGTCTTCATAATAATTCATCCAGAGCCGCACCATATGGCGCGTTTCGGCAATCGTCGCGCCGTCTTGGAAGGCTTTGCGCGAATGCACTACGCGGTAGTTATTTACAAACTGAATGTCGCCATCAAGCAACATCATATCGAGGCGGTAGTCGGGATGCTCCGCATAAAAATCAAATGAGACGAGCGCATGTGCGTCTTCGGCCGAGAGCGGTTGGCCTGCTCTGACATGGGCACGTTCCAGTGCACCCCGGTTTAAACGGCAACTCAAGATGCCATCCTTTTGATGAAAAACTGGGAAGCGGAACGGCTCGTCAAATTTAATGTCTTCCGCGTGACCGTGTAGGTACCCGCGCATGAGCGGCTCTAAAGCGCCTGGATGTTTTTCTACTAGCGTATTATAGATGCTCATAGAGCTTGAAATGCTGCTTTCGCCGCCTTTGAGTGCTTTCCTGAGACAAAGAAGCCCTACCATGTCCGCTCGATCAGTATGGTATTGCAGATAGTGATTTGTGCGATAGCCGCGGGGTGTGGGTTCAGATGGGTCTACTCTCTCGTCATAAACATGGCCAAGCAGATCGCCATAGGAATTTTGTGATAGAGCGAAACCGAGGTGTGTACCGATGCCCCAGAAGGCTCGGAATACCTCCTCATCGGCCATTTCCTTCACTGGGATTCCGCGCAACACGACAAAGCCTCGGCCATTGCGCACCTCGTCTCGTAGCAGGCCCAAGCGCGCTGCAAGCTCGGGTACGTAGAAATCATCTTTGGTGATAGCTTCTATGTCGATCGATTGCGTGTCCCTAATGGCTTGTTGGAGCTCGGAAATCTCCGATTCTGTTAACACCCAGATCCAATCATCTAAATCCTTTAGGTCGGCGCCCAGCCAAGCAGAGGGCCCCTCAAAGAGTTCAAGCGTTTTCATTCTGCTGACACCGGTATCCCATCAAAATCAAAAAAAGCGTTGCCGACAGGGCGTGCCTCGCGAAACTTGAGCCATAGACGCAGCATGAGACGTTTTTCCTCTTCCTTTTCGCCATCTACAAAGTCAGTGCGTCCGTGTGCGATGACATAGTTATTGCAGAACTGAACGTCTCCTGGTTCCAAGTCCATTTCCAGCATAAACTGTTTGCTATTGGCTAGTTTGTCGAGTAGGTCCAACGCCTCCCTTTCTGTTTTAGTCAGTGGGATGCCACATTTTTCTGCGGACATCTCTATTTGATTACGCTGTAACCGGCAACTTAGAACGCCGTCGGTTAGACTGTAGGACGGAACGCGGACAGGTTTCGTATCGCCAGACAACTCGCTTACTACATACATAAACCCGTTATAGAAAGGTTTCAGCAAGTCGGGTCGTCTCGACAATATTTCGTTATGGATAGCTGTCATGCTGACCAAGCGGCTCAATCCACCTTCTTTCGCTTTACGTATACACGCGAGTGCGACGAGGTCACAGCGGTCTGAATGAAACCGCAAATGGTCTGGCGTCATGTACCCCCGCACGCGGGCGGTGTGCATATGCACGCCGTGGTCATAAACATATCCCATGAGATCGCCGTTGGAATTTTGTGAAATCGTTTTACCGAAGTAGGTGCCAATACCCCATAAAATAATCTCGGTTTCCTCTTGGCTGTACTTATCAACTGGCATGCCACGTAAAACAGAAAACCCCCTCCTATGCTGTACATCCTCTAAAATTGTTTTTAGTCGTGGTCCAAGATACGGCAATAGAAAATCGGCTTGTGTAATTTCCAAGAGTGGAATCGAGTGGGACTTAATATGCGCAAGAGCATTTTCTAATTCGTTGACTTCCGGTCCCGTTAAAGGTTCAAGCCATTCCTGGTTGGTGGTCATGGCTGGACCTGTCCAGGTGCTTGCACCCGCAACCGGCTGTGGTTGAGTGTTTGTCATTCTGGCTCTCCTTTATCCGGCGGCTCGTGGTGCTGGGCCTTTAACCGTCGTACGTTGCATACGGCGGCGTTGAGGTAGCCAATAATCGTCTACAGCAAAATGCTGAGTTTGAATATTATCCCAAATCATCAAATCACCGCATTGCCATTTATGGGTATATACAAATTCGGGGCGCACCGTATGCGCGGTGAGTTTTTCGAGCAAAGTGTCGCTCTCGTCTTGGCTCATGCCAACAAAAGATTCCGTTGTCCCAAAATCGCAAAATAATATGGGCGCGCCAGTGTGGGGATGGGCAATGATAGCTGGATGAATCGTCGGAGGGACTTTTTGGAAATCTTCTTCAGTAAAATCTTTCAATCCCTGTCGCCCTGGTTTGCTCTTAGCCTTGATCCGTTCATATACCTGTCGATAAGAATGGATCGCCTTCATAGTACGCAGCCGCTCTTTCATCTCATCAGCTAGGGCCTCGTAAGCCATGGTGCAGCTCGCGAACAATGTATCGCCAAGCGGGTTGCCATCTTCGTCTACTGGTACTTCGAGTGCATGCAATAGGGAACAGCGACTTGGCTCTCGCATATATGATAAATCCGTGTGCCACACACGACCGGCTTCGGCCAAGCCAAGCGCATCGCCTTTCTCGTCAACGCAATTGGTGATGCAATAGATCTCCGGGTAGCCGTCCAGATTAAAGCTGGATTGTACGTGCACCTCTAACTCACCAAACCGTTTGCTGAAGGCAATATGCTTTTCTGGTGTCAACGATTGTTGGCCTCGAATACAGATAACGGCATGGCGATGCAACGCTTCGACTATTTTATCGAATGTTGCTGAATCGGGTTCCGTGTTCAAATCTAAACCGGTTATTTCCGAGCCGAATGGGCCTGACAATCTTTCGATCGTCAGCATGAGCTTCCTCCACACTGTTATATGTTTTTGTTAGAGTGCAACTATGACATCATTTACTATAGCTTCCAATGCCCTGGAAAAGGCCAACCAATAAATAAGGGGAAATCATGAGAGTCTATTTAATGCATCATGCCAACGCGTTAACTGCTAAGCAGGACCCGGATCGCCATTTGAGCGAACAAGGAGTACAGGAATCAGAGCGCATGGGGCGGTTCATGAAGGCACAGGGCGCTTTGCCAGCACGTATCCTTCACAGCGATAAGCAATGGACAAAAGAAACCGGAGAGCGTGTTGCAGATGCGCTTGGCATAAGCGGCAAAACAGCTATTGCGGACTATTCAGTTATGCCTGAAGACCCCGTCGAACCTTTTATAGCTGAAATTGAATCTGGTAACGGCGACATTATGATGACGGGTCATGGTGATTTTCTTGTTAGGACCGCGTCTAAACTTTTGACTGGCGATGAGAATAATTCTGCAATCGATTTTCGGCCCGGCAATGGCAGCTGTTTTTGCCTAGAAGGGTCTCACGATAATTGGGTTGTCGTTTGGGCGCTCCGTCAGGAACAATTAGCCGGTTAGAATACAATGCCAACAGTCGCGGTAAATGGTGTCAATCTCTATTATGAGGAGGTAGGGGATGGACCGCCAATTCTCTTCTTGCACGAGTTCGCCGGTGATTATCGAAGTTGGGAGACACAAATGCGGGAGTTCGGACAGCGCTATCGTGCTGTTACTATCTCTTATCGAGGCTATCCCGGCTCGTCGGTTCCTAAAAACGCTGACGCCTATAGCCACGATATTTTGATAGAAGATATTCGAGGTCTTATTGATACTCTCGATATCGAAAAGGTCCATTTGTGTGGTTGTTCGGTTGGCGCCAATGCAGCGATTGCTTTTTCGGTGAAGTATCCAGAAAGGTGTTTGTCAGTCACGGCAGTCGGTGTCGGTCATGGAAGTGTGAAGGGGAAGGAGCGGGAGGAATTCCTTAAAGCATTTGCATCGCGCGCCCAAGCCTTATTGGACGGCGGTATGGAGGCGGTCGTCGAGAAACAATCGAACGGCGTTAGCCGTCTCCCTATGAAGTCAAAAAATCCACGCTGTCATGAGGAATATTGGCAGCGGTTTCTTGAGCATGCACCAGAGGGGTCCGCTTATACAGCTATTGGCATACCCCCCAAACGGCCAAACTTTTATGATATCGAAGACGAACTGAAACAGGTGCAGGTGCCTGTACTGATTATGCTAGGTGACCAGGACGAGCATTGCATCGAGGGTAGTTGGTTTTTGAAAAAAACCATGCCGCGAGCTGGTCTTATGAGTTTTCCTATGGGTGGACATGTTCTTAATTTGGAAGACCCGGATTTGTTTAATGGCGCCTTTTCAGAATTTTTGGCGTTGGTTGAAGCGGGCAAATGGCAAAAGCCGAGTTAATTTGAATTCTTAAATACTAGGAGTCAGAAAATGGGCGACATTAAACGATGGCAGGGTCAGGCCAAAGGCCGCAATCGTATCGTCGAGCATGGAGGAATTGTCTATACGGTAGCAACCGCAGGTGCGCCTGGACGCAACATTCGAGAACAAACCAAATTAGCCTTGGCAGCCATTGATGAGAATCTTGCTGATGTTGGTATTGATAAAACACGAATTGTGTCTGCCCAAATTTTTATGGAAGACATCGGCCAAAAACCGGCGATGGATGAGGTGTGGTGCGATTGGGCTGGAGATGATTGGCACAATTGGCCGCAACGTGCTTGTGTTGGCGCTAAATTGGCGCCTAATACGTTGGTAGAAATAGTTATTACGGCTGCTAAAGTGTAAATCCTGATTATGATGCTGGTTGCATGCTTGCGTAATTGGAACCGGTGGATGAAGGAGGCGGATATGTCATTGCTGCGCATGAGATTACCTACTGCACTAATTTGTTTATTTTTGATGGTAGGTTTCGCACCAATAGGGGTTCAGGCAGCGGACCCTGCTAGCGACAAAAGCGGAAACTTATATGTTCTAATTAAGAACTTAAATGTGCCGATCCTTCAGGAGGGCAAAGCCAAAGGCACGCTGCTCTTTAATTTCTTGGTAGAATTTACGGATATTAATGACCGGCCCTTAATTTCTAAATATGGACCGAAAATTAAAGGGGAGTTCTTTGTCGAGCTCTATAAAATGGCGGCAACCTTAAAGGAAGATGAAAAAGTCAAGTTGGGGAAACTCAAGTCAATACTCACAGTAGTGGCAAGAAATATTGTTGGTGAGAAGAAAATCAAGGGTGTTTTCGTGAAAGATTATCGCCGTATAGATTCACGCTAAGAAAAGGCGTGCTTGCTCTGAGCCTCTCCACATGGCATTGGGGTGAAATAATTTTTCACTATTGATGTGCACACCAAATTTTCTCCTTCAATTGGTTATCTAGAATAGGCTTATGACCGAACCGAAGCATATCCGTAATTTTTCCATTGTCGCGCATATTGACCACGGCAAATCGACCCTGTCGGATCGTTTGATTCAAACATGCGGCGGTTTGAGCACTCGGGAAATGCGAGAGCAAGTGCTGGATTCTATGGAACTTGAGCGAGAGCGTGGTATCACTATTAAAGCCCAAACGGTTCGTCTCGAATATCTGGCACTCGATGGTGAGACTTACGTTCTGAACTTTATGGATACGCCAGGCCACGTAGACTTTTCCTATGAAGTGAGCCGCTCATTGGCTGCATGTGAGGGTTCCTTGTTGGTAGTTGATGCGAGCCAGGGCGTTGAGGCTCAAACCTTGGCAAATGCGTATCTTGCTATTGAGAATGACCATGAGATTATTCCCGTTCTGAACAAGATTGATTTGCCATCCGCTGAGCCAGAGCGTATTCGCACTCAAATCGAAGATGTGGTGGGGATCGACGCATCTGATGCCTTCGCCGTATCTGCGAAGACCGGTGAGGGAGTGCCGGAGGTGCTGGAGGCATTGGTTCAAAAACTACCACCGCCAGTCGGAAAGGCAGACGCGCCTTTAAAAGCGCTCCTCGTTGATTCCTGGTATGACGCTTACCTCGGAGTGGTCACGCTGGTGCGGGTGGTCGATGGACGACTTAAAAAGGGTATGAAACTTCGCATGATGGCAACTGATGCGATCCATGAGATAGATCGTGTTGGCGTTTTTCGCCCGAAGCAAGAGATGGTAGATGACTTGGGGCCAGGAGAAATCGGTTTTATCACCGCCAGCATCAAATCTGTTTCGGATTGCAAAGTTGGCGACACGTTAACGGAAGTAAAAGCAGAGGCAACGGAACCATTGCCGGGCTTTAAGCCGACGGTCCCGGTAGTATTTTGTGGGCTGTTCCCGGTCGACAATGCGGATTACGAAGATTTACGCGAGAGCCTTTCGAAGCTGGCTCTTAATGACTCTTCGTTGCACTACGAAGCGGAAACATCCGCGGCTCTGGGATTTGGATACCGTTGTGGCTGTCTTGGATTGCTACATTTGGAAATTGTACAGGAACGCCTAAGTCGGGAGTTTGACCTTGACCTTATCACGACGGCGCCTTCTGTAGTTTATCGTCTTCATATGATTAATGGTGATAGGCTCAACTTGCATAATCCGGCAGACTATCCCGATGTCACTCTTATCAAGTCAGTAGAGGAACCATGGATTCGTGCAACAATATTGGTACCTGACGAATATCTTGGCCCTATACTTAGTTTGTGTACGGAGCGCCGCGGTGAACAGGTCGAGTTGACTTACGTTGGAGCCCGGGCGATGGCGGTTTATCGACTTCCTTTAAATGAGGTAGTTTTTGACTTCTACGACCGGCTCAAATCGATCAGCCGTGGTTACGCCAGTTTTGATTATGAGCTAGAAGGATACAGGGAAGGCAATTTGGTCAAAGTTGGTATCTTGGTTAATGCGGAACCGGTCGACGCCTTATCGATGATTGTGCATAGGCTCTCGGCTGAGAGCCGGGGTCGGCAAATTTGTGAACGGCTAAAAGGGCTTATTCCTCGGCAATTATTCAAAGTGCCTATTCAAGCAGCTATTGGGGGCAAAGTGATCGCGCGGGAGACCATCTCTGCGATGCGAAAAGACGTAACTGCAAAATGTTACGGTGGTGATATTACCCGGAAACGGAAACTTCTTGAGAAGCAGAAGAAGGGTAAAAAGAAAATGCGCCAATTTGGTAAAGTTGAGATTCCACAGACCGCTTTCATTGATGCATTAAAAATGAGTGATGAATGACGTGCTTACTTGCCTGATCGAAGGCCGTGCACAAGGGCTGCATAATCCGATTCATTGTCAGGGCTTATGATGCCGTGTCGGATTAAGAAATCGATAATTACTAGATTGCAATTGAACTTAAAGTCGAAAGTGTCTCGCACGATTTTTGCCACGTCTCTGATAGGCATGAGTTGGAAGCTCTCCACCTCACCATCGACCGGAATCGGCTCGAAATCTTCTGGAACTTCGAGGTCGTAGCAAAACATCTGGTCGGGCTTTACACCACCTTTGGGTCTATCGGGCATAAGATGAGTATAGGAAATTAGGCTGACCGGGGTCGCCTGATGGGCCAGACCGGGCGGAATGCCCGCTTCCTCTTCAGACTCCTTGGCCAGGTTCTCGAGCAGACTGAGACCAATTGGTTGCCCGCCAGCAACCATATTATCCAAAAGGCCGGGATAGGTTTTTTTCGTCGGATCCCGCCGAGCAACCCACATATAAATTCCATCAGGTTTACGAACAAAGCCGTTCATATGAACACCGTAGGCTCGAATACCAAAATAGGGGCAGGCCGCACGTTCGATTTGCATTGAAGGTTGTGTGTGCCAATCGGCTGTTACCGGGTACATTTCGTCTCGCCAAGCCTCGATGTAATTTTCTTTGGTGAGTTCGCGAAGCGGTTCCTTGACAGCTTCGCTGCGACTATCGAAGTCCTTTAAGCGGGGGTGCAGTGAAACGACCGATTTGTCCACTAGGAAATAATCCGGCCATTCTTTAAGCCGTTCGGCAAATGAGTCTCTAACCCAGCCAAACCGTGTCCCATCGATCAAGAAAGGGCGATAGCCCGCGGAGGCAAAATTATTACAGATATTGATATGGTTCATATAGGTCACACCTCTTAACTATCGGGCTTTTGCGGCGTCGACAAGGGCATGTTAGGAAAAGGATTGTAAAAAAAAAGAATCGATCGAGTAAAGTTGACCGATGGCGTTTGGTTGCTTCTATCTCTTGGAAAATTCTAATGTCGCTTTGTGGATGTTCCGATGTTGGCAGGCTCATTTGATTCGTTTTCGGCATATCGGTCGATGATGTGAGATAGTATTCCTGTCCCAATTTACGATGCACACATCATTGCCATTGCGACTAATCAATTGACGTTGACGGAAGACGGTGATTTGAGATTTATGCCGTGCGACGTGAATAGTCTTGATAGTGCAAGATATTGGCTAGGGAAACCGTATTGATTGGGTATGTTGGGGTCAGAAAATTCTGGGATTGAAGCGCACCTAAGATTGGACAAAAGTTGAAGCAGTCTTCGTTAATTGACTGTTTGGGTCGCATGGCATTGACCCGAAAGGGTTCTTCTCTAGGTTAAAAGAGTGCAAGTAGTGGTTTTGGTTAAAATTATTATTTAGTGCATAGTGCGCCTCGGCGATTTGATTTTAGAGCTTATCGCAAACTTCTTACTCAACAAACTGGGATCGGGAAATCGTGGCTGAAAATATTAATGAAGAGCTGTCGCTTCACCGGCAAGAAAATCATGGAGACCAAGTGCTGGAACATTTATTGGGGCATTGCGATGTGGCGTTGGCTGCGTCGGAGCACTTGTTGGTACGCAGCCATGAAATAATCTCTAAACAAATAGCTCCTCGCGGTAAGGTGAATAGTGCGTTGCTTGAGGATAACCAGTTTGCCGCGCACGGCTTCGCTTGGACGGCAACGTATGTGGAGGCGCTGAGACAAATGCGGCTCTGGGCTGGCCGGCTAGACGCAGTAGGACGTTTTG
Organism: Rhodospirillaceae bacterium; assembly: GCA_002724395.1. Lineage (GTDB taxonomy): Bacteria > Pseudomonadota > Alphaproteobacteria > UBA8366 > UBA8366. The sequence continues at coordinate 126,351 of PBOR01000016.1, read as the reverse complement.
GTGAGCTTGAGGCCTTGATTTTGCAAGCAACATATGGCGAATACCTCAATCAGCTCTGGGGCGGCATTGCTATGAGCCAAGGCGAAATCGTGCGTCCGGAAGATATGGGGTTGCCGGATGACGCCATGGCTGAATTTGATATGCCCGAAGTCGCGGCGCTGGCTAACTCAGGCAATCATATTTCTGTGCGTGAACGGATCGCGAGCCTAATTACAAATGGTAATTTTGGAGACGTTGGCCTTGATGATGATATCTTGATCATGATGGCTGATCAGTTTCGCCGTTTTTCGGATCAGAAAGTTGCACAGCACTGCCATAAATGGCACGTCAATGATGAATTAATTCCGTTGGACTTGATTGACGAATTGTCAGCGCTTGGTGTTTTTGGGCTTACAATTCCGGAAGATTTTGGTGGGTCTGGACTCGGGAAGCTAGCGATGGTTGTCGTTACCGAGGAGCTGAGCCGAGGCTATATCGGCGTTGGGTCGCTCAGCACTAGGTCTGAGATTGCGGCCGAATTAATTGTAAAAGGCGGAACTGCAAGTCAGAAAGCAAATTGGCTTCCTAAAATCGCTTCCGGTGAAATTTTGCCGACCGCCGTGTTTACTGAGCCAAACACCGGTTCCGATTTGGGTAGCCTTAAAACCCGCGCAGAAAAAGACGGAGCGACTTATCGTATTTTTGGAAATAAGACCTGGATCACTCACGGTGCTCGCAGTGACATGATGACATTGCTAGCGCGGACTAATGACGGCGAACCGGGTTACAAAGGCTTGTCCATGTTCTTGGCGGAAAAGCCGCGTGGCACCGACGATGAACCATTTCCTGCAATGGGTATGTCCGGTGGCGAAATTCGCGTGCTCGGTTATCGCGGTATGAAAGAATATGACATTGCGTTCGATGGATTTGAGGTGAAAAACGACCAACTCTTAGGCGAAGTCGAAGGAGAAGGCTTCAAGCAGTTGATGGCTACTTTTGAGGGCGCCCGAATACAAACGGCAGCGCGGTCGATTGGTGTTGCGCAGAATGCTCTAGAACTAGCGATTTCTTATGCGGGTGACCGTGAACAGTTTGGCAAGCAGCTGGCGACTTTTCCGCGGGTGGCAGGCAAGATTGGCTGGATGGCGGTAGAAACTATGATTGCACGGCAAATGACTTATTTTGCCGCGCGCGAAAAAGATCAGGAGCGGCGCTGTGATATTGAGGCCGGCATGGCGAAACTTATTGGTGCGCGGACGGCGTGGTCCAACGCTGACAATGCAGTGCAAATACACGGGGGTATCGGCTATGCCGAAGAGTTTCCCATTTCCCGAGTCTTGTGCGATGCGCGCATTCTCAATATTTTTGAAGGGACTGCGGAAATCCAGGCAAATGTAATCGCGCGCGGGCTACTTAGCGACCGAAACTAAGGCTATGTTGCTTGACCCACCGGTCATCGGGCAATGCGTCGAACGCTCGCCCAAATGTGGCGGGGTCTTCTTCGCAACGGTTGTTTAGATGTGAAAATAGGCCTGCCGGTTTCGATTCAATACAAGGAACTAACTGATCCGGCGATTTTTTGTGAAGCGCTGCATCAGATTTATCGAGTAGAGCCTCTATCTCTTCAGCGGCTGCGCCATCAAGGTTTTCCTTAAGCTCTATTTCAACCTCGACGACTTCGCATTGCTCTCCGTCGAAGGAAAACCCTTTCCCTTTATCGAACTTGATTTCAAACAAAATATCCGCGCGTCCATCAGGGTGATAAAGCACTGGAATTCCCTGTCCTTCTATGCAAATGACGGGCTTTAGCGGTTTGTCACTGAATACGGCTCGTGCAGCCTTTTCGGCTTCTTTTGGGAAGAGTCCTAAGTCAATCCTGAAACCATTCACTTCTCTTTCATACTCCTGGCGGACTATGGTTTTGCCGACACATTTTTGTGGGTCGCTCTGTCTGCTTAGCTTTAATGTTTGCTCCCAGCGTCCGGTTCCTAACTTCCGTTGAATACGAATTTCAGCCCTCGCATCGTCACCGTCTTTATACCCATCGAGATCTTTTGTCGCCCAATATATACGCTGATGAAGGGGTCTATAGTGGACCGGTGTGAGGCTTGTTGAAACAAGCTCTGGATCGAAACCGCTCACGTAGGGCTTCTTTTCTAATGTGACGAAGTGATCAGATTCAGATGTAACGAGGTCAAAAAGCGTATTGAGTAGAATTACTTTGTCGACCCAACGTTTGCCAATAATGCGGTGTTTACGTTCCTCTTCAGGCCTATCTTTTACGATGTTACTTTTTGATCCTTCGGACACGGTTTACCTCAATTTTAAATCATACAATTCCAATTTGCATTGGCTATATGCATACACAATAGCGGTATTTTTTAAGTAAGAACAACGCTATGTAAGGCGGTCTGTCTTGGCATGGGCAGCATCCGGTGGTTAACTCTTACCCAGGTTTGGATCCAATAACTTTAGGGAAATTAGGATGGCAAAAACGAACACGGCGCTGGGAGAGCCGGATAAGCTGCTCATGGATGTCGCTAACTATGTGCTCGATTATCGGGTGGAGAGCACTCTTGCTCTAGAAACGGTTCATTTGGATTTATTCGATGCCATCGGGTGCGCGTTTCTGGCGCTTAGACACCCTGAATGTGCTAACCGGATCGGCCCACTTGTGGATGGGATGACGGCTGAGGATGGTGTGCCAATTCCCGGTACTTGGCTCAAGCTTGACCCTATGAGTGCAGCCTTCAATATCGGGATGATGATTCGCTTTCTCGATTTTAATGATTGCTGGTTTGGTAAGGAGGGTTCTCACCCCAGTGATATGATTGGTGGTATTTTGGCGGTATCTGATCATGTATCGCGCCGTCATAGAGTTGCTAGACTTGAGCCGATGAGTATGGCCGATGTGTTGCTCCATATTGTTAAAGCGCATGAGATCCAAGGGCGCATCAGTGAGTTTAACGTATTCCGCACCCATGGATTTGACAGTTGTACACTAGCGGAAGTGGCTTGTGCCGCGTTATTTACAAAATTTTTAGGCGGCGATCGTGATCAGATAATAAACGCAATGTCGAACGCTTTTGTGGACGGACCGCCCGTTCGCATTTATCGTCAATCCCCTAATACCGGTTGGCGCAAGAGCTGGTCAGCAGCTGATGCTATTTCTCGCGCTGTGCGGGTTGCGACAATGGCGATGCGCGGTGAGATGGGCTACCGGAACGTTTTATCGGCGCCAATTTTTGGATTTGGTGATGCCTATTTGGGGGGTAACACGGTTGAATTCCCGGAAAAATTCGGCACGGAGATTATGGAAAAAATCTCCTTTAAACTATGGCCGACCGAGTTTCATTGTCAAACAGCGTTGGAAGCCGCAATCTGTTTGAATCCGATAGTATCAGCTCGTTTAGATGAGGTCGAAAAGGTTGAGATTTGGTCTCATCGTTACGGTATGAATGTAGTTGATAAAAAAGGCCCGCTTACCAACCCGGCAGATCGAGATCACTGTTTGCAATATGTAGTGGCTATTGGTTTGATTCATGGAAACTTGGAATATGCTCATTATGAGGATGAGGCGGCGGCTGACCCGCGGATTGATCCGCTGCGCGAGAAAATGGTAGTGACAGAAGATCCAGAATATTCAGCAGGAATTCTGTCTGCAGAGATACGGAGTTCCTCCGCGGCCATCCAAATCACGTTTAAAAGTGGTGAGCAGACCGACAAGGTTGAGAGAATCTATCCGTTGGGCCACAGTACACGGCGTTTAGAGTCGGTCTCTAAGGTAGGCGAGAAATTCCAGCGCAACATCACTGGTTGTCTTGATTTAAAGGCGGAACGGGAAATTATTGGCTTGTTTGAGGACCGTGAAGCTTTGTCTGCAATGGCTGTTGATGACTTTATGAATTTGCTGATGCTAAAAGAGTAGTTTTGGCTGAAAATTCCGTTGGTCCAGAGGTAATTATGCCACGGCCAATAACATTTAATAATATTGTCTTCTTTGTTACAATTTAGAATCGGGTCGTGCAATTGCTTTCCAAGCTTGGCAGTCAGCACAGTACTAACCCAATCCGGCGTTAAGCAGCTAGAAGCGGGCTCCCTTCTAGGGCCTTGGACTGTTGACCGTCGACGCCGACCGGCAGATCGCCGACTAACGTGGTTCGGAACAACTTTCGATCATGATAGTCTCTTTGCAAATCTCGGGGAGCTAAATGTGCGGTCGAGCGGTTATCCCACATTACAACCGATCCGGGCCTCCATCGGAGGCGATAAGTGAATTCAGGCCGAATGGCATGGGCCTTGAGCATTGCTAGAATCGCGTTACTTTCAGTTGGCGTCATGCCAACTATTTCCAGGAGAAATTTGGGACTAACCCAGAGTACTTTTTCTTTTGATTCGGGGTGTACCCGCACAATTGGGTGTTCACTCACTTTTTGGTTTTTAGCAATTCGTTCCATATATTCGGGCGTAGGCGTGATTCCTCCGTAATTCAGATAGGTATGAATACCTCTTAAACCATCAACAATTTTCTTCATTGTCGGTGATAGGGCGTCGTAAGCGGCAACTAGGTTGGTCCACTGGGTGTCGCCGGCATTGGGAGGTACTATTTTGCCCCATAAAATAGAGGCGGTTGGCGGGTTCACTGCAGGTGTTAAATCCGTATGCCATCCGGTCCAAGGTTCAAAGGTAGGTTGTCCGGACTGACGGTTCGACTGACGTCCCTTTACGACCCCGTAAATTTCCGGGAATTCAGGGTCTACATCGTGTATATTATGGCCACGATTTAAAGCGCCAAACTGGCGTGAAAAGTTGATGAAGCTTCTTTTATTCAGTTTCTGACTGCGAAAAGAAATCACTTTCCATTGAACTAACGCGTCCCAAATTTCAGTTTTTTGTTGAGCCGATAGGGGTTGAGATAGATCAACGCCATCGATTTCCGCCCCGATATCAAGGGCGGCGGGCTTCACAACAATTGTTTTGGGGGCCGTATCGTTATGGACCGTTTCGCTAGCCATTGTGACTCTCCTTCGCAGATATTACGGCGCAGCCTGCAAAGCTCCGCAACCAGAATGGGACGCCGTAGCAGTTTTCCCCATAGACACAGTTTAAATGCTATACAGAACTATAAACAATACCCCCCACCGACATACATTTGCGTGTATAAGATTTTGGGTTTTCTTGGGAGATAACGATGCTGATCGAAGATTTACTGACAGAAAAGAGTCGGCAACTGTTTACTATCGAACAGAAAAAAACGGTAGAGGATGCTATCGCGGTCCTAGCCGATAAAGATATTGGCGCGTTGCCGGTGTGTGATGCGACGGGCAAGATGGTGGGAATCATGTCTGAACGTGATATCGTTGGAACGTTCAACAAAACTGACAATAAATGGCGTCAGTTAACAGTTTCTAGCATCATGAAAAGAAAGGTAATTTCAGCCGCGCCAGGAGATAAGATTCGTGACGTGATTGCTATCATGAACGAAAAACGTATTCGTCATGTTCCGGTGCTTGAGAATGGCGAACTTGTGGCTATGTTCAGTGTACGCGATCTATTTTCCTATTTGCTGGAAGTGACACAGGCGCAGCGCGATACAATGACCATGGCTTATGAGATGATACGGTAGGGCTGGTTCCGCAGGCGCCACTAGTATGTATGAATTAAGTATATAAGAATATGTCCGGATTTTTACCTGCCCTTATCATTATTGCACTTTTGGCAACACTGGGTGTGTTGTTCTTTGGCATCATTACTATGGCCCGTGGCGGCGAGTTCAACGCTAGGCATTCTAACAAATTAATGCGTGCCCGGGTGATCTGTCAGTTTTTAGCGGTCGCCTTGATCGCGATTTTCATGCTTCTCGGTTTTAAAAGCTGATGGTTAAATTAACGCGAATCTATACTGGCGGCGGTGATAGAGGGGAGACCTCGCTTGGTGATGGGTCTCGAGTGGCAAAGTACGATCTGCGCGTAGCCGCTTACGGGACTGTGGATGAGGCGAATGCGGTTATTGGTATCGTGCGGGTCTATTTGGATGACCCAGCAGTTGATGCGATGTTGGCCCGTATTCAAAACGATATGTTTGATCTGGGTGCCGATCTATGCACGCCGGAAGGCAATGAACGAAAGTCAGGTGCGCTGCGAATTTTGGAAACGCAATGGCGCCGCCTTGAAATGGAAATTGATGAGGTAAACGAAGCACTCGGACCGCTTACAAGTTTCGTGCTTCCAGGCGGATCTAAGGCTGCAGCTTACCTACACCTTGCTCGCACTGTTGTGCGCCGTGCCGAGCGGCTCGTGACCCAATTACAGGAGATGGAGCCAGTCGGCGAGGCGGTGCTTGTTTACCTGAACAGGCTGTCAGATTATCTCTTCGTATTAGCGCGCTGTTGTAACGAGAGTGGCAAGTCCGATGTTCTTTGGGTGCCGGGTAAAAATCAAGATTGTTAGTTCTTATAGGCAGCACAATTATTGGCTATGTTTGCAGAAGCCTTAGAATACCTTATTACCCCCGCTGAGCCTTGGGCCCGGAAGCTTGGCTACTTAAAAGAATCTATAGCAATTAGAGCCCGACATCGACGATGTCGTTCGGATTGGGCAGAACATTTAACGCGCTCAAATAAATTTATAGAGGCTATTATAAAAAAAATAGGTGGCGGCGATTCGGTGTTAGTATTGGGTGCCGGAACATGCCTGGATGTGCCAATCGCGATTCTCTGTTCAGCGTTCAAGCAGGTTTATTTAGTAGACGCGGTGCATTTGCGCTCATGGTCCCTAAGTCGCAATAGAAAGGTAAAGCGAATAGTTAAAGATTTAACTGGGGTTGCAGATTATTTGATTACTAACTCCCAACGTTTGCCTTCTCCGCCAGCCATAGACTGGTTTTTAGACGATCCACGCATTGACCTGGTCGTTTCTGCCAATACTGCCCCTCAGCTTGGAGCAATGCCGCTGAAGTACTTATCACGACACATGGAAATCGATATGGCTGCTGGGAAGATGTTTGAAGCCGTATTGATGCAGAGGCATTTTCAATGGCTGAATTCTTTTACCTGTCCGTCTGTAATTTTGTGCGATGCGGTTCGAACCATGTTTGATCCCGATGGCTCTGTTTGTTCGGTAGAGTCACTGCTTGACCAAATGGAACTCGGTTTTCCGGCGGAGAAATGGGATTGGCTGGTAGCGCCTGTCGGCGAAGAAGTTGGCGGCGGCGGCATGAAAACAGAGGTGCATGCATACTGCGACAGGCTGCCGGCTTGACAGACCCCCCCCTTGTATTGAGATAAGTGCAATCTAAATAAAGAATTAACAAACAAAGAGGGGGAAGACAGGCTATGAAAGTCCTTGTCCCTGTAAAACGCGTTATAGACTACAACGTTAAAATTCGCGTCAAAGCGGATGAGACAGGTGTGGAAACATCTAACGTTAAAATGTCGATGAACCCGTTCGACGAGATATCGGTGGAAGAAGCCGTTCGCATGAAAGAGGCCGGAACGGCGGATGAAATCATTATTGTATCCGTCGGCCCACAACAGGCTCAAGAAACAATCCGTACAGCGCTTGCCATGGGTGCTGATCGAGGTGTTTTGATTGCGACTGACGAAGTGGTTGAGCCTTTGGCAGTTGCAAAAATTTTGAAAGCGATCGTCGAGAAAGAAAGCCCCAATATCGTCCTTGCTGGAAAGCAAGCCATCGATGACGACAGTAGCCAAGTTGGCCAACTGCTTGCCGCAATGTTGGGTTGGAGCCAGGCTACGAACGCTTCCGAAATCAAACTAGGCGACGACGTTTCGGAAGTTACACGTGAAGTGGACGGCGGCTTAGAGACCATTAAGGTGAAAATGCCTACTTTGGTGACTGTTGATCTTAGACTGAATGAACCGCGTTACGCTTCTCTGCCAAATATTATGAAAGCAAAGAAAAAACCGATTGAAAATTTGACCCCTGAAGATCTTGGCGTTGATGTAATGCCGAGGTTAAGAGTTCTTAAGGTTGCCGAACCTCAAAAGCGCGATGGTGGTGAAATTGTCGAGACTATTGATGAGCTGGTGGACAAGCTCAAGAACGAAGCAAAGGTAATATAGTCATGACTAGCTTAGTCCTTGTCGAACACGACAATGTAGAAATCAAAGGTGCAACGTTGAACACGGTCGCAGCAGCCCATGCCCTAGGGGGTGATATTCACCTATTAGTCGCAGGTTCCGGGTCTGGTGCGGTCGCAGAAGCGGCCACCAGAATAGCTGGCGTTAGTAAAGTTTTGCATGCGGATAGTGTTGAGTATGAAAACAGTATTGCTGAAAATTTAGCGCCTTTGATGGTTGGTCTCGCTGGTGATTATAGTCATATATTTGCGCCTGCTGACACGTTCGGTAAGAATGTTATGCCCCGTGTAGCTGCTGCATTAGATGTCCAACAAATTTCTGATATTAGCTCTGTTATTGATGAGAACACATTTGAGCGGCCTATTTATGCAGGAAACGCAATTGCAACTGTTGAATCGTCCGACGAAAAGAAAGTAGTCACAGTCCGTGCAACAGCATTTGACGCGGTCCAAGCCGAAGGCGGTTCGGCTGAAGTGGTGATGGTGGATGGGACGGGCGAATCTGGTTTAACCAGCTACGTAGGCTCGGAACTTTCGCAGTCCGAACGCCCTGAGTTAACGGCGGCAAGCATTATCATTTCTGGCGGCCGTGGTATGCAGAATGGTGATAATTTTGTCATGCTAGAGAAGGTGGCTGATAAGCTGGGTGCCGCGGTTGGCGCGTCTCGTGCAGCGGTTGACGCTGGATTTGTCGCCAATGATTATCAAGTGGGGCAAACCGGTAAAATCGTGGCCCCTGAACTTTATATTGCCGTTGGCATTTCTGGTGCTATTCAACATTTGGCTGGTATGAAAGATAGTAAAGTCATTGTCGCAATCAATAAGGACGAAGAAGCGCCAATTTTCTCCGTGGCTGATTATGGGATCGTTGGTGATTTGTTTGACCTGGTGCCTGAATTGGAACAGAAACTTGATTAATACACTACTGACGGCGGAAGTAGTCGAGTAAGGCTATCGCTTCAGAGCTATCCCATTCTGCTAGGCCGGCAAGACTGCCGATTACGTTCCCTGTTCTGTCTATTAAGATAGTTGTTGGTAGGCTCTTAACTCCGAGTGCGCGCGCGAATTCCATTTTGCTATCTAGATAAAGTGGTAAATTGTTTAGACCGCGGCGCTCGAGGAATGGTGCAGCAACTGTCTTGCCTTTCAAATCTGTACTCATTGCCAATACGGTGAATTTGGAGCTTCCCATTTGGGTTTGCAACCGTTGAAGCACAGGTAATTCGCGGATGCATGGAGCACACCAGGTAGCCCAAAAATTGATGAGTAGTACTTGGCCGTGGAAGTCGCTAACGACCTTTTCATTGCCGTCAGCGTCGCGAAATGCTACCGGCGGCGCTGGTGTAACCCGTTGGTTTAGTATAAAGTTTTGTATTGCGCCGGTCAGCGGAGGCATTTTCTCGGCACCGCTGATAAAAAATGCCATTAAGGCGCTAAATATTATACAGGCGGCTAAAACAGATTTGAGATAAGCTTTAATTTTATTGGGCAATTAGGTATCCCCGATGGCTAAAAATGAAATGTGGGGCGGACGGTTTGACGCTGGACCCTCAGCTATTATGGAACGGATAAACACATCCGTCTATTTCGACCGGCACCTTTTCGCACAGGATATTGCCGGATCCAAGGCGCATGCTCAAATGCTTGTGGCTCAAGGTATTATTGAAACTGCTGATGGTGATGCCATCCAGCAGGGTCTTGATCAAATCCTGGCGGAAATTGAGGGCGGCAATTTTGAATTCAAATCTGCGCTGGAAGATATTCATTTAAATATCGAGTCGCGTCTTCGGGAGTTGATAGGTGACAAAGCAGGGCGGCTGCATACGGGGCGAAGCCGGAATGACCAGGTCGCAACGGACTTTAGGCTTTGGGTGCGGGATGCTATCGATGCATTGGACACTCAATTGCAGAGCTTGCAAGTAGCGCTGATCGATGTATCGGAAAGGCATTTTGATACACTCTTGCCTGGCTTTACGCATCTGCAACCGGCTCAACCGGTTACCTTTGGGCATCATTTATTGGCTTATGTAGAAATGGTAGGCAGGGATAGGGATAGATTTGCCGATTGCCGAAAAAGGGTAAATGAATGTCCGCTGGGTGCTGCAGCGCTAGCTGGCACGTCGTTTCCTATTGATAGAGATGCAACAGCCTCAGCACTTGGTTTTGACCGGCCCATGAGAAATTCTATGGATGCAGTATCGGCTCGGGATTTCGCGATTGAGTTCTTGAGTGCTGCATCGATATCTGCTGTCCATCTGTCGCGGTTTGCCGAAGAGATTATCCTTTGGAACTCTCCGCAATTTGGTTTCATCAGTTTGAGTGATGCCTTCAGCACTGGCTCGTCGATAATGCCGCAAAAACGAAACCCAGATGCCGCTGAATTGGTACGGGGTAAAAGTGGACGTATATTGGGCGCTTTGCATGGGTTGATGGTTGTGATGAAGGGTTTGCCGCTCGCCTATGCTAAGGATTTGCAGGAAGATAAAGAACCCGTTTTTGATGCAGCTGATAGTCTATCTTTGGCGATTGCCGCGTTAGCCGGTATGGCGTCTGATATGAAGATCAACAAAAGGGCTATGCTGGCTTCTCTTGCTTCTGGTTTTCCGACAGCTACGGATTTAGCTGATTGGTTGGTTCGGGTGCTTGGCCTGCCGTTCCGGGATGCGCATCACGCTACCGGTCAAATAGTGGGATTAGCTGAGAAGAAGGGTTGTTCACTTATGGACCTCTCTCTTGAAGAAATGCAGACGGTAGAAAACGGAATTACTGAAGATATATATTCAGTACTAACCAATGAGGCGTCTACGGCGAGTCGAGCAAGTTTTGGCGGCACATCTCCCGAATGTGTATTGGAAGCGGTCGCGAAAGCGAAGGAGCGTTACCTGTGAAACAGATTTTTTTAGTGATGTTGCTTACCATTCTAGTTTCGTCTTGTGGTGTAAAGAATGATCCAAAGTCACCGGGCAATAGTGACTATCCACGCAACTACCCAGCCAAACAATGAACCATTTTGAGTATCGGGAAGGCGTGCTCTGGGCTGAAGACGTATCGCTGGAACTTATTGCCGAGACCGTAGGCACACCCTTCTATTGTTATTCCACGGCTACCTTGGTGAGTCATTTCCAGGAGTTCTCAGAGGCTTTTAGTAATCAAGATGCGTTAATTTTTTTCGCTGTCAAAGCAAACCCAAACCTAGCCATTATCCGCACTCTCGCTGAATTGGGTGCCGGTGCCGATGTAGTGTCGGAAGGGGAGCTGCGACGTGCACTAGCGGCTGGCGTGCCTGCGGATAAAATCGTTTTTTCTGGCGTAGGCAAAACCGAAGATGAAATGACCTTCGCTTTGGGAAAGGGCATCCTTCAGATAAACGTAGAATCTATGCCTGAATTGGAGGCTCTGTCATTTGTTGCGTCTAAGCTTGGCGTTGAGGCTGAAATCGCTATTCGGGTTAATCCGGACGTGGACGCTCACACTCATCACAAAATCGCAACCGGACGCCAGGAAGATAAATTCGGTATTGATATAGATGCTGCACCTGCGATTTATGACCGTGCGGCGCAATTACCAGGAATCAAGCCGGTCGCGGTCGCAATGCACATTGGCTCCCAATTGACAGAAGTCTCGCCGTTTCAGGCGGCTTTTACGCGGCTTGCGGCATTGGTTAGTCACTTGCGTGAACTGGGGCACAAAATTGTCCGTCTTGATTTGGGCGGTGGGCTTGGCATTGCCTATGATGATGAAACACCGCCTTTGCCCGCCGAATATGCAAAGACAGTGAAGGATACTGTTGGCGCTCTTGGCTGCAAACTAATGTTTGAGCCGGGCCGATTAATTGCGGGTAATGCGGGCATTTTGGTGACTAAAACTCTTTATGTGAAAGATGGTGCTGATCGGCGTTTTGCTATTGTAGATGCGGCGATGAACGATCTAATGCGCCCGGCGCTTTACGAGGCGCACCACGGCATAGTTCCGGCCCGAGAAGCATCCGAAAACGTCGAATGCGGGCTTGTAGATGTGGTAGGGCCGGTTTGTGAGACTGGTGATACGTTTGCTCGCCGAAGGGCTTTGCCGCCTTTAGTCTCCGGAGATCTGCTAGTTATCCAGTCCGCAGGCGCGTACGGTTCGTCTATGGCATCAATGTACAACACACGTCCTTTGGTGCCAGAAGTATTAGTTAATGGCGCTAAATTTAGTGTTGTACGGACGCGCCCTAGTTACGAAGATATATTCAAATTAGAGAAGTTTGCCGACTGGCAAGGATAAAAAGCTTTTCATAAAGGCACCAAAGCATAGCAGGAACCAGACGATTGATTATGACAAAACAGCCTGCCTCATTGCCAAGACGCCGCGTCCCTGTTTGGCGGTTAGGATTAGTATGGCTATCCATCACATGGGAGCGAGTATGGGATGCGTTGTGGCCCGCAAGCGGCATTGTCGGACTTTTCTTGTTTCTCGTTCTTGTTGATGTTTTGCCATCCTTAGCCGGCTGGCTGCATGTTTTACTATTGGTGGGCTTTGCGATTGGCATTTTTTGGGCTTTCGGGCATAACCTTTCCAAATTTGGCTTGCCAACCCGATTAGAGATTGACCGTCGTTTGGAAGTCGACAGTGCTCTCCGTCATCGGCCGTTGGAAGCGCTGGGAGATAATCAAGCAGCTGGGACTCAGAACCCGGCGGGACAAGCCCTTTGGGCATTACATCAGAAGCAAATGGCAGAGGCTGCGGCGGATTTGCGGTTTCGGTTGCCACGCTCGGGCTTATTCCGCAAGGACCCATGCGCCCTGCGATTTGCACTTGTTATTTCCATTGGAATTTTAGCGATCTTTGCCGAGGGTGACATCGCCGAGCGATTAGAAAGATCGGTACAACCAAATTGGGGGGACGATGGCTCGGACTTATCGGTAGTGGCTGACGCCTGGGTCACGCCGCCCGAATATACCGGTTATCCGCCTATCTTCCTTACTTCGGGGGACGATTACCCGGGCCGTAGCGCTTTGAGGACTGTAAAAGTCCCTAAAAGGAGCAAATTGATGGCTCAAGTGACCGGGGCTGAGGATGATACTTTATTATTTGTGGACGATAAATCCCAAAAGTTCACGAAAAAAACCGGCGACATAGCCCAAATCGAACGAATTTTGAGTAAATCTGGTAAATTAGCTATTCATGATTCGGGCCGAATTCTAGCTGGTTGGAAGATAGAGATCATTCCCGATGAGCCGCCGGCTGTGGAATTTGTTCGCGAGCCGGTGAAATCAAAACGGAACACATTACGCTTTCATTTTAGTGGTCAAGATGACTACGGTGTTGTCAAAATTGTTGCTTCTATTCGGCGCCATAGTTTGTTTGAAGCGGCAAAAAAAGACAGGGACGCAAAATACGAGAAGCATATATTCGAAGTCGAATTGCCCATACCCGGCAACAATGCGCGCGATTTTTCGGCGACTATTTTCAAAGATTTAACCGCACATCGTTGGGCTGGCTTGCCGGTGGAGGTTCAGCTTATAGCTACCGATGCTTCGGGCCAGACGGGTAAGAGTGAGAAAATCGAAACCGTGCTACCCGAGCGCCGTTTTAATCACCCGGTCGCTCAAATAATTATTCAAGAGCGAAAACGATTTGTTGATGCTCCTAGCACTTATGGGCCGCGCGCTGGGGTTATGCTCGATAATTTATCTTGGAATTATGATAATTTTAACGGTGATATTGTTACGTTTTTGGGGCTCTCCGTTGCAGGAGCGCGGCTTATGAATGCGGATCAATCGGAGCATGTTCCCGCAATTGAGAAATTTCTTTGGGAAATTGCTCTGAGAATTGAGGACGGGCGACTTAGTTTAAGCGAAATCGCCATGCGCCAAGCCCAGGATAATTTAATGGACGCGTTGAATAAAAATGCGAGCGATGCGGAGATCTCAAGTCTTTTAGATAAATATCGTCAGACATTATCCGATTATTTCGACCGGCTGATAGATTCCCTGAAGGAATTGGATAAAGAAACATCTGAGTCCCTTGGCCTGGGAAGGAAGTCGCAGATTTTGCGACGTCAAGACCTAATGCGAATGTTGAAGGATGTAAGTAAATTTATCCAAAACCGCCAACGTGAGAAAGCGCGCCAAATGTTAGTTCAATTGCAAGAGCTGATGGAAAGCATGCGGGTAAAGCGGTTTGCTAAGCAAAGCGAAGCGACGCGACGGGCAATTAGGGTGGTTAATGATTTAAAACGCTTGGTAAAAAGTCAGCAGGAGTTATTGGATAAAACCTATCGAATCGCACGTGATCTTAATCAGATTAAAGTGCAAAAACAGAACACTATTCTATACCAAGGCTTTGTTCCGTTCTCCTCAGATCAAAAGGACTTGGTAGGTGAGGATAAGAGCAAGACAGAAAAAGAATATGTTTTAGAACGCTCCCTAAAAGATGAGATTAATCAACAAGGGCTGCTGCGTGGACAACTTGGCGACGTCATGCGACGTGTCGCCGAGCTGAATGTGCCGATCCCAGATGAACTGGGGCTGGCTGAGATCTCAATGCGGAAATCTTCGAAGAACCTCAGAATTGGCGCTGTTGGCAAATCAGTTGCTCATCAAAGCGATGTTATTAAAGCATTAACAAAGTCTTTGAAATCGACCATGACACACTTGGCGAGCCAAGCGGGCGAAGATTCTTTTGATATGGATGATGATTGGCTTCAGAGTGGCCAAAGCAAGAATGATCCATTTGGGCGACCTCGAAACTCAAAGCAAGGGGAAGGCGCAGGAGGTGCGCCTAATTTAGGCGAGGAAGTCGCAATCCCCGGCATTCAAGACATACACAGTGCCAAGAAAATTCGAGATGAGTTACGTCGTCGCGCGGGTGAATATAAGCGCCCGAAGCAAGAACGGGAATATTACAAACGTTTGTTACAGCGGTTTTAGTGTGCTTCTAACTCCACCAATGCCAAACAGATAATTTATCTTCATTTGGTCATTTTTTCTTGCGAGCGAAGATAATGGTTAGTTTAACCGAGCCAGGCGGTAGATTTTTGATTTCTGTAGAGTAGTTGATTCTTTCGGCTGGCAAGATGCGGGATTCGCTAGCCTTGAAGGTCTTTGTCGTCATCGTTTGCTTGCCCTTACTATTGTATAAAACGCCTTTAAGTAAGGGCACGTCGATCACAGAACTTGTCTTGTTCACAATTTTTCCTTTAACCCTGAGGAAAACAATGTTGCCTTCTTTACGGATCTCCGAAGTGGGCTCCAGTAATTCTAGACCGTGGCCAAGTGGCTTGGTTTTAACTCCGAATACTTCGTATACCTTGTTGAAAGGCGGATATAGGGCGACCAGATCTTTTCTTAAAAGAATCATACTCATGATGATGATGATGAATACAAGAATAAAGAACCCCCAGCCGATGAGAACAGTGCTGCTATACCAGTAACGGTCCGTTAGGAGAGTCTTGCTTTCCGGCGGTATGGGAGGCGGATCGAAACTGACTGAATCATCCTTTTTTGCCTTAGCGGGGGCGATGTCTCTGTTGCTGTTGCTATCCGTGCCGCTGGCTATTGGATCGGCGTGTAAGGGGTTTTCATCTATGCCCTTTGCTCGCTGTTCTCTCATTGAGGTATCTTCACCTATACCTTCAAAAGTATCATTTTTCCGAGCCTGCGCCTTAGCTGCTGCATCGCTTGCCCCATCAGCCGATGTAGCATGCCAACGGTGATCACATTTGGAGCATTTGACATTCCGACCTGTTGTGCCAAGCACACTGTCTTTAATGTTGAATTTTGCGCTGCAATTGGGGCAAGTAAGAATCATCGTATTTAGAGGCCCACCAAAGGGTTAACACAAAATATTGTGGTAGTGAGTCTAAGAGTTCATGGGAACAGTTGCAACCATAGCTATGCTTTACGCAGAACAGTTTTGCGTGGCATTTTGACTTATATCCTATACAGAACAAAAATTCGTGGGAGATATCATTGTTTTGTGTTTACGTTCAATTTACCAAACTACACTTAAAGACCGGAGTGTATTGTGATTCGATTTGAGAATGTGGGCATGCGTTACGGCGCTGGCCCGGAAGTGTTAAGCGATATTACCTTTGGCCTTGAGCAGGGGGCATTTCGATTTGTAACTGGACCGAGTGGTGCCGGAAAAACGTCCATGCTGAAGCTGATGTATTTGGCACAACGGCCAAGCCGGGGTCTAATCAATTTGTTTGACCGAGACGTTCTAGCCCTTAAGCGCGAGGAAATGCCCGAGATACGAAGACGTATTGGGGTTGTTTTTCAAGAATTTCGTCTGCTCGATCATATGTCAGCATTTGATAATGTAGCTTTGCCGCTGCGCGTTTCAGGTATGCGCGAGGAATCGATCACTAAGCATGTGACGGAGTTGTTAAGCTGGGTCGGTCTGGCGGGCCAATTGAATTCGCGACCCAAGACTTTGTCTGGTGGCCAACAACAAAGAGTGGCTATTGCCCGAGCGGTGATCGCACGTCCGCGGTTGCTGCTTGCGGATGAACCGACGGGTAATGTTGATGATACAATTGCTGTTCGGTTACTCTATCTCTTTGAACAGCTTAATAAAGTGGGCACGACGATCGTTATTGCGACCCATAATGAGGGACTTGTATCTCATTTTAATTATCCAGTTCTTCATCTGGAGGATGGCATGTTGACCACCATCGATGCGGAACCGGTGGGCTGATATGTTTCGCGGCCGCATTGATCTTCCTCTCTCGACGGATCCTGCAACTCGGTTGTTGCCTTGGATTATCAGCGTCATGGTGTATTTAGCTATTTTGATGTTGGCGGGGGTCCTGGTGCTTGCCGGCGCTACCGCGTCTTGGGAAACAGGATTGAGCGGCCGTTACACGGTGCAAATTCCTCCTTTGGATGGCGAAACGTCCGAAGAATCTGAGCAGCGGTTAGGTCGTGCAATAAATGTATTAAAACGCAGCCCCGGAATTGCGTCGGCGAAAAAGGTGCCCCTTACAGAAGTCGCGGCATCATTGGAGCCTTGGCTTGGTGCCGGAACTTCGGTTTTAGACTTACCGTTGCCGCATCTTATAGACGTTACTCTAAATCCGGAGCAGACAGCAGACCTCAAACAATTGCGTCAACAATTAACCATTGCTGTTGAAGGCTCTTCGTTGGATGACCATGGGGTTTGGCGACAACAGGTCGCAGATTTTATTTTAGCGTTACAGATTTTGGCAGCTGGTGTCATTACTCTTATCGCAGCCTGCGCTGTATTTGCCGTTGTATTTGCAACACGCAGTGGCATTGCGGTTCATCGTGATGTTATTCAGGTTCTCCATTTGATTGGCGCAACCGATGGGTATATTGCAGGGCAATTTCAGCATCATGCGCTTAGATTGGCTTTGAAAGGTGGCTTTGCCGGCACTGGTCTCGCCGCGGTGACCTTGTCCATTTTTAAATGGGGAGTGGTTGAGTTTGATCCACTGCTTATGCCCGATCTGCAGTTTGCTGCTTGGCACTGGGCAGCGATTTCTATGGTGCCGGTTGCCGCTAGTATAATCGCCATGCGCGCAGCGCGGGCTACGGTGCTGCGAGCACTTGAGCGCATGCAATAATGTTCCGGCCGCGAAGAAAAATTTTTAGATGTTTTGCTCGATGGGCGATAGGTTTCTTTTTGTGCTCCGCAATTGCGTGGCTTTTTGGGTTTCTGGTGTTTGCGCAGAAAATTCCCGACAGGGTACAGAAGTCTAAGAAGAAGACAGATGCAATCGTAGTGTTGACAGGTGGGAGCTTAAGGCTTGAAGCTGGCCTAGAGCTTTTAGCACAAAAATACGCTAAAAAATTGTTCGTATCAGGTGTTCATCGTGGCGTAGATGTACGGCAGCTCCTACGAATAGCACGAAAGTCCCCTCTCTCTGTTGAATGCTGCATTTCACTTGGTTATGACGCTGATAATACTGAAGGGAACGCCCGAGAGACAGCCGTATGGCTGACCAAAGAAAAGTTTGAAACTATTCGTCTAGTCACTGCAAGTTATCACATGCCGCGTAGCTTAGCAGAATTTCGGTCGGTTATGCGCGATATTGAGATAACGCCGCACCCGGTATTTCCGAAGTCCTTTAAGACTAAAAATTGGTGGCTTTGGCCCGGTAGTACGGGGTTAATTATGGAAGAATACAATAAGTATCTTCTCGCTGTCTTTCGTAGGGCGCTCATGGGTTCAATTTTGTATTAGAGAGGCAATAGCGTTGGTTCGAGCAATCTTTTTTGCGATAATTTTTTATAGTTGGACGTTTTTACTGTGTCCACTTTACGTACCGCTTATGATATTGCCGCGCGGTTATTTCAGAAAAGCCACCCGATTTTGGGTTCGTGGAGGCTTTCTGACTATGAAGTATGGTCTTGGCATAACCCATGAAATCCGTGGATTGGAAAATATTCCTAACGGGCCAATCATGATCGCTTCAAAGCATCAATCCATGTGGGACACGCAAATTTACAATTTGATATTTTATGATTGTATCTTTGTGCTTAAACGCTCTTTGTTGGCAGTGCCGTTAGTTGGCTGGTTTATGTGGCGTGCGGGGATGATTGCTGTAGACCGAAGAGCGGGCGCTGCAGCTATGCGCAAATTATTGAGGGATGCGCGCACGTCGGTGGAGAATGGCCATACCATTGTTATTTTTCCGGAAGGTACGCGCATGCCCCCGGGCGAGCGAGGCTGTTATCAACCAGGCGTTGCTGCTCTTTATAAAGAGCTTGGGTTGCCGGTGGTGCCTGTCGCCCTGAACTCGGGCACTTACTGGCCTCGCCGAGCGTTCAAAAAACGACCAGGTTGTATTGTCTTGGAATTCTTGCCCGCGATAGAGCCGGGTCTTGATCGTCATGATTTTATGAAAGAGCTTGAAGAGCAGATTGAAACTGCAACAGCTTCTTTAGAACAACAAGCTAATCTTCAATAAACCCGGGTAAAAGGTATGGATAATTTATTGGTTCATCGCCAGTACCCCAAATGCGGTAGCGCCAGCTTGGTTAACGAAGAAGGGTGCGAATCTTGCGTCTTATGCGGCATATCAAAATATAGTTGAAAAATTGCAACGGGTAGGCATTCTGGCACAAATCTTTACCCAATTACTTATTTGTTCGCGCAGACCTTCGCCCAATACGAACTGGCCTTCATTATGTCGATTTTCGCCCGTAAGCCCATTGTCGGACCCCTTATGCTCTTGCTGGCTATCGCTATGCTATATCCGGTTTATTGGTTCTATGCAGCTACTCGCATGGAAACCCAATTTTCTTTATGGGTTGAAAACCTCCGAGCACGGGGTTTCGCTATCACGCATGGCTCAGCAAGTACAGCGGGCTTTCCCGGCATTGTTCGATTCAGTATTGATAAACCAAATTTTAGGTCGCCCGATGGACATTGGGTCTGGCGGGGAAATGCCGTTCATTTAGGCATGCAGCCTTGGAACTGGCGGCGATATCGGCTTGAATTTTCCGGTCTGCAACAAATTCAGCTGTCATACCCAATACTAAAGCAGACTATTCGGTTGGTGCCAAAGAGTGCGGTGGCGGTGCTTGGCATTCAATCAAATGGTAGCTTTGCGGAAGGCGAGGTGACGCTTAGATCCATCAGTGTGATGGATGTGGAAAAGGCTTTGGTGCTATTTACTGAAGATATGTGGTTTAAGGTGACACAGCCCGAAAATAGAATATCCAAAGCGGAACAAACGGTAGTTTCTGTCGCGACCTCCATAGATAATTTACTTTTACCGGCGGTGGCCCAGGGTCCCCTTGGCGGCCGTCTTGCCAGAATACAGCTTGTTGCCGATTTGAAAGGGCCGCTACCTAAGGATATTACTCGCCAAGGACTCGATGAATGGCGTCAAACCGGCGGATCTATCGACGCAAGTTGGTTTAATTTGGTCTGGGGGGCTTTTGACCTTAGAGGTCGAGGGAGTGTTTCCATTGATAAAAGCATCACGCCGGTAGGCTCAATGACTGCTGATATTCGTGGTTATTCTAAAACCATGGATGCGTTGGAAGATGCTGGCATCATGACAGGAACTGGCGCTGCGGCTCTTAGAATGGGAATGAATGTTTTCGCCAAAACATCTTCGGCTGATGGCGCCAACGTACTTACCGTTCCGTTAACGATGCGCAGCGGTTATTTGCACGCGGGACCATTTCAAATATTGAAATTACCGCCGATTATTCTTCCTTCTCGGTAGGGTCGAAGGAACCAGCCTGCCCCATCTCGACTATACCACGACGAATTTCCCTGGTGCGCCTAAAGGTTTTTTCTAATTCACCACCCTCTTCCCATCGAATAGAGCGCTGCATCGCGGTTAAGTCTTCTATAAAGCGCCCTAATTGTTCTAACACTGCATCTTTATTATTGAGAAAAATATCTCGCCACATAACCGGATCTGAGGCGGCAATGCGCGTAAAATCGCGAAATCCGCCAGCAGAGTATTTTATAACATCAGCAGTTTTTATTTTAATTTTGCCTTCAGCTTTTTTCTCGCGAAGTTGACCTTCCAAGTCATTTGCGGTGCCGACAATTGTATAGGCGATTAAATGCGGTAGATGAGACGTAATTGCTAAAACTCTATCGTGATGGTCTGCGTCCATGAGTTCTACAATACTGTTGGCTGCCTTCCAAAGTTGCTGGATTTTTTCAACAGCGTTCTGATCCACCCCATCTGGTGGAGTAAGAATGCAGTAGCGATTTTCGAAGAGTTCTGCGAATCCAGATTCTGGGCCGGAATATTCTGTGCCTGCGACAGGGTGTCCCGGTACCAAATGAACACCGTCGGGCAAATGTGGCTGAACGTCGCGAATGACCGATACTTTGACCGAACCGACATCGGTTATGATAGCGCCTTTTTTTAAAGATGGTGCGATTTGTTTGGCTAATGTTGAATTCGCCCCGACTGGTGCAGCGAGTACGATAAGGTCGGCCCCTTCGGCGGCGGCACGGGCGGTGTCATGACCCGTATTGATAAAGCCAATTCCCAAAGCAGTATCAAGGGTTTTTTTTGTCCTTGCAGAGCCTGCAATTGAACCAGCCAATCCCTCGCGCTTCATCACATGACAAAGGGATGAGCCGATGAGGCCGAGGCCGATTACTGCAACTTTCTCAAAAAGTGGTTGGGTGTTCATTGTTTTTCAAAATGCTGCCGCAATGCCTGAATAAGTGCCTCGTTTTCTTCACCTAGCCCAACCGAAATACGCAGGCTTTCTGGTAGGTGGTAACTTTTCATTAGTCGGGTGATTATACCAGCTTCAAGCAGCGCATCATATGCCAGCTGGGCGCTCTCGACATCGGGAAATCTTGCTAGCACGAAATTTGCCACGGACGGCACTACCTCCAGGCCTAGTCTGTTGAGGTGCTTAGTGAGCCAAGGTAACCATTGTTCGTTTAGCGCTAAAGATTTTTTAGTATGCGCACGATCTTCCATTGCGGCTAGACCCGCGGCCTGAGCGGGCCCACTGACATTGAAGGGGCTTCTTATTCGATTAAGCGCGTCGGTAACCGCTAGTGGGCAGTAGGCCCAGCCGAGTCTTAACGCGGCTAAACCAAAAATTTTTGAACAAGTTCGGGTCATTACGACATTCTCATGGCGTTCCACCAAATCGACCCCGGCTGTATAATCATCTCGATTTACGTACTCTGCGTATGCTGCGTCAATCACGAGCAAGATGTCGTCTCGTAGGTTGTCACGCAGCCGTGATAGTTCTTCCGTGTTTAGGTAGGTTCCGGTGGGATTATTCGGGTTAGCTATAAACAATAAGCGGGTTTTATCGCTCACTTTGGCCAATAATGCATCGACGTTCGTAGTTAAATTCGTTTCTTCAGCTGCCACAGGGGTTACGCCTGCTCCAGTCGCGAATATCGGATAGATCGAGAAGCCATATTTGCTGTAAAGCAGTTCATCGCCAGGCCCGGCATAAGCTCGGATGAGCATTTGAATAAGCTCGTCTGAGCCGGCCCCACAAACAATTCTTTCTGGATCACATGAAAACCTTTTTCCGATGGATTTACGAAGCGCGCTGGCGTGGCCATCGCAGTATCTATGTATTTGTCCAGCAGCATCTGTGTATGCCTTAATAGCTTTCTGGCTTGGCCCCAAGGGTGTCTCGTTTGACGCGAGTACGATGACACGATTGACACCGCTAATGGTATGTAAACCGCCAATATAGGGAGCCACGTCTAGTACTCCCGGTTTAGGGATCGGAGTGGTCATTCTTCTGCACCATTTCTTTCAGATTCTGGTGGTTCTGCGTATGAGCCGATACTCACAGTTCGTAATACTTCGTCATTAGCGTTGAGATTTTCTATACGGCTATCGTTTTCTGTGACAAATTTTTCAACAGCTACAAGATGGAACCAATTGGCCTGTTGGCTAGAGGCAATTATTTTCGATTGTAGTTTAGCGCGATTTAATAATTCGTTAAGAGCGGTCCTGCTAAGGGGAGCTGCTGTCTCGATTACAATTAACGTCCGATCGTTTCCGGTAGGCTCAGGTAAAATGCGCCCGAGGGCGAATGCGATCGCGGTTCCGTTTGACGTGGATCGCGCGTTAGTGTCATTGATAAAGGGCAGTTTATAGGCGACACGAAGTCCGTCAGGAATCATTAAACTGATCCACCAGGGATCTACGTCGTCGTCTTGTGGAATTGGTACGATGCCCAGTGAAGCCTTTCTTTCGTCGACTATGCGTAACACATCGCGTGGGCTTGAGCAGGGGGTCATTGGCGTGATGCTGCCAAACTGATCACGCGCGATATCCCAATAACCTTGATCCCCAGCGGCGGCGTAAACTGCAACCTCATAGCTTGGCATTTCCATCCGGGTAATACCCGCAATTACCTCTCGCCAAATGCGAGTGATTGCACCCACTGGGAAGCGTCCTTGATGGCGGGCTATTAATTTACGTAATATTAACGCTTCTCGACCAGGGCGTATGGTGGCTATTGATTCTAGGCGCTTTACTTCCCGAATGCGTTCGACTAATGCAGCACGATTCATGAGAAGATCATGAACCTGTTCATCGATTTCATCAATCTCATGCCGCAAGTCATCTAGAGATTCTCTTTTATTAGCCATGGCAAACCTATTAATTGGGCGGCGATACTACTAATCCGTCAACGTGGATAAATCAAAGAAAACATTGACACTTACGGTCTCTACCCCAATATCCCGCCCTATTAATTGGAATTGAGGAAAAATCCTATCGCTCATAATCAAAATAGTACGCCGGAAAGTGGCATCGTGCATAGTGGTCACGGTGTTGTTTTACCAGGGCATCGGTTTGTTTTAAGCGCTGCTGACACTATGAAACTGGACAATGGGACTGTGTTTGGCCCATTTCAGCTCGCATACCAGACCTATGGGGAATTAAACTCCGATAAATCGAACGCAATTCTCGTATGCCATGCACTGACAGGAGACCAGTATGTGGCTGAGGATCACCCTGTCACCGGAAAGCCCGGCTGGTGGGGAGAGATGGTTGGAGCTGGAAAACCAATTGATACGGATCGGTTTTTTATAATATGTATCAATGTTCTTGGTGGCTGTATGGGATCTACGGGACCGCAGAATATCGATCCTAAGACCCGCAAACCCTATGGTCTTAATTTTCCAGTGATAAGTATTGCGGATATGGTGCGGGCGCAGGTGCTAGTGATTGACCATTTGGGTATTGATCAGTTGTTTTGTGTGACCGGCGGCTCCATGGGCGCTATGCAGGTTTTGGAATGGGCATCTCGTTATAAAGACCGTGTATTTGCTGCAATGCCTATTGCAGGTGCAGCGCGCCATACTGCTCAAAATATTGCGTTTCATGAAGTGGGACGTCAGGCAATTTTAGCAGACCCCGATTGGCACGGTGGTGATTACGCGCGCCACGGCGCTATTCCAAGGCGAGGTCTAGGTGTGGCGCGTATGACGGCTCATATAACCTACTTGTCTGAGCCGGCGTTGCATCGGAAATTCGGACGTAACTTGCAAGACCGTTCGGCTGTTAGTTATGGATTTGATGCGGACTTTCAGGTTGAAAGCTATCTTCGTCACCAGGGTATTTCTTTCGTTGAGCGGTTTGATGCCAATTCGTACCTCTACATTACTCGCGCGATGGATTATTTCGATCTAGCTGCTGAATATGATGGATCGCTGGCTGCGGCATTCGATGGAGTGAAGACGAGGTTTTGTATTATTTCCTTCAGTAGCGATTGGCTTTTTCCCACTTCTGAAAACAGGGCGATTGTTCATGCCTTAAATGCGGTTGCAGCGGATGTGAGTTTTGTTGAGGTGGAGAGCGACCAAGGACATGACGCCTTTTTGTTGGATGAACCGGAATTTCGTCGTGTCGCAAAAGGGTTCATTAATTCCTGTGCCGAGCATCGTGGCTTGCGGTAACTGGAAGGATAATTAAGAGATGAATTATCGATCGGGAATTCGGGGAGATTTGGAACTTATTGCCGGCATGGTTGGGGCAAACAGCCGTGTTTTGGATGTAGTCTGTGGTGACGGTACATTGCTCGGGCATCTAAAAAGCGAACGGCAAGTTGATGGACGCGGTATTGAACTTAGTATGGATGGCGTGCGCGAATGTGTCAGTAATGGCCTTTCAGTTGTCCAAGGCGATGCGGATACGGATTTAGATGCGTATCCGGAAAATGCGTTTGATTACGTCGTTCTTAGTCAAACACTGCAAGCCACTCGCCATCCTCGTCAGGTGGTGGAAAGTTTGCTGCGCATCGGGCATAGAGCAATTTTGTCGTTTCCAAATTTTGGGCATTTCAGTGTGCGTTGGAAATTATCGTTCGGTGGCCAGATGCCGGTGACGGGTAATTTGCCAGACCGCTGGTACGATACGCCTAATATACATTTGTGTACGATTACAGATTTCATTGTACTTTGCGACGAACTCGACGCCAAGGTTGAGCAGGCGATAGCATTGGACCGACAAGGCAATCCTTTATCTTATTCAGCACGGGCGCAGCGGGCAAATCTTTTGGCACCGCAAGCACTCTTTGTATTGCAAAAACACTAGTCCATTTCTTGGGCTACTCTGAGTGGTTTTGCGTCTCCGTTTTTATCTTCTCCAAAATAAAGTGTGCGTGCGGGATACGGTATTTCGATGCCCAATTCATCGAAACGATTCTTCAAACGACGATTAAACTCGCGGGTGATGATCCACTGGCGGCGTGGTTTAGTTTTAAAGCGTGCCCGAATAATAACGGCGGAATCGTCAAACCGCTGTAGGCCTTGGACCTCAATGTCGTCTAAAAGCTCTTTGGCGAATATTTCATCCTCGCGCAGCTGCATGCCTATATCGCGGATGACCTCGATTACTTCGTCTACATCTTCCCGATAGCTAACACCGATATCCAAAAGGGCGCGGGAAAATTCTTTGGTTTTGTTGATAACGGAAGATACTTCGCTAAACGGGACTCTGTGGACTTCGCCGGCAGCATCGCGCAGTTGAATGGACCGAATGGACATCGCTTCTACTAATCCCATATGGCTTCCGAGCTCCACGACGTCCCCGACCGATATGGTGTCTTCGATTAGAATGAACATACCGGTGATAATGTCTTTAACCAAAGTCTGCGCGCCAAACCCAATAGCAAGCCCGACTACTCCTGCGCCTGCGAGAAGCGGGGCAATGTTGATGCCAACTTCGGAAAGAACTGTAAGAACAACGATTACAACCAGAACTAACATTAGAAAGTTTCGAAAAAGCGGTAATAGCGTGCGAGCGCGTTGACTACGCTGTAATGTGTTACCCTCTGCATCCCGCGCATTCAGATATCGCTCTACGAGAGCGCACGCCAGTTCCCATAAAATAAGTGCCAGCACGATGATAAGGCCGATTGTAGTAACTTTGCTCAATAAAACCTTGCCACTGGCACTAAACAACCAGGAAATAAGCTCGACTCCCCAAACCTCGAATAAAGCAAACACTACGAACGTGAGTATCACGTATTTTGTTGTACTTCGCGTAATCGGCAGATAGCGGTTCGTCCTTGCTTCAAGGCCGGGAAAACGAGCCTTGATATCATCATTTAAGGCGAAGCCGCGATCAATTGCGGCTTGCAGTAAAAGATAGACGAACTTGCCGGCGCAGAGGATAACCAAACTAAGGATAGTCGCTTTGGCAACGAACTCGAAACCGCCTGGAATGCCCAGCGCCCAAACGCTGAAAATCGCCACCACATAGAGAATGGCAAGTATATGCCATATGTCTGCGATGCGATTCAGAATCACACCAAAATATCCATCTTTCTTTGTGAAGAATGTCGATAAGGCTCCACGGTTTTGTAAAATTACCATGATTGTAAGTAACGCCGTAGCAAGCCCCAAGAATTTTAATAGGGTTTGGTAAAGCGCTACCGGCAAACCAACTACAAAAGCCGCTTCTAAAATGAAATATCCATACACAGTGAGATTGGCAAAGCGCTTAGCCCACACGAAGAGGTAATTCGCTGTTTCATCCTTCAAAGGTAAGACTCGGAATAGAGCGATTTGGGGTGCGAGAAGCATTTTCGATATAGCCAGTATAGCACGCACGATTATATTGGCTTGAATGAGAGCAACTGCTGCAAGTCGTCCTTCGTCACTAATTTCCATTATTGTAAGTGTGCCGAACGCAGCGGCTGCAAAACCGGCAATTGCCAGTATATCTAAGAGGCTTCTGGCTAAAACGAGTAATGCTCCGGTTAGCCTGTTCTCTGTCTTTTGCGATTCTATATTTTTGCGCAGTCTACTCAAACCGATACGCAAGATTATTTCAACCACTAATCCAGCTAGAATGATGAGTATTATTTTAGCGATAAGAAAAGCCCATGCTTTGCGACGTTCGCCGTCGTTAAGTGTATTCTTTAGCCATAGTCCAAACGAAGGTAGGTCGAGGATAGCCTTGGTAGCAGCTGTTGTTTGTTGCCCGAGCACCTCGACCTTTTTTGATATTTCTCTGAGTAAATTTTCAACGAAGCTCGGATCTTTTTCAGACCATTGTTGAGGACGTTGGGTTGCGATAATCGCTTGTAAATCCTTTATCAAAGCGTCGCGCCGGTCCTTGTTCTCTAGTGTTTCAACCAAGGCCTCCAAATTTTTCGTATCGATAGTTTGTGGAGTTGTTTCTCCCACGGCCAATGTAGGCAAGAAGGTGAAAAAGAATGTGAAAAATATGAATAGCCTTAACATGAACTGACGCATGACCTATCGCTTCCGCACTTTTGAGGTTTCAGTGGCGAACTTTAACGCGCCTGGAGGAGGCTCACAACTTTTGCCAGCGTGATTGTCGGTACTCGAAAGAAAAAATTAGTGGATGCAGGATTTCTGCAAGTATCTCAGCGGAGTCGACAATCCTGGGTCCCGGTCGGTTGAAATACTGATTACCATCGGCGATAAAAGTTTGCCTGCGTTGGACGGCGTTGAGGGCTTGCCAGCCAGGCAGCGCAGTTAGGGCGGATAGCTCTGCGCGTGATCTATCAATTTCAAAGCCGCACGGAATGATTAAGATGATATCCGGATTAGCAGATTCTAACGCTGTCCATTCCATCCAGGGCGAATGTTTTCCTGCCTCACCTAATAAATTGATACCCCCTGCTAGGTGAACCAGCTCAGGTACCCAGTTGCCTGCTGCCATAAGCGGCGAAATCCATTCGATGCAAACGACAGAAGGCCGGATAGGAAGGGTTGCAGTTTTGGTTTCGATATCGTGCAAGCGTGCTAGCAAACTCGAGATTAACGTAGCGCCTCTATTTGGTACGCCAATCGCATCGGCGACCTTTTGAATGTCCGTCCAGATGTCGCTGAGGCCGTTCGGTTCTAGAGATATTATTTTAGTCTGGTGATCAATCCAATTGACCACAGCGGTTTGAAGTTGGGTTTCGCTGACCGCACAAACGTCGCATTGAGATTGGGTAATAATAATGTCCGGTTTTAGTGCCTTTAACTGTTCGGCATCGACGTCATAGATAGATAAGCCGTCAGTGACGATTTTCTTAATCTCTGCATCTATTTCTAAAGAGTTTGCCGTCACATCGATATTTCTGGCGGTACAAGCTGGTAGGCCATTTACCGTGGGCGGGAAGTCGCATTCGTGACTGCGTGCTACCAGCTGATCTTCGCACCCTAACGCGGCGACAATTTCTGTTGCACTGGCGATTAAACTAACAATACGCACCATGAAACGAAACCTTGGACCTGACCCACTATTCCTGTGCTAAGCGCAAAATACAGCTCTTTCGAGAGCTATAAAACTTAGTCTTCTTGAGCGCGTACTCGCCGGCGGCGAGTTCGGAATACGCCAAGCCCTAAGGCAAAACAGCCGACGAGAATAGGCATTAGGCCAATATTGGCAAAACGCACCCAGAGTTCCAGTTGTTCTATATCTTCGTTCAGCTTAAGCCGCACATTACGCAACTCTTTTCGAGTGTTGAGAAGTTCATCGAGAGCCGCCCTAATTTCAGCCTCGATTTCTTCCTTTTTATCGCTTGCGAGCTTCTTAGACTTATCTGACTGTTTGTCACGTAAGGTGCTCAGTTTCTTTTCGGTTTCCTTAAGTTTTAGTGCAAGGCTCTGTTCCACCTTGCGGTATTTGATTTCTGAGTCCCGGCGTAATTCTTCCACTTTCGTAAAAGGTCGCTGGGTGGTTCCACGCGACCGCAAACTAATCAGGTCAGAGTTACCGGTAAAATGGTCAACTGCATTAATTATGAAATCGCCATTATTTGAGGTAGGGACTAGGACGTTTTGGCCTAAAAACTGGCGTACTTGCACCCAAAAATGGTCTTCGAGCATGTCTGCATCCGAAACGAGCAGAATATTGAACGGTGCCTTGGATACATTTAAGTGAGATTCCATGCGTTTGGCATTCGCTGCCTTCTCTTCTGCCGCTTCTTTTGCCGCTTTCCTTATTTCCTCAACCGTTTTGGGCTTAACCTCAGCTTTTGGTTTTTCATCTTTCTGGGTATCCTTCTCGTCGGCCTTTATATCGTCTGGTTTGGGCGGTCCGTCAGGGAAGAGGGTATTGTAGGTGCCTGAGACACGCGCCGCTAAGATCATTGGTTTGCCGGACGGCTTAAATTTTGCTGCCATCTCTTCAACGTTAATTCGGCCTTTATGGGTTTTAGCCTCGATTTCCTGACTGTCGCTGGTGGTCTGAATAATCGGCTCGACTTTGATATTATCGGTTTTATTAATTTTGATGATGCCAGCGCTCTGGATGTTCAAACGACGCAATTCCGAAGTGACCGGGTCATCTCTCGACATTAGGTTTCCTTCAACACCAAGCCAGGTGACGAATGGGACAGGAAGTATTTGGCTTGCAGTACCCGCGTTGACCATCCTTGCTATTGAGCGGTCCGCGGCGATAACCTTGTCGGAAATTTCAATACCCCAACGGTCCAAAAAGTCTTTGACGTTGACGACGGAGTTAAAGACAGGTTGTCGCCCTTGGGGGGCTGGTGTGCCGGCTGCGGTCTCGTTGAAGGGATCAACGATAAGAATAGCTTTGCCACCATGCAGTAAATATTGATCTAGTTCGTATTTCTCGTCTTGCTCTAGCTTTAAAGGGTGGACCACCATCAAGACATCTGGCTTCTCATCTGGCAGGTCGCGCATGCTGAACATATGATTGATTTGGAACCTTTTTCTGAGCTCCGGTACAATCCGAAAGGCTTGTGTAGGCATGCCGGCCATCATTCGTCTCATGTCTCCGAACAAGGGACGCCCCGTATAAACCGCTACTATAGGTTTTTTCGCGTTATCGACCGAATGGATCATACGAGCCAAATCATACTCTAGAAAGTTCTCTCGTTGAGTCTGGAAAAAGGGTATGACTTGGCTTTCCTCGCCGGATTGGGCTTGTAGACCAAAATAGACTTGATCTCCGGATTGGTCGAATGGTGCACCTTGAAGACCAGCTTCTACCGCTTGGTCTTCGGTCTCCGAAAATGCAACTGGATCTTCCTCGTTAATAATTATCTTGCCCTGCGCGGAGAGCTCCATTTCGCGCAACATATCGCGCACTCGTTTTGCATAGCTGCCGAATGACGGTGCACTGGTACCCAACTTCTTAGAAAAATAAAAGTTTAATGTGACTGGCTTTTTAAGCTTACTCAGCATGTTGCGGGTGCCATTGGAAAGGGTATGTAACTTTTCTTCGGTCAAGTCCAGACGCGCATTTGAAATAGGCGCAACGATCGCGTTTGAGATGATAAATAGGGCTAGTACACCGCCGATAGCGATCAGCCAGCCAATGGGATTGTTAAGTAGTTTCCGCATGCCGATCCCTCCTTTAACTTGATCGGACGCGATCAATCACGATCGCATTCAAGGTTAGAAATAGACCGATTATACTAACGAAGAAAACAATACTTCGAAGATCAAGAACACCTTTGGAGATGCCGACAAAATGATTTAGGAAACTTAAATATCGAATAAATTCCAGAATGCTATCAGCAAGCCAGCCATCAAGGAAATCGATTACAATCGCTGACCCCAAGGCCACGAAAAAGAAGCAAGCCGTGACTGTCACAACGAAGGCGATTACCTGATTGCGAGTGAGCGCTGAAAAAAATCCGCCGATGGCGAGGTAACTGCCTGCCATAAGCCAACTGCCTAAATAACTTGTTAAGATGACTCCGTTATCTGGGTTACCAAGGTAGTTAACTGTAATCCAGAACGGGAAAGTTAACGCCAGAGCAATACCGGCGAACACCCAAGCCGCCATAAACTTACCAATCACGGTTTCACCAAGCTTTAGTGGTAACGTCATGGTGAGTTCAATGGTACCGGTTTTTCTTTCTTCGGCCCATAACCTCATCGAAAGAGCGGGGATCAGAAATAAATAAAACCACGGATGAAGTCCGAAAAAAGACTGCAAATCTGCTTGACCTTGCCCAACGAAATTACCGATGAAGATCGTCAACACACCGGCCATAACGAGAAAAATAATAATGAAAATGTATGCTAGTGGGGTAGCAAAATAGCTAGCCATTTCGCGGCGAAAAATAATCAATATATTGCGCATAGTTCAGCTCAGCTTTTCGTCGTAATTGTTCGGAACACATCATCAAGGCGACCGGCCTCTAAACGAATTTCATTCACTTTGAGCCGTGCAGAGCGCAACGCCTGGGCAACATCCTCGTTAATAGGATTTTCACCTTTTGGATAAGCCAAAAGCCAGTCTTTGTTGGTAATATCGACACTTCGAACAGGATCAAGAGCTTCTAATACTTTCTTTGCTTTCTCTGTATTAGAAACAGAAACAGAGACACTATTATAGTGATCAGAGCGCTTAAGTAGCTCATTAGGTGTGGCATCGGCGAGCAACTTTCCTTTAGCAATAATGATTGCGCGAGTGCAAACAGCTTCTACTTCTTCGAGAATGTGAGTGGATATGATTATTGCCTTTTCCCCGGCCATCTTCTGAATGAGGCGGCGAACTTCGTGTTTTTGGTTGGGGTCTAAGCCATCGGTAGGCTCGTCTAAGATTAAAATTTCTGGATCGTGTAACAAAGCTTGCGCGAGGCCAACGCGGCGCTTAAAGCCTTTTGATAAAGTTTCGATGGGTTGGAAGAGAACGTCTTTTAAATGGGTTTGGTCTACGGCGTCTTCGACTTTTGCGTCCGCCTTCACACCCTTAAAGCCCCGAACATTGGCGATGAAACTCAAAAAACTCGCCACGTTCATATCAGTCCACATGGGGGCGCCTTCCGGCAAGTATCCAATCGATTTTTTTACTTCAATTGGATTTTCTTGGACGTCATATCCATTTATCCGTGCCGTGCCGCCGCTGGGCGGCAGAAAACCTGTGATCATTTTCATCGTGGTTGATTTGCCGGCACCGTTTGGGCCCAAGAAACCAAGCACTTCACCTTTTTGGAGATTAAAGGAAATGTTATCGACGGCGAGATTTGGCCCAAATTTCTTACAAAGCCCCTCGACTTCAATCATTCTTTTCTCCCTCCCATAATTTTGCCCGCCAACTTTGCGGTTGCGGCAGAAATTAGTAGTAAGCCTTTCAAACCGAAGTAAGAATTATTCGGAAGATTGCAAGGGGTTTACGCAATTCCAGCCTTGTGCGCAATGGAATTGGTTTACGTGCGTGAAATGGAAGGGGAGCGGTGTTTGTCTTATATTGAGGCCTAGTTGAATTTTACGCTGCACCGCAGCAAAGTCGTTGCGGCAGTGATTCAAGCAGTCTAGCATGTGGCAACTAACGACGGGGATTTTTTCTTGGAGCAATTAAATGACGATTGAGCGGGTAGGCATTATCGGCGCCGGCACCATGGGTTCTGGCATCGCAACCAATATTGCGGAAAACGGTATGGAGGTTAGTCTTATCGACCTTTCTCAGGAAAAACTTGATAGCGCACTTGAACGAGCCCGAAAATTTTACGCGCGCAATGTCGATAAGGAACGGATGAGCCAGACGGCTGCTGCGGCAGCACTGGAGCGTTTGAGCGTGGGGGGCAAGCTGGATGCTCTGGGGAACTGTGATTTAGTGATTGAGGCTGTATTTGAGCGCTTCGATTTAAAAGCCGAGGTCTACAGTAATCTTAGGGGCTTGCTTAAAGATGATGTGATTCTTGGAACGAATACTAGTTGCTTGAAAGTGAGCGCGTTGGGGGAGAAAGTGCACAATCCTGCACGCTTTTTAGGAATTCATTATTTTAATCCGCCGGCGGTTAGCCCCATTGTTGAGGTGGTAAGAGGGAAAAAAACTGATGATAGCGTTGTCCAGGAGGTATTATATTTTTGCCGTGAAACCCACAAAAGGCCCGTGTTATGCCGGGATAGTAGTGGGTTTGCGCTCAACCGATTTTTTTGTCCCTATGCCAACGAAGCCGCTCGTCTTTTCGATGAAGGACTTGGTAGCACCGCGGAAATTGACCGCGTGGCTACCCATGTTTTAGGAGCCGCTGCAGGTCCATTCGTGGTTATGAATTTGGTGGGAATGCAGGTGATGTTGCACGCTCAGGATAATTTGACTGAACTTGGTGCTTTCTATGCCCCAGCCACTTCGCTTGTGAATAAAGGCAAGCATGCCGAAGCCTGGTCTATTGATCCGCTTAATTCGGGACCGGATGAAATACGTGACCAAGAAATTGCTGACCGATTGATGGGTGCTATATTTCTGCCGGTTCTTCAAGAAATAGATGAAGAAGTCGCCATTCCAGCAGATATCGACTTAGGGGCTGCACTGGCGCTTAAATTTGGTAAGCCACCTTGTGCGTTGATGGATACGTTAGGCCGGGAAGCTGTAGAGCGCATGATTTTGCCATTAGCCAGCCAATATGATGCCCGGATGCCCGAAAGTCTCGAGCAGGTGGGGTCCTTAACGACTTAGCGCCGACTCGGAGGCTGGCTTCTAGTGGCAATTAGAATTTCACGCGTGTGAATTTTGTCGGTATTCATATGTGTGGTATTCTACTCGTATGTCCGCCACATCGACCATTTGTTGCCCTTTTTGTGGCCATATAACCCCCTTGGATTATGTCCACGGCCATGCACAATGCATTATTTGCAAAACAAATATAGCGCCTTGTTGTGATGGTGCTAGCTGCGAAGCTATTGGAGAACATACTCAAAATAGAAAAGGCGTGAATTTCAGCGCAAAAGAAACGCTGGATGTCTGAAGCTAAAAAGTGGGCTTGGATAGCGGTCACCATGGCATTATCTGTGCTGTTTTTGTCTTTTGAAGCGCGCGCGAAGGAAATTAGTGGCGTCGCGACGGTTTTGTCAGGTGATCTCTTGTCAGTTGGCAAGCAGAAAATCCGACTTTTTGGTGTTGTGGCACCGTCAAAGACCCAAAGCTGCCTTGTCAATGCAGCGATAATGAGGTGTGGCATCGTTTCCTGGGCTGCGCTGATCAAAATTGCGGATGGGGTATTCCTATCTTGCGACATTGAAAAAGTCACCTCGAAAACGGCGGGGATTATTTATGCAACTTGCTATGCCGGTGAGCATGATATCGCAGAGGAGCATGTGAGATCAGGCTGGGCAAAGGCATATGTTGAGCAAACGGATCGTTACAAAGTTGATGAAGATGATGCGAGACAGTCGAACCGTGGGCTCTGGGTTGGAGAGATAATATCCAAGAAAAAAAGTCACAAGGAGCCTAAGACATCAAAGAGGCAAAAAAATAATCAGCAATTTCGTCACAAAAAGAAAGTGAGCTGTTAAGGCCAAGCCACCTGAGAAAAATCGGGAGGCCAAAAAAGAGGATCGTACAAAAAATCAGCAAAAGAAGCCGTAACGTGAATGGGAAAACGTAGAGCCTTACGCAAGAAAAACCCAGCTTTTAAAATTATTTGGTATTGGCAATGCTGGGTTTAAACCTGACGAAGCTCTGGAGCACCTGCTAGCAATAGAGGTTGTATCGAACATATTTTCGAGGTTGCTAGTTTTGTCTCAAGAGGGATGGCGCGCCCGGGAGGATTCGAACCCCCAACCCCCTGATCCGTAGTCAGGTACTCTATCCAGTTGAGCTACGGGCGCCCCGCATTGGACTGTAGCCGATACAACTATAATCCACCAAAAAATAACTTTAAGGCGAAAATTTCTAGCAAAATACAGTACAACAGCGGCGCTCTAATTAGCCTAGCACTATCGGATTGTCACCCAGAAGTTTTCACCTATCGGTATTTCTGACTGGTGTGTTGATAAGTGGATTTTCGATTTCATTATCAAATCAATGAACTAAACTCTAAGGGAGCACTGTTTTCTCTACTGCAGGCAAAATAAGAACCAAAGGTCATTGCTAATCGGTGATTGGCAAAATCCCCTCGGGTTGAGTTTGGCTAAAACGGTCTTTTACCACAGGATTCGCTGATCGTGGCGTTCATATTTTATTAGTAAAACGGCAGATGCCCATGGTGCGTTGCAAAATAAACTACTCCTAAGGCTGGATTTTTCTTTTTTTGCCAAAAGGATATGTTGAGTCAATAATTGAGTACGCTGCACAAAAAAAATCTTCTCATCACGATATTGTGTTCTGAGTCAAAAGGTGGCACCATATCTAGGATTAGTGTTGTGTCTTACTTAAAATCTAAGGGGAATTTTGGATATGATTTCGAAGA
This sequence comes from Rhodospirillaceae bacterium, assembly GCA_002724395.1. Classification (GTDB taxonomy): domain Bacteria; phylum Pseudomonadota; class Alphaproteobacteria; order UBA8366; family UBA8366. The sequence goes on along the minus strand of PBOR01000016.1, from coordinate 91,210 downwards.
TTAAAGGTGTTGTAACCGATCTTACAGATATTGGTCTTTGCTTGCTCGCGTTATTTATCGTCGTCGCGCTGTTGATTGGTGCCGGCAATGTTGGCCCCATGGGCTCTGTCGTTGGAAATATTATAAGCCTTGTTGATGGGCTCGCTAAGGGTGGCTTAGCTGGCTTGATCGGTATCGGTATCATTCTTTGGTTGTTTTCTAGAAAATAGCTTTAGAGCAGAAGCATCCGTGTGATCGGATGCTATTCTAAATAGTTAGTGTCCAATTTGATTGGACAAGATTCGCTTACGCGATAGGTGGGGGCGTTTACGCTCCCACCTGACTATTTGGTATATGGTTTTAGACTTCAAGGGGCATAAAATGTCACAGATGTTGAAAAAATTTGGGAAATTAAACCAAGCCCTGTGGATGTTTGCGGAATTTGGGTTACTGCTTGTATTAGTTTGTATTTTGATATTTTTGGTGCTCGGCCAGCAATCTGGTGCCTTTATAATGTCAGTTATGGAAAATATTTTCACAGTAACGGGTAAAGTTGACGCCGCGAACTTGATCGGGATCTCGATTCTGATAGCTCTAATTTATGCCTTAAAGGCTAGGCTTGAGTGGTAGGGTGAACCAAGTGATAATATGAGGCAGTACTGCGAATTTTTTTGAGAAGGCAGTTTGAGAAAGATTTTTTAGCGCGACTAGCCGGTTGGCGCCAATAATGGTTTGTTTGATTGAAACCTCATGATTTATGGGGTTCTAAAGGTAATTACTGTGGCCCAATTTAACGCAGAATTTCCATATGATATTTGTTGCGATTTGTTGCTTGTTTAGCCATATTCGCTCCGGTAGAATCATTGTGGTTGCTGTGAAGGTAAAAAATACTTACGCGGAACCCGAGTTATTTATAACCTTAGGCTCAGAGCGGTGATAATATAGTATGGGGTTTGATGAGTTCGTAAATCGCAAGGTGGTTTTGTAAAGATGACATTTTCACGAACAACGTTCGTTTTAATTTCGAGCGGCTTACTCCTCGCAGGTTGCGAGTCGAATAGTATGTGGCCGTCATTGTCAGGCGAAAATCCGAATCCAGCTTCGGCTCAAACTAAGCAAACTGCCAGTTCGTTAGTGTTGAAAGCACCGACACCATCAGCTGGAACATCAGCTTTTAGCGCTTACAAGCCACCCACAGCGACTGCAGCAACCTCTTCAGCCACTCGCGTTGCTGCCGGTCCCGCACTGAAACCCACAGGCACGTTTGTTGGCAAGAAAATTGTTTCAATGCGCGGTGATTTAGAAAAATTAAGAGGCGCGGTAAAGCGTCTCAATGTTCGCATGAATAAATTAAGGACCGAAAATGAGTCTTCGACTCAACGTTATCACGGTATCGTGGCGGCTATGAATGCCAAGTTGCAGGCTGGTACTACTCCGGGTAATCCTGTTTTGGTTAAGCAATGGAATGAGGCGCAGCAGCAGCTTGAAAAAATTGAAGATAATATCTCTAAAATGAACGGACTATCGAACGATTCTGGTTCGGAGGCGACAGTCGCTGGTTATTTGTTGGATAGCGTTCGTGCCACATACACTTTGAGCGGTGCTGTCGATGAAGATCATGTGCATCTTCGTGGTGTTGAAGATGAGGCCAATCGTACAGTTGTGGTTATAAACCGCCTGTTGAACGAGCTTAGTAATGATATTAACCGGCAATCTAGTTATCTCGCTAATGAACGGCGAAATCTCACAACCATGTCTATAGCTATTAAAAATGGTGAGCGTTACGGCGCGAGCTTGATGAATCGCGCTTTTGCGCAAGCTGAAATTAAGGCCCGGACGGCAGCTCGCTCTGGCAAACGCCGCGCCTCGAGTCGTCCTTTAGTGGTTATCAGATTTGATCGGCAAAACGTGGCGTATAAGCAAGCACTTTATAATGCGGTGAGCCGTGCTGTAGAACGAAAGCCTGATGCGGTCTTTGATCTTGTGGCGGTTAGCCCCAAGGTTGGCTCACCCTCAGCGCGCATTCTGAACACCACTGCCGCTAAGCGTAATTCCGAAGGCGTTTTGCGCACCCTAACTGATATGGGGCTACCATCATCCCGGGTTAATTTGACCGCAACCAACAGTGCGACTGCACAGGCGAGCGAGGTTCGCGTTTACGTCCGATAGGTTTGCGGCGAAAATTGTGAAATCGGCGTTTTGACAAGGCCGAACGATTTTATTGATTTTAGCTTCGAGAAGATCTCCTTTGAGCAATTAAATTATCAACGGCCTATGATTTTTCTGTCAGCGCTTGTGATGGTAAATATAAGTATTGGCCAAACTCGATTCCCTGTTGCGGCCATTATTGTCCAAAACGATCAACTTAACCGTTTTTTAGATTTGAGTGAGCGTAATGGCCAGTTTGTTTTGACTTTGGTCAAGCCGGATGATTGGGTGTTATTTTCTCTGGGATTAATCGGATTGCGCTTCTTCCGGCGTTGGCTAGCCATGCGACGTAGCCGTGACGTTGTCAATCAAGCGAGTTGTGCCGAGGTATGCAGCACCAAATACACGTGCTCGCGGTGATCTCTCATTTATCATGTCGAGAGATTCTAACGTTTCTTCTCTTCGGATATCTACGTATTCAACTTTGGTGAAACCGCGTTGGATTAGTTCATTCTTTGCCCAGGCTTCTGCGGCCCGGCAAGGCTCGCCTGCTTTGGCGCGTTCAGCTGTTTGCTGAAGTATTTTGAATAGGGCCGGTGCGGTTATCCGGTCCCTCGTCGATAAATAAGCATTTCTTGAGGAGAAGGCCAAACCGTCTGGTTCCCTGATTACCGGGCAACCGATGATATCTACCGAGATGTCTAAATCTGTGGCCAATCGGCGTATAACCAACAATTGCTGAAAGTCTTTATCGCCGAAATAGGCTCGGTCTGGTAGCGATTGGATAAGTAGTTTTGTGACAATGGTTGCGACACCGCTAAAGAAATTTGGACGCAATTTTCCGCATAGGTGTTCCGTTAAGCCGTCGACTTCAACGCGGGTCGAGAACCCCGGCCCGTACATTTTTGTAGCATCTGGAATATAGGCGAGTGCAGTATCGAAGGCTGCCAGTTTTTGCAGGTCACTCTTATTATCTCTTGGATAAGTTTCCAGGTCTTCCGTCGGCCCGAACTGTTTAGGATTAACAAAAATTGTGACAACTACCCGATCGCATTCAGATATAGCCCTTTGCACAAGAGACAAATGACCATCATGCAACGCGCCCATTGTCGGGACCAATCCAATTTGTTCTCCGTTGGCGCGCCATGTAACAACATTTTCGCGTAGCTCAGTAAGAGTGTATATACTGCCGGGTGATGAGCCCATTACGCTTGGCCCGCTCAGCCGGAAATTTTGCGTGGTTCCGCTCTGAAGCAATGCTCCGATTCAGGAAATCGGCGGTGACGCACATCGTCTGCGAAAGATTGTACCGCTTTAGATAGCTGGTCCCCTATTTCCGCATACCGTTTGACGAATTTAGGGCGAAAGGTGTTGAACATGCCGGCTAGGTCTTCAGTAACTAATACTTGGCCATCGCACCGAGGAGATGCGCCGATACCTATTACCGGTATGGGCGTTTCTTCAGTGACTCGCGCCGCTACAGGCTCAACGGTACCCTCCACGACGATAGCAAATGCGCCCGCGTCGGCGATTGCTTTTGCATCGTTCACGATTTGTAATGCTTCGTCATGTTCTTTGCCATGACTCCTAAAGCCACCGGCAGTGTGCATATTTTGTGGTCGTAAACCCACATGCCCGAAGACCGGCACACCCCTTTCGGATAAAAAGCGCACTGTCTCTGCCAATTCTATTCCACCTTCTAATTTTACGGCTTGGCAGCCGGTTTCGCACATTATTTGTGAAGCATTGCGGAAAGCCTGTTCTTTGCTCTCCTGATAGCTCCCAAAGGGCATATCGACCGCCACAAGGGCTTTTTGGGATGCCCGTACGACGGCGCGTCCATGTCCGATCATGGTCTCCAAAGAGATACCAAGCGTCGATTCCATGCCATAAAGAACCATCGCGACGGAGTCACCAACAAGGATTAAATCAACATGTGGATCCACCATTTCAGCGACAGGCGCCGTATAGGAAGTAAGACAGACGATTGGTTGAGCGCCTTTTCGTTCCCTAATCTCAGGAACGGTGATGCGCTTAATTGGTTTTTTACGCGCCATTTATCCGAAAATCTCCTAATTCACAACGCTAGTTAGTATCGGGTCATTTGTTAGGACAAGGTTCATCTCATAACTGTTACGCAGCGGCAAGGGTTTTGGAAGAGATTTAGTACCCCTTTTCTACGGTCATGTTTGGTTGGTAAGCTTAAATGGAACCATATTGCTTTTCCGGCTGTGGAGCATGAGAGCAGGGTAGTAACCATGTAAATTGGTACGTCTTCGGTAATTGATAGCCTGAACTTCTTATTGTCGATGCGGTTAAACCCCGGGAAGGTATGATTAGATTTCCCTTTGCTCGCTCTATATTGTCGAGGTCGTCATCAACGACGTCGATCACGGTTTATCCATATGTAGTGTAGACGGGGAAGCCTATTTCATTGCGTTTGTATTTGCGGCATTTCGCACGATGTTTCTGAGTCCATGGTATGAAAAATCTCGGTCTAATATGGCCTCAGGCTTCGCATGTGAAGATTTTTTTTGAAGTTAATTATTCGTTTTCTATTGTGCCCTTATGGTTTTTGACCTTTCTGTAAAATACAGGCATCGACACTAGTACTAATAGGCCAATCAATGCGGCTATAATTTCCTCGGCAAGTAAGTTTTTGAGTTCCATGGACTTGCCTTGATCGAAAATGGACCCGACCCCGGCGCCAATTGTCACATAAAGAAACGATCCGGGTATGATGCCGAAAAATGTGCCGATTATATAGCTTCGGAGGCTCACTCCTAAGAACGCTGGCACCACGTTGACCATGAAAAACGGAAAAATCGGAATCAACCGCAGCATGAGAAGATAATTCAGCTCATTCGATTGGAATTTCTTTTGCATTGATTTGATGGTTGGCCCCGCTTTAGAGCGCAAAAAATCTCCGAATGAAGTCTGGGCGATTAGAAACAGGCAGGTAGCTCCAATAGTTGCAGAGGTGACCGCATACAATGTGCCGAGAATTTGGCCGAAAGCAAAACCGCCGGTGATGGTCAAGATGGCGCCAGTGGGTAATGAAAATATAACAGCTGTTGCATAGACCGCCATAAAAACTAGTGCGGCCAAAACTGCATGTTCAGAAACCTGTGTGAGTATCCACTCGCGATTATTACGCAATGTGTTTGGTGATATATACGCGTCCAAGTCGAAAATAAAGAACAGGGCTAAACCGATACCCAAAATGATCAATGGAATTAATCGTTTAAAAGAGAATATTTCATTTTCCTCGGACGTTTGATTCAGACTTTTATCCGCTATACCACACCTTTGCGTCAGTTTATTTAAACTATTAACTGCACTGGCACGCTAGGTGTTTTATTAATAAAATGCAGATTCGCAAGGTGGGTTGTGGTTATACCAAGAGGTTACTGAGAAGTGAGTATGCGCAATCGTTGACTTCGTATTCATCAACTTCTATATACCGAGCCACTAAGTTCTGGGTATCGGAGGCCTAATGTGAAACGTACATTTCAACCAAGTAATTTGGTTCGCAAACGCCGTCATGGCTTTCGCTCGCGAATGGCCACGAAATCAGGTCGTCAAGTGCTTTCCCGCCGCCGTGCGCGGGGTCGCAAAACCCTCTCCGCATAAGTATGCCGGTCGGCGTTGAGCCGTTGAAGCGGCGTGCGGAATTTCTGCGCGTTGCAGCCTCTCGGCGTAAATGTGTTATGCCTGGATTGCTTCTTCAGGCGTCTGAGCGTGAAGCAGACCCTCTATCTGTGCGTGTTGGCTACACGGCAAGCCGCAAGGTGGGTAATGCGGTTGCACGGAATCGTGCAAAGCGGCGCTTGCGTGCAGTGGTCAGTGAGGTTATGCCTCTTCACGCTATAGCCGGGTATGATTATGTATTAATCGCGCGGCGGGCAACGGTAGCGCGCTCTTTTCTTGCGTTGCATAGGGACTTAGTGACGGCAATGAAGAATCTAAAGGCTTGGCGGAAAACCGGCGACTAACCGGCGACTAGAAGTAGTCTAGCATTTTTTGGGGAGGGGGGTTTCATGAATGTAATTGGCAAGTCGCTACAAAGCTGTATTCGTGCTTACCAACTGGTTTTATCTCCGCTTTTGGGCGCCAGTTGCCGGTTCCACCCCTCGTGTTCAGCCTATGCTATCGAAGCAATTGGTAAACATGGTCCCTTAAGGGGCACTTGGCTTGGTGTATGCCGTATCATCCGATGCAACCCCTGGGGCAGCACGGGTAATGACCCGGTTCCTCCTGTTCCACATTCTCGATAACTTTGGATAAGAATGATGATACCCGACCAACAAAAAAATCTTCTGCTCGCGATTGCGGCATCGTTAGTCATCGTTGTTGGTTTCAATATCATCTTTCCGCCACCGCCAGTTCCTGGAGAAGTTGAAAAGTCAGAACAGGCGGCGGACCCAAAAGTGGCACCATCAGCCGGTTCACAAGGCGATAATAAAATTGCCCAACAAGAAACATCTAATAAAGCTAAATTTTTGGATGACGGGCCTAAACTGGGTTCAGACGTAAGTGATGTGATGCCGAAGGCAGCACCCACAAGTGCCGAAAATACCGCGATGAGTCGTGGGGCGGCGTTAAAAAAAGGTCCACGTGTCCAAATTACTTCGTCTCGTCTGAGCGGTTCTATAAATTTAACGGGTGGTAGAATTGATGACTTGGTGCTGAGGAACTATCGCGAGACACTTGACCCGACTAGTGATGAGATTGTTCTCTTGTTGCCCGTTGGTTCTGACCGCCCCTATTACGCGGAATTTGGCTGGCTTGGAAATGGCGTGAAAACGCCAAACAGTAAGACGGTTTGGCAGACCTCTAGCTCGAAATTAAGCCCGGACAAACCTGTAACGTTGAGCTGGAATAACGGCCAAGGGATGGTCTTTGAGAGAGAAATCTCTTTGGATAAAGACTATGTCTTCGAAATTATCCAACGGGTAAGAAACGTAACCAAGAACTCTTATTCTTTAGCGCCCTATGGACTGGTGTCGCGAACAGGCACGCCGAGCATTCTCGGCTTTTATATCCTTCATGAAGGCCTTATCGGTGTATTGGAAGGGGCACTACAAGAAGTTGATTACGATGACTTCGAGGAAAGTGGTCCAAAACGTTTCGAAACTACAGGTGGCTGGCTGGGGATAACTGATAAATACTGGCTTGCTGCGCTCATCCCTGATCAAGAGAAAATGGTAAAAACGAGCTTTGTTAGTCACACGCGTGGTAATCACCAAGCCTATCAAGCGGATTTTCTTAGCCCGGCTTTGACCGTTAATCCCGGCGGCACGATCGAAACTAGAAGCCATTTCTTTGCTGGTGCTAAAGAAAAGAAATTATTGGATAGTTATAATAAAAGCTTGAATATTGATAAGTTTGACTTGGCAATTGATTTTGGATGGTTTTGGTTTTTCACCAAGCCGTTTGCCGAAGCACTAAGTTACTTCAATGGTATGTTTGGTAATTACGGCATTGCCATTTTAATTTTGACCGTCATCATCAAATTAATTTTCTTCCCTTTGGCTAATAAATCCTACCGCGCTATGAGCAAGATGAAAGCCTTGCAGCCGAAAATGGAGGAGTTGAAGGAACGTTTTGGTGAAGACCGTCAACGCATGAATACGGAGTTGATGAACCTTTATAAGACAGAAAAGGTAAATCCCGCTGCGGGTTGTTTTCCGATTATTATTCAGATTCCGGTTTTCTTTGCACTCTATAAAGTTTTGTTTGTTTCCATCGAAATGCGCCACGCGCCGTTTTTTGGCTGGATTCACGATTTATCCGCTCCGGACCCGTTGGGAATTTTCACCGCATTTGGTCTGATACCCTGGGATGTCCCGGAGACTTTGGCGCTAGTGAATATTGGAATTTGGCCGATTATTATGGGCGCTACGATGTTTCTGCAGCAAAAGCTTAACCCGACGCCAACAGACCCCATACAGGCAAAAATCTTTATGTTTATGCCATTTATTTTTACATTCATTCTGGCGCCGTTCCCAGCCGGATTGGTTATCTACTGGGCCTGGAACAATATTTTGTCTATTGCACAGCAATGGGTGATCATGAGGCGAATGGGCGTGAAAATTAGCTGAGCTATGTCCGGGAAAAGAAAATGCCCAGCTTCTGAAACCATGGACGCAGCGCTTTTAGAGCGCGGGCGCAATCTTTTTGCCCAAGATTGCAACTTTATCCATGGTGCTATGCAGTTTGATCAGCTGCCGGCGCCGGTATTACCGGAACTGGCGTTTGCCGGACGATCCAACGTTGGGAAGTCGAGTTTGGTAAACGCGCTGACAGGGCAAAAAACATTGGCGCGGATTTCTAATACGCCTGGTCGTACGCAGCAGATAAATTTTTTTGATCTTGGTCAGCGGCTCATGTTGGTTGACTTGCCGGGTTACGGTTATGCACGTGCTTCGAAAAAAAGTATTGCCGAATGGACGCACCTCATTCACCTTTACCTAAAGGGGCGGGTTAATTTACGGCGCATCTGTTTGTTGATAGATAGCCGCCACGGTCTTAAAGACAACGACCGAGCCTTGATGACAGAGCTTGACCACGATGCCGTTGTTTTTCAAATTGTGCTGACTAAATCAGATAAACCAAAAGTGGTTGAACTGGAAAAGACTGTGGCAGCCATTACTGCGGAGCTGAAGAAACACCCCGCTGCCATGCCTGACGTTCATGTTACTAGCTCTTTTAAGAAACTCGGTATTGAGCAATTACGAGCTGACCTTGTACAACTGGCGACAAACAAACCTTTGAGGTAAAGTTCGTTGCGAGAGTGTCAAGTAACGGAAATACGACATGTCGTATAAATCAAAACGCCGATCTGAATGGCTCGAGAAAGCAGGAATTCTAACAGAAGCCTTGCCTTATATGCGCCGCTATGCGGGCAAGGCATTCGTTATTAAATATGGTGGGCACGCTATGGGGGATGCGTCTCTCGCGGCGAGTTTCGCTAATGATATTGTGTTGCTACAGCAGGTAGGCGTGTATCCAGTAGTGGTGCATGGCGGGGGGCCGCAAATTGGGGCCATGCTGGAACGATTAAAAATAAAAAGCGAGTTTATCGATGGCCTGCGTGTAACCGATTCGGCTACGGTAGAGATCGTCGAAATGGTTCTATCGGGCCAGATTAATAAGAAAATTGTTGCAGATATAAATGCTGCCGGCGGAACAGCTATCGGCCTATCGGGCAAAGATGGTGGGTTGATTAAAGTTCGGAAGGCGACCCATTTGCCAAAATCCAAAAACGAAAAAGAGATCGATTTAGGGTTTGTTGGAGAACCAAAAGAAATTGATCCCTATATTCTGGATGCTTTGCATGAAACTGAGATCATCCCCGTTATTGCGCCGTTGGGGCTAGATGAGTCGGGACAAACATTTAACATCAACGCGGACACGGTTGCTGGGGCTGTGGCTGGGGGTGTCGATGCGACGCGTTTATTGTTGCTCACTGATGTTGAGGGTGTTTTAGATAAAAAAGGTAATCTGATTCCAGAAATGACAGTTGATGAGGCGGCAGTGTTGATAGGTGATGGTACTATTTCTGGCGGTATGATCCCCAAACTAGAAACGTGCATTCGAGCAGTCGAAGATGGTGCTGAAGCGGCTGTTATCATAGACGGACGGGTGCCCCATAGTGTGCTGCTTGAAATTTTCACGGAGCACGGGTCGGGTACTTTAATTAGAAAGTAGAAACTGAAAGCGCTAGCCGCCTAATAGGAATTATAGTTGTCATTCTATCCTTGTGTCATAGATGGCCCTCGACGGAATTTACATAGCAAGTTTTTTGTGAGTGCGGGGCCATCTGAGTCATAATTGGCGAAATTATAAAATTTCTGCTTAGTGGGGTTTCGGGTCCGTTGCTTCGGTAAATTTGCGATTGGAACTGATTTTCGGTGTTTTATACTGCGCTTGTCTAAGGTACGCACAAAGCTTCTTTAGCTCCTATTGGTTTGTCGAACTAATTAATTCTTAATTTTGAGTCTGATCCTGGCTGCGGAAAATGCCGTATGTAAAAAGGGTTAAAGCATTTTATCGAAAATGTACGATTTTCTGCGCTGATAGGACGTGAGTTCGTGGTAGTGTTTTTGTATGCAGAATCAAGAATGAGACGTTATGCAGTCAACTCTAGCCAACGCGAAACACTGGGTTTTCGACCTTGATAACACGCTATATCCGCCTGGGTGTAATTTGTTTTATCAAGTTGATGTGCGAATGCGGGAATTCATTGCTAAGCATTTCGATATTGAGTTGGATGAGGCGTTCAAGCTCCAAAAGCGATATTTTCGCGAATACGGGACGACACTGAATGGTCTTATGCAAGTTCACGGCATGAAACCTGAACCCTTTCTTAATTACGTTCATGATATAGACGTGTCTGTCATTGAACCCTCCCCAGTACTGGACCGAGCACTCGCGAAACTGCCAGGGAAAAAAATAATTTATACCAATGGGTCATTCGACCATGCTGAACGTATTACTAACCGATTGGGTATACGTGACCATTTCGATAATATTTTTGACATTATCGCCGCGGATTTTCGGCCTAAACCTGATGAAAGTGCATACCATTCTCTACTTTCAAAGTATCACATCGATCCGTTAGAAACAGTCATGGTGGAAGACGTTGCGCAAAATTTAGAGCCCGCTAAAAAACTCGGCATGGCTACGGTGCTTATCCATACAGGGCATCGTTGGTCCGAGGATGCGGACGGTGTGGACTATGTCGACCACCGTATTGATGATTTGACAGTTTGGTTAAGTGAGTTGGTGGAAGAGAAAAGTGACGGCATCGCTTGACTTGAACGCTTAACTTAAAGAGGATCTTCGCGCTCTGAAGGTATTAGCGACAGGAAAAATTCATGGGACATGCAGATTTACAAAAGGCGGTAGACGCCGCTTGGGAAGATAAGGATTCGATCACGCCCGCGACTAAAGGTGAAGTGCGCGATGCTATTGAGAGTGCTCTCGAGTTAATGGATTCAGGGCAAACACGTGTTGCCGAGAAAGGCAGTGATGGTTGGCAGGTGAACCAGTGGTTAAAAAAGGCGGTTTTGTTGTCTTTCCGAATTTATGATATGTGGGCTATTGAGGGTGGCCCAGATGGAGCAGCATGGTGGGACAAGGTTCCGGCTAAGACTAAAAACTGGACAACAGCAGATTTCGAAAAGGCGGGCTTTCGAAGCGTGCCGAACGCCGTTGTTCGTCGGTCAGCTTATATTGCGCCTGGTGTGGTGCTGATGCCGTCCTTTGTCAATCTGGGCGCGTATGTCGATTCAGGCACTATGGTAGATACATGGGCTACGGTAGGTTCGTGTGCGCAGGTTGGTAAAAATGTTCATATCTCTGGCGGTGCTGGGATTGGAGGTGTGCTTGAACCTCTGCAGGCGGACCCGGTGATTATTGAAGATAATTGTTTCATCGGCGCTCGTTCGGAGGTGGTAGAAGGAGTTATTGTTGAAGAAGGCTCGGTACTTTCCATGGGAGTGTTTATTGGTCAATCGACTAAGATTATTAATCGTGAGACAGGCGAAATTACTCGCGGCCGAGTTCCAGCGTATTCTGTCGTCGTGCCGGGCTCTCACGCTGGTGACCCGTTACCGGACGGCACGTCCGGGCCCAACCTTTATTGTGCCGTCATTCTAAAAACCGTTGATGAAGGTACTCGGTCTAAAACCTCAATCAATGAATTACTGCGTGATTAGTCAGCAATGATTGACGCCATTGAATTCTCTCAGCGGCTTATTCGTTGTCCTAGTATCACCCCAGCCGAGGGGGGTGCGCTTGACCTTTTACAGGAAACCTTGGAAGAAATTGGGTTTTGCTGTTATCGGCTTGTCTTCTCCGAAGAAGGCACTGCAGATGTGGATAATCTTTATGCTCGGTTTGGTAATAGTGCGCCGAATTTCTGTTTTGCGGGTCATACAGATGTAGTGCCGCCTGGTGATTTGAGCGCGTGGACTTTCGATCCATTCGCTGCGGAAATTCGGGACGGAATTTTATATGGGCGCGGCGCCGTTGATATGAAAACGGCCATCGCATCTTTTGCTAGCGCGGCGGAGGCATTGATTTCTAATAGTAGCTTCACAGGGTCGATTAGTTTTCTTATTACAGGTGATGAAGAAGGGCCTGCGATCAACGGCACGCGAAAGGTATTAAGTTGGCTAGAGCAGGAAAATGAGACAATAGACGTTTGCGTTGTAGGGGAGCCTACCAATCCAACTCGACTTGGCGAAATGATGAAAATCGGTCGCCGGGGGTCGATGAACTCTATTGTTAAGGTGTTGGGCCAGCAGGGCCATGTTGCGTATCCACATTTGGCCGATAGTGCATCGCATCGGCTAGTGCGAATGATGGATTCTTTACTGGCGGAACCGCTTGATGATGGCAACGATCACTTCCAAGCCTCGAGTCTGCAAATTACGTCTATCGATATTGCCAACCTCACAGAGAATGTTATTCCTGGAACAGCTGAGGCTCGGTTCAATATCCGCTTTAACGACATGCACAGTTCCGAATCGCTGAAAAAGTGGATCAAAATGAAATTGGACGCCTCTGCAGGCGGTGCTGAAAATTACGAAATTACGGTCCGGGTGAGTGGCGAATCGTTTGTTTTTCCGCCTGGTCCACTCAGTAATTTAGTTGCTGATTGTGTTGAACGTGTGACAGGGGAGCGGCCAGAAATGAGCACAACTGGTGGCACTTCAGATGCGCGGTTTATCAAAGACCATTGTCCCGTATGCGAGTTCGGTTTGGTCGGGCAAACTATGCATAAGGTGGACGAAAGATGTCGCTTGGAAGACATCGAGGCGTTGGTAGGCATTTATCAGGCTATATTGCAGGACTACTTTCGTAAGAGCTAATCATCGTAGGGAGGTGAACATTCCGCTTGTCAATTATAGTTTAGCGATATGAGTTGCGCGATCAGATTACAATACAATCGTTGGTTAAGTTGCCTACTTTCCTTTGATTTGCGGCCAATAGCATTTCTCATTTACGGTATTTATTGCATACTAATTTCTAATGGTCCCTCGTTTGGTTTGGTACCCTAGATTCTAGCCCCATACGTTTTAAGATCGCCGCAAATGCGACTATGTCTTGCGAAAGGCATAGCAGATGGACGCTTAAATTGAGTCACCCACTTGGTGTCTGTTCTGTTGCGTGTAGTGACGTTATTCGGCGTTGGTTAATTTATCAGCATAAATGATTTTAGATCGAGCAATAAAGTAGCGTTCGCCATAAGTAGCTTTGCAATTACCACGGCCTTTTAAATAGTTATTTTAGAAAATATATCGGTTTGCAGATGCTGGTGCCGATTATACTGGCCTTCGAGGTGTATTTTGAAGGTTGCGCCGGGCATGGCGTTACTTCACCTCGGTCGAGTGGGGTTTTAATAATCTACGCGCAGCAAATATAGTCCATCTGACGGTGCGGTTGGGCCTGCAGCTGACCGGCGTTTCGCATTCAACGCCTCTTTTACGTCCTGAGTCGACCATTTGCCATCCCCCACCAATTTGAGCGTACCGACAAAATTTCGAATTTGATGGTGCAGGAAAGAGCGGGCGCTGGCGTCTATTATGATTTCGTCTGCGTCACGGTTAACTGTTAATCGGTCTAAAGTCTTGAATGGCGATTTAGATTGACAGTTGGTAGCCCGGAAGCTGGTAAAGTCATGGTGACCAACTAGAAACTGTGCCGCTTCGTGCATAGCTTCCACATTAAGGGTCTGTGGCAAATGCCAAACCCGTCCAGTTAACAGTGCTGCTGGTGAGCGTCGATTCAATATTCTATATCGATAATGGCGTGAGATTGCCGATACGCGGGCGTTAAATGATTTGTCCACTACCTCTGCAGAAAGTATGGCGATAGGAGCTGGTTTTAAGTGAAAATTTAAAGCATCTCGTACCGTATCTGCACCAACTTCTTTGACGATCTCGAAGTGGGCGACTTGAGCCAGGGCATGTACGCCGGAATCTGTTCGTCCGGCGCCATATAGGGTGGCCTTCTCTTGGGAAAATTTCTCGATAGCGGCCTCTACTGAGCCTTGAACTGATAAGCCTTCAGCTTGCCGCTGCCAGCCGACAAAAGGCCCTCCGTCATATTCAATCGTAATTTTCCACCGGGTCACGGTAATTTAGTACCTGCTGGGATAGGACAGCCGTGCAAAAAGTCCTTGGTAGTCATGGCGCGTTTGCCGGGCCGTTGCAGTTTGAGGGGCCTGAGGCTGCCATCGCCGCATGCAATAGTGAGCTGGTTATCAACTACGGTACCTGGTGATCCCGTATTTTCCGCCTGTGATGCGGCAAGCACCTTAATACGTTCACCATTATATTGAAACCAGCTACCGGGCCAGGGGATAAATGCACGTATTTGAGATTCGAGATTTTTTGCTGACTTCTGCCAATCCAGTAAGGATTCTGTTTGATCTAACTTTTTGGCATAGGTAATGCCTTCATTAGGCTGTGGGGTTGCAGTTATGGTCTTCTCTTGTAACCCAGCTAGCGCATCTACGATGAGTGAAGAGCCCAACACAGATAATGTATCATGAAGGGTTTCTCCGGTAGTAGCTGGCATGATTGGCACCTTGTCGGATAAAAGCGTAGGCCCCGTGTCGAGCCCCTCATCCATCTGCATGATGGTAATGCCACTTTCGGAGTCGTTTGCTAGAATGGCCCGTTGAATTGGGGCCGCCCCACGCCAGCGTGGCAGTAAAGAGGCATGAATATTAATGCAGCCAAGTCGTGGTGCTTGGAGAATTGCTTTTGGTACGATGAGCCCGTATGCCGCGACAACGGCAACGTCTAGATTTAGGTCTGTAAATTCTTGGCAAGTCGAGTGGTCATTAAGTGTCGATGGAGTAAAAACGGGAAAGCCGAATTGGCGGGCGATCCGATCGATGGGGCAAGGCCGTTCTTTTTGGCCTCTGCCCGCCGGGCGAGGAGGTTGGCAATAAACCGCAGAAATTTTATGCCCGGCGTTATGTAATGCTGTTAAGGCTGGTACTGAGAAGTCCGGTGACCCCATAAATGCAATACTTAAGGCCATCAGTTTTCTCCCAAAATGGGTTGGGGCAAAGGATAGGCTACTTTTTGATTAAGATGCATTTAGCTTCTTCAGTTTTTTGAGCTTGCGCAGGATCATAGTGCGTTTCAAATGGGAAAGATGGTCGACGAATAATGTACCTGTGAGATGATCCATTTCATGCCGGATACAGGTAGCCAATAACCCGTTAGCTTCACACTCTTCCTGTACGTTTTTTTTGTTGAGAAAGCTCACACGAATTTTGGCAGGTCTAGTGACCTGGTCGTATTGTTTCGGAAGTGAAAGGCAGCCCTCTTCATAGGTCACAGTCTCGTCCGAACACCAAGTAATTTTAGGATTAGCCATGCAAATGGGATCGGGCGACCCTTCGCCTTTAGAGATGTCCAAAACGATAACGCGCTTTGATACACCAATTTGTGGCGCTGCTAAACCGATGCCAGGAGCCAAGTACATAGTTTCCAGCATGTTTTCCATCAACTCAACAATTTCGGGGTCGACAGCTGTCACAGCTTCGGCCTTCTTCCTTAACTTAGGATCTGGGGCGATGATGATCGGCAGTATAGCCATAATCTATTCCCTAAAAAGGTGAGTTCTAACAGCTTCCTATTGGTACCTTCTGAGGAAATCAAGTGCGGAGATGTGATTGCGAGAATCTTGTGTTATACTAAATTGTTATGCAATTCTCATTAGAGTCCTTTCTTGATAATCCCCTAATTCTTATTGTGTTTGGTGTTCTATTTTTAGTATTGCTGTTTATTTGCTTTGTCCTGGGAAAACGCCAGCGCGCCAATCCAATGGAATTATCTAATAAAATCAGCATTTTAGTAGAGCAACAAGCGTTCGCCCAAAACCAAATCACAGAACGTTTGCAGGCACAAGAAAGGGCGTTAACAAAATCATTAGACGAACGGTTGGATAAGGTAAGTCAGCGGGTCGGCGAGTCGTTAGTTAAGCAGGCTACAGAAAACACTAACACCTTGACCGAACTTCGTGAGAGGCTTGCTCTTATCGGTAAAGCTCAAGAAAATATTACTCAATTATCGACCGATGTAGTGAATCTTCAGCAAGTTTTATCAAACAAGCAAACTCGTGGTGCTTTTGGTGAGACGCAATTGGCTGACCAAGTCAAGAACGTTCTGCCACCATCAGCTTATAGTTTTCAGGAGAAACTATCTAACGGGTATCGGGTTGACTGTTTGTTAAAGTTACCAAATCCGCCAGGATCCATATCAGTAGACGCGAAATTTCCTTTGGAAAGTTTTAACCGCTTTCACGCAGCTGAAGGTGAAGGGGAAAAACGAGCGGCGCGTCGGCAATTCGCTGGCGATGTTATGAAGCACGTTAAAGACATTGCGAAGAAATATATTATCCCCGGCGAAACTTCGGACAGTGCATTGATGTTTCTGCCAGCCGAGGCAGTCTATGCTGAACTCCATTCGTCATTGCCCGAAGTTGTCGAGAAATCTCATCGGGTACGAGTATATATTGTCTCTCCGACGACATTGATGGCGACGCTAAATACAATTCGAGCGGTTTTGAAAGATGCGCAAATGCGCGAACAAGCCAGCTTGATACAGAAAGAAGTAATGGCGATGAATGATGATGTTGTCCGGTTGGATAAACGTGTCGCTAATCTGCAGAGCCACTTCGGTCAGGCGGAAGAGGATATCCGCCAAATTCGCATTTCTACAGAGAAGGTTCAAAAACGCGCCATACGAGTGGCCGAAGTCGAGTTAGAGGACCAAGACACGCCACCGGTACCTGACTTGCGAGAGACCGAGGAATTATGACGGTGGTATTTATGCTGATTTGTTGCCGACTGAACGTCTTGCGTGGAGTGCGGCAGTTAAAGTGCCGTCATCTAAATAGTCAAGCTCGCCGCCAACAGGCACACCATGCGCGAGCCGCGTGACCTTAACGCCCGTTGGCGCTAAGCGTTCGGCAACGTAATGGGCGGTAGTCTCACCATCCACTGTAAGATTTGTCGCTAGGATAATTTCGCTAATAGAATCCTGCCTAACCCGCTCCACCAAAGAATTAATGTTGAGATCCTCGGGGCCGATACCGTCGAGTGCAGATAAGCATCCACCTAAAACATGATAGCGTCCTTTAAAGGAGGCTGTCCTTTCCAGAGCCCATAAATCCGCCACTTCCTCTAAAACACAAAGTACTGTTGGGTCGCGTTTCTCATCGCGGCAAATGGCGCAAGGGCTAAGTGTATCAAGGTTGCCGCAAATCACGCAATTTTGAATATTTTCAGCCACATCTTTAAAGGCCTTAATTAACGGTAAAAGTAGGCTTTCGCGTTTCTTAATGAGAAATAAAGCAACACGCCGTGCTGAACGAGGTCCTAGGCCCGGTAATCGAGCTAAAAACAGAATAAGTTGGTCAATTGAGTTCACGTGTGTTTAGGTTC
The DNA here is from genome assembly GCA_002724395.1 of Rhodospirillaceae bacterium. Lineage (GTDB taxonomy): Bacteria > Pseudomonadota > Alphaproteobacteria > UBA8366 > UBA8366. The sequence goes on along the minus strand of PBOR01000016.1, from coordinate 73,605 downwards.
TAGAAAGGTAGTTTCATGCCAGGTGGCAATTGGAGGCCACCCATCATATCGGATGTTTTTTCCTGAACTTTTTCCTCGAGTTTTGATTTAGCATCATTATGTGCCGCCGTTAAAAGGTCTTCGAGAATTTCTGCTTCGTCCGGCTTTAATAGGGAAGGGTCAATGTTGACGCTGCGCATCTCGCCCTTACCATTCAATGTAACTGTGATCAAGCCGCCACCCGAACTGCCACTTACCTCCAGTGACGATAGATTTTCCTGGAATTCGCCCATCTTGGCCTGCATTTCCTGAGCCTGTTTCATGAGCTGACTTAAATTCTTCATGCTTTAATCCTCTTCTTCTAATTCATCATCGACTAGCAGCATGTCTTCATCGGCCAATAATAACTTGGGGTTAACTTTAGAAACCGTAGCCCCTGGAAAGGCTTTCTTGATCGATTGAACCAACGGAAGAGCTTCAACAGCATTTTTGGCTGCCTGCTCGCTCGCTTCGTCTTGCTGAACTAGGGTCGGCGCGCCCTCCTCTCCTGAAATGGCGACAACCCAGCGTTCCCCTGTCCAATCCGTCAATCGTGTTGAGGTTCGACTGGCTAGGTCCCGGGGTGCGTGTGGGCCGGGCCGAAGTTCGATCCGCCCGGGCTCAAAGGCAACCAAATGGACATTATTCCGCAGGCTAGTGCAAAGTGCCGCTTCGCGGTGTTTGGCGAATAGGTCGATAACTTCGCGAAATGTTCCCGGCACCGCTTTTGTTTGGGCTTTGGAAACAGGGTCTACCTGTGGTGTGGGTTGAAGCTGCGGCGCTGTGGCTGCGCTAATTGTATCTGGTGGTGCGGAATTCCGAGGGCTGTCTTCTGCCGATGGCGGTGCAACTGGTAGCGGTAGTTTTGTAATATCAGTAGTCGCTTGCTTGGGGGTGGAAACAGTCTCCTGTATGTTCTTGATCAAATCTCCGGTTGGTGGGAGGGTTGCTGCATAGGCAATGCGGACTAACAACATTTCCGTTGCTTGCAAAGGCGAGGGCGCCGATTGCACTTCTGCTAGGCCTTTAAGCAGTAATTGCCAAGCACGAGTTAAATCTGGCATGGCAAGCTTTTCGGCAAAGCTGCTGCCGCGAACACGCTCGATTTCAGGTGTGTAGTTCGCCTGGGCAATTTCCGGTGCTATCTTGATTCTTGTGGCCCAGTAGACGACGTCTAGTAAATCTTGAACTACCGCTGCGGGGTCGGCGCCTTTGGCATACATCGTAGATAATTGTTCTAGCGCCAATTTTGTATTGGCTGACATGATTAAATCGAATAGGTCGAATATGGCAGCGCGATCTGCTAGCCCTAGCATTGATTGAACTAGTTCGGCAGACACCGACTCGCTACTGAGCGCAATCGCTTGGTCTACCAACGAAAGGCCATCTCGTACCGAACCGTCAGCGGCCCGAGAAATAAGTTGTAAAGCGTCGTCCGTGATATCGACCTGTTCTTGTTCCGCAATCGACTTAAAGTAGCCATTAAGGACTCCTATATCGACGCGACGCAGATCGAAACGCTGGCAACGTGATAATACGGTCACCGGTACTTTTCGAATTTCCGTAGTCGCAAAGACAAACTTCACATGTTCCGGCGGTTCTTCCAATGTCTTGAGCAATGCATTGAAAGCATTCTTTGAGAGCATATGAACTTCATCAATGATGTAGACTTTATATCGTGCGGAAGCTGGTCGATAACGGACACTTTCGATCAATTCGCGAATATCATCTACTCCGGTACGACTCGCGGCATCCATCTCTATAACATCTACGTGGCGGTCCTCGGTGATAGCAATACAATTCTCGCAGACGCCGCAAGGTTCGGTCATAGATTCGCTTTGGCCGTCGGGACCAATGCAATTCAAAGCTTTGGCCATAATTCGAGCCGTGGTGGTTTTGCCTACCCCCCGTACCCCTGTAAGCATGAAGGCATGAGCTACACGGCCGGTTTTGATGGCATTGGAGAGAGTGCGTACTAAGGCATCCTGGCCTATGAGTTCGGCAAAATTGGTTGGCCGATATTTTCGGGCGAGGACGCGGTAAACGGCTTGGTCTTCAGTATGGGACATTGACTATCAGATTATATTAAATTTTCAGGTGGGTGACCGAACCAGTGACCCGGCTCGAACTCGTTACGGCTGCTTCCTTCCGGACCTGACCGGGTTAGCGAGAGATCCGTCCATTGGCCGGCCGCCCGCAGTTACTATACCAGTATGAGACGGGTTTTGGACAAGCCTCTGTGTGAAAGTTGCAACGTTTTTTCTACCATGCCAATTTGGGCGTATGAAAAGTCAAAATTTTTATGACCGTCCGGGATTTGACCGTGCCGGCCATTTGCGCCGGGAGCAAGGGTGGCTGCTTGAGCGTATCGCTGATAAGAAAAGCCAACTTGTACCGATATGGCGGAGCCGTAATTTGGTTGCAGATGCACAGCAACCTACCCTTACGACAATTTCGATGGATACGAGTTTGTTGGAAAGAAGCCCTGTACTGGTTTTTCTGGGTCTAATTAATGAAGTGGCACATTTTGCAATCGACCTGTCCGCAGAATCTGAGCCGCCGCTGAAGGAATTTGGGTCTTTTGAGGATTTAAGGCGAATTGGCCCTCTACTTCCCCGAGACGAAGGGTCGCTTATGGCATTCGCGCGGGCGCATATGACCTGGCATAAACGGCATCTTTTTTGCGGTGTATGTGGTTCAGCAACCGAAAGTCGTGAAGGCGGCCATGTTAGGGTTTGTAAGAATGAGAATTGCAATTCACATTGTTTTCCGCGTATTGACCCAGCAGTCATTATGTTAATTCACGACGGCAAGGATCGGGTCGTTTTGGGACGAAAAAAAACGATGCAGCCGGGACAACATTCAATTTTGGCGGGATTTGTCGAACCCGGCGAAAGTTTGGAAAACGCGGTGGCCCGTGAAATCTTTGAGGAAGTTGGTCTCGAGATTACTGATATCGAGTATCATTCGTCGCAGCCTTGGCCCTTTCCAGCAAATATCATGCTCGGCTTTACGGCACGCGCGACCACATTTGACCTCACTGTTGATTACAACGAGTTAGAAGGTGGAGCACAATGGTTTTCGAGAGATTTTCTAAAAAATTCGCCGGAAAATGATACTTTTAGGTTGCCACGTCGGGACTCTATTTCTAGGCGGTTGATGAATGAATGGATCGATAGCTAAACCGCATCCTAACCTTGCTTTGTCGGCTTAGTACTAAGCTTTGATTTCTAAAACAGCAGCAAAGAGCTCTTATATTGGTGATTGGGGTTATGGGAAATAGGGTCAAGATATGTGCCGTTTGCTGGGTAGAGTTTATTTTAGCTGAAAAGATGCGGGTGATGAGCCAACTGATTGGTTTGGACAGTGTCGGTTTAGCAGCCGGCTCTTAGCCGTTTTTGCGTTGTTCCATGCGGAATTGCGCGCCGGGATAAACCCCTAAAACTTTCACTTCACGACTGAAAAAACTCAATTCATCCAAAGCAAGGCGAACCAATTCGTCACCTGGATGACCTTCGATATCAACGTAAAACTGCGTTGCGGTAAACTCGCCGCGCAACATATAAGACTCAAGTTTTGTCATATTGACGCCATTCGTAGCAAATCCCCCAAGCGCCTTATAAAGCGCTGCAGGAACATTTCGGACCCGAAAGACGAATGAAGTCACAATAATACTATCATTTGGATCAGGGTCGATTGGCTCTTTGGCCATGATAACAAAGCGTGTGGTGTTGTGGTCTTCGTCTTCGATGTTCTCTCGTAGAATATCAAGTCCGTAGGTTTCGGCTGCAAGAGCAGAAGCAATCGCGGCCATACTTTCTTTGCCTGATGTTGCTAAATCCATCGCGGCACCTGCAGTGTCCGCATGGACAATAGCTCGGAGCCCTAATTCCCTGATGGTTTTCCGGCATTGGGAAAGTGCGTGTACGTGGCTGTGAACTGTTTCTAGTTGGTCCAGGGTCGTGCCTTTGCGTCCCAAAAGCTGATGCTGCACCCGTTGAAAATTCTCTCCAATGATATGGAGACCGGAATTTGGCATTATTTGATGAATATCCGCTACTCGCCCGGCCACTGTGTTTTCGATAGGAATCATCGCCCTTGTGGCTTTCCCATCATGGACCGCTTGAAAGGTGTCCTCGAAGGTCGCACACGGTAAAGGTGCCATGTCTGGGCAAGCTATTCGACATGACATGTCAGAGAATGCACCAGGCAGGCCTTGGAAAGCTATTTTGTTTTCATTTACCATAATGTTGGGACCGATTCAGGCGAGTAAGGCTAAAGCATGGTTTGGGCACGTTCAAGATCGTAGGGAGTATCGACACCCAATGGGACGGTGTCAACGAGTGCAATATCAATTCGCATGCCTGCTTCAAGGGCCCGCAATTGTTCTAACCTTTCGCGCTTCTCTAATATGGTTGGCGCCAACAAAACAAAACGATCTAGCGCGGCGCGACGATAAGCATAGAGCCCGATGTGGTGATAATAGGGGCCATCTCCAAAAGGCGCTGTTGCGCGGGTAAAATAAATACATCGGCCAACCTTCGAGTTAGCTCCGATTGAGGCGACTGCCTTGACCACGTTTGGGTCGGTACGCTCTTTGTCGCGGGTAATTTTTACGCCGATGGTCGCAATATCTACATTTGGATGCGCCAATGGTTCCAGGCAGGCGCGCACTGATGCCGGCTCAATGGTTGGTAAATCGCCTTGCAAATTTATGATCGCATCGAACTTTTGGTCAGGATCGTAAGATTCTAATGCCGCGTGAATCCGATCAGAGCCTGATGGCAGATCAGGGTTTGTAAGAACCGCGTCACCACCGATTTTTTTTATGGCATCCAAAATCGCTTTATCCCCGGCGGCAACCAGTACAGGCCCAACCTTAGCTTCCATTGCACGGCGCCAGACATGCACAATCATTGGCTCGCCATGGATTAGGGCTAAAGGCTTGTCGGGAAAGCGGGTGGCTGCTAAGCGCGCTGGAATGACGACGACTGGTTTCAGAGGTTTAATCATAATGTGCCAAGAAACATAAAAAAATTCGATGAGACAAATCGATAACGTGATGCGATATAAAATTTCTGCGGCATTATGCCGCTCCATTCTACGACGCCACGAACTTTGGCATTAGACCTCATTGGTATAGGCTACGCTAGTAGTGTGGGAAATATTTTTCCGCTGAAAGTTAGACTGGATTTAGAGATAGATCTGGCGGCCGTAGTTAAACATAGGTTTTGAGGACGAAAATGGGGAATGATCCGTTATTGTTCAACAAGATAGCAGCAGCAGTAATCGGCGCATTGCTTTTGGGCATGACGGCCGCATTTATTACGAGCTTTGTGTATAAGCCGAAGATGTTGGACAAGAACGTCTACTCAATTGACGGAGGTACAGTTGTCGCTAGCTCGTCCAGTACTTCTGCTCCTAAAAAAATTGGTCCTGAGCCGATCGCTCCTATGCTAGCTAAGGCCGATTCTGCTGCTGGTAAGAAGGTCGCTAAAAAATGTACGGCATGCCACACTTTTAGTAAGGGCCGCAAAAACCGCATTGGGCCTAACCTTTGGAATATAGTTGATGCCAAGCAAGGTGGTGTCGCTGGGTATAAATATTCTGGTGCCTTCAAAAAACTGGGCGGTTTGTGGAGTTATGAGGACCTTAATAAGTTCCTCTATAAGCCAAAGATCTATGTGAAGGGTACTAAAATGAGCTTTGTGGGGCTAAAAAAGGCCGATGATCGAGCTTCGATGATTGTGTATTTGCGCTCTTTGAGCGACAATCCCAAAGCTCTTCCCTGATATATGGTTTATGGCTGATCTGTATGCTCTATGATGAAGGGCGATGACGGCTGAACTCGAAAAAATGTCTAATTTTGCTGCAACGCTGGCAGACATCAGCGGGCCCATCGTGTGTGAGCATTTTCGGACACGATTGAATGTTCATTCCAAATCAGACCTTAGTCCGGTTACCATCGTCGACCGTAACGTCGAAGTGGCACTTCGAAAACGTATCGAAGAAACTTTCCCACATCACGGTATTATTGGCGAGGAATATGGCCCCGTACGCGAGGATGCTTCGCATATTTGGGTGCTAGACCCAATTGATGGAACCAAAGCCTTTATCAGCGGCCTACCTATTTTTGGCACATTGATTGCTCTTGCTATTGACGGCCAACCTGTAGTCGGGGTTATTGACCAACCTGTTTTGGGTGAAAGATGGGTTGGCGTAAAGGGATACGGCGCACAATTTAATGAAAAACCCATTCAGACCCGTGATTGCCGGCAGTTGGCTGATGCTGCTCTGTATGCGACTCATCCTAACATGTTTGATCAAGGTGTTGATGAAGATAAATTTGATGGTCTAGCTAAGATTGTAGGGCAGGCGCGTTTTGGCGGTGATTGTTATACCTACGGGTTGCTCGCTTCTGGGCATATTGATCTTGTCGTTGAGGCAAAACTGCAGTTCTACGATTTTATGGCGCTGATTCCGGTAGTAGAGGGGGCTGGAGGAGTGATCTCAGACTGGCAAGGCAATTCCTTAGGGCGAGGTTCCGATGGACATGTGTTGGCAGCGGCGAATGAGAAATTATGGGATTTGGCGCTCAATTACCTGCGTGCATAAAATTTATAACCTAGCTTGAACTAGCGAAGCGTTACTCTTAAGTGAATCTCATGGAATTTGTTGGGAAGGCGCAAAGGCTCAGATGCACAAAATACTGCTTTTAACGATTGCTGGTTGCCTGATGGCATTTACTGTAGCGCCTTTATCAGCTGAACCTGTATATCGTGGTCACGGCTTGGCCATGCATGGGACCCTAAAATACACGCCTAACTACCAGCATTTTGACTACGTAAACCCAAATGCGCCGAAAGGCGGCACCGTTCGGCTTAGTGCGATTGGTGGTTATGATACTTTCAATACCTTCATCGTGAAGGGCCGCAAGGCGGTGGGGCTGAATCGCATCTACGACACCTTGATGGAAAGCTCCAATGATGAACCATTTTCTATGTATGGGCTGTTGGCAGAAACCGTCGAGGTGCCCAAAGATAGGTCGTCAGTAACCTTTAAACTGCGCGAGAACGCGCGCTGGCATGATGGCAAGCCAGTTACTGCTGAAGACCTTATTTGGACGTTTAATTTCTTGTTGGAAAAAGGGCATCCTTATTATCGGTTCTACTATGGCAGTGTTGACACCGTATCGAAGGTTGGTTCTCGAAGTGTCAAGTTTACTTTCAAGTCGAAAGAGAACCGCGAGCTGCCATTGATTCTTGGCCAATTACAAGTGCTTCCAAAGCACTATTGGGAAACGCATGATCCAACAAAATCCACTCCCCTGGTCCCACCTTTGGGTAGCGGCCCCTATCGGGTAGCATCCTTTGAAGCTAATCGCAGCGTCACCTTCGAGAGAGTTAAGGATTACTGGGCGAGAGACTTGCCGATTAAACGCGGGCGCAATAATTTTGACAAAATAATCTACGAATATTTCCGCGATGGGACGGTTGCACTGGAGGCCTTTAAGGCTGGCCGGTTTGATTATCGCCATGAAAACTCGTCCAAAGCCTGGGCAACCGCATATGATATTCCGGAGGTAAAGAAAGGATTTTTGATTAAGAATGCTTTCGGGCATGAACGTACCCAGGGCATGCAAGGATTTGTCTTTAACCTACGCCGAGACATTTTTAAAGACGCTAAGGTTCGTGAAGCACTTGGCTATGCGTTTGATTTCGAATGGTCAAACGAGACCTTGTTTTATGGTCAATATAGGCGAACACGAAGCTATTTTGCCAACTCGGAGCTTGCGTCCGAAGGGCTGCCGACTAAAGAGGAGTTGGCAATTTTGGAGCCATACCGAAAAGATTTGCCGAAAGAAGTGTTTTCGAAAACCTTTGATGTTCCTAGAACTGACGGGTCGGGGAAAAGTCGTAGCAACTTGCGCAAAGCTCGTAAATTACTCGCCGAGGCGGGGTGGAAATTTGACCGCAAGAAGCGACAGCTGGTTGACACAAAGAGTGGCAGAGCATTAGCGTTTGAAGTGCTACTAGTTAGCCCGCTGTTTGAACGCGTGGTGCTTCCATTTAAAAAAAATCTCGAAAGATTGGGTGTCTTGCTACACGTGCGGACTGTTGATTCTGCCCAGTATCAAAAAAGAATTCAAAGCTTTGATTTTGATATGGTTGTGACTTCTTGGGGACAATCTTCTTCTCCCGGCAATGAGCAACGCTTATACTGGTCTTCTCTTGCTGCGGACCGCGAAGGTAGTCGAAATTTGGCGGGCCTCAAAAATAAGGTGATTGATGCGCTGGTTGAAAAGTTGATTGCAGCTCCCTCTCGTAAAAGCTTGGTTAATCACACACGAGCGTTAGATCGCGTGTTGCTCTGGCATCACTTGGTGATACCGCATTGGCATGCCGGCACTGATCGCACCGTGTATTGGAACAAGTTCGGTATGCCTACGACGCTGCCTAAAAACGGTATTTCCTTTTCCTCTTGGTGGGTTGATCAGAAAAAAGCCGCTAAACTCGCTGAGCGTCGCGCGAATGGCGGGCGCAAGTAAACTAATTGCGGCCGGGTCTTAATTCATGCTGGCTTATATCATTCGCAGAATTTTACTGATTATCCCGACATTGTTCGGGATAATGGTAATTAATTTTGCCATTGTTCACGTGGCACCAGGCGGTCCAGTAGAACAGATGATCGCCGAAATTAAAGGCACGGCCGTATCTGCGACGGGACGATTTTCAGGTGACGAAGGCTCTGAAGTTAGCGGCCAACAGCAAAATCAAACTATGGGACAAGGCGCAGGTTCCGTTCAAAGTAAGTATCGTGGAGCCCAAGGACTCGATCCGGAATTTGTCAAGCAGATTGAAAAGCAATTCGGCTTTGATAAGCCGAGCCATGAGCGGTTTTTCTTGCTGATGGGTAATTATCTAACTTTCGATTTTGGGAAGAGTTACTTTCTAGATAAAAGCGTTGCCAGCCTAGTCATTGAGAAAATGCCGGTTTCTATATCACTCGGTCTTTGGAGTTTGATTCTCATTTATATGATTTCGATACCGCTCGGGATAGCAAAAGCAGTGCGGGATGGGAGTCGATTCGATGTTTCAACCAGCGCCGCGATTATTGTTGGTAACGCGGTGCCAGGCTTTCTATTCGCTATTTTGCTAGTAGTTTTATTCGCTGGTGGTCGCTATTTCGATTGGTTTCCGTTGAGGGGTATTCTGTCATCTAATTGGCGTGAATTATCGACATTTGCGCTTATAGGTGACTATTTCTGGCATATGGCATTACCCATTATCTCCCTCGTAATTGGCGGGTTCGCCGGGTTAACGATGCTGACTAAAAATTCATTTTTAGATCAAATTAATCAGCAATATGTAGTGACGGCTCGTGCGAAAGGGTTAACGGAACGGGCTGTACTATATGGTCATGTATTTCGTAATGCGATGTTGATCGTTATAGCAGGTTTTCCAAGCGCATTTATTGGATTGCTGTTTACCGGATCGCTGTTGATTGAGGTTATATTTTCTCTAGATGGATTGGGTCTGCTTGGTTTTGAAGCAGCCATAAACCGAGATTATCCGGTTCTTTTCGGGACACTTTTCTTCTTTACGCTGATTGGCCTCGTTCTGCAATTGATCAGTGATCTGGTTTATACTCTCGTCGACCCACGCATCGACTTCGAAAGCCGGGAAGTTTGATCTGTGGATGTGAATTTTGCACAGGAGCGTTTTTGGGGCATGAAGGTTACCCCGATTACCAGCCGACGGCTCGGAAATTTTAAAAAAAATAAACGTGGATTTTGGTCACTCTGGATTTTTCTTCTGTTATTTATTTTGTCTCTCTTTGCAGAGTTTATAGCAAACGACAAGCCGATCGTAATTTACTTCGATGGGGGACTCTACACACCGGTTCTTACGTTCTATTCGGAAACAGATTTTGGTGGTGATTTTGAAACTGAGGCTGATTATAAGGATCCCCATGTGGTGGCTCTAATAGAAGCCAAAGGTTGGATGCTTTGGCCGCCTATTCGCTACGGTTTCGATACCCACATAACTGACTTACCAGTGCGCGCGCCGGCTCCGCCATCAAAGCAAAATTGGCTTGGCACGGACGATCAAGCACGCGACGTCCTTGCGCGTATTATTTACGGTTTTCGTATTTCTGTATTGTTCGGCTTAGTTCTAACATTGGTTAGTTCTGTTATTGGTATTATTGTTGGCTCAATCCAAGGGTATTTCGGTGGTTTAACAGATTTGTTGGGCCAGCGATTCATAGAGATATGGGCCGGCCTACCGGCGCTTTATATGCTGATAATCTTGGCGAGCGTAGTCCAACCGAATTTCTGGTGGTTGCTGGGATTGATGCTTTTATTCAGCTGGCCCGCATTGGTGGGGGTTGTCAGGGCAGAATTTTTGCGTGGCCGTAATTTCGAATATGTAAAAGCAGCTCGTGCTCTTGGGCAGCCAAACAGTGTAATTATGTATCGTCACGTTTTACCAAATGCGATGGTCGCAACGCTTACTTTCCTACCCTTCATTACGTCCGGATCGGTGGTGACACTTACCTCGCTCGATTTTCTGGGGTTTGGTTTGCCACCGGGATCTCCGTCCCTTGGTGAACTACTTAAACAGGGTAAAGATAATCTTGCGGCCCCGTGGCTCGGCATTAGCGCCTTTATTGTTATCTCAGTAATGTTATCTTTGCTTGTATTCATTGGAGAAGCTGTGCGCGACGCCTTTGACCCACGAAAGAATTAACCATATGTCAGTTGAGCCCCTCCTTTCCATCAAAGATCTTTCGGTAACCTTTCAGGTGCCGGGGGATGATATTGATGCGGTTAGGGGAGTGTCCTTTGATATTGCTGCAGGCGAGACCGTAGCTTTGGTGGGGGAATCAGGATCGGGAAAATCAGTTACGGCACTCTCTATCTTACAATTATTACCTTACCCTGTGGCTTTTCATCCGAGTGGTTCGATCATCTTTAAAGATGAAGAACTTATTGGCGCGAATGGGGACAGGTTGCAACGTGTTCGTGGAGGCCAGATTGCGATGATTTTCCAGGAACCGATGACATCGCTCAATCCGTTACATTCGATTGAGAAGCAAATCGGCGAGGCTTTGATTTTGCATAAAGGCCTTGCCGCAAAAGCCTGCCGCGATCGTGTTCTAGATTTGTTGGATTTGGTTGGTGTTCATAATGCTGCGCAACGGATGAGCGCCTATCCGCATGAATTGTCTGGTGGACAACGCCAGCGGGTGATGATTGCCATGGCCCTTGCCAATGAGCCAGATCTTCTTATTGCGGATGAGCCGACCACGGCCCTCGATGTAACACTACAAGCGCAGATTCTCGAGCTGCTAGCCAAATTACAAAGGAAATTAGGCATGGCGGTACTATTCATCACTCATGATTTAGCCGTTGTGGAGAAGATAGCTGATCGCGTTTGCGTTATGAATGAAGGGAAAATTGTTGAGACCGGAAAAATAAAATCATTATTTAAAAAACCAAAGCATACTTACACAAAGAAACTTTTGGATGCGGAGCCGAAGGGCATTAAAACCCCAACGAAAAAAGGCGCTCCCGTTGTTTTGGAAGGCGATGGCATAAAGGTATGGTTTCCCATTAAAAAAGGAGTTATGCGTCGAACCGTGGACCATGTTCGAGCCGTTGATGGGATTTCCCTTAAAATCCGTGAAGGAGAAACTGTCGGTGTTGTTGGAGAGTCGGGATCGGGGAAAACCACTTTGGGCATGGCACTACTGCGTTTACAATCAAGCGAAGGGGCTATTCAATTTTTCGGTCGTGACCTTCAGGGCCTGAAGAATAAAGAAATACGGCCTTTGCGACGGGAAATGCAGGTTGTGTTTCAAGACCCTTTTGGTAGCTTGAGTCCGCGCATGTCGGTGGGGCAAATCATTGAAGAAGGCCTACTGGTTCATGGAATTGGTGATGGTTCCCGAGAACGTGAACAATTGGTAATAGACGTTCTTGAGGAGGTCGACTTAGATCCTGACTCGCTCAACCGTTATCCACATGAGTTTTCTGGCGGGCAACGTCAGCGCATTGCAATCGCCCGCGCAATGGTGCTAAGGCCGCGTTTTGTTGTGTTGGACGAGCCCACTTCTGCGCTTGACAGGTCGGTGCAGGCACAAATTGTCGATTTATTGCGCCAACTGCAAACGCGCCACAAGCTCGCCTATCTATTTATCAGCCACGATTTGAAAGTAGTGCGCGCGTTATCAGACCATGTCATCGTCATGCGCGCTGGAAAGGTGGTTGAAGAGGGGTCTGTTCAGACAATCTTTGATGCGCCAAAAGAACCTTACACACGAGCGCTGATGGCGGCTGCGTTGGATATCGAGACTACAGATGCGACAATCTAGGCTGACTTAAATGCGGGTTGAATGATATGGCGCTGATTTTTTACTCGAAAGACGATCTTGATCGGTTCGAATTATGGAGTCAGGCTTTAAAGCAAGAATTACCGGACCTTGAGATTCGGCCTTGGGATGCCCCCGGCGACCTAGATGAGATTGAATATGCATTACTCTGGAAACCGCCAAGCGGCATCTTGAAAAAGTTCGCCAGGCTTAAAGCGATTTTTTCAATGGGCGCGGGGGTGGACGCTCTTTTGAGCGACCCAGAACTACCCAAGGACGTGCCTGTCTGTCGAATGGTAGATGAATCGCTAACTCAAGGCATGATAGAATATTCAGTGCTCCACGTGCTTCGCCATCACCGAGAGCAGCCATTTTTGGATGAGTTGAAGCGAGCTGGTACTTGGGATGCATTTGCCTCGCCGCTTGCAAGTGAGCGCCGGGTTGGCGTGATGGGGCTCGGTGTGATTGGTGGAGCGGTTGCTGAAGCGCTTGCGAATTTAGGCTTCCGCGTGTCGGGATGGTCGCGTGGCCCGCGGAACATATCAGGCGTCCAATGTTACCATGGGCCGAATAGCCTACCGCATTTTCTGGAAGATGTCGAAATTCTTGTTTGCTTGTTGCCACTTACCGAGGAAACAGAAAGTATTCTTAATTCCGAACTCTTTTCCCAAATGCCCAAAAAGTCATGTTTGATCAACGCGGGTCGTGGTGGTCAGCAGGTAGAGGAAGATATATTAGATGCTTTAGAATCTGGACAGCTCGCTTATGTGACGTTGGATGTTTTCCAAGAAGAACCTTTACCCCCAGACCATGCGTTCTGGAAACATCCAAGGGTAACTATAACACCGCATAACGCGGCGGTTACCGCTGCACAGTCGGCGACGAAGATGGTGGCTGAAAATATCCGCCGACTTGCCTCCGGAAAGACGCCTCTTAATGAGGTGAATCTTAAAGCAGGGTACTAGTCGCCGTATCGGGATAGGGCTTAACCTTTGTATTTTTTGGCAAGCATTGCATAGACTGCGCGGAGTCCCATGGCCTCGCCACCAACTGGACGGCCGGGTCGTTTTGCGGGGTTCCAACCATAAATATCAAAATGGGCCCACGGGATGTGATCGCTTACAAACTCCTTTAAGAACAATGCTGCGGTAATAGCGCCAGCAAATCGGCTCTGGCCGGCATTATTAATGTCTGCCACATCACTGTCTAAGAACCGTCGGTAAGGCTGCCATAAGGGCAGACGCCATACCGGGTCCGCACAGTCCTCGGCTGCAGCTTCAATGTTTGCTGCAAGTTGGTCATTGTTCGAGAATAAGGCCGCCATATCCGGTCCGAGGGCGACACGGGCTGCCCCTGTCAACGTCGCAAAGTCCATGATCATATCTGGGTTTTCGGAGACGGCTTCTGTCAAAGCATCGCCAAGTACTAGTCGTCCCTCGGCATCTGTATTCCCAACCTCCACTGAGAAGCCGGCACGTGTTTTAAGTACATCCATTGGCCGAAAGGCATCACCGGAAACGCTATTTTCGACAGCGGGAACTAGAATTCGCAGTCGAATATCCAGCCGATTAGCCATTATTAATTGACCTAAAGCGAGCACATGGGCGGCTCCTCCCATATCCTTTTTCATCATCAACATACCGCTGGAGGGCTTGAGGTCCAGCCCGCCCGTGTCGAAACAAACACCTTTGCCGACGAGGGTAATTTTAGGGGATTTGGGTTTACCCCAGGTGATGTCAATTAATCGCGGCTTCCGGACAGAGGCGCGGCCAACCGCGTGGATCATGGGGTAGTCGTCGCGGAGTAAATCATCACCTAATACTACACTGCAGTCAGCATCGAAACGTCCAGCCATATCATTGGCAGCTGCGGCTAGTTCACCAGGTCCCATTTCAGATGACGGGGTATTGATAAGGTCGCGGGCAAAGTAAACCGCCTCTACTAAATTTAAGACACTGGGCAAGGCGGCCGCTTCTGGGATTAGTAGTTTTGGTGGGTTTTTGTTTGGATTTTTATATCGCGTAAAACGATAACTTCCGAGCGCCCAGCCTAAAGCAGCATTTTCTGCAGTTTCTTGGTCAATATTGCCTACAATCGAATAAGTGCCACTTGCTAATTCAGTAGCAGCTGCACCCCAAGACCAAATATCGCGGTTGTCTTCCACACCAAGGAGCACGCTTATGGAACCGCCCTCTTCCACTGGCGGCAAGAGTAGAGTTTTACCAGCCTTCCCTAAATAGCCAGATGCTTTGATCCAAGATTGTATTGAATTAGGCTGAGATTTTAACCAATTGGCAAAAGAACTCTTAGTCACCACAGTGATGGTGGTGGCGTCTTCACCGGCTTCGGTTGTGAAACAATTGAGCAATAAAAGCGCTCCCCAATGTCATTCGTATTTTCGGATAGAGTTTTTGTTACTCTGAGTTCTAACCCCGTCGCCACGGAACGGCAATACAGACCTATTCATGAATTAAGTCTAAAAAATATTTAATATCCGAGGCTGGGTCTTCTGATCGCATAATTGATCCCATAATAGCGATACCGTTGGCTCCGGCGGCTAAAACCTCTTTTGTGTTAATGTGATCAATCCCGCCTAGGGCGAGAACCGGGATAGTCACATGCTTTGCGATAGCGCTAAAACCGCGCGGCATTAGGGCTGGGCCATAATTCGGTTTGCTTGGGCTGATGAAGAACGGACTAAGGGTTATATAATCGGCCCCGGCGTTTGCAGCGGCGTTTGCCTCCTTTAGGGTATGAGCTGATACACCGATGACTGCATCGGGCCCAAGTTGAGCTCGCGCTTTTGCTGGGCTGTGACTATTTTGTGGTAGATGCAGGCCATGGACGCCAGCCGCGGTCGCGGCAGTTAGGTCTTCGTTAACTAGAATAGAAGCATCGTAGGGGGTGGCGATTTCCGTTAGCTCGAATAAAAGCGCGATACGTTCATCTGTGGTCAAGTCTTTCTCACGTAGCATGATCCATCTACAGCCACCATCCAGTGCCGATGAAATGATTTCTATTAGAGGATGGATCGCTTGCTTGCGATCGGTTATCAGGAGGAGCGGCGGTTCAGGTAGATTCACGTGCCGATAATGCCCGATTCCGGACTAGATGCTTGGGCAAAGCGCTTTCTGGGAATGCGCCCTGCGCGGTGAGCTAGTCGACCTGCAGTGACAGCGCTTTTCATGGCGCGAGCCATCATGACAGGATTATGGGCGCGGGAGACGGCCGAGGCAAGCAGGACGCCATCACAGCCAAGCTCCATGGCTAGTGCGGCATCCGAAGCTGTGCCAATACCCGCGTCTACGATAACCGGTATGTTGATGATGCGCCGAATTATTTCGATATTGTAGGGGTTAAGGACTCCCATTCCTGATCCAATGGGTGCACCAAGAGGCATTACTGCTACACAACCGAGATCGGCTAGTTTTCGGCAGGTAATCGGATCATCTGTGCAATAGGGCATGACCTTAAAGCCAGAATCAACGAGCTCTTCAGCAGCTCTCAATAACTGTTCCACATCTGGATAAAGTGTATCTCGGTCGCCTATAACCTCAAGCTTAACCCAGTCGGTTTCTAGGGCTTCACGAGCAAGCTTAGCCGTCAGTATGGCATCCTTTGCAGTAAAACATCCGGCCGTATTTGGTAGAATAAAGTAATTGTCCTCCAGTAGGTCGAGAATATTCTCGCCGGCGCCGCCTAAATCGACCCGGCGAATAGCGACTGTTACAATCTGTGCGCTGCTGGCTTCAATGGAATCCAGCATTACTTGGTTGTTGGGAAAGCTTGAGCTGCCGATCAACAGGCGTGAAGCAAAGTTTTGCTCAGCGATCGTGAGCGGATCGTCTAAAGGGTTTGTCATTCTGTTCTCGCTTTTAAATCAACCGCCTGGGGCGGGACTTACGATTTCGACATCATCTCCTGGTTTTATCTCGGCGTTAGGCCAATTTCGGCGTGACACAACACTACCATTTATCGCGATTGCAACGAATTTTGCTTCGACATCAATTTTTTCGGCTTTGAGAAGTTCGACCACAGTTGAGGCGGCGGTCATTCTTTTCTTACCATTTATCTTAATGGTGCTGTTCATTCATGCTGCTCCCTTCTGAAACTCGATATTCTCCGCAGTTTTATTATGCGATTGTTTCTTTTGGAACCGATCTAGGCCGAACGGAGCAATTTCTGCGGGCACGATACCATCGATAATATAACGACTTATGGCATCGGCAGTCACTGGAGTCAGTAAAATCCCGTTTCGGTGGTGGCCTGTCGCCATCACCAACCCTTTCAAATCTGTTGGCCCTAAAATAGGTGCATCGTCGCGGCTGGTAGGTCGATGGCCAACCCACATTTCGTCGATGGGTAATTCTTCTATGCCCGGCAATGCCTCCCAACTTTCCCGAAGCAAATGCAAAACGCCGCCTGCCGTTAAGTCAGCATCAAAATCTTTTTCCTCTACAGTGGCACCGATGAGTATCCGTCCATCCGTACGTGGGACCATGTAAATACCCTTTGGTGCCCACAACACATGTCGCAACAAGGGCTCATTTAAATCCATGCGAAGTGCAAGCATTTGGCCTTTTAGTGGTCGCACAGGCGGCATGAGTTCTTTTGGCAGACCCTTGATTGTCCGTGACCAAGCCCCTGCTGCGAGGACAACCACATCAAATTCCCGGTACTTTTCTCCGCAGCGTACGCCGGTAACGGTATCGCCTTTGATCTCTATAGCGGTGATTTCCGTATAATTATGGACCATTCCACCGGCCGCTGTGAAAGCAATGCGTAGAGCATCCACCAACAATCTGTTTTCCACTTGGTGGTCTAGAGAGCTATATACTGCGCCGGTGACATTGGGGGAGAGGAAAGATTCCCGCTTTCGTGCTTCCCGACCACTCAGCCATTCTACCTCTAAGCCAAGCTTGGATTGGAACTTGTAGTTGAAAAGAAGAGCTTCTGCATCATCTTGGTCGAGGGCGACTGTCAATGTCCCTTCGTCCCGGTAATCGATAGGCATATGTGCGGCTGCTTCGACCTCGTCCTTGAAAGATGGCCACATTTTCTGAGATTTGAGATTCAGTTGGAGTAGCGTTTCTTCCCCTGGCTCAGCCTCCGAGCGGGCGGCTAGCATGCCAGCGGCCGCCCAACTAGCTCCACGCCCGGGATCGCTTCGTTCAAATATTTCTACCTGCGCGCCGGCTTGAGCCAAACGCCAGCCAATACTGAGCCCTGACACACCCGCTCCGATAATGGCGACGGTTGGTTCTGACGCGTTCAGTTTAGAAAGACTTATCGACATATTGACTCCCTGCGCTGGCATAACCCAGATCAGGTTCCATGGGTGTATTCTCAGCCGGCCAGTGAAGGGTCGGCACCCCAGCTAAAATTGCTATTGGTTGAGAGTACCGTTTTGCACTACTTAATTTCAAGTGATCAACAGCCTATTCGAAAATTAGAAATCGTCTCTGGTGAATAACGATACGAGGTTGACTTTGCCTTTAGTAAAGGTTTCTTTTGCACCCTCCATGCGGTCGACCACGGTGATGACAGTGTTGACAACCAAACCAGCGGTGCGCACTGCTTCTACCGCCTGCATCGCCGAACCACCGGTTGTGGTGACATCTTCAAATATGATCGCAGTCTTTCCTTTTAGCAGGTAACCATCGATTTTCTTGTCCGTACCATGGCCTTTTGTTTGCTTTCGGACAAAAAAGCTCGGAATAGGTTTCTCAGGGAAACTTCGCATACTGAGCTGAGATACGATCGGTACAGCGCCCATCTCGAGCCCCCCAATGCAATCTGCAGGGCGATCTATGAGCAATTCCCATAGAGCATTGGTCAGCAGAGACGCGCCTTCCGGGTCAAGCATGGTTTTTTTCATATCGAAGAACATCGAGCTCTTCGCACCCGACGCCAGGGTAAATTCACCATCTTTTAAGAGCGATCTATCTGCAATAATTGAGCGTAATCTTTCGCGCGCGACACCGTCGGATGACATAGTTTCCTTTCCTTTTTATAGTCGGTTATCTACTTCCGTTTTACCGTGATTCGCACGCTTGAACAGCCTTTTCCTGTTACTTGGATGTCAAAATCTATACACCATTCCAACTATCCCCAGGAGGATTAGCTTCCAGGTGATCACACCGGTCAATGTAAATTTTGCACGGTGTGTCCGGAGGGTTAAGAGAAGCGCTGCGTTGGAAAAAGATTTATCATCGTGATAATCGAGGACTTCATGGATGCTAAGCGGTTCGGTTTTCCCTTGTACAATAACCCTACACGGTTGTTGCAGGTAGAAGAATTCAGTTTTGACGTGAGCGGAATAAGGGTTTTTAGGCTGCCTGTTCGGCTTCTCTGTAGAAGTTCATCAGTTCAGGTGATGCGTTGTAAATAGGCGTATGCCCGCGCAGGAGAACCTGTGTAGAGCGTTCATATGCTGCGCTCGGCATGATTATGTTTCCGGACTTATCTTGTGCGCCTTCAATTGTTGCTTTCAAAATGCCAGCGGGATTCGCCATTTTCACTTCATGCTCCTTAAGATTCGGACCTAATTCAGAAATGTCTTCAGCTAATTCATGGGCGACCGTACCGGCAGTCAGACAACCGGCGGCAAGACAGGCACCACCTGTAACAGCTAATGATTTATGGGCGTCTTGCGGGGTAAAGTAACGAACTCGGATGTTTGCACCACGGGCCTTTTCCTCATTCGAAGGGCGCGCGATGATACAGGCTTTTGGTATGGTTTCACTGACGGCTAATTGTTCCGGTGTAAAGGGGGTGCCGTCTGCTCCCTTGAGTCCCATTTTTAGGCCCGCTTCAATCCAAATTCTTTGAATCTTGGTCTTAAAGCCGGTATCTGCATTTAGGTCCTCTGGCGCTTCCGCCGCTGTTTTTCCGAGGTCAATAGCACGAATTATGACCATGGGGACCGCTAGGTCCACACAGGATACCTCGATGCCATCCAGCACATCGACTAAATTTCCGGTTGGAAGCAGCTTGCCTGTTTTAGAACCTACTGGCTCCAGTAATGCTAGCTGTACCCCTGGCCACGTTCCGAGAACGCCTGGGATCTCGGTCTTAGCTTCCATGGGGCTTCCCGCATCGGGTATATCGACAAGCGCATGAGCGACGATGCCTGTATTGGTATTGTGGATTCGGACCCGTGAGCGACCTGGCTCCAACGGCAGCAAACCAATTTCGTTAGCGAAGATGGGCAGGGTCGCAGACATGTTGCCGCAATTAACACTCCAATCGATTGCCGCTTTTGTGGGAGCGAGTTGGGCCAGAGTACTGTCTATGTCAGCGTCTTCGCGATCCGAGGGAGCAACAATAAAGACTTTGCAGCTCTGAGGAATGCCGCGCCCGAGACCGGTAATTTGTCGGTTTGAGTTCACTTCACCTTCTAGTGGAACACCCATAATGCGCTTGATAACTTCTTCGCGCAGCTTGCGGTCGGTGGGTAAATGATCGTCGAACAAGACGATGCCCGTCGAAGTGCCGCCACGCATATGATAGACTGGTACTTCCAAAACGCCGTTTAAGAAACGCGGTGCCAGGCCAAGAAAATGGATATTGCTGTTAGTTGTGGGCATATCAAACTCCTCAAGTTTTCGTGCGGCCTTACTGCTTGAAGATTGGCAAGTCTAATCCAACGCCTTTTAAAGAGCCGAAAAGATTATATAGCCTTTGAACAGTTTGCTCGGGCAGGGGCGGCGATAATATTGAAGTCAAATTACTTTCCAAATGATCTAAATTGCCGGTACCGAACAGCAACACATCCACACCAGGCTCATGGCGGACGAAACGGTAAGCGGCATCGATTATGCTTTTTGCTCCGCCTTCTTCCATTAGAAAGCTTAGTGGATCACCATCAGTTAGTTCCGTTGGAATTTCGCCTGCTTTGGCAAGTGCTTCCAGTGTTTCGGCCAAATAAGTTGGGTCACTGAATATGCTTCGTACTGCATACATCAACAGGGTGCCAGCCCCGCCATTCTGTGTGAACGGAAACACCTGCGCACGGGCGTTCTGACACATCATATGGAAGGCAACCATACACACTTCCCAATTCTCGTCCTGCACGGCCCGATGGAGCATAGCATGTTCGGCGTCGGAGGCTGCAGCTTCGGTAACGCCGAGGTGAAGAAATTTACCTTTTTCTTTTTCGCGCAGGAGAATAGGCACGATTTCTTGCATCGCATGGTCATATTCGAGTGGTTTCACGCCGTGCAGGTTGAAGACATCGACATAGTCCGTACCTAAGCGTTGCAGGGAGGCTTCGAGATGCTTTACCACCTCTTTCCCGGACCACAGTCGCTCTTTATCGCTGATGTGGGATTTGGTAGAGACGATAACGCTGTCGCGCGGAATTGACTTCAAGGCTTCGCCGACGAACGGCTCTGTGCCATAATTTTCCGCCGTGTCGATGAAATTTATGCCAAGATCGACTGCAGCATGAATGATCGCAACGGATTCTTTAGTACTTCGCCCAGTTTTGCGGCCCAAACGGCTGTTCCCGCCGGTTCCGAGACCGGCGACGCTGACCTCTAAGCCGGTTTTGCCAAGAGTAGTGTAATCCATTTTACCGTCGTTAATTGTTATTTAAATAGGGTCTGAAAACTACCTTATTAACCTCTCGACCACGTAATCGATTAGCTGTCGGGGCGGGCCGTTGCGGCCATGGACGGGTGACGTTCTATCTTTGTCATCCACGTATCAAGTCTCGGATGACTATCACGCCATTTATCTTCCGCACCCCGCCAATCTGCATAGGATAGCGAGGATGCGACGGTGAGTGCGCCCATATGGGTTTGCCCTTCCAGATCGCTGACGAGTGCCTCGAGCGCGTCGTAACAGCGATTGGAACGGATAATTTCCTTTTTCAAGATAGTCGGGGATTGTTCCGATGGATCAAGTCGATTTTGGCCGCTTCGCGTAAACATTGAATCCATTAATACTGCCCCTAATGCTTCAAGTCTGTAACAAGTCAGTCGAGCACCCGGGTCGGTGGGGTAGAGTTTTCCGTCTGATATATCGTCCATATAATGCGCGATTAACATACACTCTGAAAGTCCGATGCCATCATCCAAAACCAATGTTGGCGCTTTGCCAGAGGGGTGA
Organism: Rhodospirillaceae bacterium; assembly: GCA_002724395.1. Lineage (GTDB taxonomy): Bacteria > Pseudomonadota > Alphaproteobacteria > UBA8366 > UBA8366. The sequence continues at coordinate 52,098 of PBOR01000016.1, read as the reverse complement.
GCTGCCAACAGCATGTCGAGATTATCGGCGATCGGCCCAACATCGATTTCCTCGCATTGGTCTGCGTACCCCGCTTCAAAAACGGCAATACGTGCTCGGCGGCTATAGGGCGATGTGGGCGTGATATAAAGTTTCATGTTTTTCCCTTTCGATTTTTCTCTTATTTAGCATAACAATACACCTGGCGGGCTCTAAACCAATCCTCCTCACCCTAGCTGATAGCCTTCGCCTAAACTGTGCATGTCACTGTCCTGATGGTCTTTGCCGCTCCCGCGGCCAGGCTGGGTCAATTGTGTGTGCTCAGATTGAGATATTGGGTGGTGTCGCTTTTCGCCAGATAAATTTTTGCTCTCTGCTAGCTTATGCTTCCCCGTAGTTTTATTATTCTCTACACCCTAGCATTTTGCCGCTTTAGGACGATCAAAATTGTATTTGATCAGAAAAGATTAAGTTTTATGGGTCAAAGCCATAGAGCCTGCCTGGATTATCTGCCAACACCAACTTGCGCGTCGTTTCTTCTGGTATCCAGTCGAGTAAAGGGTCCAATACATCGGCACTTTCTGCAACACCATTGAACTTAAAATGCGGATGAGGCCAGTTGACACCCCAAATGATGCGGTTGGGTCGCGTTTGGGTTAATACACGCACCCTATCACCGACATCTACGTAGTCTGGTGGTCCGGTGTTCGAGTTGGAATAAATGGCCGCAATTTTTACCCAAACATGGTCATTGTCTTCCAACAACTTCACAAGTGCGCGGAATTCTTTCCCGGTGGTATTTTCATTTATTGGAGATGTGCCGAGGTGATCAAAAATGGTCGGGATTGGTAAATTTTTCACCATTGGGGATATCTTTTGTACCCATCCGGGGGTTGGTTCCTGCAATTGTAACGCCCAACCGAGATCTGCGATTTGAGCAGCAATCTTATCGGCGTCGAAGGCAGAAAGGTCAGTGCTGTGCCCTGATACTCGGACACCTCGCATGCCACCCGCATGCAGAATCTGTAGCTCTTCTTTACTGATATCTGATGGAATAACTGCCATGCCGCGCGCCCGGTCTTGGCCGATTTGAGCAATCGCATCCAAGGTGACGGAATTATCAAAACCGTATGCGGAAGAATGGACAACGACGCAGCGTTCTATGCCGAGCCGGGTTAACATGCTGCGATAGGCTTCTAGTGTGGCTAAGCGAGTACTGCTGTTGGCCCGGGGAAACTGATCTAATGGCCCATATATATGGGAATGGGTGTCGCAAGATTTTGGCGGAGCGATCAGTTTTGGCTTTCGGCCTTTATCAGTCATGAAGTCTGGCTCGCTCACAGTAATCCCTTTTTGCTCAATTCTTCACGTAACCCTTGTTCGACAGTAATGGTAGGTGTCACATTTAAATCTTCTCGCATACGGTTGGTGGCCATCCGTCCGCCGCCGCGCATGCAACGACCAGTAAATTGCACTTTACCGGCATTAGGCACTAATCTTTTAATAAGGGCATAGTATTCTTTGAAGCTCACGCAATTCTCGTCCGGGCCGGCGACGTTATAGACAGGATATTTAGGGTTGGGATGGCGGAGTGCAGCTAGTGTCGCGTCAACCGCTTCCGATATATAAGTATATTGGGTGCGCTCATCGCCAGAGACCATCGAAATTTCAACATCATTACCGTCAACGGTGCCTTTAATTTTGTCTCGAGTTGCTGCCATGCCTTCTCCTTTTACTGATGCAGGCCCGATAACGCCTGAATAACGGAGTGCTGTATAAGAAATGTCGTGCTGCCTGGCAAAGCGACGTCCGGAAATTTCTGAATAGAACTTACTGGCGCCATAGACCGAGCGTGTGCTTGGGTCCATACTTTCTTCGAAAGGTCCATCGCCGCCGCCATAGACGGCGATAGTGCTGGCGAATATGAAGCGTTTGACTTTAGCTTTTGCTGCTGCGCGCAGAATGTGCATCGTACCGTTCACATTGACTTCGTGGGCTGCCGCCGGATCTTTTTCACACCCGCCGATTAACATAGCAGCCAAATGGATGATGCCAGTTGGTTTGGTTTCGTTAACGACACTAGATACAAAATCGGTATTAGTAATATCCCCTTCGTGGAATGTGTATTGGCCTGCCAATTCTAATAATTCACCGTCATCCGGCTTTCGGCGCGCAACAACGGCCACGATTTCCCCATCTGCGCAAAGCTGCGCGACCGTGCTCGTGCCAATTAATCCCGTGCCACCAAAGATAAGTATGGTCATGATTGGTGCAGTCTACCTGAAGTCATACATTTGTCATTAGTGCTCCCATTACCCATTCCCAAAGGCGCTGAGAAGCCTATAATCGAGCTAAATAAAACTTCCAAGAGAGGATTGCGTAATGGCTATTAAACCGATTCGTGTCGGTCTCATCGGCGCCGGCGGTAATATGCGGAACCGTCATATTCCGGGGTTCAAAAAAATAAAGAGTGTTGAATTGGCTGCCGTGGCGAACCGCTCGGTCGCATCGGGCCGAAAGATTGCTAATGCTTTTGGAGTAGAGAAAGTTTGTAAGGACTGGTTAGAGATTATTGAAGACGAGACAATTGATGCGGTGTGTATCGGCACTTGGCCTTATATGCATGAGACATTGACGGTGGCCGCGCTTGACAATGGGAAACACGTATTGTGCGAAGCGCGAATGGCAATGAACTCCGCTGAAGCACATCGCATGTTAAAGGTATCCATGGATTATCCGCGCCAGGTAGCGCAAGTCGTGCCGTCGCCGCGGACTTTTGCTATTGATCGTACGATCATGGATATGATGGGCAAGAGCTATATTGGTGATCTGATTTCGGTCGATGCCCGGGTCAATACGGGCAGCACTTTCCCTAAAAATGGCGCGCCCATGCATTGGCGCTATGAGCGGGAGTTTTCTGGCAATAATATAATGGCTATGGGTATTCTCTATGAAGCCATGATGCGTTGGGTGGGCACGGCGAAATCAGTTCAGGCGCTTGGCCAATCGGTGATTAAGCATCGCGTCGGGGCAGACAAGAGTCGCGTGCAAATGACAATTCCTGACCATGTCGATTGTATCTGTGAAATGGAGCAGGGTGGCACTATGCGCTACAGCATCTCCTCTGTGCTCGGCCATTCACCAATGAGTATCGAATGTCATATTTTCGGAACTGAAGGTACTATTTCCGTGCTGGAGAAGCATGGCGGTAAGCTGGAGGTTTATGCGGGGAAGCGCAATGATAAAGGCGTTAAACGGGTTAATATTCCGAAATCGAAGCAAGGCATTTGGCGTGTAGAAGAAGAGTTCATCAACGCTATCCGTGGCAAGGAGGAGGTCAAGCTCACCGACTTCACTACGGCGACCAAATATATGGAATGGACCGACGCGGTCACACTTTCTATGCGGCGCGGCAAGAAGATTTATTTGCCGCTGGCCGATCGGGACTAAGCAAAAGATCGATTTAAAGACCGGAGGATGTCATGGATAATAATCTGTCACTTTCGGGTGTCCGCGTTGTTGATTTCACTCACGTAATATCCGGGCCTTTTTGCACAATGATGTTAGCGCATATGGGCGCAGACGTAGTGAAGGTGGAGCGGCCTGATGTGGGAGATTCACTTCGCAATATACCGGGCTATGAAGGTCGGGAGGGACATCCGGATTATTTTAATTCAGTCAACAATACCAAGCGGAGTGTCGCGTTGGACCTTAAAAATCCGGATCATCATGCGGCTGTCGTCGATCTCATCCGTAATGCGGATGTGGTAGTAGAAAATTTTAAGCCCGGAACAGCGGACCGGATAGGCCTCGGCTACGAGGCGATGAAAAAGGTCAACCTCAAGCTAATTTATTGCTCCATTTCTGGTTTTGGGCAAACCGGCCCCTACGCTCAGCGGCCCGCTATCGATCCTATTATTCAAGCAGTCTCCGGTGTGATGAGTGTGACCGGTGAGCAAGACGGTCCACCTATGATGGCGGGCTATCCTCTTACTGATACGGTGGCTGGCATGTATGGTGCTTTTGCGGTGGTAACTGCCCTGCTGAAGGCGCGCGAGAGTGGGGTCGGTGAACACCTGGATGTGAGTATGCAGGGTGCCATGCTCTATGTGTTGGGTTGCCGAATGGCGGAAACTTTGCAAGCTGGAATTGTCACTGAACGTGTCGGCAATCAAAATCCTTTCCGCGTTCCGTCAGAAGTTTTTCTCTCTAAAGATAAGAGACCGACTATCCTCCACTGCAGCAACAACAAGCGTTGGGAAGCTTTATGCCGTGCTTTGGAAGTTCCCGAATGGGCAGAGAACCCGAAATACGACACGATGCAGAAACGTCAGGAACACAGACAAGAACTTCATGCGATGGTGGCGGCCCGATTTGCCGAGCGCGATCAGGCGGACTGGATGCCACGTTTCGATGATGAAGATACCACCTGCATTCATGTACATGACTATCAAGAGGCGTTAGATCACGAGCAGGTACGGTATCGGTCACAGTTGACATCACGAGACCATCCTTTAGACGGTGAGGTATGGACGGTCGGAGTACCGTTAATGGACCCTGCCTATAATGAAGCGGTCACGCGGCCACCGACGTTGGGGGAAAACACCGCTAATGTATTGCAAGATTGGCTTGGATGGGATGAAACGAAGAGCAAGGATATGCTGAAAAAACAAAACGGATAGAAGAGATCACTATGACAAAACCTAGTAAAGTCCGTATGGCGGAAGATGCTACTGGCAAGCGTACTACCTACGAAGAAATTGAAGTAGGTAAAGATTTAGGCTCTTTTGAATGGACGGTCACCGAGGCGGATATTGAGCGGCAATGTTTGTTGGATGAGCATTGGCATGAGTGGTTTGTCAGTGATTCACCATGGGGTGGAGCGGTAGCTCCGCCGCAAATACAGTCTCGTCCGCCGCGCTGGCTATTAGGCCGCACTTATAATATTCGTGGTGTCAGCTACAAGCATGATTTTGAATATTTGAAAGCTATCAAGGCAGGTCAGACGCTCACTATCTCGGGTAAAATCTCCGACAAATATGTTAAGCGCAATCGAGAATTTATGCGCTGGGATACTTTCGCTCATGATGAAGACGGCGAGTTGGTGTTTTCCGCGTCTCGGGTTCAGTGCATGGATATCATCGAGCGCGACGCCCCGCGTGAAGGCGTTGGTGTAGATGGCGGCCCAAAGCCAGAAAGGATTTAGAGGAATCCAATGGCTATTATTACAGAAGACACACCGATCGGTTATACGCTGCCGGCAATTTCACGGAAACTCGATGTGGGTCTGAATCAAGTTAAAACCGATGACGGTAAAATAGACACCATCCATACAGACCCGGACGCCGCTGCTCGTGAAGGTCTCAATAAACCCATTGCGGTGGGTTCTCGTATATTTGGTGTCATTCCGCGCATGATGATGCTCTGCTTTGATGACGGGTGGGTTGTGGGTGGTAAAGGCTCTGTTACGACGCGTCGGTCAGCTGGTGTCGATGATTTGGTGACGGCGAAAGGCATCGTTATAAGTAAGGTGCCTGAAGGAGACGAAAAGCTCCGTGTTGAATGCGAGGTATGGGTGGAGACCGACAAGGGTGAAAAGGTAATGGTTGGCCAGTGCAGCGGTTTGGTTGCACGGACGAAATAGGCAAGTCAAATTTTTAAAAATATTTACCTTTGAAATTAATCGGAAGTCTCTGTCTGGTAACATTATCTTGTAAAAGGTGAGCAACTAAACGTCGCCGCACTAATGGTCGCCAGTCGCGAAGATGGGCATGCTGTCAAAGGAATTCCCGCAGCAAAAGAGATGATGCTGAAGCAAGTGTCGTCAAAGCCAGGAACATCTCATAGGCTAGACGCTTTAGATAAGTGCTTGCTGATATCATTGCTGATAAAGCGTTAAAATAGGGAATTCGGCTTTGATTTGTGAGCAATAAAATTCGGAAATAGACGGTCATAGGTCAAAACTTATTTTTCGAGAAAATAATAATTGAAGATTTCTCCGGCATGCCGTTTCGGCAATTAATTGCTTACCCATGCCTGTCCATTTGTGCGACCCATCGTATCTAGATTTTAGATATCCGGAGCACTGCACATGATGCCGACTGAACTCGATCTCTCAAAAGATAAAAAAAGTCTGACCGTGCGGTGGCCCGATGGCAAAGCGACAGCGATCTCCGCGTCATACCTTCGTCAACATTGTAATTCTGCTAGTGCGAAACGCGCGCGCCTCGATGAAATCGATACGATACTAATGCCGGAATTGACAATTAATGATATCCGCGCGATTGGGCGTTACGCTGTGAATCTAGTTTTTTCCGATGGTCATGATCGGGGGATCTATCCTTGGGCATACTTACGTGATCTTGGGGAAAAGTCGGCAATTGGCAATTAATTGCTCAACAGAATGATGATCAATCTCAATAATATTATCGAAGCATTCGTAAAACTCGATTAGCCAAAAAGGATAAAAAATGGACGAAATCGCAAATGGTACGGAAACCTTTGACTGCGATGTACTTGTCATTGGCGGCGGCACGGCTGGCCCGATGGCGGCCTACAAGGCTAAGAAAAAAAACCCGGACGCGACGGTAGTTTTGTTGGAAAAAGCTAATGTTAAACGTAGTGGTGCGATTTCGATGGGTATGGACGGCCTCAATAATACCGTAATCCCAGGTCACGCGACACCGGAGCAATATACAAAAGAAATAACAATTGCGAATGACGGCATTGTCAATCAAGGGGCCGTGTATAAATACGCAGAAAATTGTTTCGACATAATTCAGGAATTAGATTCTTTCGGGATTCGTTTTTTGAAGGATGAAACTGGCGATTATGACGTCAAAAAGGTGCATCACCTTGGTACTTATGTATTGCCAATGCCAAACGGAGATACGGTAAAAAAAGCGCTTTATCGCCAACTTCGGCGCGCGAGGTTGCTGATTACTAACCGATATATGGCGACCCGTCTTCTGACAGCCAAAGACGGCAGAATTGCTGGGGCAATTGCAGTCAACACACGCGATGCAACATTTCTAGTTGTTAGGGCGAAATCGGTAATCCTTTGTATGGGTGCTGCTGGACGTCTCGGTCTCCCGACATCGGGATATCTTTTTGGCACTTACGAAAATGCTGCGAACAGCGGTGACGGGTATGCGATGGCCTACCACGCAGGCGCCGAGCTTTCCAATCTAGAATGTTATCAAATTAATCCTTTGATCAAAGATTATAACGGTCCCGCCTGCGCCTATGTGGCTGGGCCCTTCGGTGGATACACCGCTAACAATGAGGGTATGCGGTTCATTGAGTGTGACTATTGGAGCGGACAGATGATGCAGGAGTTCTACAACGAACTGCAAAGTGGCAAAGGACCCGTATTCCTGAAGCTGGATCATCTCCACGACAAAACCATCGAGGAAATCGAAAGTACGCTTCATAACGTCGAACGGCCAACGCGTGGACGGTTTCAGCATGGCAGGAACATCAATTATCGCCAAGAAATGATAGAAATGCATATTTCAGAGATTGGATTTTGTTCCGGTCATAGCGCTTCAGGTGTTTTTGTGGATGAAAATGCGCGGACCACGGTGGATGGCCTCTATGCTGCCGGCGACATGGCCAATGTGCCTCATAACTATATGTTGGGAGCATTCACAAACGGACGTTTTGCCGGAGAAGATGCCGTGGAATATGCTGGTGAAGTGGAGTTTGCCGAGATTGACGAAGATCAGGTCGCTCTCGAGAAGGAACGCGTATTAGCGCCAACTAAGTTGGATGACGGCATTCCTCCTAATCAGGTTGAGTATAAGATCCGGAGGCTAGTTAATGATTATCTTCAGCCACCGAAAGTGACTAAGAAAATGCAATTGGCTCAGGAACGGTTTGCTGAAGTACGTGAAGATTTAAATCATATGGTGGCGCGTAATTCCCATGAGTTGATGCGAGCTATGGAAGTCCATTCGATTATTGACTGTGCGGATATGGCGGCTTTTGCCTCGCTGTTTCGTACTGAAAGTCGCTGGGGTCTATATCACAACCGGACTGACTATCCAGAACGTGATAATGAGAATTGGTTTTGCTTTAGCCAGTTATTCAAAAACCGGGACGGGTTAATGGACATCAAAAAACGCGATGTAGACCCTTATCTGGTGCCGGTCGATGACTCCGAAAAAGATCTTTACGACAAGCAGCGCGTCGAAGCCCAGGCTTAGCTGAGTCGTTCCAAAGGTATAGGAGAAATAAGAATGCCACTAGCTAACTCCCCAACCACAGTGCCTGTAACCGTAGATGATGAAAAGTGCATTGCCCACAAGGGTTGTACGGTCTGCGTCGACGTTTGTCCGCTTGATGTTCTTCGTATTCACGACGAAACCAAGAAGGCATATATGAAATATGATGAGTGTTGGTACTGCATGCCATGCGAAGCGGACTGCCCGACGGGCGCAGTAAACGTAAGCATTCCTTATTTATTGCGGTGATGCGTTATGCCAGTGTTTGAAGTGTTCGAAGACGAGGACGGCCTAGAGGAAATCCATGCGCGACTTAAGGATGATGATGCCATGGTGCGCCGGATTGCTGTGCTTGATTTGGCTGAAAGCGCCGAGCCGACGGTAATTGATACGCTGATTGATTGTCTGAAAGATAATGCGGCGGAGGTTCGACTAGAAGCGGCTCGCTCGTTAGAATCTTTCGATGTGCCCGAGGCAGCGGCAAGCTTGGCCGAAGTACTTTCTGATAGTGATGAGGCGGTTAGAAAGGCGGCCGCATACAGTATGGCAGAATTTAAAAATCCGGAATGTGCCGTACCGCTACTTGATGTTGTTGGGCACAAAGACGCATTTGTGCGAGCCTCCGTTTTGCATGCACTGAAAGAGCTGCGTAATCCAGCGGTTCTTGGAAGCGCCCTCAAAGCGCTTGCCGACCTTGACCCAGGTGTTCGAATGGAAGCTGTTGGAGTGCTGGGTTACCTAAAAGATATTAATGCTTTGCCTGCACTCATACATGCGACCCACGACCCAGATCCCAAGGTGCGTCGTTCAGCCCTCGGCGCTATAGCGTTTTGCGGTGAAGATTTGGTTGTGGATGCGCTTCTTGAGGGGTTAGGCGATGATGAGTGGTCGGTACGCGAAATTGCTGCTGAAACACTGGGGCGTGTCGGAGCAGTGTCGGCGGCTACTTCGTTGATGGGGGCAATGGAGGATAGCTTTTGGCAAGTTCGTGTAAAAGCAGCTCGTAGCTTGGGCCAGTTTAAGTCCGTATCCGCAGTTTCTGCTTTAGCACCGTCGCTGCAACATAATATAAGCAACCTCCGCAAAGAGGCGGCTGCAGCGCTTGGTGAGATCGCTCACCCAGATGGGCTCCCATATCTAAAGAGTGTGGAAGATGATCCAGACCCTGATGTTCGGAAAAATATTCGCTGGGCTATTGGACAAATTCAGGCCGCTTAAGGCAATGAGTTTCGCTTTAGGTCACTAAACCACTGGAGATTCCGGCGTGGCGCAAACCACGAAACCATTATCAGCCTCGGCCGCCCCAAATTCGACTGGGCCACTTTATCGCGTTATCTATAATGATATTAAATACCGTATTGGTAATGGCGAATACTCTATGGACCAACGGCTGCCCTCGGAAAGGAGGTTGATGGCGAATTATCACGCTAGCCGTGTAACGGTGCGTCATGCATTGCAGCAGCTGCAAGAGGAAAATTTAGTTCACAGTAAAAAAGGCAAAGGCCATTTTGTATCCTCCCCCACAGCGGTGCAAAATTTAGGTCGTTTGCTTGGGCTGGGAGAGTCCTTATCACAGGCCGGAATGATTGTTACCTCCAAGGTATTTGCGTTAGAGGAGGTGCCTGCATCTCCGGAAGTTGCGGATGCACTTGACGTGGGAATAAATGACCGCGTTACGTGCTTACAGCGATTGAGATTTATAAACTCTCAACCTGCCTCTTTCGATACTAGTTATTTTCCGGTCGGTATTGGCAGCTATTTGGGTGAATACGACTTAGAGCGTCAGGACGTATTTGTGTTGATTGAAGATCGCCTCGGAATAGAACTTAGCACAGCGGATCTAGTCATCAAGATAGGTAAATCAGATGAAGCGTTGGCAGCAAGGCTCGGAATTGAAATAGGTGGGGCTATAGTCGAAATAGAACGGCTGACTTTGGATGCCCAGGGAAGCCCAGTTGACTTTGAAATATTAAAAGGCCGTAGCGATGCCTTCCAGTTTCATGTGCGGGTGCCGAGGTGGTGAAACTCTCGGCTTTATATATAACTTTGTTCTCTCTTGGAGTTTTTGCTAAAGCCCATTCCGCATCACTTGGCCTAATTGAATTTCCGCAAAAGCCAATAGCGCCTGCGTTGGGGCTCGCGGATCTTACCGGGAAAATGCATAAATTAGAGGATTATAAGGGAAACATTGTCTTAGTCCATTTTTGGGCAACATGGTGTCCACCTTGTCGACGTGAACTGAAGGCTTTGCAAGAAGCTTTTGAAAAACTAAGGCCGAAAGGGGTTGTGATACTGGCTATCAATGTCGGTGAGGGTAGGGAACATGTTCGTCGGTTTCTTTCCAATCGGAGTTTGACGTTTCCCGTGTTGACTGATCCTAGCGCAGAAAGTCGCCTACGGTGGCAAGTAACTGCTATGCCGACCACGTATGTGGTGAATCAGGATGGGGTAATTTTTTTCGGCGCTATAGGTGAGCGTAATTGGGCCAAAAATCTCCTGATTCAGCAAATTTTGTCTATTCAGGACGCACCACTATAAAAACTGGCACCTGACTGGACGCCGGTATCGGCGGAATGATTGGGTAAGCCCTGTATTAAAAACGCATTTTTAAAATGATTAAATAATGCACAGTATCTATTAATAGATTAAAAAGTAGGCAGAATAGATAGCCGGTTGGTTTGGCCTATATGCCTCTAAGCCGAATATACCATATAAAACAAAGATTTATAAATTATTGTGCGCCACACCATTTTTGGCACGGCATTAGCAGTGTTGAAGGTAGAAACCATCATAGTTGGGTTAAAATCAACTTAAAATCAACAAGGAGCTAATTTTCATGCGAAAGACTGCGCTTATTGCTTCATTAGCCGCTACGGTAAGTTTGGCCGGCGTTCTTGAAGCTAAAACCATAAAAATAGGGATCGGTCACCAAAGTATGTGCACCGATACATATACTGCCGGCATCATCGTCAAGGAATTAAAATTACTTGAAAAGCACCTGCCCAAAACTGGGAAATATAAGGACGCAGACTATCAAATCAAATGGGCTGATTACAGCTCAGGAGGCCCAATCACTAATCAAATGATGGCCAGTAAACTCAATATTGGTGTGATGGGGGATTATCCGCTGATTGTTAATGGCGCTAAGTTCCAGGCTACAAAAAGTCTACGAACTTATTACGTGGCGGGCACAGGGTATAATCTAAAAGGCTCGGGAAATGCGGTCGTTGTGCCTGTCGCTTCTAAAATTCACAAATTCTCCGAACTAAAGGGTAAGGCAATTTCGGTCCCAGTTGGAAGTGCTGCTTGGGGTATGACACTCAAGGCATTACAGGATGCGGGAATTAAGAGTTCCGAAGTAACTATTAAGAATCAGAGCCCTGCTGTGGGTGCGGCTAATATTGCAAAGGGAAAAATTGATGCACACGCTGATTTCTGCCCCTGGTCAGAGCTAATGGAATTTCGCGGTACGGGCCGAAAAATTTTTGATGGGAGTGAAGCCGGTATTCCCTACCTCCATGGTGTGGTGGTACGCAAAAAATTGGCAGATGAGTATCCGGAAGTCGTAGTCGCCTTCCTAAAAGCAGTAATTGATGCCGGTAATTGGGTCTTGGCAGATCCGATACGTGCAGCCGAATCTCTCGAGAAATGGACTGGTATCGAAAAAGAGGTTCAGTATCTATATTTTAGCAAGGGCGGCCACTTGACCCTCGAGCCGACTATCAAGGCAAAATGGATCGAAGCATTAAAATTCGACCATGGTGTGTTGGCGCGGGAGAAACAAATTCCGCCACTTGATTTGAAAGAATGGATTCAAGACCAGTATATCCGGAAGGCATTCTCCGAAATGGCGATGGATTATGACAAACAGGTGGGCATTATCCACGACCCTCAAAAAGCCCACGCTGGTTTGGGTCCGGAAGTCTGGCACGCTAAGGAGGGAATTAAAAATTATAAAGACTTGGCATCATACCTTAAAGCCGTCGGAAAGTTCCAAGCCAACGCACAGAAACTAAACGCAACATATGTCTATGATGACGTCACCGGCCTCAAGCTTTTTGGCAAGATGGCCTACTACGTTAAGACGAAAGATGCATACAAAGCATTCTTGCGAAAACAGGATGCAGAATCGTATGCGAAGAAAGTTGGCAGTGTACCGATTGATTTCGAAAAAGCGATTTTGGCTTCAACTAGCTAAGTGAACCTCCCTCGTCCGGCGCCTTCTTTCATTTCCCCGTTGGCGCCGGACTTCTCTTAGTCCGAATTAGGCACAATCAAAATGTCAACAAATAAGCTGGTGGCTAATATATCACCGCCTACAAAATCAAATGTTGAAGCAAATGTCTCCGCTCTCTCCACTGCCGAAGACAGCGATAATGAAACAACTATTCCGCAAAAATCGATACAAGTTCCCGACGCCGTAAAACGATGGGCAGTGCGGGGTTTTGCTATCTGTTTGGCCATCGCTTTATGGCATTATTTGACGGAAACAGATTTCAATAGAGTTCTCAATTTCGAGAACGTGCCGGAGCCATGGAGGGTAGCAGTTAACTTTATTCAACACGCTCAAACGGTGGATTTTTATCTTCATATCCTCGTTAGCATGAAGCGCATTTTGATTGGCTATGTAGCGGCAACTGTTCTGGGTATTATTGTAGGCTTATTAATGGGTCGATTTCGGACTGCCGAAGATATTTGTATTCCCTATATTGAAGTTTTGAGGCCAATCCCGGCGGTCGCTTGGATACCACTTGCTATCCTGATATGGCCAACAGAAGAATCCAGTATAATTTTTATAACTTTTTTAGGCGCGTTTTTTCCAATCGTACTCAATACAGTGCAAGGCGTCGAAGCCACACCTGAAATTTTGGTCCGTGCTGCACGGTCTCTCGGCGCGACCAATGTAGAAATTTTCTGGCATGTGGTCTTTCCTTCAGCACTTCCCAGCATTGCATCGGGATTGGCCATAGGTATGGGTGTGTCCTGGTTCTCTTTGTTGGCCGGTGAAATAATTTCGGGACAATATGGAATTGGTTACTTCACCTGGAATGCTTATTCCTTGATCAAATACACCGACATTGTGGTGGGCATGTTAATAATTGGTGGATTGGGAACGTTCTCCACATACCTTATTCGGCTTCTGACCCGTCCTATGATGCGATGGCAGGCGTTGGAGGCAGGCCGATGAGCAGCCGCTTTCATAACCTAGCTCGTGCAATCAGAGAGAATAAGCTGATTTGGTTTGGGAGCGCACTGGGGTTTGTCAGCGTTTATTATTTATTTTTGCTGGGCGCAATGGTTGTCCGGTTTGGCAATATTCCTAACTATGTGACGTTTTACGATTATGTCGGCAATGTTGCGACTATCTTTTTAGAGACGCCTGCTCTCAGTGACGCCTTTAGAGTTATTGGCGATGAGTGGTTAATTGAGATTGGTTTTATGAACTACGATTATGGCCATGGCGTTTCGGAATGGAGCCTGAATGTCATTCCCTCATATTTTCTTGTCCAGCTACTGGCTGGATTCTTAATCGCAGCTGCAGTCACCCTGATAATCGAACGTAAAAAGCAATCCTGCCCAGTTGCATCAAAAATGCGTGCTATGTCTTTTACGAGCAGTGGAGCATTTCTGGTCGCCTTCACGACCGCAACATTGAGCTGGGTGGTGTGCTGCGCTGCTTCTACGTGGGTCGTTAGCTTGGCCATGCTCGGCATGAGCGCTTCGCTTGCGCTATGGCTCGAGCCAGCAGGGACAATATTGTCTGTCCTGGGATTCATTCTCCTATTTGGCGGAATTGTTTTGCTCGCGAGCGATCCGCCAGGCACCGACCGTATGGTCGCTTAGCGTGAGTGAAGGAAAGGAAGGTTCGCTTTGTTGCAAGCTGTGAACGAACTCATGCCCAAACATGCAGAAAAGAAGAAAAACCGTATCGACCATGGTCATATTTCAATTGATGATGTAAGCGTCATCTTCTCACGCGGTGGTGTGGACAATGTCGCTATCGACAAAGTTTCTGCAGATATCACACCTGGGGAATTTGTTTGCATTCTTGGCCCTTCAGGTTGTGGGAAGTCCACTTTACTTAACGCGGTGGCTGGATTCATCAAGCCAACCAATGGCACGGTTGCTGTCGATCGCGAAGCAATTGAAAAGCCTGGCCCCGACCGGGGCATGGTATTTCAGCAATATTCACTTTTCCCCTGGAAAACCATTCGTGAGAATGTGGCTTTTGGACCAATGAGGACGGGCGCGGGACGGGCGGCGGCAGAAAGTACGGCTAATACATTTCTGTCAATGGTAGGGCTCTATGACTATGCCGACCGTTTCCCTGCAGAACTTTCTGGTGGCATGAAACAGCGGGTTGGCATTGCGCGAGCCCTGGCGAATTATCCTAGTGTCCTTCTTATGGATGAGCCGTTTGGTGCACTGGATGCGCAGACGCGATTAATGATGCAGGAGAATCTACTCGAAATTTGGTCAGAGTTTCGCATCACCGTATTATTTATCACTCACGATATTGATGAGGCTATCTTTCTGGCTGACCGCGTGTTGGTGATGAGTGCATCACCTGGTCGAATAATTGCAGATATCGATATTGCTCTCGACCGACCTAGGACAATGGAAATGGCGACCGAAGATCAATTCATCCGTGCCAAAAAACAATGTATCGACTTTATCAAAGCAGAAAGTTTGCGCGCTTTTGAACAGCAGAACCCAGGATCGAACCGATGAATTGGCGCCGTATATTTAAGGGCCCTATTCCTGCTCCTCTTGGCCTCGGTTTGCTGGGTGCAGCACCAATCCTCGGTATCATGCTGCATTATTTATTCCTAACGGAAAAACCGGCAAACCAAATGCTAAGCAATATTCCTGAGGAGTTGATTGATAAACCTCGCACGCTCCAACCGTTTAACCTTCTGGACGGCCGCGGCGAACCATTCGATTTGACGTCTCTTAAGGGCAACTGGAGTTACTTGATTTTAGGTTTTACACATTGCCCCGATGTATGTCCGTTCGTTCTCGGCAATTTGGCCGTGGTTTATCAAAAAATGGCAAAAGAATTATCTCGTGATATGATCCCTCAAGTAATTTTTTTGTCGGTTGACCCAGGTCGTGATACCCCGGAAACGTTGAGGAACTATGTGCAACACTTTAATCCTGCCTTTAAAGCTGCGACTGGCAACAAACGAGCAATTGATAAATTTGTCGATCAAATAGGTGGTCACTACAAGTTGGGCGCTAACCGGGGCGAGGGGGAATATGACGTCGTGCATAGTGCAGAAATCTTTGTGATTGATCCGTCGGGAAGAGTATTTGCCAAGCTCAAACCACCTCTTGAGCCAGCCCTCGCAAAAAGCGCTTTCTTATCATTAAAGGCGGCTTACGAGCCTCATTCTGTTTCCTCTGTTTCCGATTTAGATAAACGAGAATTTAAAGGAACAAGTTAAGCATGCAAACTATCACGAAAAGTGACGGAGGCGTTTTCTGGCTTCTACATTTACTCATAGGAATGAGTTTAGTTTCACTGGCTTCGATAACTGCTTTTCAGGCCCGTGCCGAGACTAAGCTCTTGGTCTTAGAGCCTTGGGTGCGAGAGGCGCCGCCTAAAATGAAAATTCATGCTGCCTACGCGGAGTTGATTAATAAAGGGACTAAAAACGTTGTGCTGGTATCGGCAAAAAGCTCCGATTATCAAAAAGTTGAATTACACCTTTCGAAGGTAACGAACGGCATCGCGACAATGGTTAAACAACAACAAATATCTATACCGGCCAAAAGTAGTGTGAAGATGGTGCCTGGTAGCTTCCATTTTATGCTCTTTTATCCAAAGCGGTCCTTGAAAGTGGGTGATGAGATTCAACTTTCTTTGGAGTTTGCAGACGGATCATCAAAAACTTTCTTAGCTCCTGTAAAAAAGGCACCCGGAATGGCGCATAAACACCATCATCATATGGGCCATTAGGCAAAGTGTGAATGTGCAAGGATTGGCTTCCCTATACGCATTACTGTCCGGCATGCTCACATTACTGATCGCGATGGGTAACGTGCAGGGAGATATGATTGATACTAGTGGGCTGAAAGCATGGGAAACTTGTGCTATGTGCCACGGCGTTGACGGGGTTAGCCACATGGATCGTTTCCCCAAACTTGCAGGGCAGCCGTTAGCCTATCTTACTAAACAGTTGCGTGATTTCAAGCTAGAGCGTCGCCTCAACGATAATGGTACTATGACGGCAATGGCAGGATCGAAAATGATGAAAACATTGCAGCAAGCCGCCAAATATTACAGCCGTTTGCCTCCACCGCCCGCGTTTAAACGTTCGCCAAGTGCGATTGATCGGAATGCCCAGATATTGTTTGAGAATGGTGATCCAAGGCGAAATTTACCTGCTTGTCGCAGTTGTCATGGCACTGCGGCTCAATTTCCACGATTAAAAGCACAACATGAGGCCTACCTAGCAAAGCAACTTTTGGACTTTCGTGGCAACGCACGGCGAAATGATCCGGGTGGAGTGATGCGCAAAATAGCTAAAATATTAAGTCCCAAGGAGATCGTTGATCTTGCGATGTATCTGGCAGCGCAACCAAGACAGAAAGAAGTGCGATGATTAATGTTATGCCGTCAAAGACACCAGTGCGAGACCTCAGTGCAGATTGCGCGTGTGTGGGCGACAGTAAGGCTTCTGAGGAAATTCCGGCGGCATTATTCTTGGCGGAAGCTCCGGTAGAAATTGGTATGCGGACGACTTTTTTAAATCGAATGAGTGCGGAGGAATACTGCGCACTTAGGGATATTGGGGCAGAAATTTATGTCCGGTCTGACGAGACAGTGTTTTTTCAGGGCGAGCGTCATGATGGAATTTTTTTAATTGAGTCTGGGTCCGTTAGAACTTTCTATGTTGGTCCGACTGGCCGTGAGATTACGCTTGCCTATTGGACCCGCGGTCATTTTGTTGGCGGTCCCGAAATCTATGGTGGTGGCGAACATATTTGGTCAGGTGTAGCTGCAGAGGATTGTCATTTGCTAAAAATCGGCGGCGAACCCTTGCGTCGTCTTGTTCAGAAGTCATCAGTTCTCGCAGCGGGATTGCTAGAGGGTTCTATCCAAAAAGGTAAATGCTACTCAGCGCTGCTTCAAATGCTTGGGACTCGTTCCGTGGTCGAAAGGCTGGCACAGCTTTTATTGCTTCTGTCGGAGGCGGGATCGAAAGAAGATGACGCAGGAGTCTTGATTGATCGTCATCTAACCCATGAAGATTTAGCCAACATGGTTGGCTCTACGCGGCAATGGGTTACTGCGACTTTGGAAAAATTTCAGGCTGCGGGTGCTATCTGCTATGTCGATCGCAAAATACTAATTCTTAAGAGTGATTGGCTTCGAGAAAAGTCTGGAATGTAGTTTATTCCCCCCTTATTGAAGTGGTCCATCGTGAGGTAACTGATTTAGCAGTAGGGCCAAAATCTCAAAGTGGATATGTAAATCCGAATAGGTTTTAATGAGGTTGTGTCAGTGAGGGTATAAACCTAAGTGCGCCTACCCAATGTAAATTAACGATGGTAAATGTGCAGCGCACCCATTTTTCTATAATCAATTGAAAGGGTATGCTGTGGCTGCGAATCAAATAACAGGACGTTCGGCGTTCCTCGCCTTGCTAAAAGCGCAGGGCATCACTCATCTTTTTGGGAATCCCGGAACCACTGAATTACCAATTATGCATGCCCTTAAAGAGCATACTGACCTAACCTATGTAATGGGGATGCAAGAATCTGTTGTAGTGGCGATGGCCGACGGCTATTCGCGCGCTACTGGCGAACTGGTTGCCTGCAACGTGCATGTAGCCCCGGGCCTCGGTAACGCAATGGGTTCACTCTACAACTGTAAATTTACGGGCACACCGTTGATTATTACGGCAGGGCAGCAGGAAATAGGACACGGTCTTACAGAACCGTTGCTTTATGACAGTTTGGTGCCAATGGCAGAACCCTTAGTAAAATGGGCTACGGAGATCACGCGCCTTGAAGACATGCCGCGTATTATTCACCGCGCCGCTAAAATTGCTATGACGCCACCTACTGGTCCTGTTTTTTTGTCGTTGCCTGGTGACATACTAAATCGTAAAGCCGGAATCGATCTTGGCTCGGTGACAAGGGTAGATACGCGTAATCGGCCATCGGACGAAGCACTGGAAGTTATCGCTGAACGGTTACTGCGTGCTGAGAACCCAGTGATGATCTGTGGCAATGAAATAGTGACTAGCGATGCCTTAGCTGAGGCTGCAGATTTCGCGACTGTGCTGGGCGCCACGGTTTACCAGCAAACTGTACCCTACGGCTCGCACTTCCTTTCTGAGCACTCGTGTTTCATGGGTGCGCTCTCACGCAGCCAGAAGGAAGTCCGAGGCGTGCTTGAACCCTTCGACCTAATGATCGTGATAGGCGCTGATGTGCTTCGTATGTCGGTTTGGAGTGAGGTCGATCCGCTGCCGGATGGCCTTCCGATTGTACAGATTGGGCTCAACGATGGGGAGATGGGGAAGAACTATCCAACAGAGTTAGCGATTAGCAGCGACGTTCGGGAAACTCTCCGAGCGCTGTCCCCCGTTTTACGAAAGAAAGGAGGCGCGGCCTTAGCCGCAAAAGCAGAAAAGCGCATTAGGGCCTTGTCGAAAGCCAATTGGTCCGCAAAGCGATTGAAACTTATAGAAAAAATTTCTAGCGAGAAAAGCGTTATGCCGATCAATCCTGATTGGCTAATGTTGCAAATCACTGAAACGTTGCCGGAGAACGCTATCGTCGTTAATGAAGGATTGACGGGGGCACGATTTTTTAATGAACTTTGGCCGTATCGTGATCGCCATGATTACCATGGTCTTGCGTCTGGTGGCATCGGTTGGGGAATAGCTGCGTCTGTTGGTGCCCAGTTGGCTCATCCAAATCGTCCCGTTTGCGCTATCATTGGCGATGGCAGTTCCATGTACAGCATCCAAGCGCTTTGGAGCGCTGCCAATCATAAGCTCCCCATGACATATATTATCGTAAATAACGGCGGATATCGGATAATTAAGCAGCGGTTACTAGCTTTTCATAAGAACGATCATTTTATCGGCATGGATTTCAAGGATCCTGCGGTTAATTTTGCGAACCTAGCGCTATCTATGGGGGTTGAAGCCGAGCGTGTGGAAGACCCTGCAAGTTTGCGCGGTACTCTTGAAAAAGCGTTTGCCAATAGGAAGGGACCAAACCTGGTCGAAGTTATTTGCGACGGTAGCGTCTGACTATTTGAATTNTTTTAAAGCAAACTACTGCTTTTGTGAGGGGGGAGAATTGCGATTGCGGAATAGGTNCCGGTTTAGGATAGCGCATGGTGCTAAGTTTTAAATAGAAANCAGCTTTTTCTGTGTAACGAATTTCAATAAAAATCAAATGGCGGAGGGAGAGGGATTCGAACCCTCGATACGGTCTCCCGCATACACGCTTTCCAAGCGTGCGCCTTCAGCCACTCGGCCACCCCTCCACATTGAAGGGCGTGACCCTAGCTGACGTAATTGCTTCAAGCAAGTCGTCGGGTAAACGACTCGCAAAAAAACCTGTTTCTGTGCTACGTTTTTATTTTTAAAGATTTTCAGATTGCAGTCTATTTTGGCAGGGGTTGGATTTTGGTCCGGTTTGTAGGACGCAGTTTTATTATAGTGGGCCTTGGTTTTGCTTTTCTGGGCATGGTCCTTTGGGTCTCGGGGGCAGTGGTGACGGCGCCTGCAGGCCAACTCTGGTATGAGATGGATAGCTCAAGCCTAAATATTACTCAGGCTTTCATTCAACGTTACATTAGTGAAGGTCTCTGGGATTCAATTATCGTACCGCTCCTCAACCGTCCCGTATGGGAGGCATTGGCAATTGTGGTCTTGTTCCATGCAGTTGTTGGGGGAATTTTATCTTCGCTCGGTAATAAAAGACGGCGCCGCTACTTCAAAATATAGTCTTTCAGAATTGCACGCACATCATCAGACGAATATCCTGCCTGTCTTAAACTGCGTAATGAGAGACTTTTATCACGTTTAGCAAACCGATTGCCGCTCCTGTCTTTCAATAATGTGTGGTGATGATAAGTCGGTTCTGGATAATTGAGCAGCGCTTGGAGAAGTCGATGAATGTGGGTTGCTGCCAACAGATCCTCACCGCGTGTCACTAATGTTACTCCCTGGGCGGCGTCATCGACGGTGACCGCCAGGTGATAACTCGCAGGTGTATCTTTACGAGATAAAATAATATCGCCACCAATTGTAGGGTCTACACTTACTTCACCGTATTGTCCGTCGTGGAAAGTCAGGGTGCCTACCTCATCGCTTGCTTTCGCCACGTCCAATCGGAGTGCGTAAGGTTCGCCTCTATTAATTTTTTGCTGACGTTCCTCGGCGGAACGGGAACGACAGGTTCCCGGATAGACCGGGCCGTCTAATCCGTGAGGCGCGTTGCCGGACCTCATAAGTTCAGCTTGAATTTCTTTGCGGGTGCAAAAGCAAGGATAAATAAGATGCCGTGTACTTAAGTTTGAGAGCGCTTTCTTATAGAGATCAAAACGGTCCGATTGACGGATCACAACACTATCCCAATTTAGGCCTAGCCATCGAAGGTCTTCCTTAATAGCGGATTCAAATTCCAGGCGGCATCGCCCACGGTCGATATCTTCGATGCGTAACAGAAATTTTCCACCCTCAGCGCGGGCCGCTTTTTCTGCGAATAGGGCGCTATAAGCATGACCAAGATGCAAGAAACCGGTGGGGCTAGGGGCAAATCGTGTGACTATTTTATTCATGATGCTGGCGATATCTTTCTCAATTGGTTAAGTCAATGCCATGACTCCAAAGAAAATCAAGCAAGGTCTCGACGAGATTGCTGTACGAGATAAAGATGTGGCAGACGCGCTCAGCCGAGTCGGTTATCCTGTGCCGCGCAAACGGCCTCCAGGCTTTGGAACGTTGATCGATATTATTGTCGGTCAGCAAGTATCTGCCGCTGCGGCTATGGCTATTCGTGGACGTTTAGAATTAGTTGTTGACCCTATGACTCCAAAAAATTTCTTAAAAACAGATGAAGGGGCCTTGCGCGCGGTAGGGCTTAGTGGTCGTAAGGTCGAGTACGGGCGTGGTTTGGCCAAAGCTATGCGGGTCGGGGCGCTTGATACGGGTCGACTTGCTAAGCAAAGCGATGAAGAGGTGATTGCTGCACTCACCGCAATTCGCGGGCTGGGACGTTGGAGTGCCGAGATTTATATGATGTTTGCCCTCAAAAGAGCTGATGTTTGGCCCGCCGAGGATTTGGCTATCGCTGAAGCGCTCAAGCGGTTAAAAAAATTAGATGAGCGACCTAACCGAAAAATATCGGAGCCTCTGATTGAGCATTGGCGTCCTTGGCGTAGCGTTGCGGCATTGTTTCTCTGGCACTATTACAAAGGCGTACCTTAGGAGAAAAGATAAATAGAATGGTGGATGAAAATTTAAGTTTGGATGGTCCGCGGTTTGGTCCGGTATCCGGCGGGAAAGCCTCGCAATTGATCGTTTTATTGCATGGTGTTGGTGCGGATGGACAAGACCTTATCGGATTGGCTCCGCACCTAGCGCAGAGTTTGCCGGACGCTGCTTTTGTTTCGCCTAATGCCCCGTTTCCCTGCGACATGGCGCCTTTCGGTTATCAGTGGTTTAGCCTGCAAGATCGATCTCCCGCTTCAATACTAGCTGGTGTTCAGGCGACGGCACTTATTTTGAATGATTTTATTGATGCCGAATTGGAGAGCCACGGATTAACGCTGGGTCAGATGGGATTGATCGGTTTTAGTCAAGGCACCATGATGAGTTTGTATATAAGCCCTCGACGGTATGAAGCAATGGCTGGGGTGGTTGGTATTTCCGGGCGCTTGATAGCGCCAGAATTATTGGAAACCGAAATCAAATCACGGCCGCCGATAATGCTTATACATGGTGAGGCGGATCAAGTTGTACCGTTCGAATCGCTAGCGCTTGCTGAACAAGGTCTGACAGCTGCTGGCGTATCCGTTGAAACAATTGCTTGTCCAAATCTTGGCCATGGGATTGATGAGTTTGGTATGAAAGGGGCTGCGGCTTTCCTTAAGGCTCGTTTTAGCCTTTAGAAATAGCTCGGCCCTCGTGTTAAAATTTTGTTCAATTTTATGTCGGTGGTATTCACTGCCGTGTAGGGTATGATTAAATCCTATAGTTGATAAAGAATTGTAGCGATCAGCGGCGTTTGGAAATTAGAAGGAGTGGTGATGACCGGTGCAACGGATGCTTGTCCAGCACTTGTACTGAATGCAGATTTCAGGCCGCTGTGTTATTTCCCATTATCTCTCTGGAGTTGGCAAGACGCGGTCAAGGCGGTCGTAACTAACCGCGTTAATGTCGTGGCTGAATATGATGAAGTCGTTCGGTCGCCATCTTTTGAATTGCCCTTGCCGAGTGTTATTTCGCTGAAAGAATATGTTCCTCAGGCGCGTAAAGCATCCTTTACGCGATTTAACGTTTTTTTGCGTGATAGGTTTGTGTGTCAATATTGCGGTGAAGGTCTTCCTGTACACGAACTGACGTTTGATCATGTCGTCCCCAAATCCAAAGGTGGACGAACGCGGTGGGATAATATCGTCGCTGCCTGTGCCCCTTGTAATTTGCATAAAGGCGGGCGAACGCTTTCGGCATCCGGACTGAAAATTCTTCGCTCTCCTAAAGAGCCCAGCATGTGGGAGTTGCAGGAGAATGGCAGGGCGTTTCCGCCTAACTTTTTACATGATGGGTGGAGCGATTTTCTCTATTGGGATACGGAACTGGAAGAAAGTTGACCTTGGTCTAGATGCGTGTCGATAACCAAATGGCCGCACGCGATACGAGTTTAATGGTACTCGTGAGTATGGGGTAGCCCGGTGCATTCTCCGCGTCATGGTCCAGCGCAGTGTCTCGGTGGTCAAGTTCTTCGGCTCTAAATTTCTCGATTGTTTGTTTAAGCACATCTTCTTCCGGCCCTAGGCGAGCGGCTTGGTCTGCATAATGTTGATCGATCACTTCTTCTACAGCGACCGTACATGCCATGGCCGCGCGTTCTCCCAGGAGGGCCGTAGTCATGCCGAGCATGTATCCGGTAATATGCCAAAGCGGCAATAATATAGTTGGGCGTACATTTCGGGCCGGCAAAATTTTATTAAACCTTTGCAAGTGTTTGGCTTCTTGTTCTGCCATTTCACGGATCACTTTGCCTGCAGGCTTATCTCGAAGCACAGTATATTGTCCGGCATATATTCGGACGGCACCATACTCGCCTGCATGATCAACCCGTATCATACGTTCTAAATCTTTGGACGGATTTGGGTCGCCAGGCAGGTAGCTTGGTCCTTTCTTCACTGTCGATTTGGCATGCTGTGTTTTGGGCATTAGTTTCTCTTTAAACCAATAATAAATGCGAAAATCGAGGCTGTGCCAGAAGCAATGGCATTATAGCCCGCCATGCTGATGCCCATGAAAGACCAGGGAATTTTATCGCATCGAGTGGGTGTCGACCGTTGGAGGTTCAAGTGCAGTTCGGATAGTGTTTTGGGTAGTTCCTCGACACCGCTGCACGTAGCTGGTCCTGGCCACCATTTCTGCTCAATACCGGTTTGGTAAAAAGCGATTGCACACCCTACTATCAAAACTATGCCAATTAAAATTAGCATACGATTCGTCATTTCAACGGATACTGGAAGCACAGATGTAAGGCCTGCCAAGCTAAATACAGTCCACCAGGGCCAACGTTGATAGAGGCAAAGTTTGCATGGTTGCAGGCCCCCGAAATATTGCGAGCCATAGGCAGATCCAAGAGCGATGACCGCTACAACGAGCAGACACAGGAGCGGTGTGTTCGATCGACTATCTGATGATGGCATCGTGAAACCTCAATTTAGGCCAATAGTTTGACGGCCAGGAATCCCGCTAAAAGTAGTCCAAAAAATAGTCCTGTCAGCAATCCAAGTCGCGCTTCTATAAAATTTCTAATTGGTTCGCCAAATTTCCACAACAGTGCCGCGACAATCAAGAAACGTGCGCCGCGACTGAGAAAAGATACGACCATGAAAGTGACAATATCGAGCTGTGCAACCCCGCTTGCAATGGTGATTACTTTGTATGGGATGGGTGTGAACCCCCCAGCACCAACGATCCAGGCGCCAAATTCCTGATACCAACTTTGAAATACATCGTATTTTGCTCCATAGCCGTAAAATTCAATGATAGGTTTCCCGACGCCTTCATAGAAAAAGTAACCGATTCCATAGCCTATAGCTCCGCCAACGACAGAGGCTGTCGTTACGATTGCGACGATACGCCAGGTCTTTTCCCGAGCAGCTAAGATCATCGGAATGATTAGAATATCCGGTGGAATTGGGAAAAATATGCTTTCTGCTGCAGTGAGGCCTGCTAACCACCAAATCGCATGCGGGTGAGCGGCCAAATTCATGGTCCAGTCGTATAAGCGGCGCAACATTGATGCAGAACCCCTATCTCAAATCGTTGGCGATGGCGGCGATAACAGAGTGCCAGTCGCCTGGTTTTGGTTGCCGGTATAGGCGTGCGGTAGGATACCAAGGGGAATCTGTTCGGTCTGTCAACCACCGCCAATCAGGTGCATATGGTAACATCAGCCATACGGGGTACCCCAACGCGCCTGCTAAATGCGCTGCGGCAGTATCCACTGTTATAATGAGATCAAGCTGCGCCATGATTGCGGCGGTATCAGCAAAACTATTCAGCTGAGTAGATAAGTCGATAATGCAGGGATCGGCATCCCCCGTTGGTCTGGCTTGGAGCGATATCCAGTCCGTATCGGGAAGTTTGAACAATGGCATTAGCTCGTCGAACGGGCAGGATCGATTGTGATCATTGCCATGCCCAGGGTTGCCGGCCCAGACCAATCCTATTCGTCTATTGCCGCTGGAGGGTGGTAGCGAGCAATTAACGTCTTCCGGAACACTGAGATAAGGTACTTTTGAACCCAGTGTTTCAAATGTGTCATGCAGGAGATGCGGTAGGCTCATCAGGGAAGCCTGAAAATCGAATGATGGCAGAGTGGTATTCTGCGTTATGACGTGGGTGGTTCCCTCTAGTGTTTCAAGAAGCTTTTGAAGGCTTGTGTGTGCTTGTAGAATAATCTTTGCACCTTTCGCGGCAAGCACCGGGGCATAGCGTGCAAACTGTATTGTATCGCCGGCTCCTTGTTCGGCGGCAAGAAATAAGGTCCTGTCGCTAAGTTCCTCGCCTTGCCATGGGTTGCCCATTAGGTTTGTTGTGTCGTCTCGTCTGAGACGCCATTCATACTCTGCCCAACCCTGTTCGTATTCGCCCGCTAGAAGCAAAGTCATCGCTAGGTTCCAGTGGAAGTCTGGGTTCTCAGGTTCGATGTTGATTGCGCGTTGATGCGCTTCCCAAGCTTCAGCTAAATTGAGTTGGTCCTGAAGAGCGTTCCCAAGGTTACTCCACGCTTTTCCATAAGTAGGGTCAACACTCAGAGCTTCATTGTATCGAGTAATCGCATCATCCGTGCGCCCAAGTTTTTGCAGAGTGACACCCAAGTCGGTCAGTAGTAGCGGGTCATTAGGCGAAAAGTCGGCAGCGTGTTCTAGTGTGTGAAGCGATGCAATAAAATTCCGTTTTTCCTGGTAGGCTACGCCAATATTCGTGAGTGCTCCTGGGTGGTTAGGCTCCTTATCTAGAATGGCTTTATAGACCTCAATTGCTTCCTCTAGGCGATTAAGATTATGCAAGGCGACACCTAAATTCAGCTGAACATTTATTTTTTCGGGTTCCTTCGTAAGGGCTTTACGATAATAGGTAATGGCTTCTTGCCAATTTCTTAGGTTGAAACAGGCGTCCGCATAAGCGCCATATATCAAGGCATCATCTTGGTCTAAGGACACCAATTTTGGTAATACTTCACTCAGCGTTTGAAACGCTTTTTGGGCGAGCCCAGCTTGAGCATAGGCGAGGCCGAGCTCAGCCTTTAAGTCTGGCCGGGTTGGGTCAAGATTAGTGGCCTTTTGGAGATTGCCGATCGCATTAGTTAAATCACCGTTCTGTTTTCGAGCGACCCCAAGCAAATACCAAATTTGTGGGGTCTCTGAATTTGTCTCTACGACGCGTTCATAAAGCAAAATGGCTTTCGTAAGCTTGCCTTCCTCATGTAATTTTATGGCTTGGTGGAGTGCATCCTCTGGGGAGTTCGGTGTTTCTAGCTTTTGATCAGTCATGGTAACTATAGAGTAACGGTTTTTTTGATATTAAGCTGGATTCTTCTAACTGTGTCGTTGACCGCTCGCCAGCCCTTTGTATGATGGAGATTACTTTAATAAAGCCCCTGTGGCGGAATTGGTAGACGCGCTGGATTCAAAATCCAGTTCCGGTAACGGAGTGAGAGTTCGAGTCTCTCTGGGGGCACCATGTTTTTTCTGGTTAAATTATGAAAAAAAAAATTAAAAATAAAAATTAAATTTTTGGAGTTCAGGCATGCCCCAGTCAGATGACGTAACAGCCCCATGGGACGGTGAGCATTTAGGCAGCGTAGATCTAGTCGATGGGACAGCCGTGGAAAGCGCGTTGGCCACAGCGCATGATCTCTATCAAAATCGGTCTGGTTGGATTCCCTTAGCAGAACGTATTGAGATTTTGCATCGGCTAGCTACGATGATTACGGACCGGCGAGAAGAATTAGCACTTTTGGCGGCGAGTGAAGGAGGAAAACCTTTGCTCGACTCCTTTGTGGAAATTGATCGCGGTGCGGACGGTATTAACTGTTGTATTGAGGCAGTGCGGGCCGAGGGTGGCTATGTTGTTCCCATGGGTCTAAACGCAGGTTCGCAAGGGCGTATCGCTTTTACCCAGAAGGAGCCGATTGGACCTGTTGTCGCTGTCAGCGCTTTTAACCATCCTTTCAATCTGATTATTCATCAGGTAGCACCGGCTGTTGCTGCGGGCTGCCCCGTTATGGTGAAGCCTGCCGACGTAACACCGCTTTCTTGTCTCAAAATTGTAGAAATGTTTGCAGAGGCTGGTTTGCCGCCGGAATGGTGCCAGGTTGTGATGCCAGAGAACCTTGATTTGGCGACAAAACTTGTAACCGACGAGCGCGTAGGTTTTTTCAGCTTCATCGGTTCTGCACGGGTAGGCTGGATGTTGCGCTCTTTGTTGTCGCCGGGCACACGGTGCGCTCTTGAGCATGGAGGTGCGGCTCCAGTTATTGTCGCTGCGGATGCGGATTTTGATGATATGATGCCCTTATTGGCTAAGGGAGGGTTTTACCATGCGGGTCAGGTGTGTGTTTCCGTGCAGCGAGTTTTTGCCGACAATGCCATCGCGCGTGATGTAGCCGATAATTTGGGCACACAAGCGAGGGCTATGAAAGTAGGTGATCCTCGTCTTGCCGATACCGAAGTGGGACCACTTATCCGCCATGGGGAAGCTGACCGGGTCGAAACATGGGTCAAGGAAGCGGTGGATGCCGGTGCCGAGTTGGTTTCCGGTGGTAATCGCCTCAGTGAATCCTGTTACGAACCAACGGTCCTCTATAACCCTCCAGCGGAAGCTAAAGTTTCGCAAATGGAGATTTTTGGGCCCGTAGTTTGTATCTATCCTACGGAGACTATGGAGGAAGGGATAAAACGCGCTAATGCACTGCCGTTTGCGTTCCAGTCTTCGGTTTTTACTACTAATATCGATACCGCCATGAAAGCCTATCGTGGACTTGATGCGTCGGCAGTTATGGTTAATGACCATACCGCCTTCCGAGTCGATTGGATGCCGTTCGCCGGACTGCGGCAATCAGGTCATGGAGTTGGCGGTATCGCCCATACGGTGGAAGATATGCAAATCGACAAAATGATGGTTATTCGATCCAAATCTCTTTGAACTGAAACGGCATACGTTCAAGCCAAATAAGCAACAAAAAGGATTATATAATGAAAGCATCAGATCTGTTTGTTAAGTGCCTCGAAAAAGAAGGGGTCGAGCGAATTTATGGAGTCCCTGGTGAAGAAAACGCTGACATGATGATTTCTTTGATGGACAGTAAAATTGATTTTGTCCTCTGCCGCCATGAACAAGCTGCGGCCTTCATGGCCGATGCTTATGGCAGACTGACTGGCAAGGCAGGCGTCTGTTTGGCAACATTAGGGCCTGGCGTGACAAACTTGCTGACTGGCCTGGCGGATGCCAACATGGACCGTGCGCCGGTGATTGCCATTATTGGTCAAGGCTCTACCAAGAGACTTCATAAAGAGAGCCATCAGATTATGGATTCGATCCGGATGTGTGAACCTATCAGTAAATGGACCCAGACGATTTTTGCCGGGGAGAATATCACGGAGTGTGTTCGTAAAGCTTTCAAAATTGCTGAAACAGAAAAACCGGGGCTCTGCGTACTTGAATTGCCCGAAGATGTTGCCAAAGAAGAAGTGGACGATAAACCAATGGAGCCGGTTAAAATGCGTCGTCCGGGGGCCGATCACAAATCGGTGGCTGCGGCAGTAGAGCTGATTGCAGCATCTAAAAGACCGATAATCTTGGCCGGTAACGGCTCAATTCGTAAACGTGCGGCCACACAGTTACAGCGCCTTGCGGAAAACCTGGGTGTTGGTGTTGTGAATACCTTCATGGGAAAGGGCGCTGTTCCCATGGATAATGAGCATTGTCTGTTCACCATGGGGCTGGGCAGTGGCGACTACAACAATCTTGCCTTCGATGATGCTGATTTGGTGATTTCTTGTGGCTATGATCTTGTTGAATATTCGCCATCTGCTTGGAATCGTGCCAACAAAGATACCACCAAAATCATCCATGTGGATTTCACGCCGGCGGAAGTAGACCGTGATTATATGCCGACGGTTGAGGTGATTTGCGATCTTGCTGATGGGCTTTGGCAATTGAATGAGATGATCGAAGAAAAATTCGACGGCAAAATGCCTTTATTTGATCTTGGATTGCGCAAGGAATTGCGTGAAACAATGGCAAAGGATTTCATTGCGGAGAAAGATGATCAGGCCTGCCCGATGAAACCACAACGGGTGCTCTATGATGTGCGCCAAGTTATGGGGCCGGAAGACATCCTGCTTTCTGATGTGGGTGCGCACAAGATGTGGATTGCGCGCTATTATCAGTGCCAAACGCCTAATACATGTTTAATATCGAATGGCTTCTGTACCATGGGCTTCGCTATGCCAGGTTCTATCGGCGCTAAAATGGCTTTCCCGGATCGCCGGGTTCTATCGATTAGCGGCGATGCCGGGTTTTCTATGAATGTCCAGGAATTAGAGACGGCAGTGCGTCGTAAACTCAATATCGTTGCCATGGTCTGGGTTGATAATGAGTACGGCTTGATAAAATGGAAGCAGCAAGTTGGGCACGGGAAACACAGCGATCTGCGGTTTGATAATCCGAATTTTGCTAAACTTGCCGAGGCTTACGGCATGTGGGGCAAGGAAATCACTGCTGCGAGTGACCTGACCCCAGCATTGGAAGAAGCGTTCTCTCAGGAGGGGCCTGCTCTGCTCGCGGTGCCGATCGATTATGCCGAGAACATGAAATTGACCGAGCGTCTCGGTAACGTTTCCATCGCGATGTAGTTTAATTGGGTCGGTTGCGCGGCAACCGGCCCTCCTAACTAAGCACTACGAATTAGCTGGTCCGAACTATCCGGCAACGTTGACCCCCTCCATGACAACCACATGGATGGGCGCACCCAATAGGTCCATGATCGCGGCACGGTAATTTTTGTAGTGTTCAGTTTCCCGGTGAGCGTCTAACGCAGCTTCATCACTGTATCGCTCAAAAAGATGGAAAGACGGGCCATCGTCGCTGCCCGCCGTTTTCACATGAAGGTCGTAAATTTCATTGCCAGGCTCGTTTCGTGTTGGCGCACACATGCCGCGCAAAACACTTTCTACCTCGGATTCCTTACCATCCGCGGGCTTAAAGCTCGCAAATACGTAGATTTTATCTGCCATAGATTGTTCTTTCTTTTATTCGGCGGCTTGTTTTAAACGCTGACGAATGGCGTTAAGCGATCCACCTTTGGCGATGCAAGCAGGCGTGTCGTGCGCCACGACTTCGGTGGCAATTTGAGACGCCTCGATCAGCGCATCCAAATCTAGACCGGTCTCTATGCCCATTTCGCCGCACATAAAGGCTAAATCTTCAGTGGCTACGTTGCCAGCAGCCCCCTGGTGTTTAGCGAACGGACAGCCACCGAGACCTGCAATGGACGAATCAAACCGGTCGACCCCCATTTCCAGTCCCGCATAGGCATTGGCGATTCCCATACCACGAGTATTATGAAGATGAAGGAGGATTGGCATATCTGGGTATTTGTCTTTTACCGCACCGACGCCCCGCTTTATGGAATCCGGTGTTGCCCAGGCCATGGAGTCCGCTAAGCTGAAGGCTTCAATATCGAGATTAAATTCGTTCGCAAGTGCCATAGTATCGTCAACCGTGGCAATAAGACTTTCCACCGAAACGTCGCCTTCAAAATTACATCCAAAAGCCGCGTTGATACCGGCCCGATTAATCGGCACCTTCTTATCAATGCAGAACTTTACTAGATCCCGCAGTTTATCCAAATGCTGCGCCCTATCCCGGTTGAGGTTGCTAATCAGAAAATGTTCCGATGCATAAAGGGTAATTTTACAGTCAACGGATAAATGGCCGACGGCCATTGCTTGCTCTAGGCCGCGTTCGTTGAACCAAAGCGCTGTATATTCGACTTCAGGGTTGATCTTAATGCCTCGCGCTACCGCTTCTGCGTCTGCCATGCCCGGCACTCTTTTAGGGTTAACGAAAGAGCAAATTTGAATGTGCTTCAGGCCAGTTTCTGACAGGGCGTCGATCAGTCGAACCTTTCCCTCAGTAGGAATTGGGCCCTTTTCAATTTGGAAACCCTCTCGTGGGCCTTCTTCGGCGATATGGACGAATTTCGGTAGGTCAGACATTTTTCCCTCCTGGTAAAATAACTGGTGGCATTATCCCCCCGCAGGGGGTTTCTGCCAAGATGCTGGGGAGCGATGGTATAGCAATTGTGTAAAAGGAATGAATATGGGAATTCTGAAAGTGCCTATTTAGAAGTCGTGGACTGGAAAGAAGCCGATTTTTCGTCGTAGTATAATGGAAAAAGCTAGGCGGAGCTTCGAGGAGATTAGTAGGCGTATTATTGGGCGATTTAGTTGCAAGGGATCGATATGGGTGAAATACGGACTGAAACGATTACGGATGCATCCGCCTGGACCGGGGAGAGCCTGTCTGGCTCCGATGACTGGATAGAACCGTTAAATAATGTTGAAGTGGATGAAATTCATGCTGCCGTCGACCATTTAAAATCTAAAAATGCCAAGCTTTTTGAATTTACCTTAGCAGATTTCCCACTGCCGACATTGGGCCCGCGGCTCGCCTCAATCATTGATCAGGTCGAAAATGGACGCGGGTTTGCTGTCGTGCGTGGTGTGCCGGTCAAAGATTATGAGAGCGATTTTGATAGGCTGAAGCTGATGTATTGGGGCTTGGCACAGAATATGGGTACGCCGATAAGCCAAAATGCACGCGGTGATTTGATTTGTGAAGTGACTGATATGGGGCTCGACAATAAGAAGGCTAATGCGCGGGGCTATATCTCAAACAGTCCCACCAGTTGGCATTGCGATAGCTGTGATGTGGTAGGATTGTTTTGTATTCACCCAGCAAAAAATGGTGGTAAGAGCCAACTCGCTAGTTCAATTTCAATTTTTAATAGTATCCTCAAAGAGAAACCTGAATTCCTTGAGCCGCTCTTTAATGGTTTTCATTACGATCTCTGGGGTGAGGGTGCAACTGGTGGATTGTACGAATTGACTAATAACCGCATTCCTGTGTTTAGCTACTACGAGGGCCGGATGAGCTGCCGCTACAATGCTAAGTCGATTTTGCGTGGTGCTGTTAAGTCTGGTAATCCACTTACAGACTTTGAAGAGGCGGCGTTAGAATATGTGCGTTTACTGGCAGCCCGTGACGACATTCGTTTTGATATGGATTTTCAGCAAGGTGATATTCAGCTCAATAATAATCACATGGTGCTGCATAACCGAACAGGATTTGAGGACTGGGACGAAGCCCATAAACGGCGCAGGCTTTATCGACTTTGGATGAATATTCCGAATGGTCGACCCTTAGCTCCTGAATTTGCAGATCGTTTGAATACTGGGCCCCGCGGCGGCGTGCATGTGCGCGCGGGTGCAGGACTTTATGCTGGCGCGCCTAAAGAACTTGAAGGCAAAGAGATGCCTTTATAAAAATATGGGAGATAATGATGGGTGAATTTTTTAACCCGGTTAACGCAATTTTCGGCCCCGGATCATTCGAGAGGTTACCCAGCTTGATCGCAGGTCGGTCTTATGCGGTTGTCACGTATGGAGATTCTTATTTTTCAAGTCTCGTGGAGCGGTTAGAACAGGCGGCGGGTAGGGCCGCCCTGGTAGTGAACAACGTTCAGGCCAATCCAGATTTTCCTGATGTAAAACTCGGCTGCGAACAAATGAAGGCGCTTCCTCAATTGCCGGAAGTTTATATCGGTCTTGGCGGCGGGTCGGCAATGGATACGTGCAAGGCGCTGGCCGTCTCGGGCGGTAATTGGCCTTTATTGAAGGAACATTTGGAAACCGGTGGCGAGCGTGTTGATGAATTGCAAAATCCAAGCATTATCGCAGTGCCCACCACGGCGGGCACCGGCAGTGAGGTCAGCATTGGTGCGGTGATTTGGGATCATGAAAACGAAGGCAAATGGGGTGTGCGATCTCCCAATGCTTATGCGGATTATGCGGTGGTTGATCCAGAATTGATGCTTAGCCTGCCGCTCGATCAGACAATTAGCACCGGCCTAGATGCGCTCAGTCATGCGTTGGAAAGTATTTGGACAGATAAACACAATCTAGTGACGCAGCCGATTGCGATTAAGGCATCGCGCTTAGTGCTAGAAAATTTGCCGGCATTAGCGGAAGATCTTGGCAATATCGACCTAAGGACTAATCTCGCCAATGCGGCTATGTTGGCAGGTATCGCGCTATCACAGACACGCACGTGTATCGCACATCAATGTTCATACCCGCTTACCATGTATCACGAGGTGCCGCATGGGATAGCGTGTGGATTTTCTCTGCCGATGGTGATGGAATGGGCAATCGGCCATGACGATATGTGTGACGAAGGACTTGTAGAAGTGTTTGGCGAAGACCTCAAAGCAGGGCACAAGAATTTCGAGAAATTTATGGATGATCTGAATGTTTCTCGCGACCCAACTTCCTATGGGCCTTCACAAGCTGAATGGAATGGCTGGTTGGCAAATGCGGTTGCTGGCGCAAAGGGGCAAAGTTTTCTCGGGAAGGTACTAATTTAGAAGATCTACCTTGACCTTCCAGTAACTGGAGCCCTTAATTAAATAATATGTTAAAAGACTCTCACACACGGGAATTGGGTGAGGCCCAATGCCATGCGGATGTCGAAAGCCCTAATGCGATTGGTGCTTCTGCCCATGCGACGCTTCACTGCCTGACGGGCTGTGTCATAGGAGAGGCCGCTGGGTTATTTATCGGCGTGTCGTTGGGTATTGGTGTATTCTGGACCATCGTACTGGCCTTTGGACTGGCCTACGTTAGTGGATTCACGTTAGCGTTATTTCCGCTGATCAGAAAGGCTGGGTTGGATTTAAAGGGCGCAATGCGCGTTGTTTGGCTGGGTGAGTTGGTCTCCATCACTGTTATGGAAATTGCTATGAACGGCACAGACTATTGGATTGGCGGTGTGCAGGCGAGTTCCGTTTTGGCACCGATTTTTTGGATTGGACTGGGTGTAGCCATAGTTGTGGGTTTTTTAGCTGCGTGGCCAGTGAATCATTGGTTGCTCAAAAAAGAATTAAAATCGTGTCACATACATGTGGCCATAGGGAATGCACAATGAACATTGGTGAAGCGGCTCAGCGCTCAGGGCTACCAGCGAAAACTATTCGTTATTATGAAGAAATTGGCTTGGTAAAACCGGCACGAGCTTCTAACGGCTATCGGAATTTTGTTGAAAATGACATACACCGTATGAAGTTTTTGCATCGCTCTCGTGGTCTGGGATTTTCCGTGGAAAATTGTCGTGCATTATTGGCTCTTTATGATGATAAACATCGTGCCAGTGCAGATGTGAGGTCCCTTGCAAAAATGCATTTATTTAAAATTGACCGAAAAATATCCGAATTGGAAGAGTTGCGTGGAACTCTGTCACGTCTTATTGCGGCTTGCCAGGGAAACGAGCGGCCGGACTGTCCTATTCTAAGTGATCTTGCTGGAGAGAAGTGAAGATCATTATGCTGGGACGGCTTTTTACAATTCTATTTTTCCTGGTGGTATTCGCGGGTGCCGGATTTCTAGTTGTCAGTTTAGCTGATACGGGCAATAGTTTGCGCCCCGATGATCGGCCTTTGGTTTTGTTGGGACATCAAGTCTATGCCAAACATTGCGCTAGCTGCCATGGTAAAAACCTGGAAGGCGAGCCAAATTGGCGGCAAAGAGGCCCTAACGGGATTTTGCCCGCACCCCCGCATGATGCCTCCGGCCACACTTGGCATCACCCGGACGAACAATTGATCCGATTGACTAAGTTGGGTCCGACAAAAATCAGCGGTGGGTCGTACCCTTCCGCTATGCCTGGATATGAGGATATTTTGAGTGAAGAAGAAATCGTCGCGGTGCTCTCTTTTATTAAGAGCCGCTGGCCTGCATCCATCCGTGCTCGGCATGACGAAATTAACCGCCGGGCTAGCGAAGAAAATTAGCGGAGAGATTGGAAATGCGGAACCTATTCGTTGGAGGAATGCTGCTGATATTTTCGAGTACGGCGCTTGCTCATGTTGGCGCTGTCGGGGTGGTCAAGGAACGAATGGAGTCCATGAAAGCCATGGGGGCTGCCATGAAGCAGATTAAGGCTATGATCAAAGGGCGCGATGACTTTGTACCTGAACGTGTGAAGGAACTTGCACGGGCCATCGCGGATCTTAGTGGCACGGCTCTTAATCGTGTGTTCCCTCCTGGGTCAAACTTTGAGCCGAGCCAGGCAAAGCCAGCGATTTGGGGAAACTGGCAGGTCTTTAAGGATCTGGCGGTCTCAATGGAGAGACAGGCATTGCAGCTCGCTGCTGACGCAGCGACGTCTGGTGCAGTTGAGAAGACGTATCAAGAACTCAGTAAAACATGCAAATCATGCCATAGAAAGTTTCGTCTGAAGAAGAAACGTCGCTAAAGGCTGAAGCTCAGTGTGCATTCACTATGGTGCAGTTTTTATATTTATTGGCATTTTGTCTTTGATGAAGCTGGCTAATCACGCTTGATTGTGTATTAAGACAGTACCGCCATTAATCAAAATTAAGCCCAGCTCTGCTAAAGCAAGATCGGTAATAAGGTTCAGGGCAAAAATATTTTTTTGATTTGGTGTATCAAAATATTACTGGCACCGCTGTACCATCTAGACTTGTTGGCTAAGGTCTTTCTTGGATCTTGAATCTCCAAGGCTTGCTAAAGCTCGAAGAGGCGTACAATTAAATTGCCTCTTAACCAGGTTGGTGAACAGGAGGATGCCCCAGGGCCATTGCCTTTTTTATGCCTGATGATGCATCTTTGATAACTGAGTGAATGCGTTATGTGACCGGTGGTCGCCGAATTGGTAGTGCATCGATCTGGCAGCACAAAAATAATTATATGAAGGGAGCGAAATTATGAATGATAGCAACTCCATTAGTGCAAATGGTATTGCCGCACCGGACGTAAAGATTATCGAGGTAGAGGTTATTCCTCTCGCTGTTCCTTTCAAATGGCCTATTCAGAATGCCGGTATTAAAACTGCAATGGATGCCTTACCTTCGACAATTATAAAGGTCCACACCGATGCGGGTGTGTATGGTGTTGGTGAGACGCAGGCTTGGAAACGCCAAGGGAGCGCTGAGGACCAAACTAACCAAGTTCGAATCTTAAAAGAATATTTTGCGCCGCTTATCGTTGGAAAATCACCATTCGACATAGCGGCGATTATGACCGATCTTAATAAGACGCTGCATCATTCCTACTATTGTCAAGCACCGGTTAGTGATGCGCTTTATGATGTCTGTGGTCGTATTCTGGGTGTGCCGGTCTATGATTTGCTCGGCGGTAAATGCCGCGACACGGCACCTTGTTCTTGTACGCTGATTTTGAAAAAGACTAATGATGAAACGTTTGAGAATGCTAAGGAACATATGGAGCGTGGCTTCAAACATCAAAGTATTAAAATCGGCTTAACGCCGGATATTGATTTTCAAAATGTTAAAATGTTACGCGAGCATTTCGGCGATGAAATTGAAATTAGAGTCGATGCGAATGCTTCTATGAACTACGAACAGGCAGTGCAGACATTGGGCCGCCTCGAGCCGTTCAACTTGGAACTGGTCGAGCAACCGGTGCCGATCTGGGATGTTGACGGATTGGCGGCGCTTAGTGCATCCGTATCCATGCCGATCATTGCCGACGAGTCTGTGTCCGATGATCACGATCTCTTGGACGTAATCAAAAAGCGGGCCGCAACCGGTTTTCAGACCAAAATTTCAAAAAATGGTGGCATCTATTATATCCGCAAGCTCTTTACTTTAGCGTCTGCTGCGGGATTGTCGATCTATCCCGGTAACCATCCCACCACCTCTATTGGTACTGCGGCAATCTTGCATCTCTGCGCAGCGTGGCCGGAACCAATAAAGCCGGGGAATGTGGCAACGGGTATTAACTCCTCGCTTGCGGATGACATCGTGGTCAAAAGCGTTAGAGTTGAGAATGCGGCAGCCTATATTCCGGATGGGCCAGGATTTGGCATTGAATTAGACGATGATAAAGTTGAGAAATATACAATAGAGCTTTAGGAGATTTTCCGCATGGTGGAGGATGCGGTGGTAAATTCCGCCGAAACTGAGGCATTGCCGCCGCCGCTGGCCGGGGTGCGGGTGCTCGATTTTACGGCAGTGGTTTCGGGCCCGTTTTGCACAGTATTACTTGCGGATATGGGGGCCGAGATCGTCAAGGTTGAACCACCTTTGGGCGAGAATACTCGTCACGCTGTGCGTTATCCGGGCCGAGCCGAGCGGGACGAAGATTATTTTTACGTCAATAACCGCTCGAAAAAGAGCATTGCGTTAGATCTGAAAAACCCCAAGGCGCAAGAGCTCATTCATAAGATGACGGTAAAAGCAGATATCATTGTGGAGAATTTCGCACCGGGGACCGCTGGCCGTCTCGGTATTTCCTGGGATGATCTGTTTCCATTGAATGAGAGGCTAGTTTATTGTTCTGTTTCCGGCTTCGGTCAGGATGGCCCATATCGTGACCGGCTTGCGCTTGATCCTATTGTCCAAGGGTATAGTGGGATTATGAGTATTACCGGTCAGGCGGATGGCCCTCCGACACTGACCGGTGCGTCGGTCACCGACGCGATATCAGGAGTGACGGCGGCTTATGCGATTGCAGCGGCTTTGTGTGCGACACGGCAGGATGGTAAAGGGCGTTATATTGATCTCAGCATGCAGTGTGCGGCCATGTCGGCGATCAGTGCACGTATGGGTGAATATCTCCAAGCTGGTCAAGCACCAACACGGCGCGGTAATCGCAGTAACCTCAGGATCCCCGCAAATACCTATCAATGTTCAGACGGTAAATTTATTCAGTTAATGGTGCTTAACGACCGCCACTGGCCAGCGCTTTGTAAATCGCTTGGTTGTGAAGAATGGCTAGAGAATAAGAAGTGGTATGAGGTCAATGGTCGCTATGAGGATCAGGACCAAATTCATTGTATGGTGGCTGCCAGGGTAGCGACGCAAACTGCCGATTACTGGTTGCCGCGCATGGTTGCGAACCGATTGCCGAATGCGCCTATCAATGATTATGAAGATGCTGCCAATGATCCCCAGGTAGCACATCGGGAATTGATACGTACGCTGGACCATCCAAAATCTGGGCCGGTTAGGGTTGTTGGTCCGGGTTGGAAAATAAAGGGTACCGAGACAGAAATGCGGCCGCCGCCCCTACTCAATCAGCATATGTATGAAGTTTTAGAAGATTGGCTTGGTTGGAATGAAGGTCAAATAAACGAGTTCCGAAAAGAGGTAGGACAAGATGGCTGAGGAGAATACTGCAAAAGTACGCCGGGCTGAAGATTCTTTCGGTAAGCGAGCTGAATTTGATGAAATAGAAATTGGTGCGCCGTTGGAACCCATGGAGTGGGTGGTTACCGACGAAGATATCGAAAAACAGTGCCAAATCGATGAAGATTTTAACGAGTGTTACATGCTTGACTCCGCTTACGGGACGCGTGTGGCACCGCCTCAGATTCAGTATCGCCCGCCGCGTTGGATGCTGACGCGAACCTACAATGTGCGAGGCGTTTTTTATAAATGGGAGTTTGAGAGTTTCAAGGCGATTAAACCTCATGAAAGGATTATGGTAACCGGCCAAATTGTTGATAAGTGGATTAAGAATGAGCGCGAATTCATCAAGTTCGAGGCTATTGGTCATGATGAAAGGGGAAAGAAAGTATTTTCGACGCTTCGTACCCATGTACTGGACATGGTGAAGCGAACCGCGCCACGTGAAGGCAGCGGAATCGACAGCGGCCACAAACCGGAGAAAATTTAATGGCATATGTGAATACCATTATTACAAGAGCGACGCCCATTGGGTTTAAGTTACCACCTATTGCCCGTCGTTTCGATGTTTCCATGTTTGCTGCAGGTGGTATCAAAACCATTCATAATGATGAAGACGCGGCTCGCGCCGAAGGGTTAGATGGTCCGGTGGCGGTCGGCCCTCAGGTAGCGGCATTAATATTTCGTATGATGGGAATGTGTTTTGGGAAAGGCTGGATTGTTGGTGGCCGCAACGCGATTACATTCCGTAGGCCTGTCGACGTTTTTGATTATTGCATCGCACGGGGCGTGGTAAAGTCGAAAGAGCTCGAAGGAAAAGACAAAATGCGCGTTGAATGCGCAGTCTGGGTCGAAACGGGGTCAGGTGAGAAAGCTATTGTCGGTACCTGTAGTGGTTTGGTAGCGGTTTAGAGGGGCAAAATGGGAAGTTCGATTCTATTAATAGGCGACATGATAAATGATTTGGCCCATCGGGATGGGCCGAGTGTTTATTTAGAAGAGATTGCGCGCCGTAATACCATCGCCAATAATGCTAAGGCGATCTCGAAAGCGCGAGCTGCAGGTGTGCCTGTTGGGTTTATCAGGGTTGGGTTTTCACCGAATTATTGCGAAGTGTCACCCAATTCGCCAATTTTTACTGGTGCGAAGAAGGCTGGTCGATTCAAGCTTGGGGAGTGGGGTACAGAGGTGCACCCTGATTTAAAACCGGAGCCCGGCGATTTCGATATTATAAAGCATCGGGTTAGCCCCTTTTATGGTACCCGTATGGAACCACTCCTGCGGGCGCAAGGGATAGATCACATCTATATTACCGGTATATCTTCTAGTGGTGTGGTGCTTTCTACGGCGAAGGAAGGTCACGACCGTGACTTCATCATTACTATCATTGAGGATTGTTGCTGCGCAGGCTCGGAGGAAGACCATCAAGCGGTCTTGAAAATTTGTGAACGTTTCGCAGATATTGTGACTGTTGCGTCCGTTACGTTTGGCGGATAGCGCTAAAACGATTTCAAAATCGGTAGGTTCGTTTACTGGCCTTTTTATTCTTTCGAACAGTGTTACGGCATAGGCTGAAAAAGAGGTCGATCTCGAACTCATCTTGGGGGCCAGTGCTTCCGGCATTGTTGACTTTCAGTAACGAGAGCCTGAAAAGCGTAGTCATGTAGCGCATCTTTAGAATTCGAGAGTGATTGCTATTAGCAATGCTGGTTTCGCGGCAAGACAGTGGCGTCCTATTAAAAACAGGCCCGTTGCGGCGTATTATTGGTTTATTATTGGGGACATACAAAGTGTCTCTAAGTTTCCATTGGAAATTATCAGCGAGGGATAAAGTGGCGGGTCACGTAAAGGCAGCTGGAATATGATCGCAGAATCTATAAATTTTCATGGGAATAATAGATTCAGCGATAATCGCCGGCGAAGCGCTGCAGGGATAAATTTAGAGAATGTACCCTAGCCGCATTGATGGCGGAGCTTTGCCGGTCTTGAGTTTCTAAAACCTGCTATTTTTTGCCACTCGATTTGCAAACTATGATTGACGAAGAGCAGCGGAAACAAGGTAAACAGATTAGCGGGCGGTGACTTGACCCACCTTTGTCGTTAAAGGCACTCTGCTGCCAAAGCCAATCACGCAGATAAAACTAAAAAGGGGGATTTTGCCATGTCGGATAAGATTGGAGGTGAGACAGTTAAATACGAGGTTAAAGATCATATTGCGACGATCACGCTGAACCGGCCGGAAAAGCGGAATGCAATTAATCGGCCCATGCGGAAGGAGATCGAACAAGCGTTTAAGGACGTCAAATACAACGACGATGTCTGGGTCGCCATCATCACCGGGAATGGTCCTGTCTTTTGTGCTGGCAAAGATTTGCTGGAGCCGCGCAAAGAAGAAGACGGCATTGTGATGTCAAATGACCAAGTCTACGAATTTCACCGTAATATTTATAAGCCTTTCATCTGCGCACTAAATGGCCCGTGTTATGCTCAAGGCGGCGGCTTCGCGCTAAACTCTGATGTGATCATCATGGCTGAGAATGCGTCCCTCGGTTGGCCGCAAGTTATGCGCGGTATTTCTTCGGTCTCGGGACCTGTCATGGCGGCGAAGAATATGCCATGGCAGACAGCGATGGCTCATATGTTACGTGCCAAGCCTATTCCGGCAGAAGTATGTCATCAGTTTGGCATGTGTAATGAAATTGTCACCATCGATGAATTGATGCCAAGCGCATTGCGTTGGGCGGAAGAAATCAATGGTTGTGCGCCTTTAGCTGTGCGCGCCATTAAAGAGGCCGCTCGCCGTGGATGGGATATGAACTATCGCGAACAGGTCTATCTCGCTCGCGATATAGCTGACCGAGTTCTGCACAGTGCAGATGCCAAAGAGGGTATTGATGCGTTCCGTGAGAAACGTCAGCCGGTTTGGAAAGGTGAATAAGTATGGCCGCTGAAAACGGTCGCCCGGCACTGGACG
This sequence comes from Rhodospirillaceae bacterium, assembly GCA_002724395.1. Classification (GTDB taxonomy): domain Bacteria; phylum Pseudomonadota; class Alphaproteobacteria; order UBA8366; family UBA8366. The sequence continues at coordinate 10,677 of PBOR01000016.1, read as the reverse complement.
GTATTCGCGTTCTAGATATGACCCAGGTGATTGCTGGGCCGTTCTGTTCCACGATGTTAGCGGATATGGGGGCGGAATTGGTAAAAATTGAGCGTGCGCATTCCGGCGACGATCCCCGCCATATGGGGCGTTACAAAGATCGGGGTGAAGAAGATCAGGATTATTTCTTTGCTAACAATAGATCGCGTCGGAGCATTTCCCTGGATCTGAAGCAAAAATCCCATCAGAAGATTGCGCAGGACCTAGCTAAGCAGGCGGATATCTTTGTAGAGAATTATGCACCTGGCAAAGTCGCGGTGCTGGGACTCGGTTGGGAAGAGCTACACGCACTCAACCCAAGGCTTGTTTATTGCTCTATCTCTGGCTTTGGTCAAACCGGTCCGAACCGTAATCGACCTGCACTCGATCCGATAGTACAGGCGGCATCGGGATTGATGAGTGTAACCGGCGTTCCGGATGGAGAACCGATGCAGATTGGTGCTCCGGTGGGTGATGCTATTGCGGGCATGATGGCTGCATACGCAATTATGAGCGCGCTCCGTGTTGCTGAACGCGACGGTTCTGGGCACCGTATCGATCTTAGTATGCAAGATGCGATGATGGCTGCTCTTGGCCCGCGTATGGGCCAAACTTTGATGGCGCATGAACAGCCGCCTCGTGTAGGTAATGCAAACCCCCTAAGGGCACCGTCCGATATTTACCAAGCTGCTGACGGCGAGTATGTCAGTATAATTTGCCATAATGACGGTTTTTGGGCAGGGATCTGCCGTGCTCTCGGCCAGCCGGAGTGGGAAGGGGACGACAGTCTTCAAACCATTGCACAACGCACCGCGCGCCGTGATGAGGTGAACAGTATGGTGCGTGATGTAATGAAAACGCAGCCATCCGATTACTGGATCAAACGGTTCGATGCAGAGCGTGTACCAGTTTCTAAAGTTTATGATTATGCGGGTGCGCATGCGGATCGCCAAGTAGTCCATCGCGGCCTTATCCGCAACCTGAATCATTCCCGCTCCGGGCCTATCCGTGTCATCGGCCCGCCGTGGATTACAACTATGGTAGAACGGGAATTCTTCCCCCCGCCGCTTTTGGGCGAGCATACATCTGAGGTTTTGCAGGATTGGCTTGGCTGGGACGATAATGAGGCAGAAGCGTTCGCTGACGATGTAGGGGCGATTAGGGCTTAGGCACTATCTCTGGGATTGAAGTGTACTTTTCCTAATTCGGCGCTCTTATGTGTTCTAACATGCCAGTCATAGGCTCTTATTCTTGACGGTCTGAACGGTTTCAGCCGCTTTGCAGTGTGCCTGACGTGCGGCGGTGCGTCCGCCTACAAAACATTCGGCGAGATTACCGCCGGAAATATAAAGATGACCGAATACACTGCCTAATTCGCCAGCAGTGTAGAGCCCCTCAATCACTTCCCCAAATGGGTTAAGTACCTGTTGCTGTCCATCATGTACGGGTCCTCCTTGGGTGTTGCCCACGATTGGATGTAGTGCCGTAGTGTAAAATGGCGGTTTTTGAATAGGAATGAGAGATTCTTTCATTCGGCCAAAATCACTGTCTTCTCCTGCTGCACAATGGTTGTTCCATAGCTCGACCGACTGCCGTAATGAACTCGCTGGCACTCCCATTATGCCTGCAAGCTCCTCCAGTGTTTCAGCCTTCTGTATGATGCCAAGGTCAACCTCTTGAGAATTGTCTTCGCTCCAAATAAAGGATTGCGCGGGATCATTATAAGTTTGCAGACCCAGCTGTCCGGCAGCCAATCCATCAGCATCAAGAACCAACCATGACGGTATCCGTAAATGGGTTTGAGTGACCGGATCCATCACCTCCATATCGCGGTGCCCTGTATCCTGAAGGTAAGGTGGATACTCATTCATGAAACGCTTGCCGCGTGCATCAACAATGATCCAAGGCATACGTTTTCCTTGTGAAGCTGAAAAAAATGCGGGCACATCTTTGGGTTCATCGTGACCTGGGATCCAGTCTGGAAACTTTGTTAGACGTATTCCATAAGGATAGGCTGGATCGGGATGGCTCATGCCGTAGGTACCGTGGTAATGCCACATATGCCATAAATCGGCACCTACTGCTTGGGCCATACGAATGCCATCGCCGGTATTACCAGAGTAGGCATGAGGCAATACCGGCTTGCCTTGCCAATATTGTGCTTGCATCTTGGCATCTGCTTCAAACCCCCCACAAGCGAGAATAACCCCACCAAGTGTGCGCACGCGTGTGGTTCCTGATGAATTACGCAGAACAACACCGGTGACCGCTCCATCGGGGGAGGTTATGAGCCGTTCGGCAGCAGTTGAAAGCCGCACGGGTATACCGCGCGCTTCGACATTGTGTTCGAGTGCTGCGAAGAGCCGTGTCCCGCCCCGCAAGCTGCGCACGTGCGGGTACTTTTCGTAAATATCTACGCCAGGGTATTCAATAATTGATATGAAGCCAAAAGTATCATAGCCTTCAAATGGGTAGGTCCCGCCCATCCAATTTGTCACAGGTTTTGCGCCCGCAGCTTCTGCGATGTCCTCAATAAAGCGTGCAATGCGTGTCATGCCTTCTGCAAGGGTTGCTAGAGGCTCTTCCGGGGTTGTGCCTGCGTTAGTCTTTTTGAGATAAGCCAATGCAGCATCGCGATCTTTCGCGATACGAACACCGCCTGCCGAACAAATTGATATGCCGCCAGGTGTTATATTTTTATCGATGAGCAGAATATTCGCACCAAGATCATGGGCTTCAATCGATGCCACCGCACCAGCAAACCCGTAGCCTACAATAACAATATCGACTGTCTCGTCCCAGTAATCAGTATGTCTACCCAATTCGAATTCCTAGCGACACATTGACGTCCTTAGTTCTCTTAGATTGGTGATTGTACCTTTATAAATGGCTTTGCTGCATGGTGTTCGATCTCGAATGCCTTAATCTCATCCATATACTGTTTAGTTAGCGCGATATCGTCGAGTCCTTCCAAGAGACAGCGGCGTTTGAGCGGATGCATCTCGAAACCATATTCCGAGCCATCGGGCGCCGTAACGGTCAGCGTTTGCAAATTAACGGTTATTCTGGCACCTACATTGTCGATCAGTTGACCGCGTAAATCCTTACATGCTTCTTGGGATAATACTACAGGGCATAGGCCGTTCTTGGTCATGTTATTGTAGTGAATGTCGCCGAAACTAGCGGCAATGACCACTTTAATACCGAAGGCATCCATTGCGTATACGGCACTTTCGCGGCTCGAGCCAATGCCCCAATTACGGTCGGCGACGATTATTTCTGCTTTGTTGTAAGGTTCGCGGTTAAATATGAATTCTGAATTTTTTAGATTGCCGTCGCGGGTAAAACGCTGGTCGTGAAACATGACCTTTTTCAGGTACGGATCGCCGACTGGTAGTTTGTTGAAACGTGTCGGGCAGAGCTGATTGGTGTCCACATTGATTTCGTCGAATGGGCAAGCGATGCCCGTGATTTTTGTGAAAGCTTCCATACCTTATCTCCCTAACCTAACGTTCGAACGTCGGTGAGCTTACCGGTGATGGCAGCAGCAGCGGCCATAGCGGGACTAGCTAAATGTGTTTTGCCGTTGGGGCCTTGGCGTCCTTTAAAGTTGCGATTAGAAGTGGAGACGCAGCGCTCTCCATCATTTAGCAGGTCGCCATTAAGGGCAGTGCAAAGAGAACATCCGGGTTGCCGCCATTCAAAACCCGCCTCGGTGAAAACTTGATCTAGACCCTCTTCTTCCGCCTGCCTTTTAATACTTTTCGAGCCCGGCACGACCCAGGTCTGCACCTTGGCTTTGCCCTTGGCAGCCACCTCAGCGGCGGCACGTAAATCCTCGATGCGAGAGTTTGTGCAGGAGCCAATGAAAACCCTTTCAATCTCAATTTCCTCCATACCCATGCCAGGTTGCAAGTCCATATATTCCAGCGCTGCAGCAATTTCTTGTCGTTCATCATCATCAGCACCACTGTCTGGGGATGGAATTTCTCCGTTGATTGGTAGGCACATTTCTGGATTCGTGCCCCAAGTAACCATGGGGACGAGTTCGTTCACGTTGAGCTGTATCTCATTATTATAATCCGCACCTTCATCGGACGGCAGGCTTTGCCAATACTGCAAGGCTTCCTTCCAGAGTGTTCCTTTGGGTGCGTAGGGTCGCCCTTCCATATATTCATAAGTAATATCATCCGGGGCAATCATGCCCATACGCCCGGCGGCTTCAATAGACATATTGCAGACGGTCATCCGCTGTTCCATAGTCAATCGTTCGATGCAGGAGCCAGCGAATTCGATAGCATTACCGACACCGACACCGACGCCGAACTTAGCGATTATGCCCAGAATGATATCCTTGGAATGAACACCGAAGGGAAGCTCACCATCTACGTCGATGCGTAATGTATCAGGACGTTGTTGCCAGAGACATTGAGTCGCCATGATGTGGCCGGCTTCAGAGGCACCAACACCGAATGAAATGCTCCCGAAGGCACCGTGAGTTGAGGTGTGGGAGTCTGCACCACAAAGTAATATACCTGGCTGAGAAATACCTTGTTCCGGTGGTACTACATGCAAAATTCCTTGGTCCGGGTCGTCAAAGCCGAAATAGCGTACTCCTGTCTGCGAGGTGTTTTTCTCCATGAGCTCCAACATACCGCGTACTTTTTCATCTTTGACGCCAGGGATGCCGCCTTCAGTCGTACCTGTAGGCATATAATGATCCGCGAAGCCAAATACTTGTTCAACGCGGAAAGGCTCCATGTCGATATTACGCAGCATTGAAAAGGAATGCCGTGAGCCCTCATGCACTAGCAATCGGTCTACATAGACCAACGTTTCACCTTCTACTTCGGTGACAACGTGGCTATCCCAAACCTTATCAAACAGTGTTTTTTCGGTTCCCGATATGCGCATTGAGAGTTCCCCTGGCAAAAGCCTGGTTATCGCGCAAGCCGAAACATCGTGCAAGCTGCTATTGTTCAGGCTTTCTGACATTCTTGAGTTTACCTATTTTTCAGGTTGTTACGGCTATTTTGAGTCTCACTAGCTGTTTTTGCTCTTTCTATTCATAGTGCCCTTTAAAGTTTTGGTTCAATATAACAACCTAGCATTATCATTGGTGAGCATGCCGTTATTAATAGCAGTCCAAAGTAAACAGTGAAGCTTGCCATATTGAACTCGGCATAGATGGAAACCGCACCCAAACTGGCCGTTTTCACTTGACGTTTCGCTGCTTACGATCCGGGTGCTACCCATGCGGTGCCTCGCCTCATATTTCGTTCCCATTCGTTAAAATGTTTAGAGCAGGCTTCATCAAGCCAAATCTACTCCATATAAAGTAAGTCTTCGTTCGCTTATTTGGCGATAACGCGGGCGTCCAAAATCTTTGAATATAAATACCAAGTGCGCGATAAAAAAACCTTTCCTTGCCGTATGAGGTTTGCATCGCTATATCCCGCCCATGGAACTCCGAAATATTGCAATCATCGCACATGTTGATCACGGCAAAACAACACTAGTTGACTGTTTGCTCCGCCAATCCGGTGCTTTCCGGGATAATCAGCAAATTGCTGAACGAGCACTCGATTCCAACGACCTAGAACGAGAGCGTGGGATCACTATCCTTGCAAAATGCACCTCGGTCGACCGCGATGGTACGCGAATTAATATAGTCGACACGCCAGGTCATGCGGACTTCGGCGGCGAGGTAGAACGTATTCTATCCATGGTGGATGGTGTTGTTGTTCTCGTGGATGCGGCAGAAGGGCCGATGCCGCAAACTAAATTTGTACTCGCGAAAGCATTAGCGCTGGGATTGCGGCCTATCGTGTTCATCAATAAGGTCGACAAGCCGGAACAGGATTCCGATCGCGTTCATAATGAAATATTCGATTTGTTTGCGGCATTGGATGCCAATGAGAATCAACTCGATTTTCCAACCTTGTTCGGGTCGTCGAAACAAGGCTGGTGTGCGGGAAGTGTGGATGCAGATCGTACTGATATGGCGCCGCTCTTTGATCTGGTGCGTGAGCATGTGGCGCCGCCTGCGGTAGAAACAGACGGAGCATTCCGGATGTTGGCGACTACGCTGGAAGCGGATGCTTATCTCGGTCGGATTCTGACCGGGCGTATCGAGGCGGGAACCTTGAAGGCGAACGATACAATTAAGGCACTGTCTCGGGATGGCACGAAGATCGAGGAGACGCGAGTGACTAAGATTCTCGCGTTTCGTGGTCTCGAGCGCGTGAGTCTTGATGCGGCCGAAGCGGGTGATATTATTGCCGTGGCAGGTTTTGCCAAGGCAACAGTGGCTGATACGCTTTGCAATGTTGCGCACAATGAGGCCATACCGTCACAACCTATCGACCCGCCAACACTGGCGATGACATTTTCGATCAACGATTCGCCGCTTGCCGGTCAGGACGGTGACAAGGTGACATCCCGGATGATTTGGGAACGCCTGCAACGAGAGGGTGAAGGTAATGTTGCTGTTCGCATTACCCAGACAGAAAACCAAAACTCATTTGAGGTGGCTGGGCGTGGCGAGCTGCAACTGGCCGTACTGATAGAACAGATGCGTCGAGAAGGGTATGAGCTGTCAATTAGCCGTCCCCGTGTTTTATATCGTGAAGATGGCGCAGGTAATCGCACGGAACCGATAGAAGAAGTGATTGTCGATGTAGATGAGGAATTCTCTGGAGCGGTAGTGGAGAAAATGAGTATCCGCAAGTCAGAACTTCAAGATATGCGTTCGTCGGGCAGCGGCAAGCAACGGCTTACTTTCCTGGCACCATCACGCGGTTTGATCGGCTATCACGGTGAATTTCTCACAGATACCCGCGGCACAGGTGTGATGAACCGAATTTTTTACAGTTATTTGCCTTATAAAGGTGAAATAGAGACACGCCGAACAGGTGTAATGATTTCGACAGAAACTGGTAAGTCGGTTTCCTATGCGCTCTGGAATCTTGAGGACAGAGGACCGATCTTTATCGGGCCCGGTGAGCCAGTCTATCGCGGCATGATTATCGGCGAACACGCCCGTGGTCTCGACCTTGAGGTAAACCCGTTAAAGGCTAAGCAGCTGACAAACATTCGGGCATCCGGCAAGGATGATGCGGTAACGTTAACAACACCTACCATAATGAGCCTCGAGCAATCTTTGGCCTATATTACCGATGACGAGTTGGTCGAAGTTACACCCAATGCCATTCGTATTAGAAAGCGCCTTCTAGACCCGCATGAACGTAAGCGCGAATCTCGGAAAGTCTCCACGGCATGAGGGAAATGAGCCGGTATAAATCTGGTCTGCTCAACGAAGCGCCCAAAAAGAAATTTGGGAATTATGGGGTCGGACTTAGCGTTTAGAACGCATAAAATAACCCAATCCTGCGGTGATTAATCGTCGCGGCAGGATTGTTGGTGATAGTGCTAAACGTGCAGGACCATTGCTGACGTAAACCGTATGCCGTCCCAGAGCATTGAGGCCTTTGCGGGCAACTACTTCTGGTTCTTCCATGTTACTTAGTATTGAGTCGTCCATACAGGCACGTCTAAAAAAGTTTGTTCGTGTTGCACCGGGGCACAAAATCAGAATATCGACAGGATCATATTTCAGCTCTTCCGCTAACGCTTCTCCCCAATGTCTTTCGAACGCTTTTGTGGCGGCGTAGGTGGCCAAGAATGGTATGGGCATAACCGTTGCGGTGCTTGAAACGACGATCATACCACTGCGTTTATTGTCTGTTTTTGCCCGGTTAATCATAGCGGGTAACAATGATCGAGTGAGTTCTATTACAGCCGTAATATTAACCTCGATCATCTCCATTTCCCGTGTCGGTTCAATCTCCGTGAACGCACCGTAAGCGCCAAGCCCAGCATTGTTAATGAGCAAATCAATCGGAAATCCTTTTGCGACCTCTAAAACAGCTTGGCGTCCTTTTTTATGTGATAAATCTGCAGCGATAGTACTTACGAGATGTCCTTCGGAATCAAAACGCTCTTGCAGATCGGCTAGTTTTGACTCGTCGCGACCGGTTAGCAATAGTTGCATATTCGGTGCGAGTAGACTACTGAACGCTTCGCCAATGCCACTAGTGGCGCCGGTTATGAGGGCGCATTTATATGGATATGCCATGGTTTTGCTAAACGTAAGGCGATGGCCTTTAAACATAGGTTAGTGAATGCGTACTGTAAGATGTTGCTTGTAGAGCATTATTAATATCGGGTTCGGATTTTGGTGACAAAACAAATCTCTGAAACTATGCCGCATACTATTTTAAATTTTGAGTTACGTAGCGTAGATGGGCGCAATAAAAAATCCTATTTCTATTCAACAAATATCTTGCCGGTTTTGGGTTCGACCGTCACTTTTTCTCCTGTTTTGATCATCGTTGTAATATCGCCATCGAACCGATCGATCATGGGTAAATTAGCATGTGCAGCACCTTGCGCCATGATCGGATTGGCATAATTCAATAGCAATGATATCGGCGCCATTTTTCGGGTGACCATCTCATATAGCATCCAAGCGGATGCTACGCCGCCTTTGGCGATGTTTAGGACTAAAACTTTGTTGAGATAATTCTCGCCGAAAAGCTTGTGGGTAGGACGCGAGAAAACGCCCTCAATTCTGTCCAAATCATAGCGAGCACTAAAATTATCGGATGCAACTAATGCTGTTCCGCTAACGGTTGGACCAATGCCGACATGACCATAAATAATACGTCTGTTCATCGAGCAATCCTTCCGGCGATGGCCGAGGTAACACAGGCCTCCATATTCCCTAGTACTGGCTCGTACCCATAGCCGCTAATAATGTTTGTGAGCTTGGCGGAATTGGTCATCAATCGTTGCCATTTATTGGCGAGTCCCATTTCGCGCGCGTGCATTTGATAAAAACAAACGCCTTCTAGAAGTAGCGCGCCTGACCCCGTAATTTTTTCTGTAAACCCCATACGATCCGCTTCAGCTTTGAAAGCTGGTGCAGTGCACACCAATAGTGATGTGTCGGTGTTTACCTTTTGGCCGTCGAGCATTTCGGCCAAGCTCTGTAGTTCTACCAATGATAATTGTGGTGCGGCAAATACAACCAAATCTAAGCGGTCATCGTGCGCTCCGTAATCGTCATAAAATTTCTCGATACTGGTTTGCTTTATGCCAATTGGTTGAGGTGGGGCGCTATCGAAGACACTTTTGAGGTCGGGAGCTTCTGGTGTTATGCCGATCATATGGAATAAGGGCGTTGAGCCAAAGCTTGCTAGGGCTGCACCAAAATGTTTCAGCGCGTCAGATGTAGGAGCTTTCTCAATTCCATCGACGACCGGCACCTCGAAATATGAACGCATTTCACGACCGATTATGCCGCCGAGTGCCCCCCAATCAGTGAGGTTTTGCGGTTGATCTTGTATTTCAAACAATGTCGTGCCGCGCCTGTGTTCATCCAGGTGAAAGCCGTAGCGTGGTGTCCGACCGGTAAGAGCCGCCGCCAATGCGGAAGGGCCGCCTTCGTAATTGGAGCGCGCACCGAGAACGCTGTTGGAATAAATGCATACTCCTGTGTCACCGAACGCCAAATTTTGCCCCTGCACCGGTGGCATAAAGAGCTGATAATTGATACAGGTGTCTGTCATCATAACGCCGAGTGCTTCAAAGGCGGCAATAGTGCGCCGCTCTAAATCGATAAAGGCTTCGTCCTGGCGAATAATTTTATACTGTTTGAGATCAGCCCCCCGAGGATCAGTGATCGTTGGTATTGCGACGTGTCGGTCCTCTTCGGGGTAGGCCGCGACCTTTTCTAGATACTCGACATTGGCTGCGCCAAGGGCTTCGGTGTCCGCCATGATATGCGCTTGAGCAATTTCCACCATATCCGGTGCATCGAAAAAACGCCCCACTTTCTGTTGGTGTTCGAGGGCTTGGCGGCGTGGTTCGCCCATTTCGCCTGCAAGCATTGATTTTTCTATTTCGTTAAGCCGCATAATCCCCCCGAGTTGGATGAAGTGTATATTCTTATGGCTCGAACCGATTTATACACCCGTAAAAGGCAAAGCCGGAACCAAAACGAGGTAAGTAATGAGCGACCTAACGAATTTGGAGACTATAAAACGTGCCCGCGCAGCATTGCCAAATGTAATTCGCACAACGCCAATCATTCCGCTAGCGCAAGATGCTGCTGAAATTGGTAATGAAAACCTATTTCTCAAATGCGAAAATATGCAGGTCACTGGGGCATATAAAATTCGTGCGGCATTCACAGCATTGTTAGCTTTGAGTGATGAAGCCCGTTCCAAAGGGGTAGTGATGGCATCATCCGGTAATTTCGCCCAGGCCTTTGCCTATGCTGGCCGGGAGATGGGCGTGCCGGTGGCTGTGGTGATGCTGGACTCGACCAGTGATTATAAAGTTGCCCAGACAAAAGGCCACGGCGCTGAAGTGATATTTTGTGGCGATGATGCTACGGCGCGTCAGCCGACTGTAGTGCGAGTTGCTGAAGAGCAAGGTATGACCGCGATCGATACATGGGAATTTCCCCCGATTACAGCGGGTCATGCGAGTATCGGTATGGAAATTCTCGAGCAGTGTTCGGATGTAGAACAAGTGTTAGTGCCAGTTTCGAGTGGTGGCGCAGCAGCGGGAATTGCAACGGCGATTAAGCTT
>PBOR01000048.1 GCA_002724395.1 Rhodospirillaceae bacterium | reverse complement strand
AGGCGCGCAGCGAAATTTTTTTACCTTTCAAGAAAGGGGTGTCACTGGGCATAGCAGAATAGCCTCGTATAGTTAGGATCAAACATTTTGAATTTAAAGGAAAGAGTTAAATGTTTTGTCAGGTGGCGGTTCCTTGGCAGTCAGTTAAGCAAATCGAACTGGCAATTTTGCGATCTTTTTTTACATCGTGCCACGATTGCGGTCGTCAAATTCTTGAAGTGGTGAGGATGCGGTATCTGTTGAGACAGTTTTTAATCAACATGGCCGCAGGCGATAAGGACATAGCGGTCCTCCGCATAAGCTGGTTTACGCGACGTCGAGATTTCGAATTGGCACTTATCCTCTTGGAGATCTAGTTTTGCATGCCTGTGATTGCCGCCGTAGGAGTGGCGATCCACTCGGTCTTTTAGTTGCCAGTCGCCGTTATCGTTACGGAACCAGATTGCGGGATCACGGAATTTATCTACCGTTTCTATAAGGGTATTTTCGTTTATGCCAAGCCATTGCAAAAACAAGTTAATTTTAGCCGGTGGTTTTTTGGCGTAGTGGTTCACTAACTCGATTCCCTGGGATCGACTCATACGGCGCAGCCGTATTTCTCGGCTAGCATGATCGGTAACCTTTCCATACCCAAATTTTAGAAATTTTAAATAGTCGTGCAGATCACTGTAGATTAAAGAGTCTACATCTGAGTAAGTGTCGAAAGTTCTGGTTTGGGCCGCTGTTTCATAACCATACTGGCGTATCATTTTCTCGTGCTGGGCTTTGGTATCCCAGCGCATAAAATTATTAAGATAAATACCTCGAACGCCGACCCGTTCTATGTCTTTATCATGAGGATAAAAAAACGGCAGCAAGTCTCTTTCCGGCAATCCGTCGGCGTCCGAAACCAAATCCTCGGCTTCTAACCCCATCAGATCGTGGTCTTTGCGGTACTTACGGCTCATTTCGACGCCATCGTTGTGCGAGTACATGCCGACTTGGTCAATGCCCTGATGTGCGCCCCAAATAATTAATGGAATTTTGTATCGCACTGCCATATGGACTGGTAAAACTGTTTGTCCCGCAAGACAATGCCAATATAGCGATGCTCTTTTTTCCAATGTCCGCCAGGTCAGCCGCTTAATTATGTCAGGTGATAGAACTTGAGAATAAAAGTCACAATCGAAATGAGTTCGCAAATACGCGAGATTTCGGTGTCCGCGGTCGGTATTATAATGACAATTAAAGTGGACAAGTAGTGGGTTCAGCCCATAGTGATTTTTAATGGTATCGACTATGAAGTAAGAATCTCTAGCGCCGGTAACCGGAATTATACAATCGTAAAAAGATGCAGATGTACTTTTGTAGCGCATCAACAAGTGGCGAAGTTCTTCTTCTTTTTTACCCCAGTCCAGCTCATCTTTCTCTTCGTGAATTCGGCACCCGGAACATATACCATCATCGTCAAAGGTAAGGTGTAGCGGGTGATTGGCCGGATAAAGGCAGCGTGAACAGTATTTCATATTATTTCTTTGGGATAATGCTGAAACACTAATTCATGAAGTTGGTCATCGGCGACCTTGCTGACGCGACCTGATGTGTCGAACTGATGACTTCGGTAATCGGCGTAGCTGTCATGGCGTAATTCGATGCCGGTTTTTTCGATAAATGCCTTGGCTACTAAAACGCTGTGTTCGGTGAAATGAAAGATGTTAGCAGCAGCGACCGCTGAGACGTTGCTCTTAGACAGGCCATCAACGAAATGAGCTGGATGGCCAGCTCCCCCGCAAATGATGACTGGAATTTCCACTGCACTACAAACCGCTTGCGCCAGCTCAATGTCGTAGCCCCTTTGTGCGCCGTCACGGTGAATAGTGTTCACGAGTATTTCACCGGCACCCTGATCGCTGAAGCGTTTTGCAAGGTTATCGGGAGTGCCGGAGAGTGCGAGTTTGCCGGAGTGCGAAAACACCGCAAACTCGCCTGCTTCGTTCTTCCCGACGTCTATTGATGCAATAATGCATTGCCGCCCGAAAATTGTGGAGCCTTCGGGGATTAGTTGATCGTTTTNGTAGGCGGCACTGTTAATAGCNATTTTATCNGCCCCTGAATTTAAGGCCATTCGTATATGCTCGACNGAGGAAATNCCGCCGGCTACGGTCAGCGGAATGAAAGAATTTTTTGCTACACGTTCTATAAGGTCGCATTCAATNACCCGGTTNTCAGGAGTGGCTGAAATATCCTGTAAAAGAATTTCGTCNGCNCCCCAGCGGTTGAAATTTTCCGCCGCGACTTCCGGGCTNCCGACNGGAAGGTAACGCTTGAAACCGATACTTTGTACGACGATCCCATCGCGCACAACAATACAGGCAATTACTCTAGGTTTTTGCATCAGTGCATAAGTTGTTCGGCGTTTTTTAAGAAATTTCGGTATAGGCGGAGACCGTTATTCTGGCTTTTTTCCGGATGGAATTGACAGGCAACTATATTATCAAATTTAACGGCAGCAACGATTTCATGAGTGCCGAATGCAGCAGTTGCACAAACTAACGTTGAATCGGCGCAACTCATGTGAAAACTATGATCAAAATAGAAATGGGTTCCGGTCTCAATGTTTTGGAACAAGGGGTCGTCGTCCTGAAAGGCGATATCATTCCATCCGACATGGGGCACACGCATGGCTTTATCCTCCGGCAGTTTATCTACGACTGCATCAATCCACCCGAGCCCTTTATGATACCCGTCCTCTGTCGAGCTATGGCCAAGAAGCTGTAGGCCAAGGCAAATACCGAGAAGAGGTTTACCGTGATTTGTCACTTGGTCTTGTAAAAAGTCAGCTAGGCCGGAAGAATTTAATCGCTTCATCGCTTCAGCGAATGCGCCGACGCCGGGTAAAATAAAGGCGTTACACGCATGCAACTGTTTCGGCTCGGCAATGACCCTATATTCATAGTCCAGAAAGGCAAGAGCATTGGTGATGGAGCGAATGTTCCCGGCACCGTAATCGACTATCCCAACTTTCAATTTTGAATTCATAGTAGTTAGTATGCGATAGAATTTCTTAAACCTTACGACCGAGAAGGAAGCGAATTCCCGTTCTGCGGATAAACTTCATGATAGGATTCTTCGGTCGATAGCTGAAAGATATATCTTCCAAAGCGCTGTCATAATATTCCTTGGTTGCAGTTTTCTTGGTATTGACCTTCTGGAAAACGATATGGATTAAATCCGTTAAAAGGTCTTCCGCTCTAATGTCTGGTCGAAAGCGTTGGATGTCTTTAAGGGCTTCTAAGAACTCTGGATGACTGTCACAGGCATAGCCTTTGGCATGCATACCCATGCGATGGGAATAATGATCGGGGCGGACTGTGCATAAATGGGCAACCGGTACTAAGCCGTGCTTCATACCCAAGCGTACGTAATCGCTATAGGTCGGGTGCGATGGATCGTAAAATTGGTAGGCTGCTTTGGTTTGTTCTGCGACGTCGGTATGAAAATTGTCTGCATATTTATCAAAATCTTCTGTTTGTAATCGTTGGCGGCAAAACGCAAAATGCCCGGGAATTTTGCTGCAGTTATTACTGGCCCACCACTGAGCTATGTACATATAAAAAATACCGCCCTCTTCCAAGAGGTCGGACACTTTTTTCAAAGCATCGTCGGCTTTAAACCATTCGAAACTTGAATAGGCGGTGATCAGGTCGAACTTTTCATTTAGTGCATATACATCACCTTCTATAAAACGGTCTAAAATTGGCTCCCGTTTGAAGGATGTTTTATAAATGTCTCTTTGAAGGAGATGGCCTTGCGTATTTTTAACCTGTCGACGGGGTGTGGGTATTTTTTCGATCAAGGCGCGTTGAAAGTTAGATAGGTCTTTCTTATCTCGCTGCTCGAGCCTTTCCAGGTAAGGTTCGATAAAACGAAATAATTTCATTAGTCGATGTTTTCGGCTAAGGGAACGTGAGTCTAATGTGCTCGCGCGATCTATAATGTCGATTCCAACGGCTTCCTTCACTCGTCCGAGGGCGCGCAGGATACGCGGTTGCACGCCGAAGCCACAGCCAATGTCGAGACATTTTTTGAAGGTTCTCGAATGGCCGGCTGCTGAAAGGAGGTCGAGGAATATGCACACCGGCGTGTAGCGAGCCGCATAGCCATGCAACGACAGCTCGGTCCGTTGGTCTCGGTTTTCATCCTTATCTGATTCATCAACTTTATCAAAATCACCAGCTAAGTTTGTACTGGCACCTTTTATAAAACTAAACAGTGAAGCCGGGCTTTTGTAAGAGCCAATCGTTTTTAGGTGAAAGTCGAAATGATTTTTATCAATCCGGATTTTCACGCCATCGGCGGTTTCGAAATTATTTTGGTCAGGCATTGCTTTGGTAACTTTCTAAGCGTTTTAATTTTTAAGGGTCGATGTGCTGGGGTTGTCGTGCGAAGAGTTAAACGATGAGATTTATTTATTATTCCGGTTTAAAGCGAAGTTCCCATTCACCCTGATTGGTCAACTGCCAAAGGTCTCGGTTACGGTTTTTATCAACGACGTCCCAGAATTCGTCGGTGGTTATTTCCAAGTATCGACAAAAATTCTCGATCAGGCGGTCGCTGCAGCGACCATCAAAGGCACGGGCAAGCTTTAGACCTTCTTCCCGGGTGATCTCTCCGTGGCGAATTTGTACACTCACTTGTTGAATTACTTTTCCGAACCCTAGTTTAATAAATTTAAGAAATTGATTTACGTGCACGAAATCTTCGTCGACGCATTCGAACGCGTTAATTGAGCCTGTTTCATACGGATCTGCTTCAATGCCTTTGCGCGGCATAAATCCGTGGTCGAGCGCAAACTGCCCATTTGCAATATCGTTAAAATCGCGAATGTAAAATCCGAGATAAACCAATCTTAAGGCGGCACGCTCGATTTCATAGTCACTTGGGAAGGTGTACCAATAGAGCTTCTCTTTCGGTATACCCCAATTGAGCCAAGGTTCTATATTAGCGCCACTTAAAGTGTCATAGGCGCGAATATTTTTGGCGTCTCCATCGAGCGAGCCGGATTTGGAGCCAAAGGCAAGGGCAGGGTTTTCGCCGAGGAATATAAGCGGGATTTTAAACGATGTCGCGCAGCGCACGACACTGCTG
>PBOR01000047.1 GCA_002724395.1 Rhodospirillaceae bacterium | reverse complement strand
CGATAGTGCTTTTTCTAGCCGCTCTAATGAACGGCCTTTTAAGGGTCGAATACCTCCAGCAACGTCATACATTTCTTCAAGAATACCGCTGCAGTGTAAAACAACGTCGCATCCAGCACTAAGCGCAGATGAAGCACGGTCCGAGAAACCACCCTCCAATGCTTTCATACCCAAATCATCGCTCAACAAAAGACCATCGAAATTAAGCACGCCTCGGATAATCTTGGAAATAACCGTCGATGACAATGTTGCCGGTCGTATGGCATCAATCGCGCTGTAAACAATATGTGCGGTCATCGCAATCGGCATATCGTTAAGCGCTAAAAATGGAACAAAATCAGTACGCTCCAAATCCTCCAGCGCCGCGTCAACGCGCGGTAATTCAAGATGGCTGTCCGCAGTGGCCCGACCATGTCCCGGTATATGTTTGATGACCGGCAACACGCTGCTTTCCAAGTGGCCTTCGCAGACTACCCGACAAAGTGCCGAAACAGCCTCACCAGATCCGCTAAATGCACGATCACCAATAATCTCATGAGTTTCCGGCCAGGCAAGATCCGCCACCGGCGTACAATTTACGTTTATACCGAGATCCGCTAATTCCGAGCCCTGAATGACCGCATTGCTACGTATAGACTCAAGCCCTAGTATCTTATCTCGGCGATAAATATCGCCAAATTTTTTCGCTGGTATGGTTTCGCCCCAATACGGTGGACCTAAGCGCGCGACTCGTCCTCCCTCTTGGTCGATCAGAATAAGCGGACACGATGTCGCAACAGTTTCTGAGAAATCCCTTATCAGGGCTCGAAGCTGCGGAGGCGATTCGATATTTCGAGCAAACACAATTAATCCCAGAGGGTTAATCGCGGCAAAGAAGTTACGCTCAGCAGTATTAAGGCTCGTACCGGAACAGCCAAATATTACCGCGCTTGAACTAGTCTTATCGGGGGCTAACAACGATGGACCCTTGGCCCCGCTTTTTTAGCTTTTTGCAAATACCGGCCGCAGCTGACCGACCATTGAACGGACCTGCTTGTACGCGGAAATAAACGGTCCCACGCACTACAGCACGGACTACATATAATTTCAAACCGCCCAATAACTTTTTATGCTTGGCCACTAGTGCTCCCCAAGCTTTTTTCGCCTTGCTATTCGTTAAAAGGGAACCAGTTTGGATACGAAAACTACCTTCCAATTTACTGCTATTCGCAACTTTTTTCGCACTAACTTTTTTTCTCTTAGGATCTTTTTTTGCTACTAATGCTTTCCGCACGATTGGCGTGATCTTTGTCGGTGACTTTTTGTTTTTAGGCCGGACCGGTGGTCGCACCAATTCTTGTTTAGGCAACACGTTAGGCTCCGGTTTCTCTAAATCACGTGGCGGCGGGGCCGCAGCAACTGATGCTTTTAGGCGTTTCTTAGCCGCAGGCAGCGGCGGGGCAGTAATAACTGATGGCTGCATGGGTTTCTCCGGCGGTGGCAAAATTCGCTCAACATCTTTTTTGGATGCATTACCTCCAACGCGATTGAAAACGGTTTTCTCCTGGTGAGCAACCACGGCACCGCCAGGATTAGGAGGCGGCACTTTGATTGGTCCGTCCAATTTTAAATATGGCGCCGCTTCCTCACTTCCTGCACGCACTCCCACAGAATANGTATACCAAAGCAAACCACTGAAGGTTACCAAGACAGAGAGTAAAATAATAATCGGAAACATGCCGAATTTCTTATGCATCCCCGATCGGATTTGGTCTACCTCCGCATCGATTTCNGCCAATTCACNTTCAAGAGGATCTAATCCCACCGGCATCACCGCATCTCCGCAACCGGCTCGATTCCAAAAATCGCTAATCCGCTCGCTACTACAGNTTGTATTGCGCGTACCAATGCAAATCGAGCAACCGTTACCTCCGGATCATCCTCGATAATAAACCNTAATTCCGGCTCATCTTTTCCCCGGTTCCAGTGGCTATGAAATGCTGAAGCTAGTTCAGATAAGTAAAAAGCAACTCTATGCGGTTCATGCGCTTCCGCTGCAGCCTCTACTATTCTCGGCCAACTAGCCATAATCCGCATTAGAGCGACTTCCGTATCATCGCTCAAGCGATCCAAGGCCGCGCTAGCAAGAGCCTTGTCCCCAATATTCAGACCGGGCATTTGCGTTTCGACCATTCGGCGAATGGAGTTGCATCGGGCGTGGGCGTATTGCACATACCAAACCGGATTGTCTCGTGACTGCTCGGTGACTGCTGTGAGATCAAAATCGAGAGATGCATCGTTTTTTCGGGTAAGCATAATAAACCGCACCACATCCTTACCCACTTCATCAACCAGATTGCGCAATGTAACAAAATTGCCCGAGCGCTTGGACATTTTTACCGGCTCACCCTTATCCATAAGTTTGACCAACTGGCAAATCTTCACGTCTAGTTCTGCATTGCCCTCTGTAACTGCATTAACTGCGGCCTGCATGCGCTTCACATAGCCTCCGTGATCCGCACCCCACACGTCAATCTGACGGGGGAAACCGCGTTTATATTTGTCGCGGTGATAAGCAATATCACTCGCAAAATAAGTCCAGCTACCATCAGATTTTTTAAGTGGGCGATCCACATCATCACCGAATTCTACAGCCTTAAACAGTCTCTGAGGCCGCGCTTCCCAATCTTCGGGTTTCTTTCCTTTTGGCGCCTCCAAAACACCCTCATAAATTAAATCACGGCCTTCAAGCTCTTGGAGGCATGCATCCACTTCACCTGCATCCACAAGAGAGCGTTCGGAGGTAAAAATATCAAGTTTCACACCCAAAGCACTCAAGTCAGATCGAATGAGTGCCATCATCTCACTGATGGCTATTTCCCGGACTTCTTCAAGCCACTCCGCCTCCGGTAGCGTCATTAATCGATTACCGTAACGGTCGGACAATACCTCGCCAACAGCTTTTAGATATACGCCTGGATAAAGGCCCTCTGGAATATCGCCAATATCTTCTCCTTGCGCTTCGCGATAGCGAAGGTAGGCTGAACGAGCAAGAACATCGACCTGCCCACCCGCATCATTGATGTAGTATTCGCGACAAACCTCATAGCCTGCCTTTTCAAGCAGTGTAGCCAAAACATCTCCGAACACGGCTCCTCTCGCATGGCCAATATGAAGCGGCCCGGTTGGATTCGCCGATACATATTCCACATTGACCTGCTTACCAACGCCCATCGTCGATGCACCAAAAGATGTACCTTGCTGAAGGACATTCTTAATACAATTGCGCCAAACCGATGGGTTGAGCCGAATATTAATAAATCCAGGACCAGCAATTTCAATTTCCCCAACATTTTCGCATTCTCGCAATTTCTGGCAGAGTTTATCTGCCAAATCGCGCGGGCTCATTGACGCTGATTTTGCGAGAACCATCGCGGCATTCGTCGCCATATCCCCATGAGATGCTTCACGGGGAGGCTCCACTGCAATACGTTCAGTCGCGAGACCGGACGGCAATTCTCCCTCTGCCGCCAATGCGTTAATGCTAGCCACAACCTGCTCTTTTATCGTGGAAAAAATATTCACGGGGACACTGCCTTGTCGTTAAACATATTGCGGTGCAAGTGAATGGCATAACGATCAGTCATACCAGCAATGTAATCTGCAACGACCCGCGCCGTCACCGCAGACTTTGCACCAGCTGCTTCGCGGAGCCATTCTTCCGGTAATTGCTCCGGATGTTTATGAAAATATTCAAACAAGTCAGTCAGCCGCTCACACCCAGCAGAGGCTTGTTCTAGAACCGCAGGGTGCTTATACATCATATTGAAAAGAAATGATTTTATCTNGTTATCCTGTGATTGCATATGATCAGAGAATCGCGCCAAAACATGCCCCGCTTCTCGCACATCTTGGAGCGACTGTATCCCGGCCTGCTTCAGGTTCCGTTCTGTCTGATCCAGTAAATCACTCACCATCAAATCAACCAATCGACGAATCAACTCATTTATTAAGCGAGGCTTATCCAAATCCGGATACTCTTTACTCACACCTCTAAGAACTGCAGCTACGTGGGGTACCTCTTCAAGCATTTCAAGTTTGATGATGCCGGCCCTGAGCCCGTCATCTAAATCATGATTATCGTATGCTATATCATCCGCGATAGCTGCTATTTGGGCCTCGAGAGATGGGAATTGATCGAGCGCTAAATCCTCTTTTGTATTGTAAGCAGCAATCGTCGGTGGCACGGGCTCCTCGGCCTCAGGCCCAGCGAGCGGACCATTATGCTTCACAACCCCTTCCAAGGTTTCCCAGGTTAGATTGAGCCCATCAAAGTTGGCGTAACGATGCTCCAGCTTGATCAAAATACGTAATGTTTGATCGTTATGATCGAAGCCGCCGAATTCCTTCATACACGCATCCAATGCATCTTCGCCCGCGTGGCCGAATGGCGGATGACCTAAATCGTGTGACAGAGCCAATGCCTCAGTCAAATCTTCATCAACTCTTAAAGCACGCGCTAAAGACCGTGCGATTTGAGCGACCTCAAGTGTGTGGGTTAAGCGCGTCCGGTAGTGGTCCCCGCTGGGTGAAATGAAAACCTGTGTTTTATGCTTCAATCGCCGAAATGCAGTGGAATGAACAATTCGGTCACGGTCACGCTGAAAACAAGTGCGACGAACGTTTTCCGATTCAGCGAAAAATCGCCCTCGGCTCTCTGCCGCCTGGCTTGCATAAGGCGCGAGGTTGAACTGCATGGACTTAGTATCCAAACCAAATTTGAAAACACAATTGCGCACTCATGGCCATTCTTATAAGAGTTCTAATTGACATTTTGCTCTTCCATACCAACTATAAGTAGCAGAGGATAAATGTTTTTCACGCGTGGAACATACTTATGAGCGATATATTCGCAACTAATACTAAAGCAACCGCTCGGAGCTTCAGCATAAGCGATGCAGCAATCAGCCGAATCGCTCATATCATGAAGACCGAAAAAACTGAAAATATGATGCTTCGGGTCTCTGTTTCAGGTGGTGGATGTTCCGGATATCAGTACGGATTTACATTCGACAACGAAACAACCGCCGACGATCACCTTTTCGAGCGAGACGGTATCAGCGTTATTGTAGACGATACATCGCTGGACTTATTAAGCGGCGCAGAACTTGATTTTGTGACTGACCTAATGGGCTCCTCATTTCAAATCCAAAATCCTAATGCGACCTCCTCCTGTGGCTGCGGTTCTTCCTTCGCGGTCTAGGCGTACTGATAATATTTCCAACGGATGCTTGACGCCGACCCCTCTTCCAGCGGAAATATAAGCTTTACGAATCAAAAAATTTATAGGTAGTTGTACACTCATGGCCGAGCCCATTTCAAAAGTCAGTATTATTGGCGGCGGCACCGCAGGCTGGATGGCGGCAGTGCATCTTGTAACACGGCTAAATAGCCGAGCTGAAAAACCTGTAGAGGTTTGCCTAATAGAATCTCCTGAGATTCCAACGGTAGGTGTCGGCGAGGCCACGGTCCCGACGATGAAACGCTGGTTCCAAGAATTGGAGTTAGACGAGTCCGCTTTTATTGAACGCTGCAACGCATCATTTAAATTAGGTGTGCGGTTCGCCAATTGGGATCATGACATCAATGGAAATCCATTGAACTATGTTCACCCATTCGACGGGCTTGGAGACGATATTGCTGGTTATAATCCCGCCTACTATTTTCACAAGTTCAACGACCCGGGCGGTGCGGGCAATTATAGCATCTATCATTCGCCGATAACCGCAATTGTCGAAGGCCGTAAAGGTCCTAAACCTTTAGATGCTGAGAATTTCGAAGGCGTACTGAACTATGCCTATCATTTAGACGCAGGCCTATTTGCCAAATATTTACGCGAAATTGGTATTGAGCGCGGTGTCACGCACATTCTTGATAGTGTCAATGACGTTGAGCTCGATCAAGACGGTTTTGTGAGCGCCGTACAACTTCAAGATAGCGGGCGCCATGAAGTGGAACTGGTGATCGATTGTACGGGCTTTCGCAGCATGATTTTACAGCAAACACTGGGAGTCGAATTTGAACCCTATGACAAGTATTTGCTAAATGATCGCGCACTCGCCGTGCAACTGCCTCATTTGGAACCTACCCGGCTTGACCCATGCACACGCAGTACAGCACTTGGCGCCGGATGGTCCTGGCGTGTACCACTTTATTCACGCATTGGTACCGGTTACGTCTTTTCCAGCGCCCACAGAACCGACGACGAGGCAACCCAAGAATTTTTAGAGCATTTGGGCCCTATGGCAAAAGGCGCAGAACCTCGAGCTATTCCCATTAGAGTTGGTCGAGCAAAACAAAGTTGGGCCAAGAACTGTATATCGGTTGGCCTGTCCGGTGGCTTTATCGAACCGTTAGAATCAACCGCTATTTACATTGTCGATAAAGCGCTTGGCTGGATTGTAGATTTTTTCCCAGACAAAGACTTCAGTCCCGTTTTATCAAATCGATACAATAAGTTATCTGAGTCTCTATACACGGAAATTCGAGATTTTATTGTGATGCATTATTGCACGGGCACTCGTAACGATAGCGATTATTGGAAAGCCGCACGAGAAGATATTATCGTGCCTGATTCCTTACAGGCAAAACTGGACCTGTATAAGCATGCCCTGCCGACTGAGGATGAACTCGATAGTGGGTTTTTGTTCAGCGGTTTGAGCTACCTGATCGTTTTGTTCGGTAAAGGATATTTTAAAGACGTAACATTTGCAGCTGATCGGGCCATATCGGCTGAGGATTGGGAGCGATATCAAAATGTCTTGCACGGAGTCACGGCAGAATTGATTACGAATCTGCCTGATCACCATCAATTACTGACACAAATCCGTTCCCGCCATGCACCAAAGGACGAAAATCAGGCATTACGGGATGCGATCAATAAAACCGTAGCGAACCAACCGGTAATTACGTTACCTGGACAACTTATGGCGCCCGATATTTCCTTTGCGGGGCAGCCGGACAACGGTGGAAATATACTATAAGGATCTAGTAGCGCTATGAAACTGGCCACCTTTAACGTCAATTCAATCAAGGCCAGACTACCCCGTGTTCTTGAATGGTTGGAAGAAACCAAGCCAGACGTAGTGGTCTTGCAAGAAATCAAATGTGTGGATGACGCGTTTCCGAGGTTGGAAATTGAGAGTTTAGACTACCAAATAGCGGTGCACGGTCAGAAAACTTACAACGGTGTGGCTATTTTATCTCGCCACCCAATGGAGGATGTGAGCAAAGGTCTTCCCGGCGACCCATCGGATGAGCAAGCGCGCTATATAGAGGCAACAATCCAGGGCATCCGCGTGTGTGGCCTCTACCTACCAAACGGTAATCCTATTGATACAGAAAAGTTTCCATACAAATTAGCATGGATGGACCGTCTAATAGCCCATGTCCGCGATACCCTGTTACCGACCGAAATGCCTGTTGTTCTTGGCGGCGATTATAATGTCTGCCCAACAGAATTAGATTGTTATGAACCAGCACGATTTGCAAACGATGCATTATGCCAACCTCAAACAAGAGCACGCTTTCGAACCATGCTTAACTTTGGTTTAACGGAAGCCTGGCGATCCCTCCATAACGAAGTCGGTTATTCTTATTGGGATTATCAGGCCGGTCGATGGCAGAAAGATGAAGGTGTTCGGATCGACCACTGGCTATTATCACCGCAGGCAGCAGACCGCTTAGTAGGGTGCGAAATAGATAAAGGACCCCGTGGCAAGGAAAAGGCGTCGGATCATACACCAGTAATTCTTGAGCTATCATGAGAAATACCGGCAAACGATCCTTCTACTTACGGCCCTTGCTGTGTATTTTGCAGTAGTTCAAGCAGATACTCCCGACGTTTATCCACCGTCTGTAATTTATTAAACTCCTCCCACTGCTCCTCAGTCATCGGTATCGCCTGATAACCGTTATTGCGCATGCAGTGATCGTACGAGGTTTCGTCAACAGTGGTCCCGGTAACACTATTCACAATTATATAAAAAGCAGACATGGCCAGCGTCCCATAGATTGGACAGCCATAGCATGGCACGCTGGGTACGGTAGGGTTTTGTCTTGGCTGTGAGGCTACCTGGACGCAGAATTTGTGATCTTGCGCATGAGACACCTGATTAAAAGCTGGCTTAATGTAATTTTTCGTTGATTGGCATGCCGAGAGCGCAACGGAAAATAACAACGCGAGAAACGGCCGTCCGATCAATGAGATAAAATAACGGCTCCTAAATATCCGCATAAATGTGAGTTTCGGCTTTCGCACCTGGATGAGTAACAGCACCATAACAAGCAGACCCAACTGTCTGTGCGTATCGCCATAGGGCGCCGGATTGATAATCGGTCTTACGAGGTTTCCACTTTTGGCGTCGGTCTTCCAGTTCTTCATCCGAGAGATCGACATCTAATGAACCTTTGAAAGCATCAATGGATATCATATCACCATCCTTTAACAACCCGATCGGGCCACTGACTGCCGCTTCCGGCCCCACATGGCCAACGCAGAAGCCCCGGGTCGCACCGGAGAAACGGCCATCGGTAATAAGCGCTACTTTATCTCCCATGCCCTGACCGTATAGTGCAGCCGTCGTGGACAACATTTCGCGCATACCAGGCCCGCCTTTGGGGCCCTCGTAGCGAATGACAAATACGTCACCCTCTTTATAAGCCTCTTGCTCGACACAGGCGAAAGCGTCTTCTTCACAATCAAAGCAACGAGCCGGGCCTTTGAAAGTAAGGTCTTCCATGCCGGCAACCTTAACTATGGCACCTTCAGGCGCTAGATTGCCTTTCAAGCCAACAACGCCACCAGTTTTCGTTATAGGGTTCGCTGTCGAATAGATAATCTTTTGATCACCTGGAACGATCACACCTTCGAGATTTTCGCCAACGGTTTTACCGGTAACAGTCATGCATTCACCGTCTAAATAACCACCATCCAACAAGGCCCGCATGAGAACCGGCACTCCACCAATTTCAAACAAATCCTTGGCGACATACTGGCCGCCAGGTTTTAGGTCAGCAATGTATGGCGTATCTTTAAAAACATCAGCCACATCAAATATATCAAAATCGATACCTGCTTCATGAGCCATCGCCGGCAAATGCAAAGCCCCGTTGGTAGACCCGCCTGATCAGGCAATGATCCGCGCTGCATTTATAAGAGCGTCTTTCGTAACAATATCACGCGGGCGCAGATTATTTGCGATGAGCTCCATTACTGTGCGCCCTGACGCTTCAGCGTATTCATCTCGTGTTTCATAGGGTGCCGGTGCACCGGCAGACCCGGGCAGCGCTAGACCAATCGCTTCAGAAACACATGCCATGGTGTTAGCGGTAAATTGTCCACCACAAGACCCGGCAGAGGGACACGCGACGCATTCCAATTCATGTAAATCTTCATCGCTCATATTACCCGCACTATGCGCTCCAACGGCTTCGAAAACATCTTGTACAGTCACATCCTTACCCTTGAACTTGCCGGGTAAAATGGAACCGCCATACATGAAAACCGATGGCACATTGAGACGAATCATGACCATCATCATACCGGGCAAGGATTTGTCGCACCCAGCCAAACCAACCAACCCGTCATAACAATGCCCGCGCATAGTCAGCTCCACAGAATCCGCAATCAAATCCCGACTTACAAGTGAGCTCTTCATACCCGCGTGCCCCATGGCGATACCATCGGTCACTGTAATCGTCGTGAACTCCCGGGGTGTGCCCAGTGCGTCTTTCACACCCTTCTTCGTCGCTTGCGCTTGGCGAGAAAGTGAAATATTGCATGGAGCAGCCTCATTCCAACAAGTAGCTACACCAACAAAGGGTTGGGCAATTTCCTCTTCAGTCATACCCATGGCATAGTAATAAGAACGATGTGGCGCACTCTCGGGACCCACTGAAACATACCGGCTGGGTAGTTTTGATTTATCGATAGTCATGATCGTGTCTGCTCCCTCCACGATTCGAAAATTCAAACTCAAAGCAACGTTTCCAGTGCCTCGGGGCACTCAAAATGTCAACCAGACTTTCCCAATAAGCTAAAATCTTGACGCCACACGGACCGCAAAGATTTGACTAAACAAATAACTGGATAGCGTCCTAAGGACTATTCTCTGGCTCAGTTTGAGTAGCTTCTTTCACTATATCCAAAGAGTTAAAATCTTCGAATGCCCGAGTAATAGAATCTTCCACCACAGGAAGGACTTTAACAACCCAGTCCAGATAATCAGATCTGACAGCCTCATGCTCTGGTGTTGAAAGGTCTTTTCTTGGCGCTACAATTTCCCCAGGGGGAGCAAACCTTATCATTTGCTTTGCATTCTCAGCCGCTACCTTAAAGTGTGGATTGGAACCAATCTTCCTAGAACTAAAATATTTTTTTTGATTGCTTTTTAGCCAGCTAAACCACTCAAAATCATCATTTTGGTCACCATCACGTGTTTCAATACTAATAGCGTTAGAACTTTTACAAGAAGCTACAACTTGAACGCGATCATCACAAAAATCGAGGTCGAACCGTACAAGCCTCGTAGATGAGTGCGACCCCCTAACCGTGTCCCATGCAAGTTTGACATTTGCACCCTTGATCTTACGACCGAAACTGACCCAATATGCGTTTCGGCCTATATGGGCACCAGCTGAATCAGCCTCTCTGTTAGCAACAAGTAAGCTAATATCTTCGGCAGACGCGACAGAGGTTACAGCAGTTAATTCTATGGCCTCATCTAGTAGCTTTTTGTCACTTTTATCTTGTTCTTCGCCCGTTCTCGAACTTGT
>PBOR01000046.1 GCA_002724395.1 Rhodospirillaceae bacterium | reverse complement strand
GTATGTATCGCCTGCCCATAATAGCATCTTCGGCGACGTCGCGAGCAATATTGGTGAGTTGCATGGCTATACCCAAATCAATCGCAAAAGCGTCCGCGCGCTGGTCTACGCGTCCTAAAATTGGAGCCATCATAAGGCCAACGGTTCCTGCGACCTGATACGCATAAGTTATCAATGCATCTTGATCAGTAATAGCAACGGTCCCTTGGTCAAAAATTAAACCTGCTACTAAATCACGAGCCGCTGTGAGAGGAATTGATGCTTCTTCGCTGAGAGCGAGAAAAGTCTCTAGCTCCGGTACATCGATAGCAAGATCACCAACAATACCCATTTCAAGGGCTGTATCGATTTTCTCTAAGAGTTGTAGTCCCCCAACTCTATCCCCATCCGCGATATCATCCAAGCATCTGCAAAATGAATAAAGCAAAGTCGCTTGGCGGGCCGCGGTGGGTCCAAGAAAACGCTTTGCCCAATGAAAAGTTTTGCCGTGTTTGGAAAGTATACTGTCAGCAGACTCTTGAGTGAGATTTGATATTTTTAGCGCGCCGCTGGATATCATTTAGACCGCCACCCTTCCCCTTTTTACTTTGGCTCCGCGGGCCGTTGCTCACTGATAAGGGTTTCCACTACTTTTGCCGAACTAATGACACCTGGCAGACCAGCACCTGGATGTGTGCCGGCGCCGACAAAGTAAAGATTTTCAATATGTGGGTCGCGATTGTGGTAGCGAAACCAAGCTGATTGCCGAAAAATGGGCGCAATAGAAAAACCTGCGCCGTGACGTGAACGATAGTCAGTATGAAAATCAGTTGGGTCCATCCAAAATTCTTCCGTGATGTGATCCTCTAAATTTGGAAGAATAGTACTCGATAGAGCTTTAACAATCCTGTCTCGTAGGTCTTGGCCTACTATTTCCCATTCAATATTTGTCTGTAAATTAGGGACGGGACAAAGGACATAAAAGCTGTCGCAACCAGGTGGCGCAAAATCTGGGTCTGTCGCCGTTGGTCGGTGTATATAGAGGGAAAAATCACTTGGCAGTTTCTTGCGGTCAAAAATGTCTGCCAATAGTTCACGGAAACGGGAGCCAAGCCAGATAGTATGATGAGCAACATCTGGGTACTGCTTTTGACTTCCAAAAAACAATACGAATAATCCCATCGAGTACTTCGTCATTGACTCTGGAAGAAGGCGTTTGGCTCGGCGCGCTGGTCTACCGCCTTTTAGCATCTCTTGATAAACAACAGGAGGATCGGCGTTGCAAATAACATGATCTGATTCTAACTTTGAACCATCATCAAGTGTCACACCGGAGACTTTTTTGTCTGTCATGTTTATTTGTGAGACATCGGCTCCAGTAAACACTTTTATTCCATGGCGTTGCATCAAGCGTGTCAGCGCATCAACTATGGCTCCTGTCCCGCCCATACAAAAGTACACGCCCCATTTTCTCTCCAAATAATGGATAAGTGAATATATTGATGTGGTTGCGAACGGATTGCCGCCAACCAGTAAAGGTTGAATAGAGAAAGCTCGGCGCAACAGAGGGTGACGAATATGCCTTGCCACAAGAGAACTTACAGTTCGATCAGCACGTAGTTGGATTAATGCCGGTAACTGCGACATCATCGTGCTGAACCTGGTAAATGGCTGATGTGCCAATTTGGTGAACCCAACTTCAAAAAAACGACGAGAAGCTTCGACTAATTTCTCATATCCTTCGACATCGTCAGGTGAAAAACGGTCAATCTCACTCCGCATCAACTCCCAATCGTTGCTATAGTCAAATGTTTGGCCGTCGTGAAAATAAAATCGGTACCATGGACTTAAAGGTACAAAGGTGAGGTGATCATACAGTCTTTCTCCGAACAATTCGAATAATTCTTCGAAAAGGAAAGGCGCCGTTATTACTGTAGGCCCGGCGTCATGGCGATATCCATTTCTCTCGAAAACTTGTGCCCTGCCGCCAAGTTTTTGCAAGCGCTCAACCACAGTGACTTGATGCCCCAAGGCCCGACATCGTAAGGCTGCAGATATACCGCCGAACCCACTGCCTATGACGATGGTTCGTTGTTGCGATGGGGAACCATCATAGCGTCGATAACTCAATGGGCTAACCAAGTATTGGTATGCGGCATCACTACCAATGAGGCGAATTATGTTTGTCTAAGAAGTCTACTAATGGCCCGAGTGACGCTTTTAAATCACTTGGCAGCCTATCGCATTCCCGTTGACAAATTTTTATTTGATCTTTTAAACGGTCAGTACAAATTTCCAGCGCAGAAGAGTTAATAACCTCTTTCTTCCAATAATAAACATCATCGTGCCCATTCGATGACATCCATTCATCAAATGCGGTCTGGCGCCCATTAATTAAGAGGTTTCGAAAGCTAACTAAGACGGCATTAGGCGCACGCCTTTCCAGATCTTTGAATGCAACCTCGCCATCATCGTCACCAACAGCGTTTCGTATATCATTGGATATTTGGTATGCGCGGCCCATTGCACGGACAACACGCCGCACAGACGGTAAATACCCCTTCCGGCCGGACATTAATAGCGGCCCTTCTATCGGCGCTAGCAAGAGTGGTGTCGTTTTTTTGCCAACAACCTCATCGTAAGCCGACCAATTTAATACCGGTATCTGATTAAACTCAGAAGATTGTCCTTCGGATAAAAAACGCATTGCTGCAGCTAAACTATCAATCGCAGCAACGCCTTTGTCAGAACTGACGGATTTAATTGCTAATTCAAAACTACGTGCAACCAACCAGTCGCCAAAACATACCGCAGAGGGTGTACCGAAAGCGGAAAATATGGTCGGGTGGTGGTGCCGGTTTGTGTCTTGATCACAGATGTCGTCGTGTACCAATGAAGCATTGTGCATCAGTTCGACAGCTATAGCCCAGTTAAGCGCTGCAGAACGCTTAAGGCCTACGGTCGTCGAAACTTTTAAAGCCGTGCGACCGCGTAGTAACTTGCCAAAACGGCGAAAATGAAAATGAGCAATAGAATGGAGTGAATTTTGGGGCAATGGCAGAACTGATCTAATACCGCCCTCTAACAGGTTTCGCGACCTTTCGGTATCTTTTATTGATATGTCGGGTTGCAGAAGATCAGGTGCAAGCGCTTCTGTAATTTGGCTTTCCAACGCTATGCCCTCCATTGTGCGAAAAAAGGCACGCTCAGTTATTCCCGAGCGTGCCTTCTATCTTTGCTATTTAGATGACGCCTTTTTAGATGACGCCTTTCTAGATGACGTCTTTTGGTCGCCGCTTGAAGTAGCGGCCGCCCAGATTACTACACCGAACGCAATTTTATTCACAAAATCGGCTAAGTTGTAGATGATGTTGAGGGCAGCAACATCTCCACCGCCGGCGTAACCATATATGTACCCCAGCGGATAAATGGCCCAACCAACTGTTACGATAAGACGCAAAGCATTGAATGCTTTCTGGCCCGCTACTGTCCCTTCGTTAGCATTGATGCGGCTCGCTTCACCGGCAAAAATCTCGTAAAGAATAAAGAGCCAGCCCGCCAGGCCAATAGCGAATAGGAGCCATAAGGCCTCGGTATTGGCGCTATTAACCTCGCCCAGATATCCTGCGATCAGCATAACCAACGATGCTACCAACAAACGCCAGAATAATCCGGTCGCTACCGCGGTCATCGCTGCTAGGATCAAATAAAACTCGACAATTTGAAGCGGCACCGTCAAAAGCCAATCAACATACCTAAAAACTGTGGGGCTTTCGCTTGTGTAAACCCACACTTCACGCATGTAGAAGTAGTGGATCGCTGCAATCCCAGTTACCATTGCTGCTACAGTGAGTGAAGTTTTCCACTTTCCCTCTGCTCGATCACGCTCGACCCAGAAGAAAAAAGTTGCGGCTACCATAGCTGCAGAAATCAGCCAAAACGTTACCCCGACATAATCAGCGGGATTTAATAAGACAGTTTTATCCATGAGGGTCCCCTTTCTATTTGAATTATACGCTACTTACGGATTTTTTGGATCAAATAATTCATGTTTTTGAGAAAAACTTGCATAATTGAGTTTATAGTTCGGATCTGCGCTGTTCCTGAGACGGGCTTCCGGCCAACCGGCACCATTCGGNNCNAANTNCGGNATCGCTNNGATCAAGCGTTGNGTGTANGGGNNGNTCGGGNGCCNNAANACGTNTNCCGCCAATCCGCTCTCGACGATCCGGCCCCTGTTCATCACGATTACTCTTTCGCAGAGCAGTCGGACGACATTTAGATCGTGTGACACGAAGATATAACTCATTCCTATTTCGTGCTTCAGGCGATCAAGCAGCTGCAATACGACTGCTTGCACGGATACGTCGAGTGCTGAGGTGGGTTCGTCGAGAACCAGCAAAAGCGGATTCACAGCGATGGCCCGGGCAATTCCAACGCGCGCTTTCTGTCCACCTGATAATTGATGCGGAAACCTGTCGAGGAGATCGACGCAAAGGCCAACCCGCTCGGCAAGAGTTTCGACTTTCGAACGAATTTCAGATCGATCGCGAAGACCGAGTAACCTTTTGAGCGGTTCGGCGATACAATCGTGTGCGGAGTATCGAGGATTTAGACAATCCGCTGAATCTTGAAAGACCATCTGAATCTTCTGTCGTTCCGGTCTTTGAGCGAACGTTTCAGCCAGATATGTTGTTATATTCTGACCATCAAAGATTACGTCGCCTGACGTTGGGTTCATCATGCGAGTAATGATGCTTGCGGTCGTCGACTTTCCGCATCCGGACTCCCCGACCAGACCTAAGCTTTCGCCATGTTTCAATTCGAAACTAATGTGAAGGTTAGCTATGGAAGACAGCGCCTCATAACCTGAAGGTCGCAAGTTCAAATCCTACCCACCTGCACCCGCTTTCTATCACCCTATGCAGCAGAAACTTTACGCCGTCTTAATAAAACAATGTGGTGATTTACCAAAATACCCTCTTTGGACCATTAAAAATCATGGTGTGGTCGGTGCACCTCGGTTTAAAGTCCCGGGCATGTGTGGTTTTGCCGGATTCATAGAAAATAGCGGTGCTGGAAACCGTGAGGTGCTCGAACACCAAGCCACAACGATGGCGGCGTCCCTGGCACACCGTGGTCCCGATAGCTCGGGCGTATGGGTTAATCCGGATGCTGGCGCCGCGTTCAGCTTTCGACGTCTCTCCATAATCGATCTCACTGCCGGCGGCGAACAGCCAATGCTTTCGGAAGATGGTCGTTTTGTGATCGTTTTTAACGGTGAAATATATAATTACATGGCCATCCGAAATGTTCTCATGAGTGANGGCGTGCGGTTCNGTTCACGCTCCGATACAGAAGTGCTGCTGAAAGCCTGCATGCATTGGGGTATTGAGCGAACAATTGGCGATCTGGTTGGCATGTTTGCGTTCGCCTTATGGGACAATGTGAAACGGAAACTATGGATTGCCCGGGACCGTTTGGGTATTAAGCCGGTTTATTACGGGCAGATCGGGAATCGTTTCGCTTTCGCATCCGAACTTAAGGCCCTGCGTACCTTTAAGGACTGGCAGCCCACAATAAATCGAACTGCGCTCGGCTCGTTCGTAAGGCTTAACCACGTTCCGAGNCCTAACACCATTTATACCGGGATCAGCAAGCTTGAACCGGGATGCATTNTCGAACGACAGGCAGACCGTGTAGCGACTGTCTCCCGATATTGGAATGTTTGCGATTATTATCAGCAGCCTTCGTTAGATATCAGTGAGGAAGATGCCGTCGCGGAATGCNAAAGGTTGCTTTCTGACGCGGTGAAACAACGTTTGGTATCAGATGTACCTTTAGGAGCTTTACTGTCCGGCGGCATAGATTCTTCAACCGTTGTCGCTTTAATGAACCGTGTTAACAAAGGTGAAGTGAAAACCTTTACCATCGCATTTGGTGACAAAACCTATAACGAAGCGGATCACGCAAAAGAAATCGCGCTCCACATCGGAACCAATCACACCGCATTGAATTTATCTTCTGACAAAGCANTTGGCTTGATTTCTAGACTGCCAGACATCTATGACGAACCGTTTGCAGATTCGTCCGCTTTGCCTACCTACCTCGTATCACAATTGGCTCGCGAACATGTCACCGTTGCGCTATCCGGCGATGGCGGCGATGAGGTGTTTTTCGGCTACAACAGATATGCCGTCGCTCCCGTGGTTTGGCGAAAATCTCGTTTACTGCCGAATTTTCTGCGAAAGGCNGGAGGCTGCGCGATAAAATCGATCAGTCCTCGATTTTGGGACCGCATTGCAATGATGGTGCCCGAAAGCAGGCGACCTCGCACATTTGGTGTCAAACTTCATAAGCTTGGCGACATTATTGCGGAGAATTCGGAGGAAGCTATCTACCGTCAATTGATCAGCCATTGGGGTGGAGCACCACCGGTCCTAAACCAAGGAATTGCTTCCGAACATGATTGGCCGAGGGACTATCCTCGGGGTTTCGCCGCGAAGATGGCGATGCAAGATACACGTACCTATTTACCCGACGACATTCTGACAAAAGTCGACCGTGCGAGCATGGCCGTGAGTTTGGAAGTAAGAGTACCCCTACTGGACCATAGGTTGGTCGAATTCATGGCTCGCCTTCCAACATCGTTGAAACAGAAAAATAGCATGTCTAAATTTTTGTTACGCAAAATCTTAAGAAAACATGTGCCGGACGCGTTGGTAGATCGCCCCAAGATGGGGTTTGCGGTACCGCTGGATAGCTGGCTACGAGGCCCATTACGGGATTGGGCTGAAGACATTTTAGATGAAAGAAAATTGAAGAATGGCGGCTGGTTCGATCCTGTTCCCATTCGCAAAGCGTGGCAACAACACCTGGCCGGTTCAGGCAACCATCAAGAAGGGCTATGGGGTATTTTAATGGCGCAAACGTGGCTGGATCGTTGGGGATGAGTATTGCCGACAAAAAAATACTCTTTCTGGTTAGCGAAGATTGGTATTTTTGTTCTCATCGGCTTGAGCTTGGCCGCGCATTGGTAAAGCAAGGTGCGAACGTGTCGGTCGCGACCCGAATCGGAAAACACAGAGATGAAATCATTCGTGCCGGTATCAACGTTATACCGTTCAATCTGGCTCGCAGCGGCCGCAATCCGGTTCGCGACCTGTTAAATGTTTTTCAATTAATTTGGATATATTTTTCCGAACGCCCTCATATTGTGCATCATGTAGCGCTTAAACCTACACTCTATGGTGCCTTTGCTGCTTGGATTACCCGGCGGCCCATCGTTGTAAACGCGCTCGGCGGGATGGGTTATATCTTCATATCAAATAGTTTTTTTGCCCGAACGGTCCGCACTCTTTCCGGCCTCGCCTTTAGGCTATTGATGAACCGGCCCAACAGTCTAACAATTTTGCAAAACCCTGACGACATTGCCCTATACCAAGAAAACATCGGTGTTCTAAGTCAGAACTTGATTCAGATCAAAGGTTCGGGTGTTGATTTGAAGAAGTTTGCCCCGTCGGCAGAACCCGATGAAGTTCCTGTTGCCGTGTGTGTCTCCCGTATGTTGTGGGATAAAGGGATTGGTGAACTGGTTTACGCTGCGCGTATTCTCAAAGAAAGAGGCGTCGAACTCACGGTTCGCTTAGTCGGCCCAACTGATGCCAACCCGGCATCCATTCCCAAGAAAACTCTCGATAGTTGGCACAAGCAAGGAATCGTCGAAGTCGCCGGCCCACAGACTGATATTGTCGGAGAGTATGCCAAGGCGCATATCGCAGTTCTGCCTTCCTATCGCGAAGGATTACCGAAATCTTTATTAGAAGCTGCTGCTTGCGGTCGTCCAATGGTCGCGAGCGATGTCCCAGGTTGCCGCGAAGTATGCCGTCCAGACGAAACCGGCCTATTAGTTCCTGCCCAAAGCGTCAAACTCTTAGCAGACGCGTTGGAAAAACTAGCATCGGACAAAGTTCTCCGTCAGAAAATGGGCGTGCAGGCCCGCGCTATAGCCGAAGCGGAATTTGGTATCGAAGCTGTCATTGCCGCTACCACCGATCTTTATACAGATCTTATAAAACGAGCTGAGAACCCACATGAGCGGTCGTAAAGGCATAGGGAATGTAAGGCGCATTATCGCAGGCCTCGGCATTGCGATCGGGATAACGTTTTTTATCCTCCCCGCGCCGGAAGGCTGGCCGCCGCAATCGCTGGGATGCCTTGGCCTGGTTGCCATTGCAGTAACCTTCTGGGCAACTGAGGCCATACCCGTTCATCTCACGAGCTTTATTTTCTTCTTCCTGGCACTCGTGCTTGCGATCGCACCCGCTCCCGTTGTTTTTTCCGGATTCCATTCAGGCGCGGTATGGCTTGTTTTCGCTGGTGTCGTTATTGGTATCGCAATCGAACAAACCGGCCTTGGCGCGCGCATTGCCGAGACGATCATTTCGCGTTTTGGCAGTTCCTATTGGGGGCTTGTAACCGGCATCGGCCTAACCGGCTTTGGCACTGCGTTTTTTATGCCATCGGCCATGGGCCGTATTGTCATCATGACGCCGATAATCGTTGCCATCGCGGACCGGTTGCGTTTTGCTCCTACTAGTAAAGGGCGTGCGGGCATGGTTCTCGCCTTTTCATTCTGCACGGTAGTTCCCGCAATGGGACTACTGCCGGCAACAGTACCAAATGTAGTCTTCGCCGGTGCGGTCGAAAGCATCCACGGAATCACTATTCGCTATGCGGATTTTCTGAGCCTTCATCTAACAGTCGCAGGGTCTTTAAGTTTGGTCACCTGCTTATTCCTCTCCTGGTTTCTATTTCGCGAAGACCTTCCAACCACAACCCTATCGGATACGGCCCTACCCACCACACCGTTAACCGGCGGGCAAAAGCGTCTCGCGCTAATACTTGCAACCACGTTAGTTTTTTGGATAACCGACAAACTACACGGCGTGGCTCCCGCCTGGATTGGCCTCGGCGCCGCCGTCGCTTGCATGGTACCGATCATGAGGATGGTGCCTCCAAAAGCACTCACCGAGAAAGCTAATTATGGGCCTTGGTTTTTCGTAGCAGGTATCATTGGTCTTGGGGCGGTTGTCGCTGAAACTGGCCTCGGTAAAATATTGGGAGCGGCCTTAATTACGCTTGTAGGATTTGAACCTGGAGCAGATGCTTTTAACTTCACTGCCTTAATGTTGATCGGCGGTTTAATCATGTGTGCGCTAAATGTTGCCGGAGTGCCCGCAATAATGACCCCACTTGCCGCCGACATCATGCAGGCGACAGGTTGGCCGCTGGAAACTGTGTTGTTGAGCCAGATAAATAGTTTTTTTCTCGTCTTCATCCCCTTCCAAGTTGCACCGATTTTTACCGGTATGCTGATCGGCGGCGTCGGAATGCGGTTCGCCTTGAAAATGTGCCTCACCTACTCGTGCATTTATTTGCTGGTCATCGCCCCTTTAAACTTTTTGTGGTGGCAATCACTCGGGATGTTCGGTCCTTAGGAGTTGGCCCCCCTTTGATCCCACGCGTTCAGCCTGCTAAATTTTCGCTTAACCTTTACGATCGAAAGCGGAGACATATGCTATGACATATTTCAAAACACTTCCCGACGATGCTGGGCCCGGTCAAGTTTTTGCCAAATACCACGACATCTACGGGCACTGGGCGAAGATGGGCCAGGAAATCATGAATGGCCCTTCTGTCTTTACCCCAGGTGAACGCGAAATGATTGCCGCTTACACGGTTGGCTGCGCCGGAACCGAGTACGCAATGGTCGCCCATTCGGCTGCCACATATGCATGGGGTATCGAAGAAGGAATGATCGACAAACTTCTAGAGGACCCTGCTAAGGCACCGATAGATAGAAAATGGCTACCAGTTTTTGCGATGGTGAAGAAGCTTACCTTGATGCCTAATGACATCACCCAGGAGGACGCAGATGCAGTCTACAAGGCCGGTTGGAGCGAGGATGCACTGCACCATATTATTGCAGTTACTGCACGGATGAATTTCATGATCCGTTTAATCGGTGGCTTTGGCTTTACACCCATGACACCTGAGGTTGCCAAACAACGCGCTGAGGAGCGTGTTGAGAAAGGCTATGTTAATCTGTATCCGGATTTGGCCAAAAAGGACTAGCAAATACTCAGCACTAGGCCGGTTTTACCAAATAAGCGAGTCCATACTTCGTTGAGCGGACGGGGCAGTAAAAATTATTATCTGCTTCAAACCGGCTATCCAAAAATTGATGAACCGCATTAGTGCAACCTGACCAATCGTAATAATCATCAATCAATACTAAACCGTTCGGCATCACTCGCTCCCATAACGCCTCTAAACATACGAGTGTTGAATCGAACCAATCACCATCAAGGCGAAGAACAGCAATTCGCCCATCTTGAGGAAATTGCGATAACGTATCGTCAAACCATCCTTTGTGAACTTCCGTCGTTATATTAGCCCTTTTGAAAATCCTTAAATCCGCCAAAAATTGGTTGTAATCTGAAGTGTTTTCATCAAACCAAAGATCGCCATTCCGTTGCTGCCCAAGGGCGTCTGCTCCATCTTTTACCGTCGCTTCAGGTAAGCCTTGGAAGCTGTCGAAAAAATGAAAATCACTTATGCCGTAACGCGGTAGCACTTGCATCATGGCGAAAGACATACCCCCCCGCCAAACACCACACTCAACATAGGAACCTGATAACTTTTGCTTCCGCACGTGACGCTCGGCAGTCAACAAGTTATCTTCAAAACGGCCATATTTGGCTATCATCGTATAAGGGCGCACCCTTCGGTATATCCTGTAATTCCTGGGGCGCTTCACGTATCTAAAAAATGTCGTAGGCATAATCTTGGGACTTTTTAAAATTTCAGTATATTTCTAATGGAAATCACGCGTGGGAAACAGCACCTTTGCCTGTTCTCTCGGATGGTGCCGAGGCGTGGGCGGAGCGGACAACCGACTCGGAATTAACTTACCGCCTGGCTCCCGGTGATTGGGTTTTGCGACAGTATCAACGTGAGCAAATGCATTATCAAATCGATCATTATTCTCATCGCCTAATGCATCTAACAGATGCGAAAGGTTCTCCACATGATCAGCGATTAAATGGAGTACGACACCTTCGCGTTGTAGCTTACCGGTTACTCTCATCAAACGTGCTGTTAGTACTTGGCGTCGAAAAATCTCGTAGGATTTCGGCCAAACGATCACATTGGCCGTACCGGTTTCATCCTCTAATGTCACGAAAATTACTCCCTTGGCACTACCAGGCCGTTGGCGACACAGCACCAAGCCCACCGCCGACACACGAGCACCGTCTTTTATCGTCAAGAGCTCATCCGCTGTTGCGAGGCCAGGTGCCTCTAGTTTAGA
Source organism: Rhodospirillaceae bacterium (assembly GCA_002724395.1). GTDB lineage: Bacteria > Pseudomonadota > Alphaproteobacteria > UBA8366 > UBA8366. The sequence goes on along the minus strand of PBOR01000046.1, from coordinate 65,366 downwards.
ACGCAATAATTGTAGGGGGTGGCATTTAAGCGACATTCGGAGCATCGCATAATCTTCCACCACTTCTAGTCCGGCCGACATCGAAGGTAAAAAAACGCGATCTTCATCAACAAACTCTTCTTCACCCGCAGCATCAAATAAGGGTAATAGCTTCTCACCCAATCCTAAAACAGACCATACCGCATCTCGGCGATTTAAATCGATAGAACCAAAAGCATCTGCCCGCGCCAACAACTTTAATGCCCGCGGTGCGAGGCCAGCACGCTGCCAGATCGCGTTCGCACTGCGATAGCCATTGCCTCGGGCTGCGACCAACCAGTCAGCATCTTCCTTGCGAAAGCCTTTGATTTGTCGCAACCCCAAGCGAAGCGCAAGACCAGTATCATGAGGCTCTAAAGTACAGTCCCATTCGGAATGATTTACGTCCGGCGGAAATACCGTAATGTCGTGCTCACGCGTATCGCGGACAATCTGAGCCGGAGCATAAAACCCCATAGGCTGACTATTCAGTAGCGCTGCAGCAAATACTGCCGGGTAATGGCATTTAAACCAGGCCGAGACATAAACCAGTAACGCAAAACTTGCCGCGTGACTTTCGGGGAAACCATACTCGCCGAACCCCTCTATCTGGCGGAAGCACCGTTCGGCAAAATCCGCCTCATACCTATTGGCTACCATCCCATCAATGAACTTATCCCGGAAAGTGTGGATCGTGCCCGTATGACGGAATGTGGCCATGGCCCGACGCAACCAATCCGCCTCTGCGGGACTAAAGCCGGCGCCGACGATAGCAATTTTCATTGCTTGTTCTTGGAACAACGTTACACCGAGCGTCTTCCCTAGCACGTTCTCCAATTCGGCGGACGGGAAACTAACATCCTCCTCGCCATTTCGGCGACGCAAATAGGGATGCACCATATCGCCCTGAATGGGACCAGGTCGAACAATTGCTACTTCAATAACTAAATCATAAAAATTACGCGGTTTCATACGCGGCAAGAAAGCCATCTGCGCCCGACTCTCCACCTGAAAGACCCCGACGGTATCTGCCTTACATAACATATCATAAACCGCAGGGTCATCTTGCGGTATAGTCGCTAGATCAAAGTCTAGGGCGTAATGCTGTTTCAGGAGATCAAACCCCTTGCGGATGCAACTCAACATACCGAGCGATAACACATCGATCTTCAACATACCGAGTGCATCGAGATCATCTTTGTTCCATTCGATAACGGTACGGCCGGCCATAGCCGCATTTTCTATAGGCACAATCTCAGACAATGGCCCCCGGCTGATCACAAGGCCCCCCACATGCTGAGACAAGTGACGGGGGAAACCGATTAGCTCGCCGGCAAGGTGCAATGTCAGACGAAGCCGCCGGTCAGACGGATCAAGCCCCACTTCGCGCACCCGTTCGTCTTCGATTCCTTCCGACAACCATCCCCAAACTTGGCCCGCTAACACGCCCACTGTGTCCTGCGATAGCCCTAACACCTTCCCCACCTCACGCACTGCACTGCGCGCCCGGTAGGTCGTAACAACAGCAGTCATACCGGCCCGGTCACGACCATATTTATCATATATATATTGGATCACCTCTTCGCGGCGCTCATGTTCAAAATCTATATCGATATCTGGTGGCTCGTTCCGCTCGGTGGAAACAAAACGCTCGAATAAGAGATCAATTTTTGTGGGGTCAACTGACGTGATACCGAGACAGTAGCAAACCGTCGAGTTCGCAGCCGACCCACGCCCCTGACAAAGAATACCGCGAGATCGAGCAAACCGTATAAGGTCGTGGACAGTTAGAAAATACGGCGCATAGTCAAGTTCATCGGTCAAAGTCAGTTCATAAGTAATCTGCTGTTTGATTTTATCGGGTACGCCACCAGGAAACCTTTTCTTTGCCTCCATCCAAGTGAGACGCTCCAACTCTTCCTGAGGCGTGCGCCCGTCGGACGTGATTTCATCAGGGTATTCATAGGCCAACTCATCAAGGCTAAAGTGGCACCGTTTAGCAATCTCTACCGTGCGCGCCAGCGCATCTGGGTAATCGCGAAACAGCCGCGCCATTTCTTCGCCCGACTTCAACCGCCGCTCCCCATTCATTGCAATGCGATAGCCCGCAGTGTCGACTGTACATTTTTCACGGATACAGGTGAGTATATCCAACAGCGGGCGACGCGACGCCACATGCATATGTACATCGTTCGTCGCTACCAACGGCACTGCGCAGCGCGCAGAAATTATATTTAAATGTGCGAGTCGTTGATCGTCGTCACCTCGGAGAAAATGGTTTGCCGCAAGATAAATTTCATCGGGGAACGCTTCCCGCAACGCCGCTAATTCTTGATCAAATACCTTCGCGGGGTCATCAGGCGGTACCGCAATCAAGACCATCCCCACGCCATATTCTAGAATATCTAGCCGATAGAGCTCGCACTCACCTTTCGGAGCGCGACGACGACCGAGCGTAATTAGCTGCGATAACCTGCCATAGGCTGCTCTGTCATGGGGATATGCCAGCAGGCTCATCCCATCCCGAACATCCAACCGCGCACCGACTAATAGTGGAATACCGGCCTGCTTAGCTCCCAGATGGGCACGGACTATACCGGCTAGAGAATTTCTATCGGTCACACCAATAGCCCTATGACCTACGGCAGCAGCTTGGATGGCCAGTTCATCAGGGTGTGATGCACCACGCAGAAAGCTGAAATTAGTACTGACCTGTAACTCTGCGTAATCCGGCGTGCTCGACATATCAGGCAAACAGTCCATGCAGATACCATCGCACGGCCTTCGAGCTACAAGAGCTCGCACTCTCGCTAAAAAGCCAGAACCTCCGCCCGCCCTTATCCTCAACCCGCCAATAATCTCGCAGTCCACCACCCCAGCTTTGCTCGCAATGCCACCATTCAGGCACGATACGTTCCGGACCCGTAGTGGCCCGTACATGGTGTTTCACTTTACGCCAATAAAATAAAGACGGCGGCTGGTGGGGTGCGATGTCGGTTACTACTTCCACCGCTTCAGGCCTATCTAATAATCGGAGGGGACGGAGGGGCTTGCCGGACCAAGTTTCTTTTGGACACACTGCGGCGGCGGAGCTCAAGCGCACTGCCCGGTCCGGCACATGGCTATCTTGAGGCTCTAAGGCTACGATCCAGCCAAAGCCAAGTCGATTACCGAGCCTATCCAGCAAAGGAGCTAATGCAATAATGTTACCTTCATTCTCTATATTTCTTTCCAATCCCATAGCCTGGGTCTGGGACGCCCCTAACGGTTCGGCCACGGATACGGAAAGGGTGATCGCGTCGACTCCAAAACACGCCTTCACATTCTCCAGTGGCTCGGTGAACAGACGCGCGAGCCGTTCCGCATCTTTTGCGGGTCGGGCCGTGCCGACGCGGACACTCTTAACCTTGCCATCAACTAAAAATAGATCAAGGATCAGTTGCCGCGCACCTTGCCCCGCCTTATCGAGGGCTTCGCACAGCTCCTCCAGCAATATCAACAAAGTGGCCTCTATGTCTTCTTGACGTCCGATGGCATCCGCAAAGGAGCGGCGCACATGATAGCTTGGCGGCGGACGGTGAGGCGAAATCGGTTCTGACTGTCGTCCCAGGGCCTGATCAAGCCGCTTACCCACCTGTGAGCCAAACCTTTTAACGAGTGAGGCGCGCGGCAACGGATAGAGCGTGCCAACCGTCGATAAGCCGAGCCGGGTCAACTGTTCCACGACTTTAGGCTCAAGCCGCAATGCCGCGATTGGCAAAGGCGCAAGCGTGAGCCGTTGATCGTTCGGCGGTACTATATTATTCCCCCCCCTGTCCTGCGACCTGTAATGCGCAACAGCCCAGGCCGTGCCCGGCGTATCGGCGATCCCCAACCGGACAGTGAAACCCAACTGCCCAAGCCGTTCTGTAATGCTACCCATCAACTTAGATTCGCTGCCAAATAAATGCGTGCATCCGCTCACATCAAGCCACAGCCCGTCCTTGCCCTCCACCGCTACCCATGGCGTGTAGCGTAGGCACCAGGTTGCTAATCTTTTCAGTAAAACCGCATCCGCTACGGGAGCCGCCGGTGCAGTCTCAAGACCTGGTTCCAACGTCTGTGCGTCGGCCAGCGCCATCCCCGGCGTAATCCCAATCCCTATAGCCTCAAGGTTGGCAGCCTCTACAAATAATACCCCCTTCACCTCCGTCGTCAGGACCATCGGCCCTTGTGGTAGTTGAGACCGAGACTTAGCCTGCAAACCTGATGAGAAATTTTTATTTCGCCGCGCCCAAGCCTCGATAGCCAGCATCGGTAGCCAAAGCGAGATTACACGCCGCATCGTCCCACTCCACATCCCAGTTATATTCTTGTTCCGCGCCCCGGCAGCGCCGTAGCCCTAAGCGCCAACTCGTCTCCGCACATAGTTTTCCATATAAAACGCCCCGGCCAAACGACGGTATACTGTCTACCTGCCAACGTGTGGTTACCGCACTTGGGGCTAGTACCCCTTCCGTTTTACCGTGGCACAATATTAAGCCCATGGTCCCACCGGTTTCAGCCGCTAGCTGTAAGCGACGGCTGATGGTCAGCGAAAGCGGCTTTACCGATTCACCGATTACCAAGCCCACAACTTCCTCTCGAAGACCTTCCTCCATCGCCCACAGCATTTCAGCTACGGTGCGACAGTGAACTACTATCAACTGGTCCGGCGATACGCCGAAAGCTGCCAAACCGGGCCCGTAGAGCGCTGCTTTCGAAGCCGCCTCCACACACCACAATACCGGCTTGCCCGTTTTACAAAACTTGCCCGCCAACATAGCCGCAAAGCCACCCGCAGAACTGCCCGTTACCTCATGGACCGCCGCTTTTTCTAAACCGCCATTCGGCAGCGCTTCGTCTAGCGTCTCAATGCCCAGGCCTAACACTCCTGCCGACCGCTCTTTCGGTCGTTCTAGATGGTGAATCCGCGACCGTAACGCCCTAATTTCGTCTTTTTTTAGTAATTTCATGTCCCTCTCCTTGGATTATTTTCATTAGAACAAAAAGGGAACACTGTCAAGCATGTCAGTTGCCCTACGCCCCCTTAATCCTAAGCTATGGTGAATACTTTCTTTTCACATCAACCAACATGCTGATCAGAACGGTCGACGTACCGTTGAGGAAAAGGTAATTCTATTTTCAGGCATGGTCTTACTTTTGCCGACTTCATATTGACCGTGCAAGCAAAGGTAAACTGAGTGTTAATATAAGATAATTAAATATGAAATCATTGAAAATAAAAATATAATAACTAATATTATAAATATATGTTGTAAATAAATATACTTGATATTATTTATTACTTATCATTTATTGATAAATAAATAATCATATATAATAAATATTCTATAAATAGCCCGGATGGAATAATATACTATACATTCGAATGGTATTCGAGCAACATTTAGGAAAGTATTAACCCAGCAGTAACTTTATCTGATGCCATACACGCAACTCCCTACCGGGCGATAATTCCGCCATAAAATAAAGAGCAACCATAAGGATTGGCCATGCCCCTTTCAGATAACAACCGTGATGCCTTCCTCGCCTTGCAGTCGGGCCATATCAGCGATGCCATGGAGGAAATGGAGCTGCCACGTACTGTGTTACACGGCTACACCTATTTAGGGACGCCGGGCGCGCGTATGGTGGGAATCGCTTACACCGTCCAACAGACACCGAAGCATGTGACAACCGGGCGTTTAGAGGCGTTGGTAAGCCATGCAGACGTCTCTCGTGAACTGGCTTCCGAAGGCGAAGTCATTTTGATCGATGCAGGAGGACGCACAGATTCAGGCACATGGGGTGAGAACCATTGCATGCGAGCACGGCCACGTGGCATCTCAGGCGCCGTCATCAACGGGGCAACGCGCGATGCACATGAAATTAAGTCACTGGATTTTCCGGTGTTTTGCAAGGGCGTATCGCCGGTAAAAAGTCAGTGGGATTTAGAGACTATCTCGCACAATCAGCCAATCAATTTGGACGGCGTGCAAATCCGCGCGGGAGATATCGTATTCGGCGACGAAACTGGCATCATAATTGTGCCTCCGGAAATGCAAAATCAAATTTTAGATGCGGCCCAGCGTGTCCGCGAAAAAGAAGCCGAATGGGCAAAAGGATACGAGAAGTAAGAACCCTTGTAGAGATTAAATCGGCCGGTCACCCTCAATAGTCACCCGGTGCATGCGCCGCGTGTAACCTGCATAATCAAATAGTGCGTTATGCAAGACACAACGATTATCCCAGATAACAAGTGTACCAGGCCGCCATTGAACACGACAGATAAATGCCTTATTGGCCTGATGCTCGTAGAGCCGCCTCAACAGAGCGTCAGCTTCTTTTTCGGCCATCCCTTCGACACCAACAGTATGGAGATAGCTAAGATATAGCGCCTTCCGGCCCGTTTCCGGGTGAGTACGGAAGACGGGATGTAAAGTGTCTGAGTTGACCTTAGCCTCTTTTTGCTTTTTGCGCTTCATCGCACCATAAATTTTTGATCGGTCGGCAGGCTGAACATAGCGTTTGGAACTGGAATGCAATGCGCACCGACCATCCAGAAGCTCTTTGGTATCCGTATCGAGCGCGTCATACGCCATATACATGTTAGAAAATAGAGTATCCCCGCCCTTAGGTGGCAAATCCTTCGCATACAGCAAAGAGCCTAAAGACGGCGTTTCCAAGTAGGGCGTATCGGTATGCCAACCACCCCCGAAATTAATACTATCGGAGGGCCTCGTGAGGATTTCAATTACCTCAGGACAATCCTCTAACCCCTCAAGGAAAGGGTACGGTACGACCTTACCAAATAGCCGCGCTACGGCAAGCTGTTGCGGTGGCGTTAACCCCTGGCCCCGGAAAACCAAAACAGAACGATCCAGAAACCCCGCCTTAATCTCATCCTTGTCCGCATCAGTGAGTGGCTTGGCCAAATCTAAACCAGTAATCTCAGCGCCCAGTGCATCGGATATATTGCGAATTTCCATTTATATCCTTTCGAAAGACGCTCGGATCATAATCCAGTATGCCGCCAAACGAAATAGTCTCAATCCCGACCCCCCGTAACTTCTTGCATTGCTGACAGTCCTGCTGGGACGCGCTAGACTCCTCTTTATGAACTCATCACTCGCAAAATTCTTTCCAGGCCAACTGATCCAACATCGGCGCTTCGAGTACCGCGGCGTTATCGTTGACGTCGATATAAATTTTCAGGGAACACATGAATGGTATGAGAAAATGGCACGCTCGAAACCGAGAAAAGACAAACCCTGGTATCACGTGCTCGTCAATGATTCGTACTATATGACCTATGTCGCCGAGCAGAATTTAGAAACAGACAACACGCACAATCCGATCAACCATCCAGCACTTGGGCGCTTTTTCACGCAGTTTAAGAACGGCTGCTATATAGCGAAGGTGAGTTCGAATTAATATGCGGCGTTGGGGAGCCCTTCTATCACTCATTGCGTTGTTTGTTTCACAGCCAGCGTTCGCGAAAGATACGCTAGTCATCGGCATTAGCCAGTTCCCTAACAACTTCAATCCGCTAATCGACAGCATGCTAGCAAAATCATATATGCTGGCCTTCGCTCGCCGCCGAATAACAATCTATGATGCGAATTGGCAGCTAACTTGTATGTTGTGCAGCGAACTACCTAGCATCGCAAAAGGGACAGCAGTCTACGAAAAAACTGCCAGTGGCAAAGAAGGAATTGCTATCACCTATTCGATAGACCCTCGTGCCGCCTGGGCTGACGGTACGCCAATTACCACCAAGGATGTTTTATTCACTTGGAAGGTGGGTAAACATAAGCTGACCGGCGTCGCAGATTTTGAGCTATTTCGCCGTATTACTAATATAGAGGTCCACGACAATCACCGATTCACTCTCCACGTAAACAAACGCACATGTGATTATGCTGGAATTGATAATTTTCAAATTCTCCCCGCCCATTTGGATGAGGAAAATTTTAAAGAGCCGGGAGAATACCGAAACCGCAGCGCCTATGAGACAGATACTACAAATCCAGGCCTTTGGAACGGCCCCTATCGGATTTCAAAAGTGGTACCGGGCAGTCACGTAATTTACGAACTGAACCCATACTGGTGGGGTAAGAAACCCCACTTTAAACGCATCACGGTCATGGTAATTGAAAACACTGCTTCCGTTACTGCTAATTTATTAGCGGGCGGCATTGACATGATTGCCGGAGAACTAGGGCTCACAATCGACCAGGCCCTTGCGTTCGAAAAACACCACGGAGACAAGTTCGTCTTTCTCTATAAGCCCGGGCTAATTTACGAACATATCGACCTCAATATGGACAACCCCATCTTGAAGGACCGCCGAGTGCGCCGCGCCCTTGTTCACGCATTAGACCGGGAAGCAATATCAAGCCAGCTTTATGGAGGGTATCAACCAGTGGCACACGCCAACGTCAACCCTCTCGACCGAGTCTACAATCCGAAAGTACCCATCTATCAATTCGATCCTGAGAAGGCCAAAGCGCTACTCGATCAGGCTGGATGGTCGGTGATGAAAAATGGTATCCGTCACAATGCCAAAGGCGAGGCGCTATATCTCGAATTGATGACGACCGCGGGCAATAAAACCCGCGAGCTAATCCAGCAGGTACTGCAAAGCCAATGGCAGCAAGTGGGCATCGGTATTCGTATTCGTAACGAACCACCCAGGGTCTATTTCGGCAATACGGTAACGTATCGCAAATTTAAGGCGCTCGCTATGTATGCTTGGCTGTCGGCCCCAGAAAGCATTCCACGTTCACAACTCCACTCCACCATGATCCCATCGAACGAAAACGGCTGGTCGGGTCAAAATTATCCAGGCTATCGCAACCCTACACTGGATAGGGTGCTCGACGATTTGGAAGTCCAGTGCACCGAGCCCGAGCGCCAACAACTTTGGGATAAACTACAAAATATCTATGCAGAGGAACTGCCAGTCTTGCCGCTATATTTCCGTGCTAACGGCTATATACTACCCAAATGGTTGAAAGGCATTAAGCCCACTGGGCATCAATATCCGACCGCCAATTGGGTCGAGTATTGGAGCGTAAAGGAATAGAAATGCTGCGTTTTATCTCAGGCCGCTTATTCGAAAGCGTTATCGTCCTGCTGGTTATGTCTTTCCTGGTTTATGCACTAATCGGTCTTATGCCGGGCGATCCTATCGATCTAATGATCGCTGCTAATCCGGACCTAACCCCGAGAGACGCCACACGTTTGAAAGCGCTGTATGGCCTGGACAAGCCAATACATGAGCGTTATTGGAACTGGTTAACTGACGCGCTACAAGGTGATTTTGGTTTTTCCCGCACTTACACTCAGCCAGCCATCGATATTCTACTGCCACGCATGGGAAACACGGCAATATTGATGACCGTTAGCTTGCTCTTAGCACTCTTGATCGCAATCCCCATTGGTGTTTATGCAGCACTCAAGCCGTATACGAAACTTGACTACGTCGTCAATTTACTCTGCTTCGCAGGCATTTCCATCCCATCATTCTGGTTGGCACTCTTGGTGATTATTCTCTTTGCCATCACCCTGACCTGGTTTCCAGCCGGAGGCATGGAAACTATTGGCCACGGCGGTTTCTGGGACCGGGCTTGGTATATGGTGCTACCCGTTTTGGTTTTGACCTTACATTCGGCAGGGGGCTTCACCCGTTATATGCGCGCCAGTATGCTTCAGATTCTACGCCAGGACTTCATCCGTACCGCGCGTGCAAAAGGCGTAGGCGAACATCGTATAGTAATCGCGCACGCGCTTCGTAACTCCATAATGCCCGTAGTTACCATGGTGGGTCTCAGCTTCGGCACCCTTTTTTCGGGTGCACTGATCACAGAGACGATGTTTTCTTGGCACGGAATGGGCAAAACAATTTACGACGCCATTCTCGGCAATGATTTTAATCTCGCCCTTGTAGGACTTCTATTTGCCACCGGCATGACACTACTCGGTAATTTCGTTGCAGATGCCTGCCAAGTTTGGCTTGACCCCCGCATGAGCTTCTCTTCTGTAGAGGAAAAATAATGAGTGCAACGACTTCCCATGATACGCCGATTCGGCGCATGGCGCGGCACTTCTTCGAACATAAAATGGCCTTCATCTCGGCTGCGGTTTTGCTAGTGCTGTCTCTGCTTTCTTTCGCAGCCCCCTTGGTGGAAGCAGCCCTTGGCATCGACCATACCCAAGTGGACTTATATAAGCGCTTTAGTGGGCCTTCATGGAACCATCCATTCGGCACCGATGAATTGGGGAGAGACTTATTCGTCCGCTTACTCTATGGCGGACGTATTTCACTTATGGTCGCTATTATTGCGGCCTTAATCGCAGCAATAATCGGTACAGCTATTGGCATAATCTCCGGCTATTACGGGGGCTGGCTGGATAGACTACTCATGCGCATCAATGATGGCTTTATTGCGTTGCCATTACTGCCGCTCTTAATCGTGCTTGCCGCAGTAGATTTGGAAAAAATCGGCATTCCAAAAGAAATCGCGCTATCGGAGGGTATCAGTATTTACCGTATTATTGTCATTATCGCCTTAGTCGGCTGGAACACAGTTGCGCGTTTGGTAAGAGCGGAAACACTGACATTAAGGGAACTCGAGTTTGTACGCGCCGCGATCGCCCTCGGAGCATCACCAACCCGTATCATGGCACGCCATATTCTTCCCAATGTAATTTCCCCTATCATCGTCGCGACAACATTATCTATCGGCACAATCATTTTATTTGAATCTATTCTAAGCTTTCTTGGTCTCGGCATTCAGCCCCCGATCGCCAGTTGGGGTAATATGCTCAGTAACGCTCAAGACCTTATCTGGTCGGCACCACAGCTAGCGATTTGGCCCGGAATAATGATTTTCGCAAGCGTGATTGCCTTTAACTTTCTTGGCGATGGGCTGCAAGACGCCCTTGACCCACGGGTACTTCGTTAAGTTACAAAGATAAAATTTCCGCAATGCCTTTCTATGCTAACGGTTTACTGATTGCCCGTTTTTCACGAGATTTCTCAACGGTACCAATTACGATGCTCAATAGCGGCGGGACGATCGCAAGTGTCATAATAGCAGACAACGACAAGCCACCAACCACAACCGAGCCAAGCCCCCGGTAAATTTCAGAGCCAGCGCCCGGAAACAAAACCAAGGGAAGCATCCCAAACACGCTAGTAAGAGTAGACATGAAGATCGGACGAATACGATTGCGGGTAGCTTCCATAACCGCCTCCTGATGCCCCATTCCCTCTTCGCGGAAATGACGCAATGCCTGGTGCACAATAAGAATAGCGTTGTTAACAACGATTCCGATCAAAATAACGAAGCCTAGCATCGTTAGCATGTCCAGGCGCTGCTCGGGGTCGAATTGCCGAAGAAGCGTCAAGCCTAAAACACCGCCGGCGGTCGCTAAGGGAACGGAAAATACAATAACCAGGGGGTATACAAAGCTCTCAAACAACACCGCCATCACCAAGAAGACGATGGCCAAAGCCAATAATAAATCCCATTTCATTTCAGCCGCGGTCGCATCTAATTCCTTTGCTGTGCCCGCCAATTGGAACCTGATACCAGGCGGCAAACCCTCCTTTATCGCTTGTGGTAGAACTTTCTGCTTTACGATATCGATCGCATCCCCAAGTGCAATGGAGCTATCAGGCCTGATACGCAGGGTAATCGCGCGGTTGCGCTCACGATGCCAAATGGCCGTTGGTCCCGTAGTGACCTGCACTTTAGCCAAAGAAGAGACTGGCACAATTTTCCCGGATCCGGTCACCACAGGTAAATTCTGAATAGCTTGGGTGGCTCCTATATCGGTCACAGGTCCCATCAACATTAAATCGATGATTTCACCACCTACATTGATTTCCGCCACGCGCACGCCGTCATTAAAAGCATCGACGGAAAGTGCAAGATCACGGGTCGATAAACCATTGTCAGCAAGCCAGACCGAATCTGGAATCACGCGAATTTCCGGTTCCCCCACCTCTATCCGAGGTCGGGCACGCACTTGTGCATTGGGCAAATACTCTTCAGCAATTTCCGAGATACGCTGGGCTGCTTGAGAAATATCCTCCAGAACAGGTCCCATTACATCAATATTGATACTCCGGGTCCCCCCTACCCGGCGCCCAAATATGGAAGACTGACGGAATGTGCCCTTTGTCGCCGGCTCGTTTTTCACCGCCTCCCGTAAAAGCTTTACCATATCTTTTGCACGCTTCGGGTCCACGCCACGCGCACCGATGATAGTACGTTGCCGAAATGCCAAGAAGAAAAAGTACTTGAGCTTCGGAGGTTCATCCGGAGCCGCATAAGGGCCTGTCTCCGATGCCCATTGCGGCCGGATTTTATCCTCCATCCGAGTCGCCATTTCTGTGATACTTTTGAGATTGTAACCGGCCGGCGAATAAACATAGCCGATTACCAAATTCTGATTTCCCTCAGGTAAGTACTCCAAGGGTGGCAATAAAGCCCATGTCAGAAGCCCCGAAACACAGGTAACACAGGCAACGAAACCTAGCGCCTTACGACGGTCACTCACGATGAGTTTAGTAAGACGAACCACTGATTCGACGAACCAACGCCCAAACGCATCAACGTAAGGAATTTTGTATCCACCCTCTGCGTCGAAAATGCCGCGCACAAGCAATCGCTTAGCCAATGCAGGGATTACGGTTACTGACACAATGAGGGATAGGGTCACAGCCACTGAAATGGCAACCGCAATATCGCGAAAGATTTGGCCAGCAGTTCGCTCCATCAGCAACAACGGGACAAAAACCGCAACCGTTGTGAGTACCGACACCATAATCGCTCCCCACACCTGACGTGCACCCAGGAGCGCCGACACGGAGACAGATTCGCCCCGTTGGCGTAGCCGATAAATGTTTTCAAGCACGACAATGGCAGCATCAACGACCATGCCTACGGCAAAAGCAATTCCGGCAAGTGAAACCACATTTATAGAACGCCCAAGCAAGGACATAGCCACAAACGCAGACACGACGGATACCGGAATTGCAATACCTATCACCAGCGTGGCACGGCCGGATCTCAAAAACAGAAGGAGAATGGCTACAGCAAATGCACCACCAATCCAAATATTCTGGACAACAAGGTTGATTGCAGAATCAATATATACCGTCTCGTCATAGAGCTGACGAAAAATTAATCCTTCTTGTTTTGCAGGTCCCTCGGCAATTTCCTTAACGGCCTTACGAACTCCTTTCATCGTCTCGACAATATTCGATCCCGCTTCACGGGTTGCAAACATTGCCATAGCGGGTTGACCATTTGTTCGAATACGATGCACTGGCTTCGAATAGCCAAATTCTACATCTGCAACATTAGAAACCAATACACGGCTAGTACGCCCGGATGCGCTATCCCTGTCCGCCCTCAGAACGACCGATTTAACCCGTTCGACGCCACGAAACTCGCCTTCGGTACGCACTACGTAACGACGTTTTCCTTCTTCAACGTCACCCGCTGTAACCGATACATTTGCTCGTCGGAGTGTCTGCAATATTTCTGGTACGGTTAACCCATATTGCGCCATCTTTTCGGGATGAATAATGACGCGCATTTCCTTTTTTCCGCCACCGCGCACACCGACAGTGCCTACTCCCGGCACTCGCTCCAAACGATCTCGAATGACATTCTCGGCGAAATCTCCAAAATGGTGGATTTCCTTCTTAGTTTTTGCATTAGGATCTTGGGTCATATGAAACCAAGCGATCCTGTCATCATCTTCACCTGACCGCCGTAATCTCGGCTCTGAGGCTTCATCAGGATAACCGCGGACACGGTCAAGGCGGTTCGAAACGAGCAACATGGCTTTATCCATATCCGTGCCTATCTCGAATTCAAGTTCAATTCGACCGCGTGCTGTCTCCGCCCTGCTAGTGATCCGCGACAACCCAGGAAGCCCAGCCAACTCTTCCTCCTGCTCATTGACGATTTCTCGCTCGACTTCGGCAGGCGCAGCGCCCGGCCAATGTGTGCGGATGGTGATGACCGGCTTAGCCACATCAGGAGATAATTGGATAGGAATGCTGAAAAGCGCGGAAACGCCAAACAACATAATTATGATGACAGCCGCAATAATCGCCATCGGTCGTTTAATCGCAAGTTGAATAATATCCATTGGTCAGCCCGTCATACTACTAACGCTCACGGATCTTTACTTTTTTACCCGGCTTCAGTTTCTCGTTACCGTGCGTCGCAACGATCTCACCGGGCTTCAACCCTGAAAGTACAATAAATCTCTCGCCGCTCGCAGCGCCAATTTTTATATCGCGACGCCACGCCTTCTGATTCTCAATCACAAAGACGAAATAAGATTGTCCACTTACGATCACCGCGTCCTTATGTACGGTCACCATCTCCTTAGCCTGGGCAATAGGAATATCTACTGTAACAGTCTGGTTAGCTGCTAAGGTTCTATTGTTTGCGACCTCATTCAAATGGGGTATGAACCGCACGGTTCGTGTTCTGGTCCGTCCATCTTCTGCCGGCACCACAGCGCGTATAGAAGCCTGCTGAATTTGATTTTTACCAAACCGAATTTGGACCTTCCGGCCCGGCATAATACCAGCCAATCTTGATTCAGGTATATCCGCCTCTACCTCCAGCGACAAATCATTCACCATTGTGACAATTCGATCGCCTACATCGACAAAATTGCCCAGCGACACATGACGTTCTGAGATCACTCCGCTATACGGGGCCCGGATTGCCGCGTATGCTAGATCAATTTCAGCCATTCTCAGATTTGCTTTTGCACTGGCAACGCCGGCTTCTTTTTCGGATACTTCGCTTTTAAACTTAGCAAACTCATTTTGCTTGTCTATCAAACGCGCCTTGGAAAAGGCGGCTGACCCCTTAAGCCCTTTGGCACGCCTCAATTCCTCTTGAGTAAGCGACAATTGCGCACGTGCACCGCGGAGAGCACCAATAGATTCTTTTAAACGTGCTATCCGTAGTAATTTCGCGACTTCCAACCGACTAACGTCGAGCTGTGCAAGAGTATCGCCTTTTTTGACCCTTTTACCCACATCCGCTCTAATTTCCGTGACCGCACCGCGCACACGCGCGGACACAACGCCATGCTCGAGCGCTACGAAACGACCGATAATCGGCATAGTTTCCGTAACATTTGTCTTAACAATTTCCTCAACAAAGATGCGAGCGCGTTTGCCCTTCTTTTTCTCCTTTTTGTCAGCAGCTTCCACCAGGCCGGCCCCGGCAATAGCGAGGACCAATACATAAACGGCGGCGCCCCATCTTTTTGCGTTTTGCATTCTCAAGTAAACCCCCGGACTATCGGCGTGTTTGTATATACTCCCAAAATAGGCGGTCTTTTTTGCCAAAAACTCAAGAAAATTCTATCATTAAGATCTTTTTTATATTGAGCTGGTCGATATCAGTGACTACTTTTCTTTTTTCACATCCCGTCTGCCAAGAGCACGACCCTGGTCGCGGCCATCCGGAGTGCCCAGAGCGTTTAAAAGTAGTCCTAAATGCATTGAATAGAGACCTGTTTAAGACACTCGAGCGACGCAATGCTCCAAAAGCAACTCTCGACCAAATTGCGCGCGTTCATGATAGAAAACATGCAGAGAAGGTTCTTTCGACGATCAAGGAACACGGACATGGCTCCTTAGATGGAGACACTCATTTTAGCCCCAATTCAGGTGAAGCCGCTTTGCGGGCGGCGGGCGCAGTATGTGCAGCTGTAGACGCCGTCATGGCCGGAGAAACACAAAACGCGTTTTGTGCCGTTCGGCCCCCGGGACATCACGCAGAACGTGCGGCTGCCATGGGGTTTTGCTTGTTCAATACTGTAGCCATCGGCGCGGAGCACGCCCGTAAAGCCCATAATCTCAACCGAGTAGCAGTCGTCGACTTTGATGTCCATCACGGCAACGGCACGCAAGCCATGTTTTGGAACAATGAGGGGCTATTTCTCGGATCTACTCACCAATCTCCTCTATACCCGGGAAGCGGATATACAACAGAGACCGGCGTCTCCGGCAATATCGTAAATGCGCCCTTGCCTCCTAATGCCGGCTCAGACGAATTTCGTGAAGCAATGGAAAGGATTATTTTTCCGGATCTAAACAATTTCGATCCTGAATTTCTTTTTATTTCCGCCGGCTTTGATGCACATACCGACGACCCATTGGCATCGCTAAATTTCACCGACGACGATTATCACTGGGCTACTGAGCAACTTTGCTCCGTGGCTGCAAAACGCTGCGACGGGCGTATCGTCTCTACATTAGAAGGCGGCTATAACTTGGAAGCACTCGCACAAAGCGTCGCAGCACATGTAAAAGCACTTATGGCCTCATAAATTGAAACCGCCAATTGCGCGAGACCAACGGTCCGACTAAAATCGTTTGGCTTTAAAGTTGAGGAATATTCATGGCTACCAAAAAAGACGATATTGCAAAATTAAGTTTTGAAGACGCATTAGGGGAACTTGAAAGTATTGTGCGTGACCTCGAATCCGGCAGCCGAAAACTGGATGAGGCTATTGATGCATATGAACGCGGCGCTGCTCTCAAAAAACATTGCGAGGCAGCACTTCTTAAAGCGCAAACGCGCATCGATAAAATTTCCCTGGCGCCTGATGGCACCCCGCAAACTGAACCTGTAAATATCGAATAACCATTCATGACTGATTTAAAACAAGCCCTGTCCAACACTGCGGAAAAAATCGAGGCTGTCCTGGACGATATCCTTTCGCCCAAAGGTGCGCCGGAGCACCGTATTTACAGCGCCATGCGCTATACAACGCTGGGCGGAGGGAAACGGCTGCGCCCTTTTTTGGTTGCCCAAAGCGCTTCACTCTTTGACGTAGCTGAAATGAACGCACTTCGTACGGGAGCGGCGTTAGAGCTCATTCATTGCTACTCTCTTGTTCATGACGATTTACCGGCGATGGATGATGACGACCTACGTCGCGGCAAACCGACAGTCCACATGGCCTATGATGAAGCCACCGCGATTCTCGTTGGAGATGCACTCCTAACTCTCGCCTTCGAGGTGGCAGCACAACCGGAAACGCACGATGACGCCGAAATCCGAATCGAACTAGTCGACATGCTCGCCCGCGCATCCGGTGCGCGCGGTATGGTAGGCGGCCAAATGATTGATCTCGAAGCCGAAAAGAAAGATTTAGACCTTGAGGAAATAACGCTTTTGCAACAGCTTAAAACAGGTGCCTTGATCGGATATGGCTGCGAAGCAGGCGCGATATTAGGCAACGCCAGCGCAGAACAAAGACAGGCATTAATTTCCTATGCGAGCGATTTGGGCCTTGCATTTCAGATCGCCGATGATTTGCTCGACGTAGAAGGTAGTGTTGAGGAAACCGGCAAGGCGGTCGGCAAAGACGAAGATGCGGGCAAAGAAACTTTCGTATCGCTTCTTGGCATCAACGGCGCACGTGACGAAGCAAAACGGATTGCCGATCGCGCCGTTTCTCAACTCTCGATTTTCGACGCCAAAGCTGACCTATTGCGAGCAACGGCAGAGTTCGTCGTCGTTCGCCGTAACTAACGGCACAATAGCACATGGCAAAAAAGGAGCGTGCAGATAAATTGCTTGTCGCGCGTGGCTTAGCTGATACACGGACCAAGGCGCAAGCTCTAATCATGGCCGGCACCGTATATTCTAACGAGAACCTCATTGACAAGGCCGGCACGCTGCTCGATGAGAGTACTCCCCTGCTCCTCAAAGGAAAAGAGCATCCCTACGTTTCACGCGGCGGCCTTAAGCTTGCCCACGGCTTGGAAAGTTTTGGTATTTCTCCTGCAGATCAAATCTGTCTCGATCTCGGCTCCTCGACCGGAGGTTTTGTCGATGTACTACTCCAAAATAACGCACGGAAGGTCTATGCGGTCGACGTCGGCAAAGGCCAACTCGATTGGTCATTGAGAAAACATAGGCGGGTCACAGTCTTAGAAAGTACCAACGCGCGCTATCTAACAGATGAGCAAATACCGGACTTGGTAGACTTAATCACATGCGATGTAAGCTTTATCGGACTTGAAAAAGTGTTACCCGCTGCCACAGCTCGTGCAACCGAAAGGAGTCATCTGATAGCGCTAATAAAACCGCAATTTCAAGCAGGCCGCGAACACGTAGGAAAGGGTGGCGTCGTTCGTGATCCGGAAATCCACAGAGCTGTTTGCACAAGCGTTAAGGAATGGATCGAACAAAGTATGCACTGGCGAGTGCTCGGCATAATCGAAAGTCCTATTGTAGGTCCTAAGGGCAACAAAGAGTTTCTAATTGGAGCAACACCTGATTAAGGTTTAGGTCGACCTACAGACTAGTCCACTACGATGCTAACAACGGACGACACCAATCGTCTCCATGCTCAGCACTAATTCGATCATTCAACCCGACAAACGCTATGCGGAGCTTGCTTTAACTCCACACCGAATCTGGGTTTTGACCAAGCTGTTCCGATAAAGTTCGAAATATCGGCGGATTGGCTATCAGAATATGACGCTATATCATTCCTAAAGGACAACAGTTTAATGATGAAAGGCTCAGGGGCTTGGAAATATCTTCAACAGAATTAATGCTTTGGGTAATCAGTGGTCTTTCTCTCGTAGCTTGGCTTTATCTTTGGCTATTCCGAGGAGGGTTTTGGCGCGCAGATCAACGGCTAGAAGCTATCGAGCTCGGTGCGAACGCGCCAGGCGTAATGGTCATCATTCCAGCTCGCGATGAGGCTGATGTAATCACCGAAAGCCTTACTTCACTACTCAAGCAAGATTACCCAGGACCGTTATCGATTTTCTTAGTCGACGACAATAGCAGCGATGACACCGCAGCTATTGGCAAAATTGCGGCAGAAAAGGTCGACATGTCCAATAGCCTGACACTCATTTCAGGAGCATCGTTGCCACCAGGTTGGGTTGGCAAAATGTGGGCCGTCCAACAAGGACTAGATGTCGCAATGTCTAAAGATCAAAGTAGTGAGTACATTTTCTTCACCGATGCTGACATACATCACTCGGAGTCCAATCTTCGTCAACTCGTTGCCAAGGCCAACTCAGATCAACTAGATATGGTTTCGCTAATGGTTAAACTTAAATGCGTGAGCTTTTGGGACTGGCTTCTCATCCCCGCATTCGTCTTCTTTTTTCAGAAACTTTTTCCCTTCTCCATCGTCAACAAGCCAGACAGTCGTCTAGCAGCAGCGGCAGGTGGTTGCATGCTTATTCGCCGCACCGCGTTAGATAAGATTGGTGGCGTTGTCTCACTTAAGTCAGCCATCATCGATGATTGTGCCCTCGCGCGCGCACTCAAAAACAGTGGTCCGATCTGGTTGGGCCTGAGTGAAGATACGGAAAGTATTCGCGCCTATAATCAGCTGGGAACCATCTGGCAGATGGTTACCCGCTCGGCATTTGAACAACTCAGCAATTCTTTCATAATGCTATGCATCACCGTAATCGGTATGATGCTGATCTACCTGGCACCACCAGCCATGATGCAATTATCACTTTTGTGGGATGCTACAATACCAATGCTAATGGCTGGAGCTGCATGGGCTCTGATGGCGTTTCTCTCAACGCCAACGTTTAGGCTCTATGGGCTCTCACCGGTATACGGGTTGTTATTGCCGATAGCCGGGCTACTTTACCTATTGATGACAATCGATTCCGCTAGGCGTTATTGGCTTAGAAAGGGGGGCTACTGGAAAGGTCGCACATACAGCTAGCCCTAACCACACTGCGCCTTGTGGCGCAGCATCTGATCCGCAAGCACACAAGCCATCATGGCCTCGCCAACAGGTACACCACGAATGCCGACGCAAGGATCATGGCGACCTTTAGTTGAAACCTCTACCTCTTCGCCGGCAGAGGTTACGGTCTGACGAGGGATACGGATCGAGCTTGTTGGCTTCACTGCAAACCTGACAACTACGTCTTGGCCGGATGATATACCTCCTAAAACGCCACCTGCTTGATTAGATAAGAAAACAACCTCACCATCATTTCCCATCCTCATTTCATCAGCATTCTCTTCGCCACGCAGCGCTGCAGCACCCATTCCAGCGCCGATCTCGACACCTTTGACCGCATTGATACTCATCATTGCACCCGCAAGTTCAGCGTCTAACTTGCCATAAACCGGTTCACCCCAACCTGCAGGTACACCGCTAGCAACAATCTCAATGACTGCACCCAGAGACGAACCATCTTTGCGGGTAGAATCCATTAGCTTTTCCCACTCTCGTGCTGTTTGCGCATCAGGGCTAAAGAAAGCATTATTATGTACTTCGTTCCAATCCCATCGAGTACGATCAACAGCGACACCACCTATTTGTACTAAAGCACCTTTGATTTCGATTGTGTCACCAAGTATCTTTCTCGCAATACCACCCGCAGCAACCCGCATCGCGGTTTCGCGGGCCGATGAACGGCCACCACCACGATAATCACGAAACCCATATTTTTTGTCGTACGTAATATCGGCATGTGCGGGGCGGTATTTGTCCTTAATTTCCCCATAATCGCGCGAGCGTTGATCAGTATTTTGAATTTCAAGACCTATCGGCGTCCCAGTTGTCATCCCCTCAAACACGCCAGACATTATCTTCACCTGATCAGTTTCACGGCGTTGTGTAGTATGACGTGACTGGCCAGGGCGACGTTTATCGAGCCATTGCTGCATATCCGCTTCGGTCAATGGAATACGGGGAGGCACACCATCAACGACACAACCGATTGCAGGACCATGGCTTTCACCCCAAGTGGTGAAACGAAATAAGCGACCAAAACTATTTTGAGACATGGCTTAGCCCTTCGGCTTTAACCCGTTTAGCAATTCTCCGACCTCTTCGGCTGCATCCACCGCGACCATACCGACCATGTGATAGCCAGAATCCACGTGATGGACTTCACCGGTGACGCCGGCACTCAAATCCGACAAAAGATAAAGCGCCGAATTACCAACCTGATCTAATGTGACATTGCGCTTCAAAGGCGAATTCAGTTCGTTCCATTTCAAGATATAGCGAAAATCTCCGATCCCCGACGCAGCCAGCGTTTTTATCGGCCCAGCAGAGATTGCATTGACACGAATACCCTGGGCACCCAAGTCAACGGCTAGGTACCGGACGCTGGCCTCTAATGCTGCCTTAGCGACACCCATGACATTGTAATGCGGCATCACACGCTCGGATCCGTAATAGGTCAGGGTAATAATGCTACCCTTATCAGGCATCAACTTATGGGCACGCTGGCAAAGGGCGGTCAACGAATAGCAGGATACATCCATAGTAAGTTGAAAATTATCGCGGCTAGTATTGACGTATTTACCAGTCAATTCGTTACGGTCAGAGAAGGCAATGGCATGGACTATAAAATCAAGAGAGCCCCATTCCTCTTCAATCTCAGCGAATAACGAATCAAGACCCTGATCATCAGACGCGTCACATTTGATAAGCATGTTGGATCCGACGGATTCAGCTAACGGACGTACACGCCGTTCTAACTGATCAATCTGATAGGAAAAGGCGAGCTCTGCCCCGTGTTCTGCCAAGGTTTTGGCTATTCCCCACGCGATGGACCGGTCATTTGCGACGCCCATGATGAGACCACGTTTCCCGGCCATCAAATTCGTTGAATTGCTCAAACCTACCCCCAAAATACATTCGCTGGCAAAGTGCGAGCTATCTTAACCATCTAGCGCTTGCGGTCAAACAATGTAGCTATCTTAAGTGAAAGAGTTCACGTTTTCGAAAGGCATAGTAAAATGATCAACCCAAGCATCAAGAGTACGATTACTCCAAGGTGAAAGGAGTATTCTGATAAATCGAGAATCAAAATGGTTTTCGATTTAATAGCGAATTAGATTAGAAGCTCTTTGGGGCAAATTACGGCCATGCTCAATACTAATTTTATGGCATCCCCGCTTTCTCACGTATCTCGTCACCATCTCCTTTGGCCCACTTTTTTGCAAATTTCTGCAGTTCCTCGTCGGGGTCGTCTGGGAGCACAACATTGAAGGTGACGAACTGATCGCCAACAGCCTTTCCTTTTATTGCCACCCCTTTCCCCTTGAGACGAAGTTTGGTGCCAGAACTAGCACCACTTGGAACCGACAAGGACACTTTACCATCAATTGTTGGGACCGTAATTTTTGCCCCAAGAACAGCTTCATCTAGAGTAATCGGTACGGTGGCGTTTATATCGTGCCCCTCTAAAGAAAATATAGGATGCGGATCTACATTGATCGTAACTAATGCGTCTCCTCGAGCACCACCACCCTTACCAAGCATACCCTGGCCTTTTAAGCGCAGTGTTTGCCCATCCGAAGTACCAGGCGGTATCTTCACAGCTAGCATCTTTTCGTCGAACAATTTTATCCGGCGCTTCGCCCCTTTGGCCGCATCTATAAAAGAAACACGTACTGTATAGGAAACGTCTTGTCCTTTTCGAGTCTGCCTACTTCGCCCCCGATGCCGTCCGAACAAATCAGAAAATATATCATCAATATTCCCACTGTCTCGGCTAAAATTGAAATCAAAACCGCCGGTGCCACTACCGGCCTGCCCCGAAGCACGATGATACGCGTTTTCATATCTAGGCGACCCGTCGGCCTGGATTTCGCCACGATCAAATTTTGCACGCTGTTCAGGATCCGACAACAAATGATATGCTGCAGAAACTTCTTTGAAGCGCTGCTCAACAAGCTGATCGCCCGGGTTAAGGTCTGGATGAAGCTCTTTTGCAAGAGCGCGATATGCCTTTTTAATCTTATCCGCTGAATCAGATTTCGTCACGCCTAGAACGGAATAAGGGTCTTTCATCGCCATACAGACCTACCCATCAGATCAACACCTTACCCCAATGCAGCCGAAGAGCCACAAAGCATCACGCCCTACTCAAAAAAAGACTATAAAACTTTCCAACTACCGTCTGGCTGCTTGCACGCCATGCCTTTACGGTTCTCGGTACGACCATCAACCGTAATAGTTTGCTCAAATTCACGGCAGTAGGCACCGGTGGATTGGTTAGTACCATCGCGTGTCGCAACGACTGAACCCGACGCACCAGTATTTGGATTATTCCAGCGAACCGCTTGGTTCAAAGGTGCATTTTGAGCTGTTTGATACGCATTCTGATGTTGCACCTGATCAGCTTCATCAAGTTGCTGACCAAGCGAACCACCCAGCATGGCCCCAAGCAAACCGCCGATTGCAACCGCAGCCAATTGACCACTGCCACTGCCGATTTGCGAACCCGCAAGCGCACCTAAGCCTGCACCCACAACGGTACCAGCCTGTTGTTTTTGACCCGCCCCTTGGCATGCGCCAAGAATAAATAGGATAGCAACTAACGGCGTAAGCTTTTTAATCATAATAACGCTCCTCTTGTTATACTTAATAACACCGCTGAACCGCGAAGCTCTCTCTTCTATACATATTTTTGCGTATAAACATTGTATAGGTTAAGTTCAAGAAATCCATATTGGGTAAAACATAGGTGTTTTTGCGCGGAGTTAAATAGGCAATGAACTTCACTATAACCTTACTCTAACAGGTGCGTGAATTCTGTGACAGAGCTCATATGAGTAAAAATGATCCCATAAGTCAGTTCGAAAGCTGGTTTGAAGAAGCGAAGAAAAGCGAACCAAGTTTGCCCGAAGCTATGTGTTTAGCGACAGTAGCTGCTGATGGCCAACCTTCCAGCCGAATGGTGTTATTAAAATCTTTCGATACAGAAGGCTTTGTCTTCTATACAAATATGGAAAGCCGCAAAGGTCTCGAAATAAAAAATAATCCAAAGGCAGCCCTATTATTTCACTGGAAATCGTTGCAACGCCAAGTACGAATTGTCGGAGTCCTTAGCGAAGTTTCTGCTGAAGAGGCAGACAGCTATTTTGCAACTCGCCAACGGGGTTCACAAATTGGTGCGTGGGCTAGCAAGCAATCACGCACAATGGACGGGAGCTTGGATCTGGAAAAAGCCGTAGCAAAGTATGCGGCTAAATTTGGTACAAAACCAATAGAACGCCCCCCATTTTGGACAGGCCTCAGGGTGTATCCTACTGAAATGGAGTTCTGGAGCGAACGCACATTCCGCCTACATCTTCGTGAATTTTATTCCCGCGACGGAGAATTCTGGCATAAGGAACTACTTTATCCATAAAATAGGCCTAGGACCGAAAACACACCCCACCAAGAACCGGAGCCATCTTATACAGTTATAATAAGAAATGAGGGTCATTCTATAATTTTACCGTAAACTCAATATATGATCGACGATGCAAAACGCAATTTCCGTAAGGTTTTCTCAAGCTCTTAAGCTACTATCCGTCCGGGCTTAGCCGGATCTAAGAGGATCATCCGAATTATCCATGAATAGATCTTATGACTGACGATCGTAAAACACTCATCCTAACCGGTGCTAGCCGCGGTATTGGGCACGCCACAGTCAGACGTTTCTCCGATGAAAATTGGCGCATCATTACTTGTAGCCGGGAAGAAGTACCGGATGCCTGCCAACGTAATCCAAACTGGCATGGTCACATTGCGGTCGAATTAGCCGATCAAACAGATGTGGCGCGCTTCATTAATCAAGCTAACGATCTATTGGCTGGCGACCCCCTTCACGCATTAGTTAATAACGCTGCCGTATCACCCAAGACGGAATCCAAAGAACGGCTCGGTTGCTTGAATGGAGATCTCGACACATGGCGAGCAGTATTTGAATTAAATTTTTTCGCCCCTCTTATCTTAAGTCGAGGCTTTGCGGGCGCTTTGGGAAGAGGTGCAAAGGAAGGTAACGCAGCGGTAGTCAACATTACTTCTATCGCTGGCCATGAAATTCATCCATTTGCTGGCTCAGCTTATTCAACATCTAAGGCCGCTCTCTCAGCGCTGACGCGTGAACTGGCGGTAGAATTCGCTGAGCTTGGAGTGCGTGTCAATGCGGTTGCCCCTGGCGAAATTGAAACTGAAATGGTCGGTGATGAATATGAGCCCCTGATCAACCGCATACCCATGCACCGCATGGGCACTGCAGAAGAAGTAGCAGCCTGTGTATTTCAGCTTTGCAATGATGACTTTTCCTATGTGACGGGGACAGAATTATTTATCACCGGCGGTCAGCATTTATAGAAATTAAAAAAGAGAGCAAACAATTAAACTTCTTGGACCAAGCAGCAGCCCTTATGCCTTAAAAACTATGGTTGTGATCAGAGAAAAGGGAATTATCTGTGAACTAGATGATGCTGCCCCCTCCAGTTCTCAGGTCGTTGCAGCTAATCCTTTGGCAAAGGTACCGACACTTATTCTTGATGACGGTAGAGCGCTTTATGACTCTTCCATCATCGTTGAATATCTAGATGGCTTGGTGGCTACGCCAAAGCTAATCCCGGAAAAATTTGAAGAACGGATCGAAGTTAAACGTTGGGAAGCGCTAGGGAATGGCATTATGGATGCCGCAGTGGCGATATCCCACGAGAACCGAGAACCCAAAGAAACCCGCAAAGGCCCCGACTTTTATGCCAAGCAGCAAAGGAAAATCGACGCGGGCCTCGCCACCATGGAAAAGGATCTCAACGACGAAGAATTCTGTCATGGTGATACCTTTACCTTGGCCGATATAGCATGCGGCTGCACACTCATCTGTGTTGATATTAGGTTGCCGAAAATGGATTGGCGAAAACACTTCCCTGCGCTAGCGCGCCACTTAGCAAGAATAGTAAAAAGAGGCTCTTTTAATATTCTTTAGGAAATACGCGATACCACTATAGAAACTAAGTTAGAAGAGAGCTAGAGCAGTCCTTGCAACCATGAAATGCGTGCTTTCAACTGCGTAATTTCAAAGCCTAACCATTCGGCAAACTGCCCATCCACCTGGCTCGACCGTAATTCTTCAAGTCTAACCAGTTCCGTTTGACACATTTCAACTAGCCTTTCGATTTGTGCTATTCGGTACTCAGTATTAAGCAAATGCAGAAACCGAAGTTTCAAGGCCACCACTAACTTCGACACATCGTTAACTGGCGCACGAACATTCGACGTCATCAAGGTCTGAAAGATGGCTTGCCCCTCTTTAGTTATTGAGAGAATAGCGTCCGGATCGGCTGATATATCACCGTCAGATTCCACGAGCCCCTCAAAACATAGTAGTTCCAAAGACGGCCCTAGCATATCAAGCGATGGGCCAACGATAAGGCTCACAAACTGACGGACTTCGCGTGCCAATTCTGAATAGGGCCTGTCACTTTCTACCAATTGACCAAGAGCTGCGAGCCTAATAGCTTCAGTCGGGATCAACGTATTATCGCGATACATACTCTTCCCTTTTTACTCTGCAGCCGCGTGTTGCGCATTTGGAAAGTCACGCCTGAGATCAAGCTTGTGCCAAATTTCTTCGAGTGCCAAAACCAGATGATCCATCATTTCTTCGGTATGTTCAGGCGACGGCGTGATACGCAACCGCTCAGTCCCTTTCGGTACGGTAGGGTAATTGATCGGCTGCACATAAATGCCGAAGTCATCAAGCAGCATATCACTGGCCTGTTTACACAATACCGGATCACCTACGAGTACCGGGACGATATGGCTTTCTGATGGCATTACAGGCAAATTTGCTTCACGCAATTTCAACATGAGTGTGCGGGCATTTTCCTGGTGGCGCGCGCGCATAGCCCCACCCTCCTGGCCGCGCA
Organism: Rhodospirillaceae bacterium; assembly: GCA_002724395.1. Taxonomy (GTDB): domain Bacteria; phylum Pseudomonadota; class Alphaproteobacteria; order UBA8366; family UBA8366. Next base: position 38,580 of record PBOR01000046.1, on the reverse strand, counting down.
CCACATCAATGCTGGCTAACACCCCAGCGGCGATCGCCGGCGGTAATGCTGTCGTAAAAATAAAACCGCTACCAAACGAACGGACAAAATCAATCAACGCGGACGATCCCGCGATGTAGCCGCCAACAACCCCAAAGCCTTTCGCGAGGGTGCCTTGGATAACGGTTATACGATCGGCAACCCCATCACGTTCGGCAATACCCCCGCCGCGCGGCCCGTAGAGCCCCACAGCGTGCACTTCATCTAAATAAGTCATCGCGCCATATTCATCTGCGACATCGCAGAATTCCGCTAGCGGAGCGATATCGCCATCCATGGAATAAACGGATTCGAAGGCAACTAATTTCGGTGCGGCTGGATCAGCCTCCGACAGAACACGCGATAAATCTTCCGGGTCGTTATGAGCGAATATTTTCTTGGGCATGCGACTATGGCGCATGCCTTCTATCATGGAATTATGATTGTAAGCATCCGAGTAGATAACACAGCCCGGAATCGACGCAGCCAAGGTCGAAAGCACAGTCATGTTTGCCACGTAGCCCGACGTGAACAAAAGAGCAGCCTCTGTGCCGTGGACCTCGGCAAGAGCCTTTTCCAACAGCACATGGTAATGGTTAGTGCCGGAAATATTTCGCGTACCGCCGGCACCAGCACCGCATCGCTCAACCGCCTCTTGCATCGCAGCAATCACATTGGGGTGCTGGCCCATGCACAAATAATCGTTGGAGCACCAGACCGTCACATCGCGCACCGTATTCGCATCATGACGAACCGCATGAGGAAAATCGCCCGCTTGACGCTCGAGGTCGGCGAAAACTCGGTAGTTCCCCTCGCCCTTGAGCTTAGCAATCTGGTCATTAAAAAATGCTTCGTAGTCCATTGGTCCAGCTAAGGTCCATTTTATCGAGAGTTAAAAATACCACGCTTGGCCAGATTCCACCATGAAACCAGGTGTCGCACTATTTACCTAGAAAACTAGCAGACTCATCAAGGGCCATTCGTAACCGACTCAATAACATATCGACTTCAGCTTTCAAGATTACAAGCGGTGGGCATAACGTAATTATATCTCCAGGCAAGCTGCGGACAACTAATCCATGCTCAAGACATCGCGCCGCTACACTCGCGCCAACTGATGCACTCGGTGCGAAATTCTTCTTTCTGTCCTTATCTTCAACCAATTCGATTCCACCAAGCAAACCTACTCCGCGAGCTTCGCCTACTAGCGGATGCTCTGCTAATGCTTGTAAACCATCCTGAAAGTACCCCATTAACGATCGCACATGGCTTACTATCTCACGCTCCTCGTAAATACAGAGCGTCTCAAGCGCTACGGCGGCACACATCGGATGGGCAGAGTATGTAAAACCATGCCCAAACGAGCCAATCTTACCGCTATTTTCGTAAACTACGTCTGCAACCTGCTTATTAAGCATTACAGCGGAGATGGGCGTATAAGCCGCCGACAACGCTTTCGCCATAGTGATCATATCGGGTTGCAAATTATAGGTCTCAGTCGCGAACATATTGCCAGTACGTCCAAATCCGCAAATAACCTCATCAGCGATGAAAAGAATATCGTATTTTTTCAGGATCGGTTGAATAGCTTCAAAATATCCTTTTGGTGGCACAATGACGCCCCCGGCCCCCATAACAGGCTCTGCTATAAAAGCCGCTACAGTATCCGGCCCTTCATCTTCAATAAGTTTCTCTAGATTTATTGCAAGCCGCTCGGAGAAAGCCTGTTCACTCTCTCCCGGCAACCCGTAACGGTAATAGTGCGGACAATCTGCATGGATAATACGGTCAATCGGTAAGTCAAAATCACGGTGATTGAACGGCAGTCCCGTCATACTAGCGGCAGCTACAGTCACACCGTGGTAAGCGCGCTGACGGCTAATTATTTTCTTTTTCTTCGGGCGACCAAGAGCGTTGTTATAGTACCAAACTAACTTGACCACGCTATCGGTCGCTTCCGAGCCCGAGTTAGCAAAGAAAATTTTCGACATAGGTAGTGGTGCCATCGTAATCAATTTCTCTGCAAGATCAATAACGGGAAGGTGGCTCTTCGAGGCAAACACATGGTAAAATGGTAACGTTCGCATTTGTCGTTCAGCCGCCTTAACTAAACGTTCCTCACCGAATCCTAATGAAGCACACCAAAGCCCCGCCATACCCTCGATATATTTCTTGCCCTCCTCATCCTCGACGTAAATACCCTCTCCTCTAGTAATAATTTGAGGTCCAGCGGATTGATGAAGTTCGAGGTTTGTATAAGGGTGCAAAACGAAGGCGACGTCTCGGCTCGATGCTGAGTTTCCGCTATTCGCCAAACCTTTATCCTTTCCTAATATTATACCATCTCAACTTAGTCGCTCTTGAGAATAGGACGCAACATGATCTCAGTTATCCAGTTTGAACTGGAGTTGCGTGAGTTTTCCCCACTTTCCTCGTTATTGGGAAAACTTTGCCAGGACTCCACAGAAACAGGTTGATACCATGTTTTCTGATCAGGAGGTATCGGTATGGGCGAGATCGTTATTTTGCAAGAGTATCGCAAGCGTCGCAAGAAAGACCAAAAACACCAACAAGCTAGAGATAACAGTGCGGTGCAAAGTTCGACCAAGCGGGACATTAAGCAACAGGCTCTAGAAAAGGAAAAAGCTGAGCAGGTTTACATGACTTCCCGTATTGAGCACGATACAGAAGAACCTGCTTAGCTAAAGCTTTAACCAGAACTTAGCGAGAACCTCCTGCCAGCATCAGTCTTTAATGCTGGGTTTTGACGTCTCCATCAAATAACTCTGGAGCTAATGCAATCGCACGCTGATGAGCCTTTGCTGCTTCATCGTGTCGACCTAGATCATTTAATACTGAGCCCAAATTATAGTGCGCTTCGACCAGGTCCGGTTGGAGCATCAACGCTTTTTGATAGGATGATACTGCATCATCCAACCTGTCAGTTTCCGACTGCAAATCTGCAAGATTAAAGTGCGCTTCGGCTAAACGATCATCCAAGGCTAGGGCAATTCGGTATTCCCTCTCCGCTTCCAATACCCTCTCGGCTTCTGCATAAACCGCGCCCAAGGTTACTCGATAAAATGGCCGGTCCCGGTTCGCCATTACAGCTCGTCGCAACATTACGATTGCTTCGTCTAAAAGCCCACCATTTGCAACAGTCAGGCCCAGCATATGCAATAGATCGCTATTCTCTGGCGCGGCCGGTAACGCATTTCGCAGCAATCCTTCCGCTGCAATACTTTCACCCTGCTCCAGCGCCGTTTGTGCTGCCGCCAAAATACCTTCTAAACTATCGAATCCGTCGGGTAACTGATCTCGGTTGAATATCTCTGCTGTTACCATATCGGTCTTGTCGTATACCTTACGCAAAAATTGACCATTGAAAAAATTACTATTGATTTGCTGATCAGTACGGAACCGGTACCACACCGGCTCACAGTCGGTTGGCACTCCCGGCGAAGCCAAAAGTATCACAGGATCAAATTGAAATTCAGTAAATACTGTTTCTCCGATGAAATTCAAATGACTGGTGTAGTAATCAAATCTATTTAGGTCATGCAATAATGGCCAAAGAGCCGAAAATTCCGAATCCGTATAGTATTTGAAAAAATCATATATATAATAATTTCCCTCTTCACCCCAATTTACATAACTATTCGAAAATAATTCGTACCTCCATTCCTTATATTCTTCTATTATTCTCGAAAATGTCTTACCACTATATGATGAATACCACTTTAGTGCACTTCTAGAGACCCTATTATTATAAAATACTTGTACAAGCTCCGCAATCGCTCCAGCTTCCTCAACTTCCCTCTCACTCATAGTCCGAGTGGATATAATACGGCGTTCGCCATCATCCACAAAGTTAAGACCAAGTAAATCGGAATTTTTATACATCGGAGTCCCTGGTAACAACTGTAGCTGATAAGGCTCTACTTTGCTAGCATCCAATGAAACACCGTAATCAATCGAATCTAGGTAAGTATTAGTCGTTTCGTTGGGCAGTCCATATATCAACTGGATAACTGTCTCTATGCCTAAATTCTGCATATACTTGACATTTTCAGAAATTAATTTTGTACTTTGCTTACGATCTACTGCTGACATAACATCAATATTTGAACTTTGAAGACCAACCTCAATAACAGTAATATTTGCTTCTTTTAATAAATTCATTATTTCTTTATCAAGTAAATCTACACGGAGCTCTACTGTTACAGAAAGATCTGTATTTGTTCTATACTTCTTTATTAATTTTAATATTTCTTTTGCGCGCTTTTTCGGGATATTAAAAGTAGGGTCCATCAAAAAAATTTCTTTTGCATTACTGGACAATATTTCTTTTATATTTTCTTCTACTCTATTCATCGAAAATTTATGAAGTAATTGCCCGTAATCTTTTGGATAGTAACAGAAACTACACTTAAATGGACACCCTCTATAGGTTTCAAATAATATTGTTCTACTTTCATTACTTAAATCCACACAACCATTTAGGTATGGTGAAGGTATAATATCCAATTCATCTATAAAAGGCCTCTTATTCGTAATTATAATTCCATTATTTTCACGGAATGCAATTCCATTTATAGAACTAATATTAATATTTATTTCAATATACCCAATATTTTCCCAATAATGAATCAATTCTCTAAAAGTCTCTTCTCCCTCGCCACAAACAATTACATCGATAGATGGAAATTTTTCTAAAGTTTTTTCAGGAACTGAAGAAACATCAGGCCCACCAACAATAATAGTTATTTCTGGTTTTATTTCTTTGATTCTATCACAAATATTGACAGTGTTTTCCATATTCCAAATATAACAAGAAAATCCGATTATATCTGGATTTCCCCTCAATATTTCTTCAGCCGTATCTTCAATATTCAAAGTATTTTTTGGGTTTACTATATTTATACTTGTTTTCTGTTGAATAAGCGGATCCGTCTCGGCGTAGCTCTTCAGATAGAACAAAGCCAAGGGGATAAAGTCACTTGTAGTATCGATCAGATCGACCCGCATCTCGTCGCCTCGCTCCCTTTGAAGTTGGCGCTGGTAGACCAATGCCAGCCTGAAAGATAGGCGAAAATGGCCACCTGCATACTCGAATTATTATAACTTTACATAAATTTCGATTAAGGCCTAGGTATCCGGTTTCAAATGTTTGGCAAGGAATTCGAGTGTCTTAGACCAAGAGTCATCTGCCGCCTCCTCACAAAAACTTCGTGCACTGAAGTTTTGAAACGCATGGCCCGCTTTGTCATAACGGTGTGATGTAGCATCGACACCTAGCTTCGCGAGTTCGTCTAGAATTTTATCTGCATCTTTAGGAGAAGGGTTTTCATCGTCATTGCCGTAAAACGCTAAAACCGGCGCTTTTAAGTTTGGTAAACGGTCAAAAGGCGTTTGCCCTTTGCCGTCGTCTGTCCAAGCAGAAAACATATTGCCGCCATAGTAGGAGACAACAGCCTTATAATCGTGATCCGTACAGGCAGCTAAGTAACAGGCTCGACCACCCATACAATGGCCCAAAACGGCAATACGGTCCATATCAGCCTTGCCTGTATTGGCAATCCACTGTTTGCCTGCGGCAATATCATTCAACAAATCCGCATCTCGCAACCGAGACCGACGTAACGTCGGGTCAATGCACGATTCCTGACGGTGAAAGATATCGGGCGCTGCGGCAATATAGCCATCTGCGGCTAATTTATCCGCCAGGTCCAACTCAAATTCGTCAAGACCGCCACCATGAATAGTAATTACCACCGCAGGAAAGGGTCCTATACCTTTCGGCACGGCCACTACTATTTGCGATGCACTGCCATCAACCCTCGCATCGATAAATTCTGCCATTTTTGCCTCTCTATTCGCCCGGCTTATCCATTAGCGACCACTAAATCCACCAAGCGAAGGACCTCGCTTTTCAAAGTATTGCTGGTGGTAATCTTCAGCCACAAAGAACTCTGTAGCCGCGGTGATTTCTGTCACTATTACTCCTTGAAGGCGCCCAGAATTTTGCAATGCCGCCTTAGAGGCCTCGGCGACTTTTATCTGCTCATCGTCTAAGCAAAAGATTGCCGTCCTATACTGAGTACCCGTATCCGGCCCTTGACGATTAAGCTGGCGAGGATCATGGCACTGCCAAAATACTTCTAGTAACGCCTCGTAACTAACTTTTTCAGGATCAAAAACTACTCTTACCGCTTCGGCATGACCAGTCTGCCCACTGCAAACAGATTCATATGACGGAGCATCTGTCGAACCACCAATATAGCCGACAAACGTATCCGTTACGCCTTCCGTATTACGAAAAGTATGCTCAACACCCCAAAAACATCCGGCTGCAAAAATTGCATCAGCCATAAGACCTCCCTTAAACATTACTCCCAACAAAATTCACCGAGAATTTTTTCTCATATACGGATTATCTTAGCCACAGTCTGCTTTACCCAAGTTGGCTTAAACTAAATTTAATTTATGCAAAAAGACAAAAAGCACCATCAATGGCGCAACAACCTTAAGCAACCACAACCAACAAAACCCCAAAACGTTTTTACCAAGACCAACATCACTAAGGACCGATTGCTGCTGCCACGCCCAACCGACAAACAGCGCAGTAATCATCCCGCCAATGGGCAGTGCTAAATTCAGCATCAAAAAATCCATAATATCTAAAATAGTTTTGTCGCCCCATTTGATGTGTCCTAATACGCCAAAACCGAGCGATGAGGGAATGCCAATCGCAAATATAACAAAGCCAGTAATGATCGCTATTTTACCTCGAGGCGCCTCCAAAACGCGCATAAAGAAGGCAACCGGCACTTCCAAAAGAGATGCCATAGAGGTTAATGCTGCAAAGACTAATAACAAAAAGAAAAGCGGCCCAACGACCATACCGCCGGGCATAGCCTGAAACAATCCAGGCAACGTAATGAAACTCAAGCCAGCGCCGGCCGAAGGATCAAAACCGAAGGCAAATACCGCCGGAAAAATTGCTAAACCGGCAATAATAGCAAAAATCGTATCACCCGCCGCCGTCGCTGAGGCCATGACCGGTATGCGGCTCGACTGAGAAAGATAACTACCATAGGTTATGAATACGGCCATACCAATCGACAGCGAGAAAAATGCTTGGCCAAGCGCTAGTAAATAGACATTGGGGTCGCCTAATTTTTTCCAATCGGGGGTAAATAGAAAAGCTACTCCTTTCGCAGCGCCGTCCAGTGTCAAACTAAAGCCTGCGAGAAGGATAACCATAATAGCGAGCGCCGGTATGAGAATACGGTTCCAGCGTTCTAGGCCTTTTTTAACCCCCCCAGCAACAATATAGATAGTCATCGCCATCATTGTCCCTTGCCAAAATATTGGCTCCCAGCTTTGGGCGATATAGTCACCGAAAAACTGCCCAAATCCAGCTTTATCAATTTCCCATAAACTGCCGCTCACTGCCGTGGCAAAATATTTTAGTGCCCAGCCAGCGACCACGCTGTAGAACGATAAAATGAAGAATCCAGCTAAAACACCAAGAACACCGCCAACAATCCATAGCTTTCCAGGTGCCAACACCTCAAAGGACCCAACAGCATCACTTTGTGCCTTTCGGCCGATGGTCAACTCCGCGATCATGATAGGCAAACCGCATAATAAAATGCATAATAGATAGACGACAATAAAGGCCGCTCCACCATTCTCACCAGTGATGTAAGGAAAACGCCAGATATTACCAAGCCCAACCGCAGACCCCACAGCGGCACAGACAAAGCCAAGCCGAGTGCCCCATTCTTCACGCGCTTTAGTTTCTCCCAATTGCTGTGCCATGATATTCCTTTTTTGCTGCCGGCAACCACAATATCGATAAAGTAAACCGTTTCAACTTTGTCCGGGCCCATGCATCAGTGTCAAGTCTGGATGGCATATTTCAAAGACCAATATTAATTAATGTAGAGACCTTCGACTCTAGCTATGCAGCTATGACAAACTATGTGACAACACAACTGGATTACTGATCGCCCTTCAACAAATCTAGACTGTAAGATATTGGAATAGTGATTTTTTAGCCTTAATGTCCGTTAAGTACCCTGATATTGAGACAAAATTAAAATGTTATGAAGTTCGACAGCACCTCCACACTTCAATCCTTGTTTGACTTGAAGTGCACCTATTTTGTTATAAAATAACACCGTCAAGCTTAGGCATATTGCTTTAAATTTAACAATCCGAGGTAAAATGAGTCATCGCCAAGCGTTTCCGGAACCAGGCCACGATCACGACACTTGTGTTTCGGATGCGCTTGCGAACGCGGAAGCCCACTGTCAAATGAATCAGGCTCGTCTCACCTCTCAAAGGCGGCGTATTTTAGAAATCATCTGGCAGAGCCATAAGCCCGTCGGCGCCTACGATATTCTTGAAATCTTAAACGCTGATAGTATCCGTAAAGCCGCTCCCATGACGATCTATCGTGCACTGGATTTCTTAATGGAACACGGTCTGGTGCACCGCCTTGCCAGTCAAAACGCATATTTGGGATGCGATCATCCGAACGCTGACCATACCAGTTACTTCCTTATATGTAGTAATTGCGGACGGGCCGGGGAGATGGAAGATGATTCCATCGAAGAGGCCATTCGTATCAGCGCACTCCAGAATGGCTTTAAAGTAGAAAATCAATTGGTCGAAGTCGAAGGCCTTTGCCCGGCTTGCGGGCCCAGCCAGTGACAAATAAGAAATTATTGATTGAAGCGAAAGACGTCAGCTTGACCTTCAGTCCACGTGCGGGTGTTAAGCATGTATCGGTCTCCATCAAAGCCGGAGAGATTGTAACGCTTATCGGTCCCAACGGTGCCGGTAAGTCTACGCTTGTGCGCATTCTTTTGGGTCTTTTAAAGCCTGATAGCGGCACAGTGGCCCGTAAAACCGATCTTCGTGTCGGATATGTGCCGCAAAAAATTGTAGCAGACCCAGCAATGCCGATGACCGTTAAGCGTTTTCTGCGCATGGCGACAAATATATCAAAGAAAACTACCACGGAAATTTTGGAGGAAGTAGGTGCCCGCGCCGTGAAAGAGGCATCACTAGATCAACTATCCAGCGGTGAATTGCAGCGTGTACACCTAGCACGAGCATTATTACGTGAACCTGACATACTTGTTCTGGATGAGCCTACGCAAAACGTTGATTATTCGGGTCAGGCGGAACTGTACGCGCTTATCACGAGTATTCGCGACAGACGCGGTTGCGGAGTGCTCATCATTTCCCATGACCTTCACTTAGTAATGTCCAACACCGACCACGTGCTATGTCTAAATCATCATGTGTGCTGTCAGGGCCAAGCCGAAGCGGTAAGCCAACACCCTGAATATAAAGCGCTATTTGGCCCTAATTTAGCAGAGGGCATCGCGCTCTACAGTCACCGTCACGATCATTCTCCTGGTTACAAACACGACCCTGAAGGCCAGCATCGTGATTGATTCGTTTATTTTATACGGTTTTTTAGGGGGGATCGGAATTGCAATTGTGGGCGGTCCTTTAGGATGTTTCGTGGTTTGGCGGCGCATGGCCTACTTCGGTGACTCCCTCGCCCATTCCGCCCTACTCGGCGTCGCCCTAGGGTTTCTTTTAGGTATAAATCTATCGATTGGTATCACGCTAATCTGCGTCGCTTTCGCCGTGACTATTGTATTTCTTCAAGAGCAAAAGAAATTGGCCTCCGATACATTACTTGGCATCATTTCGCATACAGCTCTGTCAGCAGGCCTCGTGGTCTTAGCATTTCTCGAGACACTCAGGGTCGACCTGATGGCTTATTTGTTTGGTGACATTCTAGCCATCACGCAAATAGACCTGATTTTCATTTACACAGGCGCTGCTTTCGTACTCATCGCCCTTTTGTGGATTTGGCGCCCGCTACTTGCACTCACACTTCACGAAGAACTCGCGCGCGCGGAAGGCGTGCCAGTCTTCCGTATCCGGCTGGTTTTTACGTTGTTACTTGCACTCGTGATTGCCATCGGCATGAAAATCATTGGTATATTGCTGATCACATCTCTTCTTATCATTCCAGCAGCTGCTGCTAGGCGATTCTCCCGAACGCCAGAATCCATGGCAGCGACAGCAAGTCTCATCGGATGCCTATCAGTCTTTCTTGGATTGTTGGGATCGATACAGTTCGATACACCCTCGGGTCCATCTGTCGTTGTCGCCACCTTCGTCTTTTTTCTCATTAGCTTCATTTTGCCGGGTCAATATAAACGCTTCACTTAGCGCTTAGTGCCGCATATAAAGGCCGCCTTTCAAAACTTCAAGGTGAGAAGGATGCCTGTTAGGATTGGCTTAATTCATTCAGTTTTGCCAGCTATTAACGCGGTGGAGGCTATGTTCGAGAAGCATTGGCCGGATGCGCAACGGGCCAGCCTTTTTGACCAATCGCTGTATCTGGACCTCAACCCAGACCGCTCAATGCCGCCAATTGTCTTCGAGCGGGTCGCCGATCTAGTGCGCCATTCGTATAAAACCGGCGCTGACGCTATATTATGCACTGGTTCTTTATTTGGAGCCGCCATTGAGAGCACTCGACAAGATATCGATATTCCGGTCCTAACCTCATTTGAAGCGCTCATTGAAACGGCTTTCGAACAGGGAAATAAGTTTGCGCTCATCGCGACCGACCCTGGCACGAACAAAACACTCAGCAACGACTTGGAACGTTATGCAGCGGTGCACTGTAAACCCCTTGAAACGGAAGCAATTTTTGTGGACAACGCCATGCCACTTCTCTCAAATGGCAACCAAGCTGAGCATGATCAATTGGTAGTTTCGGGTGCTCTAAAAGCCGGGTCGTGCGACGCCATTTTATTGGGACAATTTTCCATGGGACCAACCAAGCCTCTCGTAATTAAAGCCACTGGGTTACCAGTCCTCGATGCCGCAGAAACCGCCGTTCTAAAACTCAAATCTCTTCTATAGGTAGCACGTTTATAAAGCACGTGTTTCCAACCGATTAAGCGTAGCGCGCATCACGATCTAGTTTACCGTACTGGATCATATTGGATGATGAGTAACCCTCGTTTGAGGCAAATTTGCAAGAGCGCTTGGGACAAAATCAAAGGCTACTTCGTAACAGCACCACTTTTCGGATTACAGGTTGGCAAATTACGAACCTGACGCGAAACTCGGAAACACCGGTTCCACTTTTTCTTTCGCTGACCAGCGGTATTTGCTATTTTGCGAGCATGATCGGGACTGGTGGCACGCACCTCAAACCGGATCGGTTTGCCGACTTTGCACTCACCTATTTTGCTTCCAAGAAAACACTGTACACCCCAAGTGACAACTACTGGAGCCCTAGCGCTGGCGGGGGCCGAAGCGGTGAACAGAGCGAGCGCGGCGAGACTGCTAACCAGCACATAAGTATATTTATGTTTTTTCATAATAGCTGCGATGCAAATGGTGGGCCGAGTTTATTTATCCTCAACCAAGAGCGCTTCCAGCGGCAAGCCCACCATTGCTTTTCGCCAGACTTCAGCCAATCCACACTCAAAATGCCTCACAAAACCCTTTGTATCAAATAGTGGCGAGGTCTGCCGGGCCTCGGCAACTTTTTCCTTCAAGCGCTTAATTTTGCCAACATCACCGGCAATTTCTATAGCCTGCGCTTGGAACGCATCCAAATCCGAGGCAACCAGTTCGGACAACCCCGCTGCGGATAGAATACTTTCCGATACCCGGGAAGCAAAGTGACGTCCTCGTAAGGTTAGGACAGGAACACCAGCCCACAAAGCATCACTCGTGGTGGTATGACCGTTATAAACCCTCGTATCTAATGCCAAGTCTGCTAAAGAAAGTCGCGCAAGATGTTCATCCTGAGCCACAAACGGAGCAAAGATAAGCCGCTCCGGAGCTATATCTCGTGCCTCGGCCTCCCGGTGCAGATTCCTCTCCGCCAGCGCATTATTGACGCACAGCCACAAAACCGAGCCCGGCGTATCTTTGAGAATATTCATCCAGCGCTCGAACATCACTGGCTCAATTTTGTAGGTATTGGTGAAAGAGCAAAACACGAACCCGCTAGCGGGAAGGCCTGAATCCAATCGGGATAACGTCTTATGAACTGTCTGATGACTATTTATTTGATAACAATGCGGCATTAAGAGAGGTTTCTCTGAAAAGTACTGCCAATCTTTTTCCGGTAGCACAATCCGATCAGCAACCAAATAATCAAAGAAAGGTGCTCCACTTGACCCCGGAAACCCAAGGTAGGTGATTTGAATGGGCGCCGGACGACGGGCAGCAATATCAAGGCGATTCTTGCGCGTATGACCTTTTAGATCAATTAAGATCTGGATTTGATCTTCCATAATACAAGCCGCAGCCTGATTTGCGTCCCACCCCTCAATATTTCGAAATTGGTCACAATCCCTCTCAAGCCTATCGCGAATGGGACTACCGTCATTTGGCCCGCATGAATACGCAAATACTTCAAATTTATTACGGTCATGCAATTCAAAAAGGCGATGCATCAAATACGCCGTCGCGTGCTCGTGCAGGTCACTGGACAAATAGCCAAGGCGAATAGGGACATCTCCCAAACCATTGCATCCGTTAGACCTTGCTCCATTAACGTCTAAAGCCTCACTCCAAGCACGTGCTACTTTTAAATTTTCAGCGCTGCTCGTCGAACGCGTTAGATGGATAAACGGATCCTCTATGGGTACCTTTCCGGATTCTAACAAAGATTGCGTCACCGCCTCTACAGCTTGCTCAAGCTCTCCCAAGCTGGACCAGTCACAGGATAGTTGGCCGCAGACAAACAAACCAGTGAGCGCCAATTTATTTTCCGGCTGCAATTCCAAAGAATATCGGAACCATTCATATGCGCTGCCCAGATTACCATTCTGACGAAACCCCTCCCCCAATTGTGAAAGTGGAACCGCATCACTTTCAGTCAAATTCTTTCTTTTTGCCAAAGCACGATATCTCTCTGCTGCACCGACAAGATCACCAGTTGACAGTAATAAAGACGCCAGCGTCTTTTTTAGGCTTACATCGTCCGGCGCAAGCCGTTCGGCCTCGCTTAATTTTGTTAAGGCCCCTTCCACATTGCCGCTTTGACAAGCAATTAGGCCTCGCAGATAAATTGCTGAGTGGTTGCCAGGTTCAGCAGCAGAAACTTCCTTACACAGAGAATCGGCCGTAGTCAGTTTACCAGCATCAATTAGCTCAAGGGCAAGTTCTAACTTTGCTGAAGAATTGCTCATAACACATAGTTAACCCGAAATAGTTATGATGGGCCTGCTCGCAATCGAGCCTCCCCGAATGACTTGAAACAGAACTCACCACGACAATAAAGAACGACATCGCTAAAACGAAGCGGCTAATTTGAAATTTTAATATCAGCTCACAATTGAAATTTGGAGCAAATGATGGCCCACAGCGGCGCTGGCGCAGATAAAAACATCTAATCAAATTGAGAGAGCTTACATTAAACACCAATTAAAAGGCAGATTGACTAGTGTTAGAGCTCTTTAACGCAAAAGCCTACGAACTGCGACTAAGGCCACCTCAAGGTCTAACGGAGGATAAACAGTAACTATAAAAAATGCAGTTGAAACTTATTCTGGTTTGGTGCCGATCACGACCGAACGATGCAGAATTCGACGATGCTTATCCATTTCATAATTGCCAAGCACACGATGCAACAAGCAACGATTATCCCAGATAACTAAATCACCAGGCTTCCATTGGTGAGTATAGACGAATTGACGCTGCGTCGCGTGACGATAAAGTTGCTTTAATAAGTCGACACCCTCTTCTCGGTCCATCCCTTCAATGCTATCTGTGTGAATTCCTACATAGATCGTTTTAAGCCCTGTATCAGGGTGCGTCCTCACAATAGGATGCACTACGGGCGGGCGAACCTTCTTTTCCTCTTCGGTTGCCGGGTCATTGCCGGTATTGCGTCGATTGGCTTCCCAACTATGAAAGGCCCGTAAATCGGAAATTTTTTCTTTCATTTCATTATCAAGCGCATCGTATGCCAAATACATGTTTGCAAATTCCGTATCACCACCTTCTGGTGGCAACTCGCGCGCATGCAGGAATGTCGCAAAAGACGGTATCTCATGATAGGACTTATCCGTATGCCAAAAAAAACTACCGAATGTCATGGGCCTACGGCTGGGCTTACCGTCCCTATCTAAATTATTAACCGTGTGCACTTTTGGTCCTTTGCTACCAGTCGCATCATGAAAAACATGCGTTTCTGGCTTACCAAAACAAGCAGTCACAGCCATTTGTTGATCAGACGTTAAATCCTGATCACGAATAGCCAGAACGTGGTTCTCAAGAAGCGCTATTATCAGTGCGTCCCGTGTAACGTCGTCGAGAGGCTTAGTTAAATCTAGACCGCAAATTTCTGCCCCCGCTGGTTTGGATAAACGGTTTAGCGCAAACGGATATGAGTGATCGTGTGCTAATTCTGCCATTGACTATTCCTTTAATCACGAGACTTCCTAATGATCATCCTATCAAACTGTTGCGTCAAGGACACGGTATTTGCACGAAGTCACGTGTCGCTTATAGTTTGAATAAAGTTACTAAAAATATAATTTTCGGAGATGGAAGAATGACAACAAAAACCGAAACACTTGCCACATTTGCATCTGAGTTAAAGTTTGAAGACATTCCGTCAGAAATTGTCGAACGTACTAAAGATTGCATAATTGATACCATTGCCGCCTGTACCTTCGGCTCCGAACTACCATGGAGTCAGATGATGATTAAACACGCACTAACTACGAGTGGTTCCGGCAATGTGAGTATTTTCGGACCTGAAGGTTATAAAGTACAACCAGCCATGGCAGCACTCGCTAATGGTTTACTCTCTCACTCCTTTGAACTTGATAGCCTCCGCATGCCATCGGCAGGGATGCACGCCGGTGCCAGTATCGTCCCATGCGCATTTGGTATGGGACAGGAAATGGCAGCCAGTGGCAAGGATGTCATCACGGCATTTACTGCAGGCATTGAAGTCCTAACCCGCATCGCTCAATCCTCAAACCATAGCAGTGAAGATATCGGTTTTCATAACCCGGGCATAAATGGTGGTTTTGGTGGCGGAATGGCGGCGGGTTATCTAATGGGCCATTCTCCAGAACAAATGACCAATACACTTGGTATCGCAGGCTCACTCTGTTCAGGCTTGCTAGAATTTGCCATGTCTGGCACTGGTGGTATGGTCAAACGTTTGCATTTAGGCCGGGCAGCTGAAAGCGGTATCTTAGCCGCGACACTTGCTCGTGAAGGTTTTACCGGCCCAAATACCGTTCTTGAAGGAAAATTCGGCTGGATGAATGTTTTCTGCCGAGGTGCACTCGAAGAGAAACTTACCGAAGAACTGGGTAGACGTTGGGATGCAGAACGTATCGTTTTCAAGCGCTTTTCTTGTCACATCACCAGCCATACGCCGGTACAAGGTATACTCGACATGCAGGCAGAATATGGGTTTAGCGGAGACGATGTTGCTAAAATTCTCCTGGAAGGTGATAAAAAATGCGGCACCCATCACGATATTCCCGAGCCCGCTGACGTGATGCTAGGCCAATATTCGAATAACTTCTGTATTGCTCTTGCCTTATTTAAAGACCCTAGAGACCCACGTAATTTCAGCCAGGAAAGCATAGAAGATCCTAAAATTCGCGAAGTCTGTCGAAATGTCGAAATCAGGGAATTACCCGAAGCGGATAAATTTGAATACGCATTGGGAAGCCGACTAACCGTCACCTTAAAAGATGGGCGTACACTGAAACATGACGCTCCTAGTTTCAAAGGCCTGCCTATTGATCCACTTGATCGAGCTAGTCTTTGGGAAAAATTTTCTAGACTTTGTTACAGATTGGGTGAGAAGGAAGCCAAACGATTATTCGACCAACTTTGCAACCTCGACGATATTAAGGATATTTCAAAATTAGACGTTACCGGCAAAGTATGAGTACTCAACCAAAAATACCGACAATCTCAAAACCACTGCAATTTCTTGCAACGACTGGGTTAGCGGCACTCATTGCAGGCATCGTATTTACCATGCGCTACTGTGGGGTAAGTGCCGATAACATCTCCCTAACAATGACCATCACTACTGTTGGAAGTTTGCTGTTACTTACCAAGCGATATGGCACAAAATCTATACCTGTTTTTACTTTGATGTTCTGGGTATTGGCAGCATTTGTGGCGATAATATTCGTCTCAGGGAACTAAACTACCGAAGGTGTTTTTCAATAAAGTTAACCGTCATGCCCAGAAAAGTGCAGCATCTACCTCTTCATATCGTGCCCTAGTTGAATAAGCAAAAACGTGATAAGCAGCCCAACTTATCAATTATCAGTCGTACTTCCCAGTAAGATAAGCCATTAACCCCAAGCCAAATTGGGCATCAGCGCATTTGAAATAAATAAACTATAAATCCAGGCTTGGAGCCGTAACGCCCAACACCAGGCAATTGTGCGGTAACTTTTATAAAATTTTAAGAGTAGGCGAGCTATTCATAAGACTTTGGTGTTCTGACGCTCTATTCAAGCCATAAACCAGCCAATTTTTTCTAACCAAAAAGACTAAAGGCCGAGCAGACGCGCCGCATTCCCGCCCAGTATCAGACCCCGATCTTCAGCACTTAAATTAGGGTGCTCCTTTACGAATTGCACTGGTTGCTCATAGGACATATCAAAACAGAAATCGCTGCCTAATACGACGCGATCAGTCCCTACCAACGTTATCAAGAAATCTAGCGCCGGATGTGCGTGTGTAATTGTGTCGTAATAGAAGCGTCGAAGATAATTGATAGGGGGTGTCTTCAAATGTTGGCATTCGTCTCGCACACCCCAGCCATGATTGATACGCCCAACCAAATAGGGGAAGGTCCCACCCGCATGAGGCAAACAAACTGTCAATTTAGGAAACCGGTCCAGTACTTCGCCGAATATAAGGTGAGATGCCGCAATCGCCGATTCCGTCGGATTGCCAATGAAGTTAGTGAGGTAGTATTTAGTAAGCCGTTTAGGATCAACCACACTTACTGGATGCAGAAAAATTGTCCACCCGAGATCCTCAATCTTTTCGTATACAGGAAAAAACCCCGGATCAGAAAGCTCTTTGTCCTCGATACGCGTAGCCATATAAACACCGCAGATACCGGGCAGATCAGACACACGCTCAAGCTCTTTGACCGCAAGGTCAGGCGACTGCATAGGAAGCATTGCAAGTCCTAATAGGCGACCAGGATAGGCGTCATGAGCTTCAACACAAGCATCGTTGTAGGCTTGCGAAAGACGCAAGCCTAACTCCGGCGAAGCCCAATACACCATCGGTGCAGTTAACGAAAGAGCGTGCACATCAACTCGCTGCTCGTCCATTGCTTGAATACGCTCATCTAACTCAATAAAGCGATCCTCCAAGGGTGCACTACCTTTGCCCGACAGCTGAATTTGGGGGCCTTTGGCTTCGTCAAATCTACATTCTACACCAAACTCACTGCCCTCTTCCGCGACCAGTTCGAGGTAGGAACGTGGATAGAAATGCGCATGAATATCGATACTCAATTGGCCTGCCATTTTAATTTCCCATTTTATAGTATGCTTTAGTCAGCCACACGAACCGCCGCACGCCCTATAATAAGGCCCTGTTCCAATCGTTGGTGTAGCTGCTCAACTTCTTCCAACAGCACGACTTCGGAGACGATTGGCCAGATTTCGCCGCGTGCCACTAGTTCCAACGCGTCACATACTTCTTTGCGAGTGGCGTATTTGCTTCCCATCACTTCACGTTCGATTTTAAGTAGGTTCGAATCTAACATAAAAGACTGCGGTGAACCGCCGAGTAAAACTAATCGCCCGCCTCGGTTTAATCCGGCAAATCCGCTCTCCAAGCTCATACGCGATCCAACAAAATCGATGACGGCATCAGCCCCCTCTCCGTCGGTCAATTCCCGTAATGCTAGTGCCACATCCTCGTTGGAGGCATCGATGACCTTATCCGCACCAGCTTTTCGACATGCATTAAATTTGTCTGCCCTGGTGTCGACGGCGATAACGCGTGCTTTGGCCCATTTCGCGACCTGAACCATTTGCAAGCCTAGCCCTCCTCCAGCGCCCACGACAGCCACCCATTCATCCGGCTTAATACGAGCTTTTCCAATTACCTTTACCGGTGTCGCGATAGCATCGGTAATAACTCCAATTTCTGCGGGGTACGCTTTATAATCGAGCCCTTCAGGCAGTTTAATAAAGCTAGTTTCAGGCAGTTTGATATATTCCGCATAACCACCATCGCAGACCCTCCCGATTGTCCCAAGAATATTGCTGCACAACGTTTCTCGTCCAGCCAGACACCATTTGCACCTACCGCAGCTCAAATAGTAATAGGCAGTGACTGGGTCCCCGACCTGCAAACTTTTCACGCCCTTACCCACTTCAACGACCTCGGCGGTGATCTCATGACCAATAATGCGCGGATATTCGACTTTCGAACGGCCTGCACGGATATGTTGAATAGTAAGCCCTGATCCACAGGTAATAACCCGTGCAACCGCTTCATCTAGTCCTGGAGTTGGATCAGCCACCTCCATCAATTGAAATGGCGTATCAGGCGCTGTCAAAACCATGGCTTTCATCAGTCTAATTCCCTCTTCAAAGTCGTACTTTGAGTGAATGGTATAATGTTATTTTTTACGCAAGCACTACTCAAGGTTGGCCCCACGGTTTGTCACCAACTAAGTCTTTCGGTTTGAAATACCAAACGGCAAATGGGCCAATTGCAAGAACCACCAAAACGCTACCAAAGGCCGCAAGCCAACCCACAGTGCTTTGTCCACCCGCAAAGTCGAGAGCCGCACCAAACACCACAGCACCAATAAAACCACCGCTGTATCCCAATATGGAATGTAATGCCAATTGAGCGCCACGCCGTTCTGGCTCAGAATTCCCAGACGCACCCGCTGTCAAAGCAGACGAATCGGCAAATATTATTATCCCATGAATAATGCAAAGGCCTGCCACAAGAAGATAGAACCCCGATGAGGATGCTAAAGCGACCATGATTAGAGCTACCATAGAGCAGAAAAAGACGCCTAACACCCATCTCTGTCGCCCGGTCCTAATTGCAATTTCGTTTCCCGAAACACTGGCCCATGTACCCAGCAACCCAACAATAAACGGAATGTAAGCTGGAGGGAAAATTAGTTGCTCTGTTCCCGCTTCAGCAGCCACATAGACTAAAAACACCACAACCCAGTTTCGTTGTACGAACATTTCCCAGGTATGTGCAAAATAGCCTAATGAATAAGCTAAAGATGAGTGATTACGCAGCACCGGACGAAAATCAAAGATTGCCTCCTTATACACTTCAGTTGGCCGAACCCGCGATGGCATATAGATTAACGCCAATATAAAGGCTACAGCTGCGAAGCCAGCCGCTGCCGTGAAGGCCCATTGCCAATTGCTAGCCGATTCAATGGTGGCCGCAATAATAAAAGACAGAGAACCCGCGACACCCACGCTTGCCGCATGGAATGACACGGCTCGTATTTGCAATTTTCCATGCAAATGATCCGCCAGAACCTTTAAACCAGGCATATATGTTCCGGCCCAACCAATACCAGCCATAATGCGGAAAAGTAGTCCCGAGGCGAAGTCATCGGCACAGAAAACAAACCCCACATGAGACATCAGAGTAACCAGCAACGAACATACATAAATTCTTTTTGGATCAACCCGGTCTGTAAGCGTAACCAGGACCGGTACTGCCATGACGTATCCGCCATAAAAGATACCCGTCAGCCATCCCGCTTCAGAGTTACTCAATGACCATTCACGAATAAAGGTTGGTAGAAGAGCCGGCAGGGTATACGCGCCCATTTGCGCAAATAATTGAGCCGTGCAAGTCGCAATTAGAATTTGTCTGGCCGAATGTGTAGGCATATGATTGGCTAATTCCGGGTTATGATAAACAAAATACACAGCGGAGCCGATCTGGCCTAGGGTCGACTATATGAATGATTATTAGTGAAACATCTTAGATGATCTCATACAAAAAATTAGTAGTTCAACCCTCCTAATTATTCCCCGGCATAACCCTTTTGTTCACAAGCCTAACCTATTGCCTGATGAATGGGCATGCCCTGTATGGAATTATTAAGGCTCTTGATCCTGCAAGAAGTCAGACGAAGAAATAATCTTGCTCATCCAGCGTAGCGTTGACCTTATGTTATTTGCAAATCATGGTATCGCGCAATAATGCTGTCGAATTCGAATCGCTAATACAGCTCTCTAGGCTATGAAATCGCAAAATTTTTATTTGAAAGGAGCAAAAATGACCGAATCCGCCGATGTAGATCGCTTTACCAAAGGCATGAAACGCCGCCGAGAAATAATGGGAGATGCTTACGTGGAACGCGCCGAAAGCACAAAAAAAGATTTTGACCAACCATATCAACAACTCATCACCGAAGCTGCCTGGGGCCATGTTTGGGCGCGAGACGATATTAAGCCGCGCGAGCGGAGCATGATTGTACTGGGGATCTTGGCGGCCCTTGGTCGCTGGGAAGAATTTGAACTGCACATTCGAACTACCGCTAACACCGGGGCTACACCGGAAGACATTCGCGAAGTTCTATTACATGTTGCGATTTATGGCGGCGTACCGGCAGCTAATTCGGCCATGCGAATAGCAAAAGATACATTATCCGACATGGGAAAGATTTGATTGATTGACTGTAGAGACAAACTAAAACAACTCGCGTAAAATATGCTAACATTTTTGCACAGATCACCAATTTTAGGGAGAGTGGTATCATGCAGTCGGTTCCTATTTCAGAAACGGAGCGAACAGAAGTTCCCCGTCCGGGCGGTATGGGGTATCGTCGTAATTTTATCGGCACCAAAGCTATAGCCGCCGGTCCCCAAGGGTTCCTTGTGGAACGTCGTTATCCAAATCCTGTAATTGATCCACATTTTCATGATGTGGACCAATTCCAAGTTGTTGTAGGTGGATATGGGCGCATGGGAAAGAAATCGGTTGAACCGATAACCTTCCAATATGCGGACGCCTACACGCCTTACGGGCCTATCGTGGGGATGGATGATGGTATTGCATTCTTTACTCTACGCCCCATCGCTAGCGGAGGTCATTGGGTCATGCCGGGTAACCGCGATAAAATGCCGGGCCGGGCCGGACGCAACATCGCTGGGCTTTTTGACATCAGTAGAGTGCTTACTGATGACGGCGCTTCCGAACGCGAGGTGCTTATGGAACCTCAAGAGGACGAGGTCGATGCAGTGGGCATTCGTTTAGGGCCCAATGCACAAAGGCTTAGTGAACCATCCACCGGCGGTGGACAGTATATTCTTGTCTGCTCCGGCACTCTCGTCACAAAAGGAAAAACTTTTGAAGCTAATTCCCTAATGCATGTGGAAGCCGACGAACAAGCACCCATGCTTGCGGCGGGAAGTGATGGCGCTAATGTACTGGTTATGCAATATGCTCGCCCCTCAGATCGCCCAGGTTCTGATCCAAAAGAAATGGCCAAGCGTGATCCAAATGCCTATGTGGAGAAAGAAGAAGAAGTGCCTGGTCTAAAAATGAATTAGGGCCGGCTTCAAATTAAACCAGTGGCCCGGAGCAAAATCTTTCAAGATCGTGCTACCGGGCCTTTTCTTTGAGTGATGAGATGGCAAAGAATAACCACACTAACCAAATGACTGGGGCGGAAGCTATGGTCCGAATGTTAGAGGCTCACGGCGTCAAGCATATTTTCGGACTTTGTGGCGATACCACACTCCCCTTCTACGATGCGCTCTATCGCCTCGAGCACAAAATAGATCATATCCTTACACGTGATGAACGGTCTGCATCCTATATGGCCGACGGATATTCCCGCGTGACTAACAAGGTTGGCGTATGCGAGGGGCCATCCGGTGGCGGCGCCACATACATTTTGCCGGGCGTGGTAGAAGCAAACGAATCCTCGTCTGCCGTGCTTGCTATTACATCCGATGTTGCCACAACTTCTATCGGACACTATCCGCTCACCGAATTAGACCAGGCAGCACTCTTTCAGCCACTCACCAAATGGAACACCATCATTCCACGCTCCGAGATGGTACCCGATATGGTGCGCCGAGCATTCCGTTCTATGACTACGGGGCGTCCGGGCGCAGCGCATTTAGGCTTCCCCATAGACGTCCAACGCGGACTAACGGATGCAAACGGCATATGGGCCGACGCTGCCCATAAACATTATCCCGCCTATCCCACGGGCCCTGATTGGCATTCGGTAGAAACCGCAGTCTCGGCCCTACTGTCCGCGAAGAACCCCATTATTATTTGTGGTGGTGGCGTAGTAATTGCCGGTGGGGAAGAAGCATTAGATCAATTAGCAACACGCCTCGATATTGTAGTAGCCACGACCATCTCTGGCCAGGGTAGCCTTCCCGATATCCATCCGAACTGCTTAGGTGTCATTGGGTCTAACGGCGGCGTAACCGCCACACGCGAAGCAGTCGAATCAGCCGATCTTGCAGTATTTATTGGCTGCCGAGCCGGCTCGGTAACAACCGAGCGCTGGCAATACCCCAGAAAAGGAACCCGCATACTCCACATTGACTCAGACCCGAATGTGTTAGGCGCGTCATACGATACAGAACTGGGGCTCGTAGGCGATGCCCGGCTCACTTTAGAGGCTATGAACGCAGTGCTAGACACTCACGGTGACTTTACATCTGAAATTGGTGGCGCCGAAATCGTTGCTGCCCTAAAAGCAAAAAAACGTATGATCTTCGATCCACTTGCAACAAGTGATGATAGCCCCATCAAGCCAGAGCGCCTCATAGCAGAAATTCAAAAAAAAATGCCCCCGGACAGTATAGTCATCGCAGACCCGGGTACGCCTTGTCCCTATGTCTCGGCTTATCTGGAACAAGACACACCCGGCCGCCGTATTCTCTCTAACCGAGCACACGGTGCACTAGGATATTCTATGTCAGCAGCTATGGGCGCGTGGATCGGACGACCGGACCAGAAGATTATTTCAATCATGGGTGATGGTAGTTTCGGCTTTACCTGCGGGGAGCTGGAAACCGTGACCCGCAAAAGAATGCCGATTACCTTCATTGTAGTATCCAACGCCGTCTATGGGTGGATTAAAGCGGGCCAACGATCAAGTTTCGGCGAACGTTATTATTCAGTCGACTTCAACCGCACCGACCATGCCGCCGTCGCGACTGCCTTTGGCGTTAAAAGCTGGAGCGTTGAAGACCCAGCGGAACTTGGCAAAGTGTTGAAGAAAGCCTTCGCCTATGACGGACCAACCTTAGTGGATGTAATTTGCCAGCCCCTAAATGAGGCTAATGCGCCGGTCAGCGAGTGGATCGCCTAGCCTGCCAAAACTTCTGGCAGTCCGTAAAAACCGTTCCGTTTTGTCATCAACCATTGAAAGCCTGCTCCCAGTATATCTGGATCAATATCAGGTCGCGTCACATTATGACTTATACGAATTTCATCATTATGACCGGCGAATATAATCTCGTGGTTGCTATAAGCACCGCCTGCCAAAAGGCTAACTATTTCAGGCAAAGCCTGATCGCCACGAGCAGCCTGAATGCGGCGTGCGATTTCAAAAGATGTGCCACTCGGTAATTCCTTCTTCCTTTTATGATGAACGCCAATGACCTTCGCATCATATGACGGACCAAGCTGAACGGATAATTTTTCAATTATTCCGAATAACGTGCCAGCCCCCCTAGTGACGTTCGGCGCATAAAGAATGGGAATATCAACAGAAAATTCTTGTAATGCCCTAACATGTTCAGCCGTTCCTGCTGTCGTCCCCACAAAAAAGGGCCGCCCGGCACTAGCACAATACGAGGCTAAGGCTAATGTCCGATCAAAAGTGGAAAAGTCGAGAAGCACATCACAAGCGTCAAGCGTAGCGGCCAAATCATCGCTAAGTGGTGCCTTACAACCCACACTTGAAATTTGAGAGGACCGGACCAGGCCGCCGATAAATGAAACGCCTCCCATAGCATCGAGTGCATCTCCAACGCGGCGACCCATACGCCCTACCGCACCGGATAGCGCTACTTTGATGCCAATCACTCGATTGCTCCCCTCAAAACCTATTCGGCGGCAACGCCTTTACGTTCTAGAAATTCCGGAAATGCTTCGGTGGCCTTGGCATTGGTCATAACGTTCTTGGCATAGTCCTGTTCGTTCTGCCATTGCTGCTCAAGATCTGCCGTCATATTTTTTAGCATCAAGCGCTTGCAGCCAGCTACTGCTTCGTTATGGTTGCCGGAAATTTGCTTAGCAACCTCCATCGTTTTATCGCGAAGCTGCGAGCTCGGCACAAGGTGGTTCAAGAGGCCAATCTGAAATGACTCTTCCGCTTCGATGATCCGCGCTGTGAATAGCAATTCCTTAGCTTTCGGCCAGCCAACCTGGTTAGGAAGCGTCCAAGTGGCATTTATACGCTTGTAAGCTGCTGCCAAGAAACGGAACTTGGAGTGCTCACAACCGATACGGATATCCAGCGAGGATGCCAATACCGCCCCGCCACCATAGGCAAGACCATTCATCATACCGATGGTAGGTGTGTCCGCAGCTGCCAGTTCATAGCCGCCACGGCGTGTTTTTAGCTTCTCCGCAGCAACTTCATCATCGTTACGAGATTCATTAGACACCTGCTCATGTATATCGCCACCAGCGGTAAAAGCACGCTTGCCTGACCCGGTAATGACAATGCAACCTATATCTGGATCTTGATCAAAATTCTTCGCCGCCTCTTGCAATTCAACATTTAAATTGTGGTTCATAGCGTTCAGCTTCTCAGGCCGGTTGAGCGTTATGATGCCCACGCCGTCCTCAATCTCAGTCAAAATTGTTTGATAATCGCTCATGGCTCCATCTCCCGAACTAAAATGATTTTGTACATTATACCGCACGTCTTTGGGACGCGCTATCTTGCATGAACTTCGCCTCAGCGATAACGTGTTGTTCATGAAACTCGTAAACCCTTGCGGTATTTTTCAACGAGACGATGCGCAAATTGCCATTCGGAAACCCTTTAACGACATTCAAGTTATAGGGTTGTTCTCTAATTTAAAGAACAACGCTACGCTTTTTCTCGACGACGTCGCCAATATTCTGAAAGAGCAACACCCACATCTGGAGTTTGCTCGCTTCGAAAAAACCGCTAGCGTCCCCGCCGATTTTGACCAGCAATGGCTGGACCGTGTCCATGCGGTAGTAGCTGCCTTTGGGGATTGAGGCTCCTGCACGGCGTGGTGTATCCATGACACTGTTAAGTTGGAAAAGTCTGGTATTCCATGCGCAACGGTCTGTACCGATGAGTTTTTTGGACTGGGTAAGGGAGAGGCTGAATGTCTCGGCATGCCAGGTTTGCCAATTGCGCTAGTACCTCACCCGGTTGCCGAACTGAACCCTGCGCTAGTTAAAAAGATTGCTGCCGAGGCTACCGATGAGATCAAACATATTTTGACAGCAGATGCGACAGAACTGGCCACAGAAGCTAAAGCTCGCAAGGTCAGGCGTAAGTCCAATTTCCAATACGGATCACTGTTTGAAGACGATTTCAACGCACCAGGCGCTCCGGCCATCTTTGAAGCACCCGATGATTTCGCTGATATCAACCGAGATTTCTATTACCGTAATTGGACCGATGGCCTACCCATCGTACCACCGAAGCCTGATAGCTGGACAAAGATGTTGGGCGGACGCGACCCAGATCAAGAGATAGGATTAATTGAACCCGGCCTCGGCAGGGCGACTATGGGTAATATAGCAGCGAACGCCATAATGGCGGGCTGCGATAATTCAGCCATGCCTGTCCTAATCGCTGCTGTAAAAGGGTTGATCGACCCGAAGCTAAATTTGAAAGCACTGCAATCTACTACCCACCCTTGTACGGTTGCGATGATGATCAACGGTCCGATTAGGGTCGATATGGGTATCAACTCCGGCACCAACGCTATGGGCCAAGGCACCAAAGCCAATGCAACGCTGGGGCGGGCGCTTCGACTGATCCTCATTAATGTTGGCGGCGGTATCCCCGGTGTCCTAGACCGCTCCACCATGGGCACGCCAGCTAAATTTTCGTTCTGCTTTGGTGAAAATGAAGACGCTAACCCCTGGGAACCGCTACATGTAGAACTTGGCTTTAGTGCCAACCAAAGTACCGTGACGCTAATCGGCTCCGAAGCCCCCCACAATGTGAACGACCATTACGGCGAAACTGGCGAGGCGCTGCTTACTAGCATCGCGGGTGTCATGTCCACCGCATCCTGTAACAATTCTAAATACAATTACGAGTATATCGTGGCGTTGGGACCGGAGCATGCAGGCGTAATAGCCAACAGCGGTTTTTCCAAGCAGAACGTGAAAGAATTTCTCGCTGAAAAATGCGTCATTCCACGCCATTTTGCTTCCGAAGGTTGGATGTACCTATTCCGCGAACGCCAAGCCGATCGTCTGCTTGGCCCAGACGGCATAGATGGTATCAAGCTGTTTTCAAATCCGAACCAAATAGTAATCGCTGTTACTGGTGGTTCTGGACGCCATTCAGCGTGCATCCCCACTTTTGGGAATACGCAGATGGTCACTGTAGCTATTGACTAGCGGCAAGAGTACTTTCATCGACTAGTGCCACAGCTGATAACACAAGAGAATGATAAAATAATGACCGACAATAACGACTGGCTCCAGCAGGTAACTGAAACCCCACTCGAGCCCGAACGGCCCATTATCGACCCGCATCATCACCTATTCATCCAACGACCAAACACAGAGCCAGATTACTTCGTCCCCAAATTTGCCGCAGACATAGACGCCAGCGGCCATAATATAATTGCCAGTGTCTATATCGAATGTAACGCCATGTATCGAAAGGATGGCCCAGATGCCAGGCGCCCCCTAGGAGAGGTGGAGTTCGCAGCGGGCCAAGCGGCCATGGCAGAGTCCGGCCTATACGGCCCCAGTCGCCTTTGCGCCGGAATTATTGGCTATGCAAATTTACGCTTAGGCCAGGAGATCGGCGAGGTGCTGGACGCCCAAAAATCTGTCAGCGGCGGTCGCTTCAAAGGCATCCGTTTCCAGAGCACCTGGAGCGCCAACCCAGATATTCGGCACGGCCTCAACAAGCCGTCGGAGTTCCAATTTAACGAGCCAGAATTTCGCGAAGGCTTTGCAGAACTGGCACCACGCGGCCTAGTCTTCGAAGCCTGGTGCTACCACACCCACATTCCCCAAGTGACCTCACTGGCCCAGGCCTTCCCGGATATCATCATAGTACTCAACCACCATGGCGGCCCCATCGGCATTGGCCCATACAAAGGCAAGCAGGATGACGTCTTCGCCCAATGGCAAAAAGACATGACCGATCTCGCCACTTGCGAAAATGTACATGCCAAACTGGGCGGGCTGCAAATGGAAGTCAACGGCTATGGCTGGCACGAACGTACAAAGCCTCCCACCAGCAAAGAACTCTACCAAGTCACCAAACGTTGGCACCAACACGCGTTAGAGGTATTTGGGGTCGAACGTTGTCTCTTCGAAAGCAATTTCCCCGTCGACAAAATGAGCTGCAGCTATGGAGTACTGTGGAACAGCTTCAAGCGTCTGGCAGCGGATTATTCAGAAGCGGAGAAAAGCTCGCTGTTTCACGATAACGCGGCACGAGTTTATGGGATTTAATCCCTAAACTGCCGCCACCGCACAAACCCCTCTTCCCCGTCGGACAGCGTCCGAGTTTTGCCATCTATGCCACTCTTGGGAATAAAGTCGACGACCAACGCTAAAAGCGCCCATTCATCCATCGGTTATAACGCGCTATGAAGACGTAATGGTAACTTTCCATCACGTATGCTTACTGGAAAGAAAGCGGCCCGGCTGCTGCCAGACCCAAACGACTAGCCTCGGTTTCAATTACATCCACGAGGAGAATATTACCAAGATTGACGTCGGGCCCGAAGGTTTTTAGTAGAAATTTCTTGCCCACATGAATTTCTGGCAGAGTGCTACCGATATAGGGTGATGAAATCTCAAACATACAACGGCCCACATTCACCTCGGCCTTAAGATGGTGAATTAACTCTTCATTAGGTTCACTACCAATCATCAGCTCTTGTGCCTCAATCATAGCAAAGGCCGAGCCTTCCTCCAACGTCTGTAGCACATCATTAACCACATCCTCAGCGGAGCTATTCTCTTTCTTATCTCCCACTTCGACGATAGGAATCATGCCAAGGTCACGGATTTGATCGACTAAGTTCTTCCGCACCCCGTCCGGAAATGGAACCACATTGTCTGATACTTCGACGATTTCAAAACCGAGTTCTTTCGCTTCCTCTAGGTGCTGGGGGAACGCCTCGACTCCCATGGTATGCAACACATATTCCTGAAATTGCCCCCCGAGGTAAGGCTGAATCTGATATTTTCTAAGCAGTGCCGTTTTCGCTTTTACAAAGTCTCGATTCAAAAGGCGGGTTGTACCGGTCACGAACTTGAAAATATCCACATATTCCGCGGCAACGGCAAGCGTATCTTCAAGTGCCTCAAGTCCAGTCTGGTAGTCCTTGACCAAGGTTAGCCCGGTTGTGCGGGGCTTCGTTTGGCTACGGCGCTCATCGAGCTTTACAAAGGGAAAAGCTTTGCTCATAGGGTTCCCCTATTTTTGATGTTTGCGAAAATCAGGCGGACGCTTTTCCAGGAACGCGTTGACCCCCTCCTTCGCTTCGTCCGTATCATAATATAGCTTCAATGCCTCAAAGCCAAAGCTCCCAATGGCACGGATACTCTCTGAATCCGCGTTAAAGCTCCGTTTAGCAATCGCCAAAGCGGTCGGACTTTTCTGCATGATCTCAGCACACCAACTGTCGATCTCATCATCGAGCTTATCGTGGGGCACCACCACATTGACTAGGCCCATACGCTCCGCTTCTTCTGCCGAATAACGGCGGCACAGATACCAAATTTCGCGCGCTTTCTTCTCGCCGACGATACGAGACAGATATGCCGTGCCCCAGCCGGGATCGACGGAGCCGACCTTAGGACCTACCTGACCGAAGACTGCCTTCTCGGAAGCAATAGTGAAGTCACAGAGTGTGGCCAGTACATTGCCCCCACCGATAGCATAGCCTTGTACACGGCAGATGACCGGCTTAGGGATATCGCGGATAATACTTTGTACGTCTTCTATAGGAAGGCCGATGGTGCCACGCCCGCCATAACCAGACTCATCACCCTCACCATGGGCCGATTGATCGCCACCGGTACAAAAAGCCCGGTCGCCCGCACCCCCTAGGACTACGACACCAATATCATTGTTCCAGCCTGCACGATTTAACGCATGCAGCAGCTCCTCGCAGGTCTCGGCGCGAAAAGCATTCATCTTGTCGGGCCGATTAATGAGGATTTTAGCGACGCCGTTTTTTTCTTCGTACTTTAAATCTTCATATTCACTCATAGAATTTTCCTAACTCTTTAACATTAACCACTCATGGTGAGTCCGCCAGAGATGGAGATTACCTGCCCGGTAATGTATGTCGCATCGTCGCTTGCTAGAAAGACCACCATCCCCGGATAATCCGAAGTCTCTCCCAGGCGTCGAGCCGGTATAGCACGCGCCAAACCTTCGGCAATTTTAGCGCCGTTCGGCGAATGCGCCTTAAAGTCGTCAAATAAAGGGGTATCCGTTGGGCCAGGGCAAATAGTATTGAGTTGAATATTATGTCGTGCATGTTCGCGCGCTAACGTCTTGGAAAAAGCGATGATACCGCCCTTGCAAGCAGAATAAACTGCCTCTCCCGATGAACCCACGCGACCTGCATCCGAAGCGATATTCACCACGCGTCCACCGCCATTCTCTACCATCTTTGAAAGAACTACATGGTGCATATTCAAAGGCCCATAGAGATTAATTCCGATCACCTTGTCCCAGAACTCTCGATCCGTCTCGAGAAAGCCCATCGGTATATCCCATCCCGCATTGTTGACAAGGATGCTGATTGAACCCGCCTCCCTCTCTGCTCTTTCAACAGAGCTCACTACGTTGTCCCGGTCCGTAATATCCGTTTGGTAGGCAAAGGCCGAACCGCCCGCCGCTCGAATATCCGCTGCGGTTGCTTTCGCACCGTCGCCGTTGAGATCAAAAATACAGACCTTGCAACCTTCCTCACCCAATCTGACTGCGATGGCGCTGCCGATACCGGATGCGGCCCCAGTGACGATGGCCGTTTTACCCTTTAATCCACGCATATCACTACTCCTTCGGGCGCCCCGCCATCATACGGACAGCGCGGTAGGTGATTACCGTTTCGCCCTTCTGGTTGACGATATCGTTATTTGTTATGACGATACCGCGCCCGCCTTTCGACGTCTCGCGCGAGCTTTCTACGGTCACCTCACCGTGGACCGTATCACCTGCGAACACTGGGGCTTTCACTTTTTTGGTCACTTCCAGAAGAGCCAAACCGGTGGTCTGCATGGTGGACTGGCACAGGAGCCCTTCGACAACGGTATAGCTAAGCGCCGCCGGCACTACGCGCCCTTGGATCGCCCCGTGATGTTCCGAAAAAGACAAGTCTGTAAATATTGTCTCCAGCATACCGGTAACGCTGATAAAGTTCACTATATCGGTTTCGGTGATGGTACGGTTGAGCGTGCGAAATTTATCACCTTCTTTGAGGTCGTCCCAGTAGAAGCCAACTCCCACCGTTTTCATATCTTCACCCATTCTTCTCCCCTATCTATCAATCAATGCGTCAATGGATGCCGCATCAAGTCCGGCCTCCACTAAGATTTCCCGCGAATGCTCGCCGAGCTTCGGCTGTAATCGCCTAATTTCGGCTTTTGTCTTGCTGAACCGTACCGGAAGATCCGGCATTACAATTTCGCCCTCCGTCGGGTGGGTCGTATATTTGAAAAAATTACTGGAAGCTAGTTGCGGGTCATCTAGCAAATCTTGTAGGCCATTAATCTTCGCAGCTGGCACTTGGAGTTCACTGAAAATTTCCACCCATTCGGTAGTGGTCTTATCCATCAAGCTCTCGCCCGCAAGCTTATAGACCTCGGCAATATTTTCACTGCGCCTTTTCAAGCTGTCGAAACGAGGATCATCCTTTAGGCCCGGTCTACCCACCGCTTCCCAAAAATTATCCCAATGTGCATCTGTATAGGCGAGTAGAGCTATATGACCGTCCTTTGTCGCATAAGGCCGGCGCCAGGGTGCCAACACGCGCGCATAACCTATCTCATCTTCCGGCGGTTGAAATGTGTGGCCGTATAGATGCTCTATCATATTGAACGACACCATACTTTCGAACATGGGTATTTCCACAAACTGTCCGTTGCCGGTACGCTCACGCGAGAAAAGCGCTGCCATAATCGCGTACGCGGCTATCTGCGCGCAGGTCTTATCGGCCATAATAGTTGGAAAATAGCGCGTCTCCCCGGTAAGCCGCGCCATCAAATCAGATGCACCGCTTTGACCCTGGATCACGTCATCATAGGCGGGCTGTCCTTCATAGGGCCCGCCGGATCGATACCCATGCACACCCGCATAAATGATTCTCGAATTACGCTTGAGCACCGCTTCATGGCCAAAGCCGAGGCGTTCGATGGCTTGCGGGCGAATAGAATGAATAAACACATCGGTCAGGTCAATCAGTCTCCACAACGCGTCCTGCGCAACAGGTTCCTTCAAATCCAAAACAAGTGATCGTTTATTCCGGTTGATGGCGAGGAAAAGTGCTGCCATGTCTTTTGACCGCGCCGGGCCCGTATAGCGGATGGGATCACCGTTGGGCCCCTCAACCTTAATAACGTCAGCTCCTAGGTCACCAAGAATTTGCGTTGCCAATGGCCCTAACACCACCGAGCTTAAATCTAATACTTTTATACCGTCGAGCGGCCCTGCCATGGCGCAGTTTCCCTTTGAAATGGAGTGTTATTCTATCCAACAACTTTCAGCAGTAGGTCAATAGAGGCTACCTCTACTGCAATAGAAGAAACAGCGTCTTTAATCTTAATTTTCACGACTAGATTTAGCGGATACCCGAGCATGATGCTCACAAGTCCTGATCCATTTTGCGTCGCCGCAACCCCGGACTAATCAACTACCTTAATATGACTGGGATCGACTGAGATATAAATACTCGAACCATTTTCGACCATAGGCAATCGATGCCCATGAACGCGCATTTCTTGGCCACTCGCGCTCAACCATATTTCCAATACTCCACCCATATAAACAGCTTTACGCACTTCTGCTTTTAGCCTGTTCTTAGTGCTTTTTGGTGGTGCTTTCACCGTAGCGATCCAATCCTCAGGGCGTATGGATAATGAAACCCGAGAGCCTTTCTCACGACCGTCCACTTTACACAATAATTTGAGATCACCAACCTGCACCATGGTTAAACCATTCTTGTCGGCTTTGCCCACAACCGTACCTTCAAGAAAATTGGAAATTCCTACAAAACCAGCCACAAATTGATTAGCAGGCAATTGATAAATATCTCGCGGCGCGCCCATTTGTTGGATACGTCCATGATCCATCACGACGATGATATCGCTCATCACCATAGCTTCGACTTGGTCATGAGTAACGAAGATAGTCGTAATGCCGGTTTCCTCTTGCAGCTCCTTAAGTTCGAGCCGCATTTCTTCACGAAGCGCCGCATCTAGGTTCGATAATGGTTCATCAAGGAGTAATACATCGGGCTCATACACAAGGGCTCGAGCAAATGCCACGCGTTGTTGCTGTCCGCCCGAAAGCTGAGACGGGTACCGTTCACCCATGCCACCAAGACGAACCAACTCCAACGCCCGCTCTACTGCTGGGCCGACCTCGGCCTTTGCCTTTCTGCGCATCTCCAAACCGAACGAGACATTTTCACTGACGCGCAAATGTGGCCAAAGACCATAGGATTGAAAAACCATCCCGAGATTGCGTTCGTGGGCAGGCAGCAGAATGTTTTTTTGGGCACTACTAATAAGCTTATCGCCGACAAAAACGTCACCGCCATCGGGATCTTCAAAACCGGCTATCATATTTAGGGTCGTAGTCTTCCCGCACCCACTTGGTCCCAACAAACTTAGGAGCTTACCCCTTGGCACTTTAAAGGAGATACCATCCACAGCGGTGACATCTCCAAAGCGCTTAACCAATTTTTCGACCCGTACTTCCTGCATCAGGTAAGTCCTCCCACATCCTTTTGCTTAGTAATCCATCTTACCAAGGCCACTGATCCCAAAGACAGAATGACGATGATTAAGGACAAAATACATACATGCGAAAATAGGCCCTCGTCATACAGCTGAATCAGAATCGTTCCGATAACTTCATTATTGGAGCTGAATAACATTATGGATGCTGATAGTTCGCGCATCATCGAAACAAATAATATAATCCAGCCAGCAACAATGCCCGGCATTGCCAGCGGCACAAGCACTCTCCAAAAAACAACAAACCAGTTTGCGCCGCTCACCGCAGCGGCTCGTTCCAATTCTTCGTGTATCTGTGTAATTGCGTTGGAAACCGCTTTGACACCAAAAGGCAAAAACCGCGTGATGTAGGCAAGCAAAATAATCCAAATCGTATGATAGAGATTAAACGGCTCGCGAATATAAGCCCACATCATAGCAATAGCGATAACCGCCCCAGGAATGGCGACCGGTATCAACGCCAGAAAGTCTAGAGTTCCCCGCGCCTTCCATTTACTCCTTACAACAAAAAATGCGACTACTGCAGCCAAGGCAATGCCAACGGTTGCGCCAATGAAACTTAAAAACAAGCTGTTCCCGATAGATCGTAAGATGACATCTCCGCCGTCGCCGAATAGCATTTCGCGAAGATGTTCAAGGGTCAAAAAGTCAAGCGTAGGTGGGCGACCCCGATTGGAAATGAACGTACCGTAAATCAGTGTCAATAACGGCAATATTGCAGAGACTAGCAGATAAGAGCCAGCAAACCCCAACGCTACCCACTTAAGGCGGCCCAAGTGCACCAACCGCGGCTGGAAGCTTTTTCCACCAATAGTTGTGTATTTTGCACTACGACCCAGTGCTTTTGTCTGTCCCCAGAGAGCCAGTCCACAAATGAGAAGGATTGGTACTGACATTGCCGCAGCATGCGAAAAATTTGGTGGGATACCAATCATCATGCGCCACAACTGCGTCGCAAACACATAGATGCCTCCAGAGACGCCTATAGTGGCCGGAATAGCGAAGATTTCAAGCGATTGAATAAAAACTAGTAACGCACCAGATAAGATCGCCGGTGCAGCCAAAGGAAAGGTGATACGAAGGGTCGTTTGCCACTGATTAGCGCCACTCACATGAGCTGCGTTTTCCAATGTTGGGTCCATGTTTTTGAATGCAGTGACCGTAAAAATAAACACATAGGGCGCCAAAGACAGTGCCATCACGAAGATCAATCCGCCCATAGTAAATATATCGAACAAAGGCTCATTAGTGCCAGCTAACCATTTCCAAAATAGATTCACAAAGCCAACCCTAGGAGTGCCTAGATAGGCCCAAGCAACTGCAACCACCACCGGCGGCATGATAAAAGGCAGAATAGCAATCATACTGATGTAGTCTTTGAAGGGCGTGTCAGTGCGCCCAACGATCCATGCTAACGGAACGCCTATCAATACTGATAAAATTGTGACACCGATCGACATAACAGCGGTGTTTCGTAATACCTCGCCCATGTAGTCAGCTTGGTAAATCGCGACAAATGCATCCAGGTTGTATTCAGGGCTATTTAGGCTCGGTTTTATACTACCCAATAGCAGCCAAAATAGCGGATAAAGGACCAAGAATCCGACAACAAGAAGGCATCCCCATTCGAGTATTCGAACAGTGCTTGGGAACTTGAACATCATAAACGAACGAGGATGCTTCTTGGATTAGAACTACCGTTGACTATTTTTTCTTTTTAGCCTCACGAATATGCTTGGTCATGAAAGAACGGTATGTGTCCTGTTCCTTATAGATCTTCTCCGCATTGGAACTTAACGCCTTGAATGGGTAAGGAATGCCCTTCACGTGCGGTACGTCTGAACGTGCAGAATTGATCTTTACTTCCTGCGTAATTACCGTTTGGCCTTCTTTGGACAAAATCCAACGATACACCTTTTCCGCATTTTTTGGGTTGGGGCCGCCCTTGACCAATCCGAAAGATGCAGGCACCACCGGCGTGCCTTCTTTCATTGAAGCGATCTTGATTTTGGCACCCTTATTAATACGCCGGATGGCGATATATTCGAACACCATAGTCACGTCACGCTCGCCAGTGGCAACTCGTTCCGTCGATGAGCCCATACGCGATTGGACCAATGCACCGTTATACAAAAGGCCCTTTATGTATTCCTTTCCAAACTGATCACTACCGTAGAAAAAATCCCACAAACCTGCAGATTGGAAGGGATCGACTAATACAAGACGATTTTTCCATTTTGCTGTAGTGAGTTCTGCAAAACTCTTTGGTTCTTCGCCGGGCTTCACATTGTCTGTGTTATAAATCACCTGCAGTGTTGGTGCACGCAAACCAACCCACTGGGCTTTAGTGTCTTTGCCCCAATCGGGGAAACTCTTTGCTTCTGGGAATTGTGTAACATTCTTAACCCAACCTTCTTTGGCAAGATGATACCAGCCGGGCGTGTAACTGAAGTGGATCATATCGATTTTACCTTTACCCGCGGTTCTCTCTGCAACAAACCGTTGATACAGGCTCACACCACCAGCTGTAATCGATTCCACTTTAATGTCCGGAAACTTTTTCTCAATGGCTTTAACGAGTGTCCCTTGCGCCGCAGTTGTCAGCGACGAGTAGAATACCAAGTTCTTCGCTATTGCAGAATGCGATGCAAAAAAAGCAGCGGCGGCAAATGCAGACACTGCCAAAAATTTGGTTGGTCGATAGTACATTTGATTCTCCTTGGAGCAACCCATAAGGGTTGCGGCTACCTGTTAAAGGTCCGAAGGTCCATCCAATTAAAATGGTCAATGAACGTGCCAGACCCGACAATACCGGGCCCTTTTTAGTATTATTGTTTATCCTGCCCGCAAACGTATTAAAACAACTTTTGGTTGCTGAGTCAAAACTTTGCTGCAGCGCAGCAAAGCTCGGCATAATTCTGGCACCTTAATTGATCTTAGGTCGCTGTCCCCGCAATGCCGGCGTCGATTGCTCATAAGCATGGCCGATTCGGAACGCGCCCCCTTCATCGCCAGGTAAAGTCGTGATTTGAATTGCCATGGGTAAACCCAAAATAGGATCACGCCCTGTAGGCACTGAGAGACCTGGAAATCCTATCAAATTTTGTAGCCCGACTAAGTTACGACCTAAACCAATAAAGTCTATTTCCTTGCCATTTACGGTTGCCATCACCGTGTCGACTGGTGCGGCAAGGCAAGGATAGCCAGGTGACAACATGCAATCATAGCCACGCAGCATATCCGCCATCATTCGTTTAATTACCTCTCGTCGGTTGAGCGCATCGATATACCTAGCCAACGTGGTTTTTTCTGCGTTTACAATCCGTTCCTGAAGGCGGCTTCCATAACCACCTGAATTGCCAGCATGCCTTTCACCATGTACCCGAAAAAACTCCGCATCAGCTATCGCTCGGCGATTGGGATTGACCTCATCAGCAAACGAACACTTTACTTCTTCTACAGTAGCGCCAAGCCCCCGCAAAACCTCAACTGCCGCATCAAAAGCATCAACAATCGGTTTATCAATATCCACATCAATCAAGTCCGAGCAAACCGCTAGCTTTAAACCCTTCACCCCTTTCTCCAGGTCAGCAGTAAAATCTGGGACCGGTAAATCTGCGGAAAAGGGGTCGTCGGGGTCATAACCGGCGAGC
The DNA here is from genome assembly GCA_002724395.1 of Rhodospirillaceae bacterium. GTDB lineage: Bacteria > Pseudomonadota > Alphaproteobacteria > UBA8366 > UBA8366. The sequence goes on along the minus strand of PBOR01000046.1, from coordinate 1,621 downwards.
CCCTGCAACAAAAGAGCGCAATCACGCACTGTACGGGTCAATGGTCCAACATGGTCAAGGCTTGTCGCGTTGGGAAAAACACCGCGCACACTAATCCTTCCATGGGTGGGCTTTAAACCTACAGTACCGCAGATTGCTGCCGGTCCTCGCACAGAACCGCCGGTATCCGTGCCAAGCGCACCTGGAACCATATGGGCGGCAACTGCTGATCCAGAACCTCCACTGGACCCGGACGGTACCCGGCTCGTATCCCAGGGATTGCGACATGCCCCATAATGTTCATTCTTGGTCGCGGATTCTGCAGCAAATTCAGCCGTATTACATTTTCCGATCATAATTGCTCCCGCATCACGAAAGCGCTGAACACAACAGGCATCCTCTGTAGGTACATTATTAGAAAAAAAACTCGAACCCTGGGTGGTACGTACACCGGCGCTATCGATAATATCTTTCACGCCAATAGGAATCCCATGAAGCGGGCTCCGAATATTGCCGGCTGCAACTTCTTCAGTTGCCTGCTTTGCTTCCGCTCGGGCACGGTCATGGGCGACAGTGATGAAAGCGTTGAGCATTGGATTCAACGCCTCTATACACGCTAAATGTGCGTCGACCACTTCAATAGGCGAGATTTCTTTCGCACCAATTTTTTCGCCAAGCTCAGCAATTGTAAGATCGCAAAGATCACTTCTAACCATTACTTCCCTCCACTTTTTATTTATGAAAGTCCCCTCAGTACAGCTTCGGAAGCATCAAACAGCCGACAGTCCTTAAAACGTCCACTAATTAATTGCAGGCCAACAGGTAATCCGTTTGGCCCCTCGAATAACGGCAGTGTAACCGCCGGCGTGCCGAGTGCTGTCCACGTGGAATTGAAAATTGCGTTGCCTGTAGCTTGCAGCCCCTCGGGCGGCTCGCCGGGCGCTGTCGGTGTAATCAGTATGTCAAAATCTTCAAGATAATCGTCGGCCTCCATTCGCAACCGCTCTAACCGGCGAGTGCAATTCCGATATTCCTCGTAGGTAGTCACCATACCGTCTTTCATCCGCCCCTCGCGCATTGCCGGACTAATTTGATTGAGCCGATTGAAACGCTCCCAAGCTACGGTGCGGCAAAATTCAAAGCCACTAATAGTGCCGTGCAGCTCTTCAAAAGTACCATCAATTCCAGGTAATTCTGCATCACTAACGCTAGCGCCCATTGCGGCGAGCTTAGTCACCGCCGCTTCCATATATCTTTGCATATAAGGCTCCGCCTGATCCCAAAATGGCGTGCGGTAGACACCGATAGCCAAATTACTAATTTCCGGCGGTGCTAAAGCTACCGGTTTTTGTTCCAACAATACCGCGCGCAATAACGGTAAATCTTCGACCGTGCGCACCATCATGCCTAGCGTATCGATGGTGGGCGTATTGCCCATTACGCCGGAATTATTGATGTCGCCATAGGTCGGCTTGTAGCCAATTGTGCCACAGAAAGCAGCAGGACGTATGACGGATCCGGTTGTTTGGGTTCCATACGCAAAAGGAATCATCTTATCGCCCACCGCCGCTGCTGAACCAGAAGATGATCCGCCCGGCGTGTGAGCCAAGTTAAAAGGATTGCGGGTTTTACCGGGCGTTTT
>PBOR01000045.1 GCA_002724395.1 Rhodospirillaceae bacterium | reverse complement strand
ACCACCCATTTCCGCGCCCCACTCAAGAACTTCGTCCTCACCAACTCCGTCACGCAGATTAGGAGACCATTTTACCCATGCCGTGATTACCGGACCGTCATCGTCCAAAGAAATGGAGACATTTCCATTATTATCATCGATTTCAAACTCGGCGTATCCGTCCGAAGGATCCTCAAACAATTCTTCCCCACCGTCATCCGATCCGGACGGGTCCATCTCAAAATAAACCTTTTTTTCCTTCTTCCACGCTTCGTATTCAGAGGCGTCTTCGAATACAAATTTCGCGCGATCGATATGCCAGACGAAAATGTTTTCGTTGCCCTCAGGATTCTCTGAACTAGTTTTCTCACTACCACCCCGATCATTTACTAAACCATTATTATCGGCATCACTAGAAATAGGTGCTGCCGTCACACCCGCAAGTTCAAGGATAGTTTTATTAAATCCACTATCGCCACCATTTAGTAAGAGCATATCTCCACTTTTATCTAATCCCCCTATTTTATCGTCTAAAAGTAAAAGTTGTTCTGAATTTTCCCATTCATCTTCGTCATGCCATTCCATGATAACGTCTTGTGCATCATCACAGATCGTAAGGAAATCACTCGGAATATCGCCAAAAAAGTCAATATCCTCTCCTGTAATCTTATCCTCTATATCTATCATTAAATTGGTAAGTTCACTGCTATCGTGCTTGGCAAAGAACTGTTCCATTTGAAAACTACCCCCGCCCGAATATCCGCCGAGCGCTCCCGCAATTTCCCCTTCAGATGCCTCGCTCCAAACGACTATCCAACGGCACACGGTTCTGCCGTCTCTCTCTTCCCAACCCGCGTTTATTTTCAATTCTCCAGCATTATTGGCATCACCTGCCACGGCGTCACCACCATTCGACCCAGAAGAAGATGCAAATTGTATTTTCCAATTTCTGACGAGCGTAGGATTAACGTCAAACTGATCACCAACAGACTTTAATGTTGCGCCTGGTTTCGATGCTGCCTCCGCAACTTCCTTTTTGAAATCATCAGTGTAACTTTTCCGTTTATTTGTCATCTTCTCCTCCGCAGTTGAATTTTCCCTAGTCTCTGTTCCGACTAATTTTGAATAACCTTTCGAGTCCTGTAAATTTTCTATTTTGGGTGTTTTGGTAATTCCTACACGCCCCAAAAGACCCCTAATGAATATCCAAACCAACCAGATAAAATAAATCACGGTCAGTCCGCCCACTATCTGAGTAAGGGGAACCCATAATTTGTCACCAGGGGGAACTTCGTTAAAACCTAAAACGGCAAACGCGAATAATAAAAAAATTAATGCTAAAAATATTTTCATATTCGTTTGGTCACAGTTAAGAGAATGAACCAACTACAAATTATAATGTGAAGTCCAAGTATTGTATACAAATATTGTTCCAGGTTTTCTGGGTATAGTAAACTATGCCCCCTTAGACTGAGTTGACCAGTGTCCTATCCTCGAACTCTAGTTCGAACCTGGACAAATGAGATACGCACTCTTTGTTGAGTCTTTCGTCCCTGATCCGTTTCTTTTTGATTATCGAATGTGCGTGTGCGCTTCGGAACTTCTTGCCCCTAGGGGTGGAGTATCCGTTCTCATTTAACCAATCTTCGATCTGATCGAAGGTCAGTCCCTTATCTCTGAGGTCTGAGATGGTTTCGTATAGGAACTGTTGGTATTCGGAATAAGGGGGAATGATGAGATTTGGCGTCTCAAGTGTGAGCGTAAATGTCAGATAAACAATGGTATTCGGACTGTTTTCGAAATACCCCCGTTGGAAACTACTCCACAGTCACACTTTTCGCTAAGTTTCTTGGCTGATCTACATCAGTCCCCTTCAACACCGCTGTATGATATGCGAGCAGCTGAACCGGAATTCCATAAAGTATTGGAGCCACAAAAGGGTCTACTTTTGGCAGCATAATGGTCGCTGTTGGCGAGGCCTGGTTTTCCATCCGCGTAATGCCGTCTGAGTCAGATAAAAATATTACTTTACCGCCTCGCGCAATCACTTCTTGAACATTGGAAGCGGTCTTTTCGAACAACGGATCATTTCCTGGCGCGATAACAATGACCGGCACATTCTCATCTATCAAAGCAATGGGGCCGTGTTTCATTTCACCGGCAGCGTACCCTTCCGCATGAATATAGGAAATTTCCTTAAGCTTTAGGGCCCCTTCCAAGGCAATAGCGAAAGACGTACCACGACCGAGATAAAGAACATCACGTGCATCGGCAACGAGCTCGGCGATATCAGCAATTATTTCATCATTGTTTAAAACTTCAGCTGCTCGCCCGGGCACTTCAGATAATGCTACGGAAAGCGCTGCTTCTTCTGCTTCCGAAATCGTTCCCCGCGCCCTCCCGCATGCGATGGCGAGACACGCCAATACAGTCAACTGCGTGGTGAACGCTTTGGTGGATGCAACACCAATTTCCGGTCCGGCCAAAGTCCTTAATGCAGCATCGGACTCACGCGCAATAGAACTCTCTTCCACATTGACCACAGATAGTATTTTTTGTCCGTGGTTTGCGGCATAGCGAAGCGCAGAAAGCGTGTCCATTGTCTCGCCCGACTGACTGATAAAAATGGACAACCCGCCTGGGTCCATCGGCAGCTCACGATAACGGAACTCAGATGCAACATCGATCTCCACCGGCAATCGCCCTAAACGCTCGATCCAGTATTTACCTACAAGTCCCGCGTAATAGGCAGTACCGCAAGCGCTAATCGACACCTTAGACACATCATCAAAATCAAAAGGCATAGGCGGAAGCGTAATAGTCTGCGTCGCCGGATTAAGCATGGTATTTAAAGTCTCGCCAATCACACTGGGCTGCTCGTAAATTTCTTTCAGCATAAAATGGCGGAAGTCGCCTTTACCGGTCATCGCCCCTGACATTGCTGTTTCGACGACCGGCCGCGTTACTGCGTTACCGGATTCGTCAATGATATCGAGCTCATCACGGGCGATTACCGCCCAATCGCCCTCTTCTAGATAGCAAATTTGACGCGTTAGCGGGGCGAGCGCCAGGGCATCAGAACCGATATACATCTCACCATCACCAAATCCAATGGCGAGTGGGCTACCCCTACGAGCGCCAATCATAAAATCATGTTTGCCTGCAAAAATCAGAACTAGGGCAAATGCGCCCTCTAGGCGAGGCAGGCTAGCGGCAACAGCCTCTTTTGGCTCCATACCTTCATCCATATAACGCGTGACCAGATGAACGATAACTTCAGTGTCAGTTTCAGTTACAAACTGATCGCCGTATTCCTTCAACTCTTCCCGAAGCTCCTGGAAATTCTCGATGATACCGTTATGAACAACTGCCGCCCGGGCCGTGGCATGGGGATGAGCATTAGTTTCTGAAGGTACTCCATGGGTCGCCCAACGGGTATGCCCAATGCCGATGGAACCCTCTACAGGATCCTCCACCAATCGGCCTTGCAAATTGACGAGCTTACCCTCAGCGCGACGGCGTTCAATAGAACCATTTAATAAGGTAGCGATACCAGCCGAGTCATAACCTCGGTACTCTAACCTCTTTAGTCCTTCCAATAGTAAGGGCGCAACCGGTTGATTGCTGATAATGCCGACGATTCCGCACATATCACTTAGTCTTTCTTATTGGGTAGGGACTTCTTCGTCGCCGCTAATTTCTTGTGTAACGCCTTAGCCCTGCCCGGTAGGTTCATCTGTTTACCACGTGCAATGGCAAGCGTGTCGGCACTCACATTTGAAACTACTGTGCTACCCGCACCAACCACGGCCCCCTCGCCCACTGTTACCGGAGCTACCAAAGCGGTGTTCGAGCCAATAAATGCCGCTTTGCCAATGACTGTTTTGTGCTTGGAGTAGCCGTCATAATTACACGTGATAGTGCCTGCGCCAATATTGGCCTTGTCCCCAACCACTGCATCGCCAATATATGAAAGATGACTTGCCTTCGCCCCGTCACCAAGCACAGCGTTCTTAATCTCAACAAAATTGCCAACAAATGCGTCTTTCCCGATTACCGCACCCGGCCGCAACCGCGCAAAGGGACCCACTATGGCCCCTTTTTCGATGCGTACTCCCTCTAAATGGCTGAAAGCACGAACCTCGGCATTGTCCGCAACCGACACACCAGGTCCGAAGAAGATGTTTGGCCCCAAGGTCACATCTGTCCCGAGCACTGTATCATGGCTGAACCATACACTATCCGGATCCAGTAAGGTTGCCCCTTCATCCATTGCCTGAATTCGCCTTTGCGTCTGCCATACCGCTTCCGCCTCCGCCAAAACAGAACGGCTATCAACCCCCATCAACTCTGCGGCAGGGGCCTTAACAACGGCACATTCAAACTCACGAGCACGGGCTAAGGCAACGATATCAGTCAGGTAAAACTCACCCTTCGCATTGTTGTTATCCACCTGGTCGACAAGATCGAACAGACAACTGCCATCCACCGCCATGACGCCAGAATTACAAAGCTTGATTGCCCGTTCCGCTTCGCTGGCGTCCTGCGCTTCGACAATAGCTTCTAAACTACCATCAGTATTGAGCTTGAGACGCCCGTACGCGCCTGGATTCTCTGGGGTAAATCCCAGCACCACGAGCGCCGCACCCTCGGCACGCGCTTGCAGCATAGCCGATAGCGTTTCCGTTCTTATAAGTGGGGTGTCACCATAAAGTATAAGAACCGTATCCGCCCCAACAGCTTGGACGGATGAACTGGCAACTTTTACGGCATTGGCCGTGCCCAACCGCTTCTCCTGTGTAACAGTCGGGTTAGGCGACACCGCAGTGATAACGTCGCTCATGCCCGGCCCAACAACGGCAACGGTTTTAGACGGGTTCAAAGGCGCTATGGCATCAAGCACATGTCTCACCATCGGCTTACCCGCCAAAGGATGTAATACCTTTGGCATCGCAGATTTCATCCGCGTGCCTTTACCAGCAGCTAAAACAATGACAGCAATTTTTTGTTTAGCCATAGAAAATATCCGGACGATTCACTTTTAAGACCCATATGGCGCGGGAGAGTGCCACAGGGAATATAGTGCGCCAAGTCACGATTTATTTCTTTGTTTTTCACCACTCTGCCCATAGAGCGCTTGACCCAGACCAACTTAACGCCTTGATTAGAGGCTCATATACAAACAAAAGGTAAAACCTAATCGTGCCGACAACAATTCCGTTCGACCTCACTCAAGAAGGCGCACTCGATCTGCATTGGCGTGCTCACTTTCGTTGGCCGGTACCGTCATCCGCTTTATATGAGCGGCATATTCACTTGGCCAATAATTACCTTCGATTTGCTGCCAGCCTAAAATCTGATGCTCGTGATATTGTGTTACTCGGTCGAGTAGCGAGTTTGGGTGCCCTGGTTGATGCAGCCTTTGCCGTTCAGGCAGAAGGAAAAGATTCTTATTTGGCTGGCCCCGGAGAGCTGGATGTGTTGCGCGGCATACGCACAGCAGAGACGTTCACTGACCGGAACGCTGGCCATCACGGCAAACATGGGACTGTGCGTCACCGCACACTTCGACAAATCGCTCGCACCGCGAGCTGGAGTACCGGCATGACACTTTTGCCGAATCTTCTCACCCCAAAAGGAATAGCGCTTAGTCATAATAGCCTGCTTCGAGACTATATCAGTCACAACGGTGTATCTGTAGGATACCGCCATGGCGATGCCTATCTTGATAAATTACTCGCGACGAACGAGCCCGCTGCACTTGATTTTGATATGAATGAAGTCGTCGATGGCTTCCTTAAATACGTGGTTTCATTCCCTGACCTTGCACCTGAATTTGTCCAACGCCTTCATACTCTGATCCGCCCTCTGCTAAAAAGCAGCCTTACACTAGCTTCAGGAACGCTTGGCACCTTGCGTTCCTGCCCCTCCTTACCCAATACTATTTGGACAGGTACAGGCGCAAGAGGGCCGGGGCGTGCCATAGGGCTTGAAGTTTTACGTCGAGGCGGTGAAGCATGGCGTTTTGATCATGGCGGCACCGCTGCTCTTTCTAGTGCACATGCTGCTTTCGCAGCCAACGAGCTAAGTGTATCAAGCCATGTGGTCATGCCAACACAAACCGTTACAACATCAGATATGATGCTGCAGGCGAAAAAAGTCACTGCGAACATTAGAAAAACGAAGACACTTGGCCATAATGGCGACCCCAGCTTAAACATCGGCAAAGCCGCATTCCGCAAAGTCCCCAAATCTAAAAACCGCAGGCGGGTGTTATATGTATCTGTGGCATTCTATGGGTTCTACCAAACCTCTACTCCCATCTTGCCTGGCATTGTCTATCTTGATTGGCAGGTTAGGTTGATTGAAGCACTCAAATCTCTGCCCATAGAACTCACGTGCAAACCTCACCCAGAAGGCTTGCTGCGGGGCAAGGTTCCAGGAGTTGAAAAATTGGCACCGATAAACCCTGCTCCATTCGAGCAAGCGATTAAGGAAGCCGACCTGCTGATAACGGATCATCCTGCATCGACGACATTTTCAATCGGTCTGTGTACGGACCGGCCCATGGTATTAGTCGATTTAGGTTTATTTCGCTTCAACAACACAGTATCAGCCAAATTAGCAGAACGCTGCCGTATCCTAAAAGCGACCTATGACACAAATAATATACCTCAGGTGGATCAATCACACTTGGCTGAGGCAGTATGTGGCGGCAGCGAAACCGCAGACCCCACATTTTTTAGATCGATTTTTCTCGACACACCCAGTTGAAATGATGAACACCAAACAAAATAGCGCATAATTCCCTCTGTAGCAGTGAAGTTATGCCCAATGCGCCCGAACACACTGACGATAATTATTTGTTAAAACCACCTAATCATAAACATTATCAATTGCACTCTTCAAAACAAAAGAAAGACATTAGCCCAATAATTAAGGTATCTCTTACCGGATCAATCATGAAACTTCGCTTTCCATACCTAATTTTCGACTTTGACGGCACCCTAGTTGAGAGTGCCATCGGCATGACTGCGTGCATGAACCAATTGATGAGTGAATTAGACCGTCCTTCTTTAGAGGTTCAACAGGTCGCATATATGGTGGGGGAAGGCATCCAGGTCACTGTTAGCCGTGCAATGAAAGCGACCGGCGGCATGCCAGAAAATTTAGACGCCTATGTAACACGCTTCAAGGAACTATATTACGACCAATCCATTGAAGAAACGCCTCTCTATCCCGATGTCATAGAGACGCTTCAGTACCTTGCCGAAGAAGGTTATGTAATGGGCCTGTGCACAAACAAAGTCTATGACGCAACGGTGCGCCTCTTAGAGGGACTAGATATCGCGCGGTTCTTCCAAGCGGTTGCTGGTGGCGACACCTACCCTATACGCAAGCCGGACCCCAGGCACCTGGAGGGTGTTATGGAGGCGATCGGTGGGTCAAGGGACCAGTCTATCATGATTGGCGACAGCATCAATGACATTGGGTGTGCACGTGCCGCAAACGTAAGATCAATCGCCGTTACTTACGGCTATACAAAAATACCGCCAGCTGAAATGGGTGCAGACCGACTAGTAGACCGGTTTAATGAAATCCCTGCGGCAATTTCCGCCCTGAGCTAGAGCAATGCCTAATCTAGCGCTATAATCTTATCATCAACCTCCAAGCGGGTTAAATAAATGCGGATCTTGCCAAATTTATAAATAGATTCGAATTTAACGGGCAATAGCGGTCCATTTTTCAATGGTCGCGCCATCCACACAAATGGTGTTTCGCGAGTTTCCGTTATCAGCTTGCTCTTATCCCAAAACCCGCTAACACGCTCAATGGCCATTTTACACCGCCGCGCGGCCCCCCTGACGATGGAGGATGATTCCTCAGCAAGATCAACCACTCTTTCGTCAGTGAACGCTAAATCGTAACGCCGACGGCCATCAAAAACCTTGTAGGTGCCGGGACACTCCTTGCCGTTTCCCATTACAGACAACATTCTTAGAGCCATACTCAAAGGGTCAATGGTTTCGGTGATCAAGGAATGAGGGACTGCCTTGTTTTCAACTTCTTCCGGCGGCGGCAGCAGCTTCTCAAGGATCGGGCTACCATCAACATACTTCAACTTGGCATTGCGCGATTTGTCATTCCAAAAGGCTTTCATACGGAAAGATAAGGGAACAATCCCACGATTTCCGCGCCTACCTTCCGAAACCGCTTGGTTTTGAAGGTAAAAAAACCAATTCGCGAAACCCTCAGTCTTAAAGTTAGTAGCAATTCGATAGACCCCATCATCCATTGAAATTTCAACAGCAGCCGACAATAAATAAAGCGGTCCCAAATAACCCTCATAGGCAACCTTTACGATACTTGGGAATGGCTCTGCGGAAACGCGTGGGCCACTGGGCAAGATCAGGACAGTCGCCGCCCAAAACATAAAAATTTTAAGTTTCATGAAATCACGATAAATCGGGACAATCTCTGAATCAAACTGTGGCACAATCCATATAGCCCGACACTACTCAGTCCTTGGCGATTTCACGCATTTTGCCGTCTATTTCGACCCGCGTTAGATGAATACGAAAGCTCCCGTAGGATGACTCCGCTTCAAATTTCACCGGGATAGCGGGAACATTCTCAAGCGGCGATGCCATCCATAATGTCGGCTTCAATAGCCCCTGCCCCACCCTGGTTTTCTTTTTCCAGAATCCAGCAATACGATCGAGTTGCAAGGCACAGGCCTGTGCAGCGCCGCGATAAACGGCAGAAATATTTTTTTCTAACTCGTCCGTAACGCAATGTACGATGTTTATGTCATACCGTCGGCGACCATCAAAGATGCGATAATGGCCTCCGGAACTATCACCCTGCGCCATCTTCAAAAAATGTTGAGCGATCATAGTAAGGGGGTCTACTGTATCGTTGCGCAGAAATTCTGCAACTAAATCGCGTTTTGACGGATCATGCTGCGGGGCCATTGCCTCGATAATCGCCCTATTATCATCGTAACGTAGTCGAAGTAATCGGTTGCTATCTTGCCAATAAGACTGAATTTGATGACGAACCGGTATAAGTGTGTTTCCATCACGACGTCCCTCGGTGAACACCTGACTGCGCCAAGAAAACATCCAGGCAGCAAACCCTTCTGTCTTAGTGCTTGCTGCAATACGGTAATCCCGTTCTTCCAGCTCAATATTGACGGTCGCAGACATTATATAAAACGGCCCAGCGTAGGTGTCATAGGAAAGGTTAACCACCTGCGGCAGCTGACCTGTCTCTGCACATACGCCCCATGACAAGGTCAGCATTACCATACATGAAGCGAGAAAGTTTCTTTGACCCATATCGAGCAAAATAGGCTTAGCCTAGTCTAAATCAAGCTGGCATTGCGGTCCGACGGGCCGAGCTGTAACTTGGCGTTAAAGCTTAAACAATTCAAGGCGACTCCTGTCATGACCGCTAGCTTCAGACAATTACTCAAGGACCTAAAAACCGCAGGTGAGCTGGTGGAAATCGAGAAACCAGTCGATATTCGCTATATAGCAGCCTTAGTCGACCAATCCGAAACAGCGCTGCTCTTTAAAAATATAGACGGCTACGATATCCCGGTCGTATCGGGGCTTACCAACAGCCGGGACAGGCTCGCGATCGCTTTGGGATGCGACTTCGATGTTGTTGAGAGCAAAGTAAGAGCTGGTTTAGATACTCCCATAGAACCAAATTCCGTCAAAAATGGGCCAGTCCGTGATGTGGTTATGGAAGGTGATGAAGTCGATCTTTTTAAATTACCGGTGCCGCTCTTCTCTGTATTGGATGGTGGCCCCATGATTACTGCCGGTATAACCTTGTCACGCGACCCAGACGGCGAACATGAAAATATCAATGCAGGCGTTTATAGGTATTTGATACGCGAAAAAAACCTAACCGGTATCGACATCGTTACCCCTAATAATTTACACCGCTATGCCAAGAAAGCCTTTGCCAAGGACCAGCCATTACCAATTTCGATCAATATTGGCACGCACCCATACGAGCTAATCGCGTCAACCTACAAAGCCTCCATCGGCACCAGTGAGATGGGGATAGCTGGCGGTATGCGCGGTGAGGCCTTAGACCTGACCTCGTGCAAGACAATCGACCTTCCTTGCATAGCAGATGCAGAAATCGTTTTAGAAGCAGAAATACTGCCCATTGGATGGAACCAGCCGGAGGGACGGTTTGGTGAATTTACGCGTCTCATGGGTGGGCTACATTGGAACCCGCAAGTGCGAATTAAAGCGATTGCACATCGCAAAAATCCAATTTATTACGCGCTCCATATGCCATGGGAAAACATATGGCCCTCTAGCCCTATTTACGAAGCTGCTGTGCGCCGGGCAGTTAAAGAAGCCGGTGTTCAGGCTACTGCGGTAAACATCACACCAGGCGGTTGTTGTCACTGGCATGCAATCATCGCGATCAAACCACACCCAGGCGATGGCAAGAATGCTTTAATGGCCGCGCTCTCNGTCGCCGATATGAAACATGCNGTAGTCGTTGACGAGGATATCGACGTGTTTGACGGCACTGACGTGGAATGGGCAATCGCTACCCGCGTNCAAGCAAGTCGCGACGTGATGATAGTTACCGGTGCNCGCTCCAAGCCTCTCGACCCAAGTTTGCCTTATGTTCCCGGNAAGATTCCAGTCACCGATAAAATGGGTATCGATGCCACAATAGCCGACGATGTGCCGCGCGAACGCTTTCATCGGATTGCCTACGCCTATGCAGACCAGGTTGCACTGGATACCTATCTCGGCCCAGCGACGTTAGGCAGGGATGGAACTGCCAAAGAAAAAGAAGATGGAGCACCAACACAACTGGCTAATACCATTCGAAACACGATAACCGAAACACCTAAACATTTTGCAGAACTTACGGAACACTTCGAAAGTGAAGGTTTTCAATCCGTCGCACGGGCGTTGGGATACCTGCATGCNAGCGGTGATTTATGGCAGGATNCGGAAGGGCGCTACTGCTTAAAGGGCTCGGACTTTGCCGCTGCACCCCCCAACCAAAAATAAAGTAACTCCAAGATCTAGTATTTAGGGTTTTCAGAGCATCGTTATACTAAAACAGATATAATAACCATCGAAAGGCAGTAATGGTAGAGAGACTTTTTATCCTGCCGAGGTCACATGATGCTAATATGGCTCTAGAGCACCGGAATGATAATACCTATTGGCGAGAAATAGCAAAACCACAAATGAGGTTGGCCGGACGAATTCGTTCTATGACAAACCAGCCGACGTAACAGCAATTTACCAAACAAAACAGCTGGTTTAGGGCTTTGCGCACTGACAAGATCTTAAAGCGTTGGATCGATAATAATTTTACCAAACACTTCTCGCTCTTCTATAACACGCATGGCCTCCGGCACTTCTTCAAGCCCATAGCTCTTGTCGATGGGCACCGTCATTTTTCCTTCTGCGATATAACCGAGAAGCGAAGTCAAATCGTCGGGCTCCCAACTATTTGATCCCAAAATATCAAACTCAAATGACCAAATATAACGAAGGTCCGTCTTCGGATCGTAACCGGCAGTCGCACCACAGGTTAACATCTTACCCCCGCGTCGAAGTACCCGCATGCACTTAGTCCAGGTATCGCCACCGGTAAAGTTAATCGCCATGGTAACACCGCCTTTATACTCACGTCGATGCGGCTTGGTGTACATTTCCCAAATCTTTTTAACAAAATCATCTTCAAGGTAGTTGATACCGTGATCAGCACCTAGATCCTTCAGTTTCCTAAGCTTCTCCTGGCTTGATGAACAAACAACTGTCTCCGCACCCATCATCTTTGCGAGCAGCAGAGCGCCAGTGCCAACACCACCGCTCGCGCCTAATATAAGCACAATGTCCTCTGCACAAACTTGCCCACGCGTGATCATCATCCGGTGTGCAGTGCCATAAGCCACTGGCAAGCTTGCTGCCTGGGCATATGAAACTCCCTCCGGAATACTGACCAGTTGATGCGCCGGACACGCACAATAATCCGCCAATCCGCCAGCCATTGTCTCGCCTACCAACTTATGTTCAACCCGGTTACGTGGGTCAATCAACACCGCGTCACCAACCGACCACCCTTGGACATGAGCGCCCACCTCGGCGATTTCGCCGGCAACGTCAAGCCCGGCAATAATCGGGAAGTCCAGAGTAATACCGGGCATGCCGCGGCGGGTGAAAATATCGTGATAGTTTAGTGAGGTCGCCTTGACCGCGACCACCACCCCGTCCTCTGGGCACGTTGGGTCAGGAAAATCTGTCTCAATTTTAAATTTACTGTTATCGCCATGCTCACGTAGGACACTTGCCCGCATCGTTCTTTATCCTTCTTTCCATCACTCAGCCTGAGTAATAAACACCTCGGCCACTCGCCAATAGTTTTGTATCTACGTCAAATATTTCTGCTTCGGCGGTGCAGAATGACCCTCCGAGCTTGATCACCCGTGCCTTCGCAGTTAGTTCACCTTGCATAGCTGGACGATGGTAATCCACTCGCATATCGATNGTCGGTATCGGACGGCCAAGCTTAGCGGCAAGTGCGTAGTCGGCCGCCACATCAATGACTGTCGCCAGAATTCCACCATGGCTGTACCCGCGTTCAGCATTGACCACGAACTCTTCGCGCCAACCAACCGACACGACGATACCTTCTTCGGTGACATGAGTTACGTTCAAGTCTAACCATCGATGAAACGGCGCCTGGCGGATTCGCTCCTGTAGCTCTTCCTTATTCAGTTTATTGGCCACCATTCACTCTCTCTCCTTCATTCCCAGCAAGCCGCCGTAGCGCAGTTTCATCAATCTTATTTGTACCGCTTAACGGAAACTCTTCGACAAAAATCACACGGCGTGGATGCGCATAAGCTGGCCCTTCTGCCAAGGCATACTGTTTAACCGCCTCCTCGTCCACCACCGCTTTTGGTNCTCGTTTCACAAAAGCTACGGGAACTTGACCCCTNCGCTCATCGTCAAATGGCACGACGACCGCTTGAACAATTTCCGGATGTCGTTCCAATAGTAAAACGACTTCGCTGGGAAAGATATTTTCACCAGAACACACAAACATATCGTCGATACGGCCTACGAAATATAACCAGCCGTCTTCATCTTCACGCAAAATATCGCCGGTGCGAAACCATCCATCCTGAAACTTTTCCGCTGTCGCATCAGGTAAATTATGATACCCAGCAGCAACGCCAGGATTACGGACGATCAACTCGCCTTCTTTATCATGGCAGCCGCCTTCGAACCGGTACTCACATTGAGGTAAAGGATATCCCACCGAACCAAGCGGTCGCGACTTACCTTCTGGATGGAACCAGCCGACCATAAGCGGCCCGCCTTCGGTAATACCATAATTAAACTGGACTTCCGCATTGGGGAAAGTTTCCAGTATACGGTTAATCAAACTATCAGATGCCGGAGCAGATCCCATGGAAACCGTGGTCACCGAATTAAGATCAAGGCTTTCAACCAAATCCGTTTCCGCCATCATCATATAAAGCATGGTTGGCACTCCAGTGATCATCGTAACTTTATGCTCATGAATAGCTTTCAGGGCTTGCGAGGCATCAAAGCGCGGCAGGGAGATAAGCGATGCGCCCGGCAGCATTGCTGTTTTGATGGCAACAAGGGCGTTCTTATGAAAGAAAGGAGCTGAGACAAGGATACGTTCATTAGCGGTTAAGCGCCGGTGT
>PBOR01000015.1 GCA_002724395.1 Rhodospirillaceae bacterium | reverse complement strand
TGGCTTTGGCTTTGGCTTTGGCTTTGGCTTTGGCTTTGGCTTTGGCTTTGGCTTTGGCTTTGGCTTTGGCGTTGGCTTTGGCTTTGGCGTTGGCCTTGCCATTAGCTTTGGCGTTGGACTTTTTATTAGCTTTTTGAGTTATCTTTTTTTGCGCTGCTGCTTTAGCTGCCATTACCTCACGCTCCCAATAGCAAAACCAATTCCTGTTATCTGGCCCTAGCGCTTCCGCCTTATCCCAGATCGTTCTCATCACCGCCGAGCATTTCGACGACTTCCTCAGCCATAATCTGACGAGAGGCAAAAAAGCGGCGTTCGCTCTCTTCTGTTCCCTCACCAGCTGCGGCGCGCCCATGCGCCAAAACTTCCTCTTTCCGTCGAGCTCGCGACAAAAGGGCTATCGTTTGTTGCAACCCTTCACGTGCAGGCAACAACGAATCCAACTGAAAATCCGCGTTTTCCGGCAATTCTCGGGCGAATGCAGCGTGTGATAACACCTCTTCACTAGTCAATATTTCAACTTGTTTGTCAAAACCATTACTTGAGAGGTGGCGTTTAAGGTCTTCTGCGTCAAGCCCTTGTGAATTTGCATGCCAGTGATGGATTTCCTGACGCAATTTGTCAAGCTTCTGAGTTAGCGAAAGCTGTGCCAAGCTCTCGGCGAAATCGTCCAAAAGGATGGGATGATTTATGATTGTCGCCAAAACAATTTGCTGCCGCCTTTGACGCATGGCCGCAACATTGGCACTCAAATTACCAATAGAGGGTCCTTCCATTGAAGCGAATCGCCCTATGTTTCCATTGCCTCGCACCTGGCCTCTGCCACCGCGCTCATTACGAAACGCTTGCCAGACACGCTCACGAAAAGCTTGACGGTAATGCTGCTGAACACCTTGGTCAGTGATTTCGGAAACAGAGTGATAAAGACGAGTTTCTAAATCGGCCCGCCGCTCAGGTGTATCCAAGGGTTTACGAGTTTTTTCGTACGACCAGATTACATCTACCAAAGGACGTGAACCGGATAAAATATCTTTCATCGCACAGGCTCCTTGTCCGGCAATCAAACTGTCCGGATCTTCGCCGAACGGCAAGTACGCAAACTGTAACGAACGACCTGGTTTCAAAAGCGGTAATGCTCGATCAGCCACACGCATAGCTGCGCGCGCGCCCGCTGCATCGCCATCGAAACATAAAATGGGTTCTGGTGCCAAGCGCCACACTTCCTCAATTTGGACTTCCGTAAGAGCCGTGCCCAGCGGCGCAACCGCACCCTTAAACCCAGCTCGGTCCAACGCGATCACATCCATATAGCCTTCAGCAATAATAACAGAATGGCCGTCATGGGAGGCTTGACGCGCAGAAGCGAGATTATACAGCGTTCGACCCTTATCGAATAACGGCGTATCGGGGGAGTTTAAATATTTCGCCGCTTTGGCCTCTCCCATCAGACGCCCACCGAATCCAATTATACGTCCTCTACGATCAGAAATTGGGAAAAGTACTCGGTCTCGGAAAAAGGGATAAGGCACCCGTCCATCATCCGGGCGCCGCAACAATCCAACTTCTAGAAGTAAATCTTCAGTGATACCGTTACCCTCAAGTGCCACCCGCATGCTGTTTCCCTGTGGCGCATAGCCCAGCCGAAAACGCCGGATCGTCTCTTGATCCAAACCCCGTCCCTCTAAATAAGCACGCGCATCGGCGCCCACGGGCTGAGTTAGACACCTCTCAAAAAATTTACAGGCAATCTCGAGTGCTTCATGCAAGCCTGCCCGCTTTTCCATGCGTACCCGCTCCTGAGGCGTTTCTTGCGGAACCTCCAAACCAACATCTCGGGCAAGCTTCTCGACGGCCTCGGGAAAATTCAGCCCTTCCGTCGCCATGAGAAAAGAAAATATGTCGCCATGCTTACCGCTGGAAAAACAGTGATAAAACCCTTTCTGGTCATTTACCGTGAAGGAGGGCGTCTTTTCGTTGTTAAAAGGACTTAAACCAATGAACTCTCGGCCGCGCTTTTGCAACTTTACGCGCTTACCAACCACGTCGGAAACCGGCACGCGGGTTCTGATTTCATCTAAAAATTTTGGTGGAAATGCCATGCACCCTCAACGAATTTACTCAATCCACAGTCTACACCAGGCAAATTCCAAGCGGGTAACAATTCGATAGTGCCCAATAGAGTCAGGATAATTTTATCTTTGCTTCCGCGCTCGCTTTGCCAAAATCCATACGACCAGCATACCGTTCGCGAAGCGCGCCCATAACGTTCCCCATCTCTTTTAGGCCCGACGCACCAAACTCCTCAATAACGTCAGAAACAGCCACCGACACATCTCTATCACTCATTTGCACTGGCATAAAAGATTGAATTATTTCGATTTCTTTCATTTCACGTTCGGCCAATTCTGCGCGGTTTCCCTTTATGTAGAGATCTTTACTTTCGCGGCGCTGCTTAATCATCGTTTGCAATAGCGATAGTATCTCGTCGTCTGAGATCACGCCGCCATCTCCTTTTGTACGAGCCGCAATATCACGATCTTTTAAAGCTGCCAGTATTAATCGAACTGTCGCGACCGCGCAGCTATCCTTCGCTTTAATAGCCTGTTTAAGCGACTCGTCGAGCTTTTCGCGTAACATACTACCCCCCCAACCTTTGTGGCCGGCACGGTACCGAATCTCGTTTCGGGGTGCAACTTTTTATGGAGTTATAACTAATTGAAAAATAGTAATATTTATATTTTTTTACCCTTGACCTCGGCACGGCAATTGCTTAGAAACTCAGCGGTTTTCGCAGGGCTGGGTGATTCGGGCTACATTCCGAATACAAAACCGCCAGATATTCCCACTCTACTTGGTAAAGAGAACTCTCTTAATATGGCCGTCAAACCGAAGAACCCATACCTCCCGCCGCCTAGCGCTACGGGAGCACTTGTTCTTGCGGACGGCACCGTGTTCTGGGGGCAAGGTGCAGGCGCAGAGGGTGAAGCCGTCGGCGAAGTGTGTTTCAACACCTCCATTACGGGCTATCAAGAGATTATGACCGATCCGTCTTATGCGGGCCAGGTAATCTGTTTTACATTTCCCCATATTGGAAATGTAGGTGCCAACAGCGAGGATATCGAAACCAGGTCTCCTGTAGCACGGGGGTGTATTCTTAGAGCAGATATCACAGAACCATCAAACTGGCGTTCGATGCAGCATTATGACGGCTGGCTTAAATCGCATAATCTCGTCGCCCTGGCTGGCGTAGACACAAGGCGCCTAACCCGCCGGATTCGTAATCAAGGCGCACCGCAAGGTCTAATAATGCATAACGCTAATCGTAAATGGGACATTCCAGCCGCAATAGAAAAAGCCAAAGTGTGGCCTGGGCTCGAAGGTATGGATCTAGCAAAAGAAGTTAGCTGCACTCAATCTTACGAATGGATGGAAGCCGCATGGTGCCGCGGCAAAGGCTATGGCAGCCTTACCCAACCAAAACACCACGTAGTTGCCATCGATTTCGGCGCCAAACACAATATCCTCCGTTGCCTAGCCGCTTTGGACTGCAAGGTAACCGTATTGCCAGCCACGTCGAATGCGGAATCGGTACTGAGCCATAATCCCGACGGCATATTTTTATCTAATGGTCCCGGCGACCCAGCGGCGACCGGTAAATATGCGGTACCCATGATACAAAAGCTTCTGGAAACTGGGAAACCCCTTTTCGGCATTTGTCTCGGCCATCAACTGCTTGCCCGAGCACTCGGTGCGAAGACAGAAAAAATGCATCATGGGCATCGAGGTGCCAATCACCCAGTCAAAGATCTCATCTCAGGCACAGTGGAAATCACCAGCCAGAACCATGGGTTTGTAGTCATAGCAGACTCGCTGCCTAACGGCGTTGAAATGAGCCATATCTCACTATTCGATGGCAGCCTGGAGGGCATAAGACTCAAGGATCGTCCAGTTTTCTCTGTGCAATATCACCCTGAAGCTTCTCCAGGTCCACAAGACAGCCATTATTTATTTGAGCAGTTTGTCGCGAACATCGAAAAAATGTCATAGCTCATGCCTAAACGCACAGACCTAAAGTCGATTTGTATTATTGGGGCCGGCCCAATTGTTATCGGGCAAGCTTGCGAGTTTGATTATTCGGGTACGCAAGCGTGCAAAGCGCTGCGCGAAGAAGGCTACCGTGTCGTGCTCGTCAACTCTAATCCAGCAACAATCATGACAGACCCGGATACCGCCGACGCCACCTATGTAGAGCCAATAACACCGGAGACTGTTTCAAAAGTACTCGAACGCGAACGGCCTGATGCGGTGTTGCCAACCATGGGCGGCCAAACCGCGCTCAATACGGCGCTTTCTCTGTTTCATGACGGCACCCTAGATAGGCTTGGCATTGAACTGATAGGCGCAAAAGCTGACGTGATAGCAAAAGCGGAAGATCGCCAGCTTTTCCGCGAGGCCATGAACGATATTGGACTGGAAACACCTAAAAGCTACCTCGTCAATTCTATTACAGAAGCTCAGACAGCGCTGGACGAAGTGGGCCTACCGGTCATTTTGCGGCCTTCCTTTACTCTTGGCGGTCAAGGCGGTGGAATTGCTTATAACCGCCAGCAGTATCTCGACTTACTCGAACAAGGACTTCGCGCTTCACCTGTACAAGAGGTGCTCGTGGAAGAATCTGTTCTGGGATGGAAAGAATTCGAGATGGAGGTAGTACGCGACCAAGCCGATAATTGTATCATTATTTGTTCCATAGAGAATATTGATCCTATGGGAATTCACACGGGCGATTCGATAACAGTTGCACCAGCGCTCACCCTTACCGATAAGGAATATCAAATTCTCCGAAATGCCTCGATAGCGTGTTTGCGCGAGATTGGAGTCGACACAGGCGGCTCAAACGTACAATTTGCTGTTGATCCAGAAAGCGGACGCCTGGTTATTATCGAAATGAACCCTCGCGTTTCGCGTTCCTCAGCCTTGGCTTCAAAAGCGACGGGCTTCCCCATAGCCAAAATCGCTGCCAAACTGGCGGTAGGCTATACACTCGACGAGTTAGACAACGACATCACCAAGGTAACGCCAGCAAGCTTTGAGCCAACGATAGATTATGTAGTCACAAAAATTCCACGCTTTACTTTTGAAAAGTTTCCCGGTGCCGAAGCAACGCTGACCACCGCCATGAAATCAGTAGGCGAAGCAATGTCCATTGGACGCACATTTGCTGAAAGCGTGCAAAAGGCACTCCGGTCTATGGAAACCGGTCTCAACGGGTTTAACGAAGTACCGCTGGCTGGCGCAGAGAGCAACGACCGGAGCGAAATGCTAGGGGCTTTGCGCCAACCGATCCCAGACCGAATTTTATTAATCGCCCAAGCATTTCGTCACGGACTAAACTTAGATGAAATTCACGAAGCTTCCAAAATCGACCCATGGTTCTTGCGCCAAATCGAAAACATTGTCGCGGCAGAAAATATGGTCAAGGAAGAAGGGCTGCCAAAAAAAGCGCATGAATTTTTACGATTGAAAAAATTTGGCTTCAGCGACGCTCGTTTGGCAGAGTTGGCGGGCACTTCGGAAGAACGAGTCGCCAAGGCGCGGATTCGAAAAAAGATACAGCCGGTATTTAAGTGTATAGATACCTGTGCCGCTGAGTTTGCTTCTCAAACACCTTATCTCTATTCCACTTATGAAGGTGACGAAGTCGAAATGGCGGAGTGTGAAGCTAACGTCTCTAAGCGCAATAAGGTGATTATACTCGGTGGCGGCCCAAACCGCATCGGCCAAGGTATCGAATTCGACTATTGCTGCGTCCATGCGGCCTTTGCCCTTCGCGAGGCCGGCTTTGAGACCATTATGATCAATTGTAATCCGGAAACCGTATCGACTGATTACGACACGTCAGATCGGCTTTATTTTGAACCTCCAACGACCGAAGATGTTATTTCCATCGTCAGGTTAGAACAGATGCGAGGAACATTACTTGGGGTCATCGTCCAATTTGGCGGACAAACCCCCCTGAAGCTAGCGAACTCCCTAGAAAAACAAGGTATTCCAATTCTTGGGACCTCACCGGACGCGATAGATCTTGCCGAAGACCGAGCACGTTTCCAGCGATTACTCAAAAAACTAAAACTTCGCCAGCCAGATGCAGGAATAGTAAGATCATTGTCTGAAGCCCGCAAAATTGCTGATAAAATTGGTTATCCCGTGTTGTTGCGCCCTTCATATGTGCTTGGTGGACGCGCTATGGAACTTATCCATAACGAAACCGGCTTGGAACGTTATATGACAACGGCGGTCAGTGTTTCTGGTAATCATCCCGTTTTGGTTGACCGTTTTCTCGCGGGTGCCATTGAGGTGGATGTAGATGCTTTATCCGACGGCACCACAGTGCACGTAGCTGGCATCATGGAGCACATCGAAGAAGCGGGGATACATTCTGGTGACAGCGCCTGTTCACTTCCGCCTTATTCTCTCGACGATAAAGTTATTGCCGAAATTGAACGGCAAACAGAATTGTTAGCAACAGCGCTCAATGTTATTGGTCTAATGAACATTCAATTCGCGATTAAGGACAGTGAAGTATTTCTAATCGAGGTAAACCCGCGTGCAAGTCGCACAGTGCCCTTCGTCGCTAAAGCAATCGGCGAACCGATCGCCAAAATTGCCGCGCGTATCATGGCAGGTGAAAGCGTTGAAAGTTTCCAACTGCAAAAAGCTGTCAACCGCTCACATATTGCTGTCAAAGAAGCCGTCTTTCCATTTGCACGGTTCCCCGGGGTCGACGTGGTATTAGGGCCGGAAATGAAATCTACTGGAGAAGTGATGGGCATTGACAGTGATTTTGGTCGCGCATTTGCCAAGGCGCAACTGGGCAGCGGCGTTGAGTTGCCGGGACAAGGCTGTGTTTTCATCTCAGTTAGGGAAGAGGATAAAAACCTTTTCGTAGAGCCCGCTCGCCAATTGTCCAAATTAGGCTTCAAAATTAAGGCAACGCGCGGCACTGCGCGGCACCTAACCTCGCAAGGGTTGGACGTAGGGGTAATAAACAAAGTGGCGGAAGGCCAGCCTCATATTGTGGATGCAATGATAAATGGGGATGTTCAACTGGTGCTAAACACAACAGAAGGCGAACAGGCGATTAAGGATAGTTATAGCCTGCGCCGAACAGCGCTTCTCCACAAGGTACCATACTACACAACACTTGCCGGCGCGCGTGCCGCTGTAATGGCCATTGCAGCAATGAAAGAAGGCACACTTGATGTTGCGCCTCTCCAATCCTATTTTAAAGGTTCGTTTTAGAAACAATTTTTCCGTCTGACCGAACCCAGCATGAATGACGACGTTAAATAGAGGAAACGCTATGGTCAAACGGACAATCAGAATTTGGTGATTTAATATGGAAAAGTTTCCCATTACCGCCGACGGCGCGGTGCAAATGCAAGAAGAACTTCGGAACCTTAAAGCCGTCCAGCGGCCTTCTATTATTAAGGCTATTGCCGCAGCACGCGAGCATGGTGACCTCTCTGAAAACGCAGAATATCATGCAGCGCGGGAGCAACAGAGCTTTGTCGAAGGACGCATTCTAGAGCTGGAAGATAAAACTAGTCGAATGGATATTATTGATGTCGCTTCCCTGACAGGTGACCAAATTAAATTCGGTGCCTCTGTTACGGTAGCTGACGAGGAGACTGATGAAGAAAGTACCTTTCAGATTGTGGGGGAATACGAGGCCGACCCCGCGGCGGGTAAAATATCAGTTACTTCACCAATTGCCCGTGCACTTATTAGCAAATCAGTGGGTGAAAGCGCTGAAGTCAATACACCTCGAGGCCAAAAAGACTACGAAATAATCAAAGTCAGCTACAAGTAGATCTCGATTACTTGCCCGCTTGTGGTGAAATATTGATATCTTCATCAATAGGAACTCCGACCACCTGTTTTGATGTCCGGATTGCGAGGGCAGATTTAACATGGCTAACGTTTGGAGCAGCGGTTAATGTTGTGGTTAGGAATCGATTATAACTTTCCCAATCCTGTGCCACCACACGCAATAAGAAATCCGTATCACCCGCTAGCATGTAGCAGTCACGTACTTCCGGCCAATCGCTGACCAGCGTTTCAAAAGCCGCCAGATCATTATCAGCTTGGCTATTTAGGCCAACTTGCGCAAATACTGTAACCCCATAACCCAATGCTTCGCCATTCACGTCGGCGTGGTAACCCCGAATATGGCCCGAGTCCTCTAATGCCCGCACGCGACGTAAACACGGCGGTGCCGAAATGCCGACCCGGTCCGCCAGCGCCACATTAGTGATACGACCATCGTCTTGAAGATCGCGCAATATCCGCAAGTCGATTTTATCTAACTTTACGCGGCTCATTCTGAGAGTTCCTTTTCTATCGCGCAATAATATTACAAAGCATACAATGTACGAAATAATATTTCGTTACATTAATTTTTTGAAAAACTGACTGTTCCACAAATTTAGAATCTATGTCTCAAAGCCACACATCTTTTTCAATCTGGACCGTAACAGACAATAAAATTGGCATGCTAAATCAAGCGCGTGGGCTCGCCGAAGCAATTGCGTCTATAGTTGACAATACCGAAATCACCGAAAAACGGGTTTGCCCTAGCACACCCTGGAGATGGTTACCCGGTGTGTTATGGCCACCAGGTGTTACAGGTATAGGAACCGGAAGCGACCCATTTAATCCCCCGTGGCCCGATATCGTTATTAGCTGCGGACGTCATGCCATTGGCCCCACCTTAATGGTAAAAAGAAAAAGCGGCGGAAAAACCTATATCATCCACGTCCAGCATCCGCATATTCCACCCTCACGCTACGATTTGATTGCCGCCCCTTACCATGACCAATTGGAAGGGGAAAATATTGTCCCAGTCCACGGCGCCATGCATCGAATCACGCCAGACCGTCTAAGAACAGCGAGAGCCAATTTTAAAGGTGTGTTCGATAAACTCCCCTCACCGCGTATCGCTGTATTAATCGGTGGCACCAACCGCGCCTTTCAAATGACGCCAAACGTTACCAAACAACTTGGGCGAAATTTGCTGAACATCATAGAAACCGCCGGGGCGGGTCTTATGGTGACTACATCTAGGCGTACCGGAAAAAGAAATGAAATGATTCTAAAAAATCTATTAAAGCCTACCAATTCTTTTTTCTGGGACAATAAGGGTCCAAACCCCTATTTTGCCTATTTGGACTTGGCAGACGCAATTATCGTTACGGGTGACTCGATCAATATGATTTCTGAAGCCGCAGCAACCGGAAAACCACTCTACATTGCCCGGTTAGGGGGAAATGGTTCTAAATTCTCAGTCTTTCATCAAATGCTTTACGATGCCGGTATCGCGAGACCTTTCACTGGCAGTCTGGAAACATGGTCCTATAAGCCTCTCGCAGAACCCAATCGCGTAGCGCGAATAGCACTGCGGCGATTAGAAGCAAAAAAAACATAAATCCTTTCAGGCAGTTGCCCTGATGCATTACAGGGATTATACCTAAATCTCTATTAATAATTAAGCAGCGGATTGGAACGCCATATCACATATGCTGAACTACTCCGCACTCCGAGACGCCCCATTACATGGTGACCCTTTTGATCATGTGATCGTCCCAAATTTTATTCTTCCGGACGCACTCGCTGCCATTAACAATAATTTTCCCGAAATTAACTATCCTGGCAGCTTTCCCGCAAGTTCCCTGAGCGGCGGACCGGAATTCGCAGCACTCGTAGAAACCCTTCAGGGCCAAGAGATGGCAACTTTAATGGGTAAAAAATTTTCAATTGATATAGGAATGCGCCCCACGATGCTAACCGTACGGGGTCAATGCCGCGCACGAGACGGACAAATACACCGGGATTCCGGCGGAAAAATCCTTACCGTTTTGCTATATTTAAACGGTGAATGGACAAACGACGGTGGGCAGCTGCGCTTGTTGAGGTCCGCCAATGACATTGAAGATTATGCAGCAACTGTGCCCCCCGTTGCAGGAACCTTGCTTGCTTTTCGATGCAGCGACCATGCTTGGCATGGGCATAAGTCCTTTGTTGGAGAACGCCGCTCAATGCAACTCAATTGGGTGCGCAGCCGTAGTTATTTGTGGAAAGAGTCTTTCCGGCATAATCTATCATCCATGATAAAGAAATTTGTTTGAAAATAGCTAGCCGCCCATGAGCCTCAACCTCGAAACCTTTAGCAATGTAACCGGTGGCTTCAGTGCTTTTAAAGCAATTGGTCATCCGATGATCCGTGAGAAATCTAAGATTCTTATGGATAATTTGCAGAGATCAAGCGCTGTGGCGGTCTATGACCCCCACGGCCTCGCAGTTGCGTTTGCAGCACTATATGATTGTGAGACAATCACATTTGCCGGTACCTATGTGCAGGATATTGATGCCATTGGGACTAAGGTTTTAGGGAATAAGGCGCAGCCAATTACCGACTTGCCCCTTAGCAACGCCACAACAGTCTTTATTACCGCGTTCGATGCCGATCGATTGGTTGACAATATTCGTCACCTTATCCCAGACGGCGCAAAACTTTTCAGCCTGGATGATATGCGTCTTGATAACTACATGCTCACCAATAAGCAGCGTTATTTAGACCCTCTTAATTTTGCCACGAATTTCGCTTTCTTTCGTGATTCTGACGGTTATCATACGAGGCTTGTTTCAGCGAATTACTGGTCCGGTTATGGGGCCAAGGATACACAAATTTGGTGCCAATTGTTCGGTGCGGAAGGAAACGTTTTAGCCGAGTGGACATTAGCCCTCGGCGTCGACACAGAAAGCATTGTTATTGACAGCAAAGAAGTCCGCTCCAAATTTGACCTAGACGATTTTTGTGGTCAGCTATTTCTGCACGTCGTCAACGGCGCCGGGCATGACGTAGTGAAATATGCCCTTGACACCTATGGAGATAACGAAACTGTACTGTCATGTACCCACGACGCTAATGCATGGCCAGCGGACCTCTATGCTGGCTTGCCAGCACCAGGGCCAAACGAAACAGTCGTGCTTTGGATTCAAAACAGCCACCCCTGTGCCATACCGAAAGGTGCTATCGGCCTGAACCGCATGGGCGATGATCAAATTTCTTGGCTGAAAAACGAAGTTCCCGCATTCGGCTCCTACCCGCTAGACGTTTCCACTTTGCTGCCTCACCTTAGTTGGCCTGACCATATTGAAATTCAAGCTGGGAAACATTTCGTTCGTCCGCGCTACGAGGTCACAACAAAAGAGGGCCGCCTCCGTATTAATCATCCTAACGTGGAGCGCACCGATTTAACCCCAGACCCGAAAATCCCGGATTTAAACAATTTGATGGGAAAAGGATATCTCTTACCTGCTCCTATTTTACCCTTAGATCGGTTCAAAACGTCGCTCCTACCCACACCCATGGCCACATGCCAGAACAATCTGCCGGTCACAGCAATCGCTTATAACCAAGACGGCTGCGAGATTGCTCGTCATGCTTTTGGATGTCTTCCACGCGACCACAGTGCAGTGCTTGAGACAGATAAACTCATTAACGGGACGAAAACTTTCAATAAAGATTATGGGCATTTGGAATTAATCTATGATTTTACAGATGGTGGTGAAGCTGATGGATGGCTACACGGGCTTTTCCGCTACGAAGACCGGAATACCGGTCATACGGCTGAAACAAGTTTCGGCGCTCATATTTTTAACTGCGTGCTTACATACAAGAACGAACCGCAATCATACGCTGGTCCTGCACCTGGGCTCAGCACACGACTGTTTTTGCGCCTTGGCCGAGCTCCTCAAGACACGATGTGTCATCTAATTTATCCAGCCTCGACTCCTTGGCATGGGGTCAGTCAGACACACTTAACCTTGTTCAATTGCGATGGCAAAATGGTAAGCGAACATGATTTAAGCATCCCCTGTGGGGGCTCGATCCTCTGGCGCTACAGCGAGATGTTTGACGAAAAAAGTCGCAAAATCGCCGGAGACGATGCCTACGTAATCATTCGAGACACCTCCACTCGACTTTTCGGCTATCATGGTCTTTTGAACGGAACCGCGAGTTTTAGTATCGATCATATGTTTGGATTTTAATGGACTGGGATAAACTTCGTATATTTCACGCCGTAGCAAAGGCGGGTAGTTTTACGCATGCGGGCAAATCACTAAGTCTCAGCCAATCCGCTATAAGTCGTCAAGTGAGCTCATTGGAAGATAGCCTAGAAAACGCTCTTTTTCACCGTCACGCGCGCGGACTAATTCTCACTGAACACGGCGAGACCCTCTACCGAACCACCCACGACGTGTTTCACAAACTTGCCATGGTCGAAGCGAAAATCACCGAAGACAAAGAACGACCGTCCGGCCCACTTAAAATAACAACTACCGTAGCGCTGGGATCACTTTGGCTAACCCCCAGAATTAAGGAATTTATCGACGCTTATCCGGAAGTCGAAGTGCACTTGATGCTCACAGATAGTGAACTAGATCTCAGCATGCGCGAAGCCGACATAGGGATCCGCCTTTCCCCCCCTCGCCAGCCGGATTTGATCCAGCGTACGTTGATGCCTGTAAGATCACATATCTACGCTTCACCTGGCTATATCGAAGAATACGGCGCGCCTGCGAGGCCCGAGGACTTAGATAACCATAAATTAATTGTATATGGACACGATTTAGCTCCACCCGTTCCCTCGATCAATTGGATACTCGATATTGGCGCTACCGCCAGCCGACCACGCAAGCCGATACTATCGGTTAATAACCTCTACGGGGTTTATCGCGCTGCACGCGGCGGACTCGGGTTGGCGGGATTGCCAGACTATATGATAGCGCACGATAGTAATTTATTCAAAGTTCTACCTGACTCTCAGGGGCCGGTGCTGCAGGCTCATTTCGTCTACCCGGAGGAGCTGCGCCATTCCAAACGGATTGGTGTGTTCAGAGACTTTTTGCTGCGAAAAGTCTCAAAAAACGTCTTCTAAACACCCATTGAGGGAAGCATAGCGTCAAGTCATGCAATTTTTGCATAGGTGTTCTGTCGAAATGTCGCTGGTTGCCGCGAGATCTATTGAATATAGCTACCATTGATGTACGTAATTTTCTGCGTGCACTTCCTCCCTATTTAGTTTACCGGGCCTTAATTGGCCCGGTATTTTTTTGAAATTCCGAATCTCAACTGGCCCGGCATCCCTAGATTTTTAGAGAAGATTAACGATAAAGCCGGTCACCCAGCTTTGCCTCCAAATCTGTGTAAAGATCTGCAACGAATTCGCCGTAGCCGTTATACAAAAGCGTCGGCACTCGACCACTATTGCCTAGGACCCTTTCCGAGGCCTGGCTCCACCGCGGATGCGATACCTTCGGGTTCACATTAGCCCAAAACCCATATTCACGGGGCTGAACCAGTTCCCAGAAGGTTTCCGGCTTTTCTCTCAAGAAGGTAAACCTTACAATTGATTTAATCGATTTAAACCCATATTTCCATGGCGTTGCCAACCGCAAAGGCGCACCGTTTTGTTTTGGCATCGGCTTCCCGTATAGGCCCGTCGCAATGAATGCCAAATCGTTAGTGGCTTCTTCAATAGTTAGCCCTTCTGCGTAGGGCCAGGGGTACCAAGGCTGACGCAACCCAGGCATTATTCCCCTATCAAAAAGAGTTTCCATACGAACATATTTGGCACTGGAATTGGGCTTTGCTAGAGCAACCAATGCCTTCAGAGGAAACCCACTCCAGGGAACCGCCATCGACCACGCTTCCACGCACCGGAAGCGGTAAACCCGCTCTTCCAGGGGTATTTTCTTCAGCAAGTCATCAATATCGATGGTCATTTCCTTTTTCACCTCACCATCGATTTTAACCTGCCAAGGGCGAATTTTTAGCGCCTGAGCACTCTTCGAAATTCTCTTGTGCGAGCCAAACTCGTAAAAATTATTATAGGTCACCGCAAACTTCTCTTCGGTTAACGGACGGTCGAGCTTGTATTTTTCATTTCGTTTAGCCGGATAAAGGTACGCCGAGGGATCCCCAGATGCCTTTGCGGCAAGAGCCATTGAACTGTCTATTCCGGCACCGGTTGTACCTGCGGCCAATGCAATGGAACCAAGACCCATAGATTTAAGCAATCCTCGCCGAGCATTAAAAATGGATTCGTCAGTTGCTGCGGATTCCGGCAGTTCCCAGCCTTGTTTGACCTTAATTAACATACTAGTTACCCTCTATCGCTTAGCATCCCTTTGATTTTCTCCAACCTACTCGAACCCGACCTTACAACACATTTAAGCTTACATGATTGATATATTCCGCCGTAGCATTTTCGTTTAACCGCGAAGTTTATTGGCGGTAGGCACGGAATCCGTTAGGAATGCCCTATCGGAATTGAAGAAAGTAGCCCTGCGCCGCCGCAAATAAGGAGGCCACATGTTTCCGTTCAGACCGGAAGAGGCATTTGAGGTCAATTTGGACCTCGAAATCGAGCTATTAACGATTGAGGATACTACCAATCAAGTAGTGATTGCAGACAACTTTTATAAAAATCCCGATATGGTTCGGCAAATCATCCTGAATTCACCATATCCGATTTGGAAAGACCAGCCGGACACCAAAAATTTTAAAGAGTATTATGATTGTCGCCAGTCGATATACCTTCCCTATGAACGTGCCCAAAACGTAGTCCAACAAATCGCAGAACAATTTTTAGGCATAACTCAGCACACGCTTGAGCCTATCTTCAATTCTAATATTTTTCGGCTGATCACCGACCAACCACCAAATTCCCAGCCTTTTCCGCATGATGACGGTAACTTGATTGCTGCCCTTGTGATGTTAAATACTCAGGAGGAATGTTCGGGTGGAACCGGCTTTTATCGCTCAAAATCGCCTCAAGCGGACCGAATGCCGGCTGACCCGGACCAACATAAAGAATTGCATGACCAAATTTTTACCGGTTCAAATTATGAGTCCGGCACTGACTACTTCATGCAAGATTATGACAAATATTGGGAATTACTTGGCATTATTCCCATGAAATACAACCGCTTGCTTGTATATCCTGGCATTTTCTTCCATGGCGCCTGGCACGAGAAAAGTTCCTTTAAGGATTGCTATAGAATCAATCAGGCAATGTTTCTTAGAGATGTAACCTACGACATGAATTTCTGGGGCTCTTGAGAAAAAAATAAAATAATAGCACTCGTAGCTAAGCCAATAACTTGCTGACCAATGGGATGAAATGGTCGGGAGTTCTCAGCGCAAATGCCCAAGACATGCCAACATGGTTGCGAGAGAGTCTGAGGTTGCCTCAAACACACCTAAAGGGGCGGCACAAGAATCCGCTTAGTCTAGAATTCGTTTGTAACGGTAAATAAAATGACGGAAACTACTAAAATACCCAAGTTTTGTGCCGGCTCACTAAAAGTGTGACCGTTTTGCAACGGTCCCCGACTACAATTTAAAAAACAGCCAAATTCCCTTGGGTTTCGCTTTGGTACCGTTTTAGTTTGTACTCTGGGATTACCTTTCACTGTCGCCTTTAATTGGGTATGGGGTAATAGCCGAATTAGTCGGCAACGGTGGTTCCTAAAATGTTTGAACATTTATCAATGTGGAGGTTTCACATGACTAAACTTAACAAAGCTTTAATGGCTACTACAGCCATTGCTTTTGCAGCAGGGCTCTCGATGCCTGCGGCGGCGAAGAAGAAAGATCCTTCTAAGGCGCCCAAGGTCGTATCCAGCGGCAAAAAAATGAAGCTGAAGTTGTATGGGCAGATCGCTCGTACAGCGTCCTACACCGACAACGGTGTAGCGGGTGGCTTTGCTAACTCTGAAAACGGCAATACATCCACTCGTATGGGTATTAAAGCGGCTGGTAAGATCAACAACGATCTCAAGCTCAAACTGCGTTATGAATTTAACTTCCGCGCAGCTCATGAGAATCGTCCGTTACAAGCGCAGAATGATGGCTTGGACAACGACTTCGACATTCGTTGGGCTGACATTCAGTTCCATCATAAGCGTTTCGGTACAGTCTATTTTGGACGTGGCAATGGCCCAGGTAACAGTTCCTCACAAACCGACCTTTCCGGCACTTCGACCGGGCAAAAAGGTGGTGGCGAGCACTGGGAATTCCAACAAGCCCGTTTCCTTGAAACCGATTCTTCGGCAAACGGAGCGACTCGTCAAAACCAACGTGTTGACCAATCTTCCACAAACTTGGACGCGACCAGCCGGTCGAGCCGTATTCGTTACGACTCCCCCAGCATCATGGGCTTCCAGCTCCGTGGCGGCGTGATTGATCAAAGTGGCTATGAATTTGCTCTTTGGTACAAAGGCAAAGTAGCTGGCATGAAGATCAAGGGTGCGGTTAACCACAGCCACGGCAATGGTGGCCTCTTCCCAGGTTCTGAGCGTGCTGGCATAACTGCTGCTAACACCGAACTAAGCGTGACAAACGGCTCCATTTCCGTTCAGTCTCCTTGGGGTCTTGGTGTCAGTGGTGCAGCTGGTGTATCCGAACGTCATCGTCCAGATGTAGACTTTGATGGTACGGCGGCTCTAGAACTTCGGAGTAAAACCGCTCACTTCTGGTGGGCTGCCATCTGGTATCGCGCGAAGTTCTTTGAACTTGGCGAAACTCGCTTCAAGTATGGCTTCAACCAGACCCACGACAACGTGAACGAAGGTGACATCGCGGAAACTCATGGTTTCACCATTGTTCAGCAAATCAAGAGCACAGGTACGGACGCCTATGTCGGCTACCGTCACGCTTCTCTTGAAACGGACCAAGTTGGTGGTACGGCTAATGCTGATGAAGATTTCAACGACATCAACATGTTCACCATGGGCTTCCGGGCTCGGTTCTAATTGGGCCTAACAACAGTTAAAAGGTGTCGGTATAAAATGGTACGTAGCTGGTTTAAAATTACTCTGGTTGTAATCGCACTCCCTACATTTGTGGCGGGTTGTGCGTGGGTAGAACCAGGCGTAATGGAAGACGAAAGCTGGAAAGAAACCGAGGGTCCGGGTTTATTCACGGGCAAACGGGGCGGTATCATTTTATATCAAAAATAGGGCACTTTTAAACTAATACGCCGCCGATCCATACCCCTGGATCGGCGGTTTTCTTTTGCCTTCATAAAAGGAAAACTAGCTCAGATTCCCGCCGCTACTATTCGTAACTTTGCAACGTACAGCCTTAGGCGCCTTCACGACGCCAAGCGGTTGCCATTGCTAACATGATTAAGAGCAACGTGGCCAAACCTGGTAAAAGCGGGGTAAGCTTTATACCCGTTACCTCATAATTTTCATTAGAAACCAGTCCCAGCCAACTGCGACCGTAAGGTTTTCTGCTAGCGGGAATAAGACGAATATCGGGAGTGCCATCTGACAACCACCTAACAGTTCCACCTGTTGCCTTTGTCAGCGGCAACAGTCGTTTTTCTGTGGACTGCACATCAGTGATCTCAAGCGAATTCAACGGCCCAGCAGCAGCCATCACAACACGACTTTTCTCGGAAATTCTATATAAGCCCACCTCGTCAACCGGCACTGCGGCAGAGTAACGGCCGCCTTTTCCCTCCCTTAATACGTGCTGATTGACGCTACCGTTAGGGGAAAATATTTCCACAGTGAATTTCCCGGGTTCAATGCTTCTCCGCTCAATATGCAATATATCGCCAACTACATGAGCCTTTAGCAAATTTTCCTCCAGCGCCGGTTCTTTCATAAGCCAATGGGCAATTCGACGCAGAAGCTCTGCTTGCGGCCCTCCCCCTTCGAAGCCACGAGCCCATAACCAAATTTGATCACTAGACAATTGTGCAGTCCGACCCCTACCAAACCGATTAAGAATCAACAAAGGTCTATCGTTAACGCCGGTCATCACCGTCTGGCCACGCACTTTATTCAGCTCTACCAAACGAAACCACCGTCCCCAGCTGGCCATTTTCTCAGCGTTGCTCTCTGGGCCTGCAGGTAACTCCGCAGTAACCGGATGACGCAACCCAATAGAGGTTACTTCTGGACGGAAGCCGCGATCAATAACCGTGCCTAACGGGCGTCCCGGCAACATTCGGCGAAGCGGACTATGATGAAGACTATAGCTCGTAGTTGCGTAAGCTGGCCCGTTAGCAACTAAGAAGGCTCCACCCTTACGTACATACCGGACAATATTACTCAAAAAAACTCGCGGTAATACGTTTCGCCGTCGATAACGATCAAACACCACCAGATCGAACTCTTGAAGTTTCTCTTTAAAAAGCTGGCGGACCGGGAATGATATAAGTGACAGTTCATTGATTGGAGTCGTATCGTTTTTTTCTGGTGGGCGCAAAATCGTGAAATGTACTAAATCCACAGACGGATCAGATTTCAACAGATTGCGCCAGGTGCGCTCTCCCGCATAAGGCTCTCCCGAAACCAACAATACACGCAACCGGTCTCTAACGCCGTTTACCGCAACCACTGCTCGATTATTGTTGATGGTCAACTCCTCCTTGCCACGCGCCACCTCAAGTTCAAATACGGTCGGGCCTGCATGCTCCAATTTAAATGGCAAATGATAATCACGTCCCACTGGCACAAGTCGTTCCTCTTCATCACCTCCATCACGGCGTAAAACAACCCGTACGTCTTTTTCGCCTTGACCAGCCCCTGAAAATTGCTCGTCTACGCGAATAACCATTGCATGTTCTTTAGAGACCAAACCGAAGGATGGCGATGATTTAACCGTTATCCGCCTGTCAGGAACTTTAGGCTTCCCCGCCAACAACACATGCAGAGGTTTCGGTAACAACTCTTTTGCCATTTCAGATGGCACATCATGAACCTGTCCATCAGTCAAAAAGATTGCACCCGCCAAACGCCGGACAGGAATATCACTTAATGCCGACTGCAGAGGGCCAACTAGCTTGCTACCACCAATAGACTCAGAAATCGTTTTTTGTTGCACGCGCACTATCTTCAGATCTAATAAATTTCTTAACTTGCGTATCTGTTGTTCGATTTTCGTGGCAGCCTCGATAATTTGTTTATCGCGGCCTGCCATCTGGGTGCTAGGTGTCGCATCGATAACTACAACCGCAAGATCCTTTAACGCTTTCCTTTTTTCATGCACCACAGCTGGATTGAGCAACGTGCAAAATAAAAACGTCAATGCCAATGCCCGAGACCAAATACCTTTAGCGCGCAAGACAATCCCAAACACCATAAAAACGCCTACAAAAATACCGATAATGACCATTAAGGTAAGCGGTAGGAGGGGCGAAAAACTTACGGATAAAGAGGTCACATTTACTCCCCTACCCGCTCTAAAATATGCTTCGCGTGAACCTGGTCTGACTTATAGTTACCGGTCATTACATACATCACTAAATTCACACCAAACCGAAACGCCACCTCGCGCTGCGCTTCGCCCCCCGGCACCACTGCGAATTGAGGCCGACCAGTGAGATCCACAGCCCACGCCGCTGCCCAATTATTGCTGCCGGTAATGACGCGGGAAACCTGATCGCGTTCCGCTGAACCACCACGCTCCACCCAGAGTAATCCGCCGTCCCAACGCCCAGGAAAATCAACTAATAAATAAAATGACTTAGTGAGAACGTGCCCGTCGGGTACAGGATCCAAAGGCGGCAGGCTCAATCCACGCGCAAGCACTCTCAACATCTGCTTATTCGAGGTATTACCACCGCCCAAATTTTGGTCGCGCGTATCAAACAAAATCGTACCGCCGGTCGCCATATACCGGTTCACTCGTTCTATGGCTCTTTCAGTGAGCGGATTTTGCGCCACTGATATCGGCCAGTATAATAATGGAAAGAGAGATAAGTCGTCCCGCTCCACATCAACGGCAATAGGATCACCTGGTTCCACCGCAGTGCGTGCCGATAATACATTACTTAAGCCCAGCAAGCCGGCATGACTGACAAGATCTACTTTCGGGTCTCCGGTCGTTACATAAGCCAAATGGGTTCCACGAAGTGCTTTAAGCACGAAAGCGTCATTAGTCCCAGCGTCCTGCGCTTTAACGTCAAACGCAAATCCAAAGAAACTAACAACTAAAACTATCGAAATCGAGCTTCGCCCAGTGCCCTTCAACCGCCGCTTAAACCATCTGAAATCGGGTAATAGGCCGCGCATGATTAGAGTAATGACGCCGTCGACTACAAACAATAAGAAAACGATTAGCAACAGCCATGGCTTCAAATTCCAAACAGTGTGAGTCCTAAATACTTCGCGAGCTACTCCACTTGGCAACTCTCCCATCCTCTTTAGCGAAGCGAGGCCTGGGGATAGGTTAAGAGCCCGACGGTAATCGCCCGCGCCGTAGTAACCTGGCGGCCTGGTTGGTCCCACCGAGGCTTTATCCAATTCATCCGGTCTGATCGATTGTGCGACCGGTGCAGGAGAAACCATACTGCCAAAGCCATCAAGCGACGAGACCGGTGCTAATGATACATCCGAAGTGCCGTCACCTGCTAAGCCTTTGCTCACAGAGACTATCCGTCTCATCATTTCAACGAAAAGGCCAGACAACGGTAAAGTGGACCACCTCATACCGCCAGTGGTGTGGACTAATACAAGCCAGCCTTCACCCCGACGGTCCGCTGTCACCAAGGGTGTACCGTCGCTCAGTCGGGCCCATGTTTTCTCACCAAGATCAAGCGAAGGTTGCGCTAAAACTTGGCGCAAGATGGTAACCTCTCTGGTTGGCTTTAAACCAAAAAACGGGCTCTTACGGCTGAATTGTGCTAAGGTTGCCGGGTTGGACCAACGCATGGCGCCTCCTAAGACGCGTCCGCCGCGGCGCAAGGGTACAGGCACGAATTTATCTTTCGTACTTCGGGCGAGGCGCGCACCAGCAAACCGCAACACCATGCCACCGCGTTTTACCCATTGCTCTAACGCTTTAATCTCAGGCTGCGATATGGGGTAACTATCCGGCACCACGATAACCGCACGACCCAATCCAATTAATTGTTCAATTTTTCCAACGATAATTTCGCTGAAAGGTTCGAGTGCTTTTTGAATGTAATACTGATCCGAGAGGAACGAAACCTCAGCATCGCGCAGTGATACAGACGCTAACCCGACCGGACGCCGCTGCCAGCGGTTATCCATTAAAACGACCGCAGCGGCCCCATGCGAACCTATTAAATCAATTCGATCAACCTTATTCCGCATTTCCACAGGAATATTAATAACGGCCTTTGCGAAACTTTTATTAGGACGAAAAACCAGCTCCGCATGAGCTATTTGACGATTCTCACGGTTACTGGCGCGAATTCCTACTCGACTTGTTATTGGCGTTGCAACCCGTTCTACAGAAACCTCAAAAGCCGAACCCCCTACCGAAGGAGGCAAAATTTTATAGGGCAGTTGCCCAATACTCGGTTCAATAACTCGCAACGACCCCAGCCTTTGAAGTGTTTGAGCAAGCTCGGAAACATGCTTATCATGTAGCCCGTTACTCATCCAGATCACGCAGACAGAACCGTCGGGCTTGAAACCCCTTAAAGCAGCAATTGTACCTTCTCGGTCTACGGCCCATGGTAACGGCTTCAGTTTTTCAATGAGTCCTTTAGCATCGGCGCCCCGCAAAACGCCGGAATGTTGCGGTGGCTTTCCGGTTTCACTAGTTGCTGTTGCCAACATTACGATAGTTCGCCCTTCCCTCTCTGCTTGAGCAACGATGTCCTGTAAATGGGTATGCGTAGCAGACCAATTACGCGCCGATGCCCAGCCATTATCGACCACCAACAGAATTGGTCCACTACCAGGCAATGTCTTCTCGGGATTGATCAACGGCTGCGAAAGACCCAACAACAAAAAAACTATAGCTGCAAGCCGGATAAGAACCAGCCACCAAGGCGCACTCGCCGCCGTTTTTTCTTGGTTTTCTAGCCCAAACAACAATCTTACCGCAGCGAACCGCTGGGTTTGCGGAGCCGGTGGGGTCAATTTTAGCAGCCACCATAAAACCGGCAGCAACAATAACCCCAACAAAAGCCACGGTGAAACGAAAGCAATAGAACCGATACTAACCAAAGTGTCGCCTCCTACCCTGTCGCCAAACCTACGAAAACAGACAACAAGGCACGTTCGGGAGAATTATCCGTACGATGATATTGATAATGCCAACCGGCCTTATGCGCGATATCCGCAACTGCCTGACAATGATCTTTCTGCTTTTGAATGAAAGAGCTGCGGACAGATTCAACGCGTCCTATCGTTGTTTCCCCTTCTTTTTCCATTCCGGTAAACACCACACGACCACTGTATGGTAGGGTTTCCTCCGCAGGGTCGACAATCTGCACCAGCGATCCGCCCACCCCTTGGGTTGCGATGCTCATAATCGCTTCATTGATTTCAGATAACGGGGAAAAGAAATCACCAAACAAAACGACCTGCCCGTGACGCAACAATAATTCTGGTTTAGGGAGGCTTAAGAATGCGGCATCCTCATGAACAATTGATTGCGCAAACCGGTCGAAGGCAGCCCGCCCACTCATTGGTAATCTGCCATCCCCAAGCTGCCCAAACCGTTCACCCCCCCGCACCAAAAGAGAAGCTAAGGCCAAAGCTAACAATGCCGCCCGCTCACCTTTCTTCGGTAGAGCAGAACTAGATGCATAATCCATTGACGGCGATCCGTCATACCAGAGCCACACACTTTGTGCCGCTTCCCATTCGGTTTCTCGAACGAATACGTGGCGTGATTTTGCCGATTGGCGCCAATCTATACGTGTAGAGGAATCCCCTTCGAAATAGGGCCGAAATTGCCAAAAAGTCTCCCCCTGTCCTACATGCCGTCTGCCGTGAACGCCCTGCGCCACCGTCTTCGCTACGCGCTCTGCCGCTACCTGCAAAGGCGGCAAAACCGAAGCAACACGCTCAGCGTGGTGTTGAATGTTAGTAGGGTCGGAAAAGAATCGCATTGGGATGTGACCGTCTACTGAATTTTACCAATAAGGCGTTTAATAACTGTGTTGATAGTCATACCTTCGGCACGTGCTGCAAAATTCAGTGCCATACGATGTTGCAGAACCGGGCCCGCGAGAGCAATCACATCTTCAACGGACGGCGCGTATCGCCCCTCCAATAGGGCTTTAGCCCGGCAAGCCAGCATCAAGGATTGGCTGGCTCGGGGACCCGGTCCCCAGGCAACGTGAGTAATAACTTCCGATAATTCGCTACTTACCGGTCGCCCATTACGCACCAATGAGAGAATGGCATCAACAACGGTATCACCGACAGGCACTTGGCGGACTAATTTTTATGCCTCTATAAGCTCACATGCAGAAAAAATGGTCTTAGGATTTGCTTGTTTAACTCCCGTTGTCTCAATCACCATCCGCCGCTCCGCCGCACTGTCTGGATAACCTACATCGATTTGTAAAAGGAAACGATCGAGCTGCGCTTCCGGTAATGGATAAGTGCCTTCTTGTTCCAGCGGATTTTGTGTTGCCAATACATGGAATGGTTTGGGTAGTTCATGATCTTCACCAGCGACAGATGCGCGCGCCTCTTGCATGGCCTGTAATAACGCAGATTGGGTGCGGGGGCTTGCACGATTGATTTCATCAGCCATCAAGAGCTGACAAAAAACCGGCCCCTTAATAAAGCGGAAAGAACGTCGACCTGTATCAGATTCCTCAAGGACTTCAGAGCCAATAATGTCCGCCGGCATGAGATCCGGAGTAAACTGGACGCGCCTATCTTCCAGGCCAAGAACCTGACCAAGTGTTTCCACAAGGCGGGTCTTAGCAAGACCCGGAACACCAATCAAAAGTGCATGCCCACCCGATAGCAGGGTAATTAGTGTGAGCTTAATAACCTGGTCTTGGCCGAAAATAACTTCGTCCACCGCATCACGCATCTCCTGTAACTTGGAGCATAAATGTTCCACACGCTTGCCAAATGCTTCCAAGTCGGATTTATCTGAACCTACATTCAATTTGGACATATTAGGAACCTCCTTCCTAATCATTATTAATTTCTTTGCATTATGCTGCTACGTTCTCGCAATGGCCAAGCAACAATTACAATCTAGTGATCTAAATAAATTGATCGACCGTGCCGAGGCTGACGCCCCGCCGGGCGCTACGCCCAAATGGACGTTCGACACCGAGGACCCAAATGAATATCCGATCCGCATCGACCGCGACGGCAGTTGGCACCATCAGGGGCGCCCAATTAACCGGAAAAGGATATGTAAGTTATTCTCATCCATACTGCGGCGAACCGACGACGGAAGGTTTTTTCTGGTTACGCCTGCCGAGCAGGGTAGAATTAAAGTTGAAGATGCCCCTTTTGTCGCTGTGGAAATCCTTACGGAAGGATCCGGACACGAGCAGACTATTACATTTCGGACGAATTTGGACCATTTGGTAACCGTAGATGCCAAACACCCCATTCGCGTTGCTGAAGACCATGAAACCGGCGAACCATCGCCTTATGTGTTGGTGCGAGATAATTTAGAGGCACTCATCCTGCGGCCACAATTCTATCAATTAGTCGACATGGCTGAGGAAAAAAAACAAGGTGGGCATAGTATATTTGGCGTTTGGAGTGCCGGCAATTTCTTTAAACTTGGCAAAGTAGGGTGCCATTAACATGCTAAATCGCCAAAAAATCTCAGCACGACTGTCGAACACTGAAATCGGGAGGTGGGGCTCCGGCATGGCACGTTCCGAGAGGATAACTCGGGGTGATAATGACCTAAACCCTCAAATGCCCATGCCCACAGAAACTAAGGCCGCCGCAGTCCTAGTACCATTGGTTCTTCATGAGGAAGAAATTACAGTTCTATTAACCCAACGTACAAATCATTTGAAGGCTCATGCTGGCCAAGTAAGTTTTCCAGGCGGTCGTGTTGAGGAAAGTGATGATAGTCACGAAGCCGCAGCGCTGCGCGAAACAGAAGAAGAGATTGGAGTAACCCACGAGCACATCGAACTGATTGGCTACCTCGATGTTTACATGACTCGGACGGGCTACGAGGTCACGCCGGTTGTCGGCCTTCTCCAACCACCCTTTCAAGTAACCCCAGACCCATTCGAGGTAGCAGATGTATTCGAAGTACCATTGAATTTCTTAATTGCGCCGGCAAACCATCAACGTATGACACGCGAAGATAAAGGGTTTAAACGTCAGTTCTATGCTATGCAGTATCAAGAACATTTTATTTGGGGGGCAACAGCCGGCATGCTTGTCAATCTATCGGAGCTTTTAGCTGATCAATGATCAAAAATATCGCCATTGTCCTCTTTTTACGGTTACTGCCGACCCTACTTTATCTTTTTTGGTTATGGCTCGCGAGACGGCATGCAGCTCAGAGGGGAAACAACGCACCCGGGCCTGATTCCTTTCGTGATGCACCTTGGTTATGGTTGAGCATAGCCGGACTTGCTTTGGTTATCGTCAGTCTTTTAGCAACGCCGATTGTATTGCGCGAAAGCGGCAATCCGGGAACCTATATCGCTCCTCAGTATAAGGACGGAAAAATCCTTCCCGGCCATTACGATAAGAAGTGATGCCCCATACTTTAGTTCCGGCCGCCTGGATGACAGCGCACCCGACCAAGAGGGTCATGTCAGTGCTGCAGTCCCGCGGTGCTGAAGCCCGATTCGTTGGTGGATGCGTTCGTAACACCATTTTAAATCGCCCTATCAAGGATATCGATATTGCTACCACTGCAATGCCGGAACAGGTCATTGAATTACTGATTAAAAACCAGATAAGGGCGATACCAACCGGGCTGGAACATGGCACAATAACAGCAGTTGTCGAACAACAACCATTCGAAATTACGACACTTCGCCGAGACATACAGACTGATGGGCGCCACGCAGTCGTAAAATTTACAAACAATTGGCAACAAGATGCCGAACGTCGCGATTTCACTATGAATGCACTCTTCGCTGATATGCAAGGCACGATATACGATTACGTCGATGGTTATGTTGATGCGCTAACGGGAAATGTAAGGTTCATCGGAGATGCTGAAACGCGAATAAAAGAAGATGCACTGCGTATCCTACGATTTTATCGTTTCTTCGCTCTTTATGGTGTCGGCAAAGCAAATGAATCAGCAAGAACCGCCTGTCAAAAGGCTGCGCCGGCGCTATCCAGCCTAGCCCGCGAACGGGTACAACAAGAAATTTTATCTCTGTTTGAGGCTAACGAGCCATCAGACGCTATAGAGATAATGCGAGATGATGAGATATTGATTTATTGCATGCCGGAAGCGGAAGATTTCGATCATTTGAATAACTTACTGGCCATAGAAGCCCTGCTCGCACCGCATTGGCCACTTTTTATTTTGCCAAACGCAGCACTTCGGCTTTCCGCCTTACTTCCAAAATGTCCCCGCAAAATTTCCACGGTTGCGGTACGATTAAAATTCTCCAAATCCTTGCACAATCGCCTGCTCGCTCTGATAGATACTACCCGAAGCGCACCAGCCCAATACGGATTGGAAAAGTGCCTATATGAGATTGGCTCAGAAAGTACCCGAGATTTACTGCTCCTGAATTGGGCGAAATGCGGATTGCCGTCCAATCACGAAATGCTTCTATCTACAGCCACCAACTGGCAAAAACCGACGTTCCCACTAACGGGGCAAGATGTGTTAGATACCGGTACCCCTTCGGGGCAAATGGTAGGTACAATTTTAAAAAGGATAGAAGATTGGTGGGTACAGGAGGATTTCCAACCCGACCGCGTTAAATGCCTCGCAAAATTGCACGCTATTATTTCCCATACCTAATTACTAAGGGTTTTATAGATGTCGCCTAATTCCCCGACGCAAAGATCTTTAGAACATCCTGTATTAAGCGGTGGCCTTCCTGTTGCCTTATCTCATCATATTTCTAAAAGGCCTTTTATGGCCAGTGCACTACAGGTGGCATGGACATCAATATGGCGTCTGTATTACCACCCGTCATCAATCCAAATCGTGTACCCCGATCATACAACAAATTAAATTCCACGTAGCGTCCTCGACGCATTAATTGGTGAGCGCGCTGTTCATCGGTCCAAGCCTTGTTGTAATGCCTTCGGACTAAAGACGCGTAGATTTCCAAAAAGGTCCTGCCTACATCTTGAGTGAATGCAAAATCTGCGCCCCAATCGCCACTTTCCAGATAATCGTAGAAAATCCCCCCAACACCGCGCGCCTCTCCTCGATGTTTTAGGAAGAAATACTGGTCGCACCATTCTTTATAACGTTTGTAGTCCGCTACCGAGTGAGCATCACAAACTTT
Source organism: Rhodospirillaceae bacterium (assembly GCA_002724395.1). Classification (GTDB taxonomy): domain Bacteria; phylum Pseudomonadota; class Alphaproteobacteria; order UBA8366; family UBA8366. The sequence goes on along the minus strand of PBOR01000015.1, from coordinate 123,783 downwards.
TTTTAATGCTGCGTGAAAATCCCGCGTATCGGTTTCCTCGGGTATCATTGGCGTAAGATCTGTGCCGCCGCCAAACCAGCTCTTCGTCGTTACGATATAGCGGGTATTCATATGAACAGCAGGTACCAATGGAGATTGCATGTGCGCGACCAATGAAATCCCTGCTGCCCAAAAACGTCCATCTTCCGCGGCCCCTGGAATTTCTTTTGCGAATTTTTCCGAGAACGTGCCTTGCACCGTAGAAATATTTACGCCGACCTTTTCGAACACACGACCTCGCATTACGGACATTTCACCGCCGCCTTGCATCACGCCTGTTTCCTCACCTGCCTCATCGTCAGTTTCCCGCGTCCATGGCGTCCGTTCAAAACGACCAGCTGACTGATTGGCCAAGGCCCCTTTATGATCATCTTCAATCACTTCAAAGGCACTGCAGATGTCATCGCGCAGCCGCGCAAACCAATCGGTTGCACGCTTTTTTTGGATATCAGTTTTCGTCTGGTTTTCAGTAACCATCAATCAGGGAATATATTTGTTTGCCTAAGACCTTCGCCTAACACCATGGCGGCGGTGAGCGCAACATTCAAGGCACGTTCACCCTTGCGCATGGGAACACGAATCCGTGCATCGGCGCAAGAATGGACGTGATCCGGAACACCAGCACTCTCACGTCCCAGCAATAACGTATCGTTCATTTGGAAAGCGAAACTGGTATATGTTTGCGCTCCTTTAGTCGTCAAAAGAATTAATCGACCTTGCCGCCCTTCCCGGTAGGCCTCCCATGAAGCGTGGCGCGTCAAATCGACCCGTTCTAAATAATCCATCCCCGATCGGCGCATATGCCGGTCTGACCAAATAAAACCGCACGGCTCGATCACGTCTACAGCGACATCCATGCACACCGCCAAACGGAGTATAGCACCGGTATTTTGCGGAATGTCGGGCTCAAAAAGGGCTAATCGCATTATGATTGTCGCTCGATACGAATTTTTAATCATTTAAAGACCAGAAGCATCTCAAAAACCATGACTTTTATGCGGCAGGTTGTCGCATGAACTCCCCGCATTGTATGCTAAAGGGTAGTATGTCGTCTCGGATCAATAGAGAACCGGTGACGTTAAATAAGGGAGAGATTGCAAGATGACAGAACCTCACGCCGAAGATGAAGAACGGCGGGACTTTCTTCAGCTAGCAGCAGGCGCCATAGGCGGCGTAGGCGCAGTGACGTTCGCATGGCCTTTGGTTGATAGTATGAGTCCATCAGCGGAAGTGTTAGCACTGTCGTCCACTGAACTGGACGTAAGCTCGATCAAACCAGGTCAAGCGATCCTCGTAAAATGGCGAAAAAGGCCGTATTTCGTGCGTCGACGAACCAAGCCTGAAATTGAAGCGGCTGAAAAGGTTGATATTGCTAGTTTGCGAGAGCCAGAGGCAGATAAAGACCGCGTCACGAAATCCGAATGGCTAGTGGTGAGTGCAAGTTGTACTCACTTCGGCTGTATTCCCAAAGGAGCAAAGGTTGGTGACGACCGAGGCGAGTTTGGAGGATTCTTCTGCCCTTGCCATGGCTCCCATTACGATACGTCCGGACGAATTCGTAAAGGACCGGCACCGCGCAATTTGCCGGTGCCACCACATAATTTCGTCACGGACAAAATTCTTAAGATCGGGTGAGGCAGCGAGTCATGGAAAAACAAAAATTTGATAATAAGGTGGTTCAATGGGTCGATGACCGTCTTCCGGTCTTTTCCTATTTGAACCATGAATATGTCGATTTCCCGATGCCGAAAAACCTGAATTATTTCTGGAATTTCGGCGCGCTCGCAACCATTACATTGGTAACGATGATTGTGACCGGAATCGTTTTGGCGATGCAGTATACGCCTCACACGACGCTAGCGTTTGATAGTGTGGAGCGCATAATGCGGGATGTAAACTACGGTTGGCTTATGCGTTATATACATGCAAACGGTGCCTCCATGTTCTTTATTGTCGTTTATATTCATATATTTAGAGGCCTCTATTATGGCTCTTACAAGGCTCCACGTGAGCTAATCTGGATGCTGGGCGTAGTCATTCTGTTACTGATGATGGGCACTGCCTTTATGGGTTATGTCCTACCATGGGGCCAAATGAGCTATTGGGGTGCACAAGTGATCACGGATTTTTTCACCGCTATTCCTTTTGTTGGTGATTCCATCACGACCTGGCTCAGAGGCGACTTTGTAATTGATAATGCAACACTAAACCGTTTTTTCTCGCTACATTATCTGCTGCCATTCGTGATTGTCGGTGTGGTCGCGTTCCATGTCACCGCGCTTCACATAGCGGGCTCCAACAACCCCGACGGTATCGACATCAAGGACCCGCAAGATACGGTTCCCTTTACCCCGTACTTCACCGCGAAAGATTCAGTCGGCATTGGCGTATTCCTTATTGTTTGGGCTTCGTTTATTTTTTTCGCACCAAACTATCTCGGTCATCCCGACAATTATATCGAAGCGCAACCACTATCGACGCCGGCACATATCGTGCCTGAATGGTACTTTTTGCCGTTTTACGCAATTTTGCGGTCCATCACCTTTGACGTTTTGTTTCTGGAAGCAAAACTCCTTGGCGTAATCGCCATGGGGGCCTCAATTATGATATTGTTCATTCTTCCTTGGCTAGATACATCAAAGGTCAGAAGCGCACGCTATCGCCCGCTATACCGGCTGTTCTTCTGGGTATTGCTGGTTGATTGCATCATTCTCGGCATTGTCGGAGCAAAATCGCCAAATGATTTGGTGATTTCAGGCGTTGAATGGTTTGAGTACAAGACCTTAGGTCTCTTGGCCACTATCTATTATTTCGCACATTTCTTGGTACTTATCCCAATTATCGGCAAAATTGAAACGCCCAAACCGCTACCAACTTCGATCAGTCAACCAGTTACGGGCGGAGGAGGCTTTGCCCCTGCAGGATCGGCCTCAGCGGCCAAAAGGGAGAAAGCCTGATGCCTAGATTAACGATGAAAGCCGCTTTGGCTGTCACCTTTCTATTTAGCGCCATGACGACGGCGGTAAATAGTGCTGAGATTGTTTCCTTTCCGAAAAAGGACTGGTCTTGGCAAGGTGTCTTCGGCACCCATGACCGCAGCCAATTGCAACGCGGTTTACAGGCCTACAGATCGGTTTGTGCAGCTTGCCATGGTCTAAAGTTCATTGCTTTCCGCGATCTTATGGATTTGGGTTACTCAGCCGCTGAGATTAAAGCCTTCGCTAAAACGATTGAAGTGACAAACGAGGAACCGAATGACGAAGGCGAAATTTTCAAACGCCCAGCCCGGGCAGCGGACTATTTCCCCGATCCGTTCCCAAACAAACAAGCCGCGCGTGCAGCCAATAACGGCGCATATCCGCCGGATTTGTCTTTAGTCGTTGAATCGCGGGTCGGCGGTGCGGATTATTTACATGCTCTACTTACCGGTTACACGGACCCACCGAAAGGCCTGAAGCTTGGCGACGGAATGTACTATAATAAAGCTTACCCGGGCCACCAAATCGCTATGCCAGCGCCCATTATGGATGGTTCGGTTGAGTATGCGGATGGCACCAAGCCGACCGTCAATCAAATAGCGACCGACGTAACGGCATTCCTTGCCTGGGCTTCTGAGCCCAATATGGAAGCCCGAAAAAGCATGGGTATTAAAGTGATGTTGTTCTTGTTTGCTTTCTTGTTCGTGCTCATCGCCCTGAAACGACGTACCTGGTCGAATGTGCACTAAAAGAAGCATCTGATAGCTAAGAGCCCTTCGAGAAGTCGGAGGGCTTTTAATTTTTGCGCCGGACTTTCTCACTGCATGATCTGCATATGACCCGATGACATTATCTAGCTAATTTGACTGAGGAGATCCCAACATGGACAAGCCCGGAACACCCCCGATCATTGGTGTTATTGGCGGTAGCGGGCTCTATGAAATCGAAGGACTAGAGGACATCGCTTGGCAAGCTGTCACGACTCCCTTCGGTGACCCCTCTGATTCGTTGATGACAGGATCACTTGATGGTCAAAAGGTCGTTTTCCTGCCCCGCCATGGCAGAGGACATACGATTCCACCTTCTGAGCTGAATTTCCGCGCCAACATCGCGGCCCTTAAGAAATTAGGCGTCACTGAAATTATATCTCTTTCCGCCGTAGGCTCGTTGCGCGAAGACTTAGCACCGGGCACCTTCGTGATTGTTGATCAGTTTATAGACCGAACAACTGCGCGCACTAAAAGCTTCTTTGGCAAAGGCCTAGTTGCGCATGTCACGATGGCCGATCCGACTTGCCCACGCCTTGGCGATGTAATTGAAGTAGCAGCTGCCAACTTAGGTGTTTCCGCCGTTCGAGGTGGCACATATCTTGCCATGGAAGGGCCGCAATTCTCCACACGTGCGGATTCAGAGCTTCACCGCAGCTGGGGTTGCGACGTAATCGGCATGACTAACATGCCAGAGGCAAAACTCGCTCGAGAAGCGGAGATGTGTTACGCGACAGTGGCCATGGTCACCGACTTTGATTGCTGGCACCCGCAACATGAAGACGTCACTGTGGATGCCATTATTCAGGTACTAACTGATAATGCGGAAAGAGCACGGAACTTAATTAAACTAATGACGCCTGTTCTTGGTAAACGTTCCGATTCCTGCGAGGCTCGGTGTCACACGGCGTTAGATAACGCCATAATCACGACACCAGGTTCGCGCGATCCCGAGTTGGTCAAAAAATTAGGCATAATCGCGGGGCGGGTGCTTTGAAGCACAAAAGGCAAAATCTTATTTTTTTGCTCGTTCTACAATCGGAAACCCCTGGTCTTTCCATTTATTAAAGCCGCCTTCCAGTTGAGCAACAGGCGTGAGGCCCATTTCTTGTACGGCCTTGGTAGCTAAAGCGGACCGCCATGCGCTAGCGCAATAAAAAACAAACTTTTTGCCGCTTCCAAAAACTTCCTTGTAATAAGGGCTGTCGGGATCTACCCAAAATTCAAGCATGCCGCGGGGGGCATGGAACGCGCCAGGAATAGTTCCGTCGCGCTCAAGTTCTCGAACGTCGCGGATATCCACCAATTGCACTCTATCATTGCCAAGTAAGGCTTTCGCATCCACCACCGAAATTGTCTCGATTAGTGCATCAGCTTCTTTGACCAATTGTTTAACACCTTTAGAAATCATGCTGCCACCTTTTCATCGAGAAATTCAAGCGACCGTTCAAGGGCGGACTCTGCCGCAGCTTCATTGTAAGAAGTACGGTGATTACAATTAAATCCATGCAAAGCACTCTGATACATGTGTACGACTGCATCGGGATGGGCAATACTAATCGCGGCCACTGCATCGGGTGGGATGGACGCATCGGCACTACCGAAATGCATCATCAAGGCAGCACTAGCGGTTTCGTCCTTGAAGTCCGAAATTTGCCCGCCGTAATAACAAATGGACGCTGCGATCCCGTCGATACGTGTCGCACATAAAAACGAAAGCGAACCGCCCCAACAAAAACCAACCGAACCAACATTTCCGCCTGCCGCAGCAAACTTAGCGGCCGCTGCCAAGTCTTGGATAGGATCATCCCAGCCGACATCGGCCCGGATCTCTCGCCCACGTGTGATATCATCGCTGCTATAGCCAAGTTCAAGCTTTTTTTTGCAACGATCAAAAAGTGATGGACCTACTGAGAGATAACCCTCTGTCGCATAACCGTCACAAACTTCGCGCATATGGTCATTAAAGCCAAAAATTTCCTGAATCACCACGAGCCCACCTTTCGTCTCGCCTTCTGGCCGTGCCAGATAAGCATCAAACGTAAAGCCATCTGCTGAAGTGATGGTTATATTTTCACCCATTTAGCTCCCCTATTCGACATTCATCTTAAATCAACATATTGAGCCCAAGAAAGTAGGCCTTTAGCCGTATACGACACTAAACATTAAAACGAAATAGCAGCACATCCCCATCTTGAATCACATAGTCGCGCCCCTCTTGACGCATTTTTCCTGCTTCCCTAGCGGCCTGCTCGCCACCATTGGCCATAAATTCATCGAAGCCGATAGTTTCGGCACATATAAACCCTTTTTCAAAATCGCTATGAATAACGCCGGCTGCCTGTGGCGCGGTGGCACCTTGCGGCACGGTCCAAGCACGGCTTTCCTTTGGTCCCGTAGTAAGGAAGGTCACCAAGCCGAGTACCTTATAGCCCGCTGCAATAACCTTGGAGAGGCCGGTATCCTCTAACCCTAAGGTTTCAAGAAATTCCATCTTATCACCAGCCGTCTCCAATAGCGCGATTTCCGCTTCAATTGCCGCAGAAATCACCACTGCCTCAGCCCTTTCAGCCGCCGCTTTTTCCAAAACACGCGCAGAATGAGCATTACCGGTCGCCGCTTCATCTTCTCCTACATTACAGACATACAGAACAGGCTTCGCGGTTATTAGCGAGAGCTCTTTAAAGTAAGGTCGCTCTTCCCGTGATATCGGAAGACGGCGCGCCGGAGTACCCTCACGCAAGGCATCCAAAACCCGGCTCATCACGTCGTAAAGAGCTTTATCATCCTTATCACCACCCTTAACCTTCCGCTCCAACGGCTCAATTCGTTTCTCCAAGCTCTCAAGGTCGGACAGTAAAAGCTCCGTCTCAACCGTCTCCGCGTCGCGAATCGGATCGACCGACCCCTCCACGTGAGTTATGTCATCGCTTTCAAAACAACGTAACAAGGTAATCACCGCATCGACTTGCCGGATATGCCCAAGAAACTGATTGCCGAGTCCCTCGCCTTTCGAAGCCCCTCGCACAAGTCCGGCAATATCAACGATTTCCAAGAACGTCGGGACTGTTTTCTCGGACTTGCTGAGTTCAGTCAATTTATTGAGCCTATAATCGGGCACTGCGACACGACCACTATTGGGCTCAATGGTGCAAAACGGATAATTAGCCGCTTCGGCCTGCACCGTGCTAGTCAGTGCATTGAAAAGCGTTGACTTGCCAACATTTGGCAAGCCCACAATCCCGCAATTAAATCCCATTCTTACCCTCTGTGTTAACCGTCTTATTTTTCAATTTGGGGTTATGATTCGGTGGATTCACCACCAAAGTAACCCGGCTCATAAAGGCACCCGCGTCGCCCTTGCTCAATAATGGCATCGCATCGGCAATGCCATCGACAAGCCTCTTAACCACGTCAAATTCGGACTTGGAGAAATCACTTAACACATGGCCATGAACCCGCGCCTTATCCCCCGGATGGCCAATACCTATGCGTATTCGCTGAAAGTCCGGTCCAATGTGCTGAGCAATACTACGCAGCCCGTTATGTCCCGCTAATCCGCCACCTATACGAGCACGCACTTTGCCTAACGCAAGATCGAGTTCGTCGTGTAGCACGATGACATCGCCAGGAGCCAACTTATAGAAGCGCATTGCTTCACCGATAGATCTGCCAGATTCGTTCATAAAGGTGGCTGGTTTAAGCACAAGCCCCTTAGTCCTCTCTAGCGTACCGTCTGCGATTAGACCCTGAAATTTTGCTTTAAACGGCGAAAAGGAATGACGACGGACAATCTCATCCACCGCCATAAAGCCGATATTGTGTCGGTTCTTTTCGTATTTGGGACCGGGATTACCTAGCCCCACCAACAACAGCATTTGGCTGCCCGCCTTTCAGGCTAATCGTCTGAATTATCATCGGCTCCATCTGTGTCGCCGTCGACATCCTTACCGTCACCGTCCGCACCCTCTTCGCCCTCTTCACCCTCTTCACCGTCTTCGTCTTCTTAAGTAGTTTCTTCTTCAACGACCGTGGGTGCAGCTACAGTAGCTATGGTGAAGTCACGATCGGTAATTGTCAGTTCGATACCATCAGGCAAACTGAGACTACCCGCATGCAAGCCATCGCCAATTTCAAGACCGGTTAAATCGAGATCAAAGCTCGCTGGAATATTCTCTGCTGAACAAATAACCTCAACGGCGTAGCGTACTACGTTAAGGACGCCACCGCGCTTTAGGCCAGGGCTTTCTTCTTCGTTCAAGAAATTAACCGGCACCTCAACCGTCACTTTCGTGTCAGCTGTAACGCGCAGAAGATCCAAATGCTGCGGCTTGTCATTAACGGGATGGACCTGCATATCGCGAGGTAGGACGCGTTCCTTGCCCTCGTCTATTAAAATATCAAAAATTGTCGAAAAAAATGCACCAGAATCCACACCTTTAGCGATATCGCGTGGGTCGAGCGAAATAATTTTCGGATCTTTTTTACCACCATATATAACGGCGGGAACACGTCCCGCACGACGCGTAGCCCGGGCGGCCCCCTTACCGGCCCGATCACGCAGCTGTGCGGTCATTACATTGACGTCAGCCATATCGAATTCTCCTAAAAACATAATAACCGCGCCAAATTAGCCTCCAAGGGTGTGACATTGGCGCGGCACGTGTTTTAGCGAGTCACGGGCTCAGAATACAGCGTTTTTTTTATTAATCGAATAGTGAGGAAACAGATTTGGATTCCGCAATACGGCGGATGGCCTCTCCCAACAACGGTGCGATCGAAAGCTGACGGATATTACTAGCGTTTTGCACCGCATCTGTAGCTAAGATACTGTCCGTAATCACCATTTCTTCAAGCGGAGAATCACTCACCCTAGCTACCGCACCTCCGGATAAAACACCATGAGTTACATAAGCGCTTACAGACTCAGCGCCCGCTTCTTTCAAAGCGACCGCAGCATTACAAAGTGTACCGGCAGAATCGACGATGTCATCAACCATTACACAACGTTTTCCGTTAACGTCCCCGATTATGTTCATAACCTCTGAAACCCCCGCTTTTTCGCGACGCTTATCGATAATTGCCAAACCTGCATCTACACGTCGTGCAATAGCACGCGCGCGCACGACGCCGCCCACATCCGGCGAAACTACAGCGAGTTCACCGTTATTTTTGAACGTTTCCGTAATATCCTTACTTAAAACCGGCGCGGCATAGAGATTATCCGTCGGAACATCGAAGAAACCTTGAATCTGACCTGCATGTAAATCAAGGGTCAGCACACGATGCGCCCCTGCCGTAGTGATCAAATTCGCCACAAGTTTAGCCGATATCGGTGTTCGGGGGCCTGTCTTACGATCTTGCCGGGCGTAACCGTAATACGGGATAACCGCGGTAATCCTATTAGCAGAACCTCTATGTAACGCGTCAAGACACACCAACAATTCCATCAGGTTGTCATTGGTAGGATAACTAGTCGATTGAATGACATAAACATCCTCTCCGCGCACATTCTCCAGAATCTCAACAAACACCTCCATATCCGAAAACCGCCGCACAGCGACTTGCGTTAAAGGAATGTCAAGGTAGTCAGAAATAGCCTCGGCGAGGGGAAGATTACTGTTGCAACTAAGGATTTTCATTCATTCCGCTCCACCAGCGAAAACATATTGTAACCTACTAAAAAATTTCCAAGAGCCCAATTCTCAGCAGCTCACCATGTAATAGACAGTAAACGATTGTTGATAAAGCTCTATAACAAGCGGCAACAAATCTGTAAACGCCATAGAAATTTCACGGCTTCGCATCGATGCGAGTGTGTTCTAAATCCTCTAAAAGCCTCTCCCCACGGGCCTTTTCTATATCTCTGCGTGGTTCAAATATTTGTGTATTTTCCAGACGCAATAATAACGCATCTACAGACTCGCCCGCCAGAGGCTTCGAGTCCTTTCGATCCCTTGCCTGATCAATATTCGGCATTCGCGCGCGCGTTGGTTCTGGAATAACTTTCCTGGGCAATAAAGCCAACGTGTCGTAAACACTGTCCCGCATTGCAAGTGCGATATCATATGCGAGCCTGCCCCAGGGCTGCGATAATCTGCCTTTTGGTATTCTATTTGATTGACGCATACGACGGACTACCGAACCTATTTTATCCCTGAATTCCCAAAGAATGGTGACGCTATCATGCGCAGCGCTATCCGGATCGACTTTAATTTTTACGTTCAAACTCAAATCTGCCTCAGAAGGTGTGTCTATGACAGCTACACCGCCCTGTCGAAGAACCGACCGAATGGCTATGGGCAAAACCCTTCCGCCATCACCTGGCGCACCGTCGACCGCAGCAACAACCACCGATTTAGGTAATAGCACAGGCACAGTATGGGCAGCGTTTGATCTAAAGAGTTTTGCGAGCTTAGACACTGAATGCGAAGCAATACGCTGAAGAACTGCTTCATTGTCGATTTCCCAATTCTGTAAGCGTAACCGGTGCCGCGTAGTTTTTAGCCAGATCTTCTCACCTATTTTATTGCTCAACCGCCAATCGATAATTAAGTAGCGCCGTTTCCCGTCAGAAGACCCAAGTTTTGCCTTACCAGTCAAAAGAGGTCCGAGGCCATGCGCATGACTAGTGCTAGCCGGGATGTCTACCTTGTGAAAATTTTCAACTAATTTCTCGGCTAATGGGGCCGCAAAATTATCAGGAACGCCCTCAACACGTCCCACCACCACTCCTTTAATATTTTCCAATTGATGCAAAGCATTGCTCAACGACTTATGCTCGGGCTTAAAAGCCCGCGGTAATGGACCACAGGCAACGCATGTCAAACCGAACGCAACAACACCTAAAAAAATAACTCTATACGAAGACACAGCATGCCACCGTTCCAATCAAACACAAGACAATCAACTGTATAAGGTAAGGCATCTCTCAACTTTCGATCATGATCGCGGACAACAATCGGCCATAATCTTTTTCACCTTTTACTATGCCGCGACGGTAACTAAAGAATTGCTCCTCTTCAGTGTAAGTATCACGCCCAAGTTGGCCAACACAGGCCAATTCCTCCTGCGCAAGATATTTACCTATGTAGCTCGGCAAATCGAAATAAAAATGTTTCTGTCGAGACGAAGGGCTGAAGAAGAGGCGATTGTTGAGGTCCTGCTCCAGGAAAGGTTCCAAGAATGCTTCGCCCACTTCGTAAGAATTTGCTCCAATCGCAGGCCCAACTGCGGCTAGGATGCCCCGGCGATTAGCACCTATTTCAATCATAGCCTCAATAGTTGCCTGCAAAACACCCCCGACGGCACCTCGCCACCCCGCGTGAGCAGCTCCAATAATTTTACTTTTAGGATCGCAAAATAACACCGGCGCACAATCTGCTGTGAGAATTCCAAGTGCGAGCCTCGGACAATCGGTCACCATGGCGTCAGCTTGAGGCGCATTGTCCCAAGACCAAGGCTTTTTCACCCGTATAACACGGTTTCCATGGACTTGATGCACCGTATTCAGGTGATCCGCCGCCATTTTAACGCTGGCGCGATGTCGATTCTCAGCAACATTATCAGGCTCATCATCTGACCCAAATCCAACATTCAAAGAATCGTATTTGGCCGGACTGACGCCACCCTGACGGGTGAAAAACCCATGCCAAACATTGGCGATGCTTTCTAGCTTTGGGTCAGTTAAAATTTTTAGTCCATTATCTTGCATTAAAACCATCACATTACACAAAAGCAGGCGGAACAATAGTACTGCCAGCACTAATGGCGAAAGCTTTGAATAGGGTGCCCATCTCTTCTGCCTCAATCAAGCGATGGCATGCAGCTTCTATGTCTTTAACTTGACGTTTTGTAGCGTTGGCCATAAGACGCGCGGCGCGTTCCGCTAAGCCAAGGCGCATTAAAAAATCTGCCTGCGAAATCGGCCCCCAGCACTTTACCCCAGTCCCTACCGCACGAACCGCCGCACGGCCTAACGTCGCAAAATCCACATGGGCTGTGATATCCGCTGTTCCTGGCGCTTCAAGAAAGTTATGGGCTTTGTGACTACAAACACTTTGCAATGTGACACGCGCTTGCGGTTCCGAATACCCATAGTCCACAACCAACGCCGCACCACCATGGTCAGCAATTTTTGAACTTATCGCTTCCATAATTGAAATGCCCACGGGGCACACTTCTGCAATATCGCCAACTTTTGCATGCGCTTTTACTCCGGAATCAATCAAACGCGAGCGCGGCGTGGGTTGAGGGCTCAAAACCAACGCAAACATCCCATCGACCGAAGTCACCATCCGTTCACGCCAACCGTCCGGAGTTAAAACAAACTGGTGAATGGGTAATGCGTCGAAAAACTCGTTAGCGATCAATAACATTGGTACGTCAGGGAGAGAAGCTACTGTTTCATGCCAGGTCGGCGAGAAGGCGGCTAAAGCCTGTTTCTGTCGTGATCGCAAAAAAGGACTGGCTTCGACTAAATGCACAGACACGGCTTTCTTAAATGCCGGAAGCACGGCGGCTGCGCGAAGCGCATCCGTCATCAACGTTCCACGCCCAGGTCCAAATTCAACTATCGCGATTTCTTCCGGCTCGCCCATTTGCCGCCAAATATCAGCACACCATAAACCAATCAATTCCCCGAAAATTTGACAGATCTCCGGAGCGGTCGTGAAGTCACCATTTACGCCAAACGGGTCAGATTTAACATAATAACCATGGATAGGATGCATTAAGGCTTCAGCCATAAAGGCGGCGATTGTAATCGGACCCTCAGCCGCGATACGCCGTTCCAAACCTATAGCGAGTGGGCTCAACCTTTGCTCATCCCGACCGACGGCCGGCTTAAGGCTCGATAAATGATATAAACTCCCAGAATCATCGGAATAGATAACAACTGGCCAAAAGTAAGCCCCAGCGGGAGTTGATCCACCAAATGCGTTTCAGCACGTACAGTTTCCACTAACATCCGTGCACAGCCATACCAAACAAGGAATGTCCCGCTGATCAAGCCAGGGCGACTTAAAGCATCACGACTAAAAACAAGCCAAGCTAAAAGACCGAAAAGCACTAATCCTTCCAAACCAGCTTCATACAGCTGGCTAGGATGGCGAGGGTCCGAACCACCGCGCGGGAACACTACACCCCATGGCAAATCCGTAACCCGTCCCCAGAGCTCGCCATTAATGAAATTGCCGAGCCGCCCTAGAAACAGTCCAGCCGGCACCGCAGCAGAAAGTATGTCGGCTATAGGCCAAAATTCAGTCTTTTTCCATCGGCTATATAGATAGATGGCCACTATCACACCAATCAATCCACCATGAAACGCCATGCCCCCCTTCCAAGTCTGCATAATCTCGATTGGATTATTGAAATAGTAAACGGGTTTATAGAACAGCACGAAGCCCAAACGACCACCTATTAGAACCCCGAGCGTTACCCAAATAAAAAGATCGTCTATAAATTCTTCTTTCACTATCCCCGGCGGCTTTCGAGTTAAGTAGAGACAGTACCGCCACCCGAAAATAAGCCCCGTAATATAGGCTAACGCATACCAGCGGACTACAAATGGTCCAATTGAAATAGCAACTGGATCGAAGTCGGGAAAAATAAAGGGGCCCATGCTCACCGATAGCGATCGTTAACAGTTAAGAAATTGCCAATATAGAGTGCCGCACCCTCTTCGAGAGAAGTAAAGGGTAGGCTGTAACCAGCATGCCGTAAACGGTCCATTTTCGCCTCAGTGTAATATTGATACTGGTCACGAATAGCTGTCGGTGTATCGATGTAATCGATAGCAGGTTCCACTTCCATTGCAGCAAAACAGGCGAGCGCAAGATCAAGAAAACTCCGAGCTGCCCCAGTTCCACAATTGAATACACCAGAAACGGACGTATTTTCATGGAGCCAAAGCATAATATCAACGCAATCGCCAACCCAAATGAAGTCACGCAATTGGCCGCCATCCTCGTATTCTGCATGATGGGATTTGAAAAGCTGGGCACGGCCACTCCTTGAAATTTGGTCGTGCAATTGCAGTGCAACGCTTTGTTGTCCTCCCTTATGATATTCGTTTGGCCCATAGACATTAAAAAACTTTAGGCCTGCCCACTGCTTAGGTCTATAACCCGCTTCCGAGAGTAAAAGCGCCTGTACGTCAAACAGCTGTTTTGACCAACCATAAGGATTTAGAGGCCTCAGCCGGGATAACTCCGCGATATCGTTGCTATCGTCAAAGCCCGAACTTCCATCGCCATAAGTTGCTGCCGAAGACGCATAAATAAAAGCAGCACCATGCTCGGCGCACCAGCGCCAAAGACCTAGCGATACACCAAAATTATTATCTAACAAAAACTTGTAATCCATTTCCGTCGTGGCCGAAGATGCGCCAAGATGAAAAATCGTTTTCACCAAATCGGTATGCGCGTCCAACCAAGAACATAAGGCTCCCGGCTCGATAATTTCAGCCACATTATGCTTAGCAATGTTTGCCTGCCGCTGATCGCTGTCCATACGATCACAAATCACAAGTGGTCCAAGGCCGCGTTCGGACAAAGCCGCAACGAGGTTAGAACCGATAAATCCAGAACCGCCGGTGATAAGAATCATAATAAAACATACCCTGCTAACGGAACTCCGTTATAGGCGCGTGCCCTTACTAATCGCAAGCATCTCCTCCCTCTACCACCATTGAACGATCTCCCCCCTTCATCTATATCAGATGGAGTGGTTCTAGAGAGGTATTTCTATGCAGACGGAGAATAGGTTTTTCGATGATCTGGCCCGAGTTGCCAGCGGAGCCGTTGGAACAATCGCAAATATAAGAACCGAGATCGAAACCCTAATCAAACAACGGCTTGAACGAATGCTGTCGGACATGGATCTCGTTCCTCGCGAAGAGTTTGATGCGGTTAAAGCTATTGCAGCCAAAGCCCGCGAAGAACAGGAGGTTCTGGTAAAACGCGTTGTAGCTCTTGAAAAGTCGTTAAAATCGGGTTCTAAATCAGACGCTGTTCAAAAGACTGCCAAGGCTGGGAAAAACAGCCCAAAAACTGCAAAATCATAATTTTTTGAAGCGTTAAACACCCTACAATTAGTGGTATCCACCGTAAGTCGGTGACAATTCAATTTTGTCCACATCAAAATTTATTTGCTCCAAATCTATGCTTGCACTGAGTAACTCAGTTGAGGCACTCTAGGTCTTGTGGTAGATACTATGTCTATACGCAATATGTGGGAAAATTCACTATTGCCCATTATGGGCCGTAATATCTGTCTAGCAATCACCTGGGGAAGAGGGCCCTGGAAAGCTTGCATGGTACAGGAGCCTAAGGAGAGGATTATCGGTGCATGGCACTAATTTCTGAGGAGTTTTCTGAGAGCAATCTCAATCCTTTAGATTTGCTGGAAGAACTTGTTTTGGCTAACGAATGGCCATTCGACCGTGCAAGCGAGGACGAACTAGTTGTCGAAGCAAGCGGGCGCTGGTGCGACTACCGTCTATTTTTTGTTTGGCGTGAAGATTTAAACGCCCTTTATTTCACAACGGTTTTCGACTCACGGGTTGCCGAGGAGAAACGATTAGCGGTTGTCGAACTTACAGCCCTGGTGAATGAAAAGCTGTGGCTGGGGCACTTCGAAGTTGGCTCCGAGGACGGACTGCCTCTATACCGTTACACCATGCTCGCGCGCAGCCGCAATTCCGTCTCCATCGAACAATTGGAAGATTTAGTGGATATTGCGCTGTTGGAGTGCGAACGATTTTATCCCGCATTACAATTTGTTGTTTGGGCCGGCCGCACACCGAATGATGCCATCGCATCGGCGATGATGGAGACGATGGGCGAGGCATAAAGCCTGGCCAAAGGAAGATTTTATGGAACTTACAATGCATCGACCTTTGCTGCTGATAGGATGCGGCAAAATGGGGTCTGCGCTGCTGTCGGGTTGGCTGAAACGCGACATGCTAGGAGAAGGCGTCCACATTGTCGAACCCATGGGTGCGACACAGTTCGCAGAAATAGCCGGAGTGAAGATCCATAAAAGCGTCAACGATTTACCTGAAGGGTTAACCCCAGAAGTCATCGTCTTTGCGGTCAAGCCGCAAAAAATGGAAGAGGTCGCCCCAGCCTATAAGCAGTTTGTCTCACCGCACACATTATTTTTGTCGATAGCAGCCGGCACCACAATAACTTTCTTCGAAAGCACCTTAGGCAGAAATGCAGCAATAATTAGGGCCATGCCAAATACGCCTGCGGCAATTGGAAAAGGTATTACGGTTGCCTGTCCAAACAACAAAGCAAGTGATCAACAAGCGGCATTAGCAAAATTGATGCTTGAAGCGGTAGGCGAAGTAACACTCATTTACGACGAAAGCTTACTTGACCCAGTAACTGCAGTCTCAGGTAGTGGACCCGCTTATGTATTCCTGATGGTCGAAGCATTAGCCAAGGCAGGTATCGTGGCGGGACTGCCGAAAACACTCGCCGACCAACTTGCAGTGCTAACTGTAGCCGGTGCCGGTGCGCTAGCAGCGGCTAGCAAAGAGACACCCGCACAACTCCGTGAAAATGTCACCAGCCCCGCAGGCACCACATTCGAGGCTTTGCAAGTACTAATGGACGATGATGGATTGCAACAACTTATGACCCGCGCGGTCGCAGCAGCGACCCGACGCAGTAAAGAGCTGGCCGGCTGAACTAAAATATACAACCTTGCCCGCGTGCACTGGCGCGTTAGTATAGAGTTATGACGAAAAATACAAACATTGACCTAATGATCGTTAATGCTGCGTTTGACCTTGCCACCAAAATCGGTTGGGTACACATGTCGATTACGGACATTGCAAAAAAAGCTAATTTGTCTGAGGCTACCGTGTGCACGCGATATCCTACCAAAGCACTGCTACTCAATGAATTCATGCGCCATATCGACGATTTGGTATTAGCGCAGAACGCGCCTTTCGACGAGTTTGATTTAGAGCGAGACCGGATTTTCGAAATTCTCATGCTCCGGTTTGAAGCGATGCAGCCTTACAAAGAAGCACTTCGGCAAATAAATCGCGATCTCCCCAAGGAGCCCATCAATATAATTGCAAATGGTCCGAGCGCCGCGCTTTCCATGACAAAAATGCTAGCAGCCGCAAATTTAACAGCAAATGGCTTATTGGGAATAACGCACGCGCACGGGCTATTAGTCGTCTGGCTGGCCACAGCTCGGGTGTGGCTGCAAGATGATACTCCGGATATGACCCAAACGATGGCTGCATTGGACAGGAATCTTCGCCGTGGCGAAAAATTTTTAAAGATACTGCCACGCCTTACGCTAACAAGCAGAGCTCAACCAATCTCCTAATAATTGACTAATTTATTGCGGCAACCTTAATCTGACTCGCAATCCCCCTTGTGGGGAGTCGGTTAGATGGATATCGCCACCATGAGCACGAACAATGTCTTGCGTAATCGCAAGTCCTAATCCTGTGCCGCCCGTTTCCGGGTTTCGCGACTGATCCAATCGAAAAAAAGGCCGGAATACATCTTGTCTATCGGGCTCGGGAATGCCAGGGCCGTCATCATCAACGGTTATTTCAATTGATCCTCGCCGCTTCCCAACACGAACCCAAATATGATCGCCATAGCGATCCGCATTCGCAATCAAATTATTAAGACATCGCCTAAACGCTTCGCGTTTAACTGGCAGCGATAATTTCCCTTCGACATGATAATCGATCGGCGTGTCATTACGCTTCCAATCGGAAACAATATTTTCGACAAACCCCGAAATCTCGGTGGGGTCAGATTTTTCATTTCCTTCGCCACGTGCAAACGCGAGATAACCTTCAATCATTCTCTCCATTTCAGCAACATCAGATTTTAACTCGTCCACGCCAGCTAGGTTTTCCATCATTTCTAATTGCAACTTCATGCGCGTAAGCGGTGTCCTTAGGTCATGGCTCACACCTGAGAGCATATCGGTTCTCTGGCGCATTTGGCGGCGTAGGCGGCCTCGCATCAAGTTAAAGGCAATACCGGCCTGGCGTACTTCCGTAGCCCCCGCGACATGAAGATCGCCTGTAAGTTGGCGCCCTTTGCCAAACGCGTCCGCTGCCGTCGCCAGTCGGCTGATGGGCTTGACCTGATTTCGCATGAAAATCGCGGCGACGAATAACAGTATGATCGACGTTCCCACCATCCACAAAATAAAGATATATGTCGTATCGCTAAATAATCGTTCGCCAGGCGCAGTAACAGAAAGCACGCCCGAAGGTAATTGGAGATCAATCACCACACGCTCTTTAAATGAGGATGTGTCAATAAGAAAAGGTAGCCGTATCCGTTCGCTCAACTGTTGTGCAAGCGAACGGTCTAGGATACCACCTCCTCGCTGCTCCAAATCTGGAAGCTTTGCTCCCTCCAGAAACGCCATTTTGAGTAAAAAATGACGCCGCGATTGACGAAACATTTCTTCCTTCGCAACACCCTTAGGAGCCCAGTTCAGCTCCTCAATTACGAAACCAATTTCTCCAGCAATTGCGCTAGTTAAGCGACGTGTCACCGTTTCCCAGTGACGATCAAAAAAGATTATTGTCGATACGACTTGCAAAATTATCAGCGGCGTAACGATGATCATAAGAGACCGCCCCAATAGCGTTTTCGGCAGGAATCGTTTAAGGAAAACAAAAGGTCGAATGTGTTTGAAGAATGGGGTCATCCGCATCGCGTTAGCTCACCTTAATCCGGTCGCAATACGTAGCCGCGACCTCGAACTGTTTGAAGGTAACGCGGTGTTTTTGGATCCGGTTCGACTTTTCGACGAAGCCTGGTAACTTGAACGTCAACGCTTCGCTCACCCCCTTCGATCTCACACTGTTCCGTTAGGTCTAAACGACTTAAAGTTTCACCCGGCCGCAGGGCGAGTGCCGTCAGCAAACTAGCTTCTGACGACGTCAATCTTACCACCCCATCGGGTCCGGTAAGTAGTGAACGATCTAGGTCAAAACAGAAAGAGCCGAGATAGGTTTGTCTAGGTGCTTCCTCGGCCTCGCTTGATGCGTGTGCCCGTCGCAGAATCATCTGTACACGCAACAACAACTCTCTTGGCTCAAAAGGTTTTGGCAAATAGTCGTCGACGCCAGCTTCGAGTCCATTGATACGGTCCTTGACCTCACCCATCGCCGTTAGCATCAGGATCGGCACAGGGGCAACACTGCGTAATTCCCTTACAAAACTTAACCCATCCTGGCCAGGCATCATCCGATCCAGTATCATGAGATCGAATACGATTGAACGTTGATATTCTTTGGCTGCTTCGGCGGATTCTGCGACCGTTACACGATACCCGTTCTCCATTAGATATTTGCGCAATAAACTGCGAAGCCGCGTATCGTCATCAACAACCAGGATATGTTCTATTTCTTCTTCCATTAATTGATTATATCACTTTTAACAAAAGCATGAGGATTGGCTTAATATATTGAACTTTCCGAATATCAGACGTTAAAACAGGATACATATTGTTCAGGTGTGGCTGTGCTGATCGCACCTTATATAACAAAGTTGTGCCCAAACGGGCCCAAGGGAGATTTAAAATGGCCTTCGACCAACCTTTCGACGACCGTCCGGGACGAATTTGGTATGATGGCGAAATGGTGCCCTGGCAAGATGCTACGCTGCATGTGTTGTCGCATGCTTTACATTATGCATCCGCCGTGTTCGAAGGCGAGCGTATTTATAATGGCCGCATTTTTAAACTAACCGAACATACCGAACGGCTTTTCTACAGTGCAAAACGGTTAGATATGAAAATCCCTTACTCGGTGGCAAAAATTGACAACGCTTGCAACGCATTGGTCGCCGACTTGGGTATTAAAGATGGGTACGTGCGACCAATCGTTTGGCGTGGTTCCGAACTTATGGGCGTATCCGCCCAACAAACCAAAATTCACGTAGCTGTCGCGGTTTGGGAATGGCCCGCTTATTTTACTCCCGAAGCGCGAATGGAAGGCATCCGAATGGAATTATCAAAATGGAAGCGCCCCGACCCCCAGACAATACCGGCGGATACTAAAGCTACCGGCCTATACATGATCTGCACACTCTCAAAGCATGCAGCCGAGGCCAATGGCTACAACGACGCTCTTATGCTGGATTATCGCGGCTACATAGCAGAAGCGACCGGTGCCAATATCTTCATGGTCATCGATGGGAAAATACACACACCGACACCTGATTGTTTCCTCGATGGTATCTCGCGACGGACAGTTATCGCGCTTGCAAAGAAAAGAGGCTACGAAGTCATCGAACGCCACATTATGCCGGAAGAACTGACGAAGGCGACCGAAGTTTTTTTAACGGGGACGGCTGTAGAAGTTACGCCGGTGAAGGAAATCGGCAAGCATACTTTTACTCCAGGAGAAATCACTCGTACTTTACTTGAAGATTATGATGAAGAAGTTCGCCTAGAAGTACCAACGACACTCGATACCGCATAAATTTTCATATCGTTTCGATTAATTACCATGCCTATTCCAACGTAAGGCGCTATCGTCATCTGATTCACGTGCCTTAACCCACGCTGCGCCATCAGAGCTTTCCTCCAGTTTCCAAAAAGGGGCCTTAGTCTTCAACCAATCAATCAGAAATTCACAGGCCTCAAAAGCAGCCTGACGGTGCTCACTAGCAGTCGCTACCAAAACAATCTTGTCGCCAGGGAAAAGTTTACCATAACGGTGGATAATCAAACTCGTCGATAAAGGCCAACGATTCAAAGCTTCAGTCTCAATTTCGCGCAACAATTTTTCGGTCATTCCCGGATAGTGCTCTAACGTCATCGACTGCACCGCGTGCTTGCTGCCGATATCTCGCACTAACCCAGTAAAGCTCACGAGGCCGCCTATTTCGGTAAACCCATCGGTTAGTTTATCGAGTTCGCGTCCGGTGTCGAAGTCCTTCGATTGAATACGTACGACCATCTCACCCTCCAGTCATTGGAGGGAAAAGAGCCACTTCGTCTCGATCGGTAATTTTTGTATCAAACGTCGCAAACTCCTGATTTACCGCTACACGCAGCGCCGAGATATCCTCCAAAGCCGTAGAAAAATTTGCATCACGCTCACGCAACCATTCGATTAATCCACTGACATCGGATATACCGGTGGGCAACGGTACCTCCTCTTCCCCGATCCCCGTTTGCTGCCTAATCCATGCGAAATATAGAAGTCTCATCCTACTCTTATTTGACCTTCGTCTCTGAGTTGCCGGCGACTGAGTTTTCATCGCCGAAATGGCGTTTTGATGCTTCTAAATAGTCATACCCTGTAATCAAGGTGAGGAGAGCTGCGATCCAAACGCCCATATCACCTATAAGGACTGTCGGATAGGCCACGGGCCCTGCGTTATGGATGATCAAATGGCCAAGCGCGATCATCTGGATAAGCGTTTTCCACTTTGCTAAACTACTGACAGGCAATCTTACCTTGATATCTGCCAGATACTCTCTCAAGCCCGACACCAAAATCTCACGCATCAGAATAACTAATGCTGGCAACACTGCTAACCCACTAATACGCCCATCCGATACCAGCATAAAAGTAACTGCAGCTACGAGTAACTTATCTGCAACCGGATCAAGAAAGCGGCCAAAATTCGAAATTTGATTCATCGAACGCGCTATGTAGCCATCGAAGAAATCTGTCAGACAGGCATAGGTGAATAAGCCCCATGCGAGCCAACGTGCTATGTTCCCTTCCACATATAGAAATGCTACTAGGGGAGCAATAACGAGAATTCTCGAAACGGTTAGTAAATTAGCGAGGTTCGTTACCATGGCCTCCTGCTCCAGCGTCGCCCCAACTTAACCATCGCTATGAAAATGGCCATAGATTTTCTCTGCAACCCCCCTACTTATTCCTTCCGCAGCCTCCAGGTCAACGAGTCCAGCCTCAGAAATTGCCTTTGCAGAACCAAAATGCATCAAAAGTGCCTTTTTGCGCTTGGCGCCTATACCCACTATTTCATCTAACGGAGATGCTGAAATGGCCTTCTTCCGACGTGCCCGGTGAGAACCGATTGCAAAACGATGCGCCTCGTCACGTAGCCTTTGCAAATAGTGCAGCACAGGATCGCGCGGCGGAAGCATAAAACTCTGCCGGCCGATCATATGAAATTGTTCCCGGCCGGCATTCCGGTCCGGTCCTTTAGACACAGCCAAAAGCGATACATCATCTATCCCCAAATCAGCGAATACACTTTCTGCCACCGATAATTGCCCTTTGCCGCCATCAAGAATAACCAGGTCGGGCCATTGTATCCTACTACGATCAGGGTCTTCTTTTAGTGTACGTGAAAAGCGACGGGTCAAAACCTCGCGCATCATTTCGTAATCATCGCCACCACTACTACTTTTGGAGCGACTTTTGACGGCCACTTCAGAACGAATATTGAATTTCCGATAAGCATTCTTCACAAAACCTTTCGGCCCGGACACAATCATACCGCCTACCGCATTTTCACCTTGGATATGGCTGTTATCATAGACCTCAATGCGATCCGGCGATGCTTCGAGCCCCAGTCTTTCCGCTAACCCATTGAGCAATTCTCGTTGTGATACACTTTCTGCAATTCGTCGCGCCAAAGCATCGCGTGCGTTAGTACTCGCATGGTCAATTAAATTCCGTCGCGCGCCTCTGCTGGGCACCGCAAGGTGAACCCGGTGACCCGCTCGAAGAGTTAGCGCCTCACTAATGAGAGATTGTTCGTTCAAAGTATGGCTCAATAAAATAAGCTTAGGTGCAATGCTACGCTCATAAAATTGGCCAAGAAATGCCGCTAGCACTTCATCTTCATCTGCGTTGCGGTCATGGCTCGGAAAGTAAGCCCTATTACCGTAGTTCCGTCCGCCACGGAAAAAGAATACTTGTATGCAGCATTGTCCACTATCTTGTGAAGCAGCAATAACATCCGCATCCTCAACACCCGATACATTTATATCCTGCCGCGCCTGAACTTGGGTAAGCGCGCGAATTCTGTCGCGAATCTGAGCCGCTCGTTCGAAATCGAGTTCCTCACTCGCTTCCTGCATCCGTTCGCCCAACATTTCTTGAATATAGCGCGACCGCCCAGAAAGAAATTCATGTGCTTGGTCCACCAATGCCGCGTAATCGGCTTTAGGGACCTTCCCAACACACGGAGCGGCGCACCTTTTTATTTGATACTGCAAACAAGGCCGGGTACGAGCCGCAAAAATATGGTCAGAACAATTGCGGAGCAAAAACGCTCGTTGCAAGGTAGTAATCGTGCGATTGACAGCTCCTGCAGATGCAAAAGGTCCGAAGTACCGTCCTGGTTTTCCGCGTGCGCCACGGTGTTTCACCACTCGTGCATAATCGTGCCCCTCTGTAATCAAAATATAGGGAAAGGATTTATCGTCGCGCAGCAAAACATTATAACGAGGCTTAAG
Organism: Rhodospirillaceae bacterium; assembly: GCA_002724395.1. GTDB lineage: Bacteria > Pseudomonadota > Alphaproteobacteria > UBA8366 > UBA8366. The sequence continues at coordinate 100,544 of PBOR01000015.1, read as the reverse complement.
CTTTTTGATCAGGTTTGCTTCTAGCAAAAGTGCTTCAGCTTCTGTATGAGTAGTGATTATCTCCATAGATGCAGTCAGCGCGATCATCCGTTGAAGCCGGACGGGTAGTCGGACCGGTTTGGTATAAGCGACGACGCGTTTCTTTAAGTTGCGCGCTTTTCCCACATATAAAGCGTCCCCTTTGGCATCCTGCATTCGATAAACACCCGGGCTTCCTGACAATGTCGCTAATTGTGCTTCGATTACAGCAACACCGCGGGCCAAATTAGATGTCGGCAACGTGTCAGCGGGTATAGGAATGGAATTCCGAGCTTTGGTAAGATTCATATTTCCAACCTTTCAATACCGACGCAATTAGTCAATCGCCAAGAATGCGAATTTTATTCTTTAGGTCAAATGGCACCATTCGAAACAAAAATTATAATATCCACCAATAATGTGGATAACTCTGTTGAAATCCTCGGACACGCCGAGTCGACTCTTGGAATCGCAGTACCTTCACATAATTGCCTACTTTTTAAGCAATTACACTAAGATACTGAAATATATGGCAAAAGAAGATTTGCACTTGAGCATTTCTATTACAGTTTAATTAAAAAATACTATACTCCTGATTAAAATTGGTCTAGGAGCGCTGTGCACAACTTCCATCACGCATGCGGATCAAAAAATCCTTTTTTCTTTAAGCACTTGGCTAGTTTTTGCCTCTTCAGAGACTGGAACGAGGTGTCGCTTGGTGTGGGTCTTTCCCGCACTCAGCGCCAGACTCGGCAACTATTGGTCAAATTACCCATCACAATTAAATAAGTATCAAGTTAGCTCATCCTTAACACTAACTGCCAACCTACTTCATTATTTCAAAAATGTTTCTGATCTTTGTAAAGCCAATTACAAACCGTCATTCGTTTAACCAATATAAATGGATCAACTTTACTTGAAATCACTCTCGGCTGGGCTCTCATTTCTATTAAAAAAGGTTACTAACACCAAGTCATGCTCTAGCCGCTTAAAGTCGCACCGAGTCCACGTAACCAAAGTCAATTTCGAACCCAAATCCCGGATTATCATTTAAGTGCACCATACCATCTGCCTGTGCGTGAGCGCATTCGCTATAAAGCCCGTGCTGTATCGGATGACGATCATGACCACCATGGGATTCTGCACCGAATGCTGCATCACCGAAAGCCGATGCCAAATGGGCATGGATTTGCGGCGCAGTATGAGGGGCAATCATAACTCCTCGCTGTTCGGCGTGATGCGCTATACGAAGTGATTCTGTGAATCCCGCATGGCGAGTTGAATCGAACTGGACATAACCAAGCGCACCACTGTCGATAAAGTCACGAATCGTAAAACGTGTCCATTCCCGTTCCCCATGAGCGAGAGGTATCGGTGATCCCTCCGCCAAACGGACATAATCTGCCGGCTGTAAATGCCAGTGTAATGGTTCTTCCAACCACAAAATATTAAAGGGTTCCACTGCCTTAGCAAAATTAATGCAATCTTTCACGCCGTAAGGCGCGTTCATATCGAGCATTAGCAAAACATCAGGCCCGATGGCCTCACGCACCGCTTTGATGCGCACGAGTTCCTTTTCAAGACCAAGCGCGCCAGTTTTAACCTTAACCGCCCGATAACCCATTTCTACATAAAGGGCGAACTCCTCCGCGCACGCTTCTATGGGTGCACCTTCTACATAATAACCCCCGGTAGAATAGGTAAAGACACTGGTCCGTGACCCACCTAAAAGCTTATAAATCGGTAATCCCGCTGCCTTCCCTTTGATATCCCAAAGCGCAATATCTATGCCGCCAATAGCCGCCATCGCCTGAGGGCGTTGGCCTCGCGGCAGTGGCGCTGGCAGCCCGTCCCAATCTCCCAGGCCACCAGGGCGCGGCGACGTAGAAGCAAATAATTTCTCCCAAATGTCCAAATGGGCGAGCGGATCCATACCCTTAATACAATCGCTATATTGCGTCGCTAGTTCGCAAATGATTTTTTGCGGTCCACCCTGCACCTCGCCATAACCTACCAATCCTTCGTCGGTACGAACTTCAAATAATGTCAAGGTCGCAACATTGCTAATTTCATGCGCCGTCCAACTAGACGTTTCTAATTGGACCTTCATAGGGTGCGTTATAACCTCAGTAATCTTCATTCTTATAATCCCCGTTTTGGGCGCTTAAGCCGCTATTGTCTTCGCAAAATCCCAGTCAAACTCGATACCGATGCCGGGTAATTCATTGAGGTGAACGTAACTGTCTTTAACCTGCGCACGTTCTTTAAAAAGGTGATGCCAAACAGGGTCACGCTCCGGGTCACCATGGGTTTCCAACATGAAGGACGCGTTCGGAAAAGCTGCCGCCACATGGCCATGCAGTTCCGAGGCATGGTGCGGCACGATGAAAACACCGTATTGCTCGCAAATTTGCGCAACCCGCAAACATTCAGTTAAACCACAATGGCGCGTAGAATCAAACTGTACATAATTAATACCACCGCCAACAATGAAATCACGGATTGTAAAGCGTGTTAGCTCACGTTCGCCGTGAGCCAAATTGACCGGAATATTAGCAGCTAATTTTGCATAATCACGAGGCTGCAAATACCAATGCAGCGGCTCTTCCATCCAGGTTATGTTGTTTTCCGACACTCTATTACCAAACTCGATGCAGGTGCGCAGGTCATAGCAAGCATTCATATCAAGCATGAGCTTAGTATCCGGCCCGATGGCATCACGCACCGCAGCAATGCGCTTAAGATCGTCCTCCATCGTCTCGAAACCCATTTTGCATTTAACCGCCTTGTAACCTTTGGCCACGAAGCCCGCGAGTTCATCGACACATGCTAGCATCTCGCGCCCTTCACGAAAGTATCCGCCGGTGGAGTAGCTCAAGATAGGTTCATTCGAACCGCCAAGTAATTTCCACAAGGGCATGCCCGCTGCCTTACCCTTAATATCCCAAAGCGCTATATCAATAGCGGCCAGGGCCGCAGTAGTCTGAGGTCGGGCGCTGCGCGGCAAAGGCGGTGGCAAACCATCTTCTGCATATGGCACGCGCCGGCGTGGACAGGTGAGACCAAATAAAAATTCCCAAATTTCAGTTGTTTCAAGTGGGTCACGACCAACAACAAGCTCCGCAAATTGCGCAATCCAATCACAGATATCAGTTTGCGGAGCACCCTGGATTTTAGAGTAACCGACTAACCCTTCGTCAGTTTCCACTTCCGTTAAAATTGCCCTAACACCCTTGCTTAATTCCTGTGCGGTCCAATAGGGTTCCTTGATCGGTGCAAAAAGTGGATGCGTTCGGATTTTAGTTATTTTCATTAACCAGCCTCTCTGTACTTATATTGATGCACTATAGCGGGCCAGGAGAAACAGAGCGAGCGAGCAAGACAAGCCAGATCGAACTTCAACAAGGAATCGATCCTGCATATGTTAAAAAAATAAAAGGCCATATGAGCAAGCTTGGCTTAACGCGTCACCCGGCGCTTCTTTCCTTTTTTCGCCGTGTTGCGCCCTTTTGGCACGATATCAAAAGATACCGACCTGATTTCGGCAGCAATGATGGGGTCGACCGGCACCGTATCCGCCGGCATATCAAGATCATAAACTTCAAGACGAGAAATTTCGTCACGTATTCGGGCGGCTGCTTCAAACTCCAAATCTGCGGCAGAAGCCCGCATGCGATTCTCTAACTCAGCAATATAGGCTTTTAAATCCATCCCAATAAGATGAGAATGTTCTGGGTCACCAGTATCAACAGTCAGATGGTCCTTTTCATAAACGCTGCCGAGAATATCACCGATCTGTTTACGTACACTTTCCGGAGTGATCCCGTACTTTTTGTTGTATTCTTCCTGCCGGGCGCGGCGACGATTGGTCTCAGTAATAGCGTAATCCAAGGAATCAGTAATCCTATCTGCATAAAGAAGGACCCGGCCGTCTAAATTACGTGCAGCCCGGCCAATAGTTTGGACCAACGATGTACGTGATCGGAGAAATCCTTCCTTGTCAGCATCTAAAATCGCGACCACAGCGCACTCAGGGATGTCGAGGCCCTCGCGCAACAGGTTGATGCCGATCAATACATCAAACACACCAAGCCGCAAATCACGTATAATCTCGATCCGCTCGAGCGTATCAACATCGGAATGGAGATATCGAACCTTGAGCCCCGCCTCAGACATGTAATCGGTCAAATCTTCGGCCATGCGCTTAGTCAGCGTTGTCACCAGCACACGCTCTCGCTTTTCTGTGCACGCCTTGCACTCCGCCATTAAATCATCGACCTGCATCTCCGTCGGGCGCACAATACAAATAGGATCAATCAACCCAGTGGGACGCACCACTTGCTCTACAATGACGCCACCTGTGCGCTCCAGCTCCCAAGGGCCTGGCGTCGCCGAAACAAAAATTGTTTGGGGCCGCATTGCTTCCCATTCTTCAAATTTAAGCGGTCGATTGTCGACACAAGACGGTAGGCGAAACCCATATTCCGCTAGTGTAGACTTGCGGTTATAATCGCCGCGAAACATGCCGCCTATTTGCGGTACGGTGACATGGCTTTCATCGACCATAATCAATGCATTGTCGGGAATATATTCGAACAAAGTTGGCGGCGGCTCACCGGGGCGACGACCAGTCAAATAACGAGAATAATTCTCGATGCCCGCACACGCACCGGTTGCTTCCATCATTTCCAGATCAAAGATTGTGCGTTGTTCCAGCCGTTGCGCCTCCAACAATTTGGTCAAGCCATTTAGCTCATCAAGCCGTTTTTGGAGTTCAAGTTTGATGCCCTTCATCGCCTGATTGAGTGTTGGGCGAGGTGTCACATAGTGGCTGTTGGCGTAGATACGTACTTGTTCGAGCGCATCTATTTTTTTGCCGGTCAACGGATCAAACTCGTGAATAGCCTCGATCTCATCACCAAAAAAGGAAATCCGCCAAGCTCGGTCTTCGAAGTGCGCCGGAAAAATTTCGACTGTATCGCCGCGAACCCGGAAGGAGCCACGATAGAAGGTACCGTCATTGCGCCGATATTGTAGTGCGACAAATTCCTTCAACACTTCGCGAGGGTTTATCTGCTGACCTACTTTAAGTGGCACCACCATTTCAGAATAGGTCTCCACAGAGCCAATACCGTAAATGCAGGAAACGGACGCAACGATGATGACATCGTCGCGTTCCAGCAACGACCGTGTCGCGGCATGCCGCATCCGGTCAATTTGCTCATTAATCGAGGAGTCCTTCTCGATATATGTATCCGAGCGCGGTACGTAGGCTTCAGGCTGATAATAATCATAGTAAGAGACGAAATACTCGACCGCATTATCCGGGAAGAAGCTCTTCATCTCGCCGTATAATTGGGCCGCTAAAGTCTTGTTCGGCGCTAAAACAACCGTCGGGCGCTGCACCTTTTGGATGACTTGCGCAACGGTGAAAGTCTTACCCGATCCGGTCACACCCAACAGCACTTGGTCGCGCTCGCCTGCTTCAATCCCCTGTACCAGCTGCGCGATGGCCTGCGGTTGATCGCCGGCAGGCTCATACTCGCTCGCCAATTTAAATGGAATCCCTCCTTCAGAGAGCGGCCGTTCATAGCGCTTCTCAGGCGTCCAGGGCGACAGAAACGGTGCTTGCGCATCGGATAGATCGGGTTTCTCAGTCATGGATTGAATATAAGGTGGGCAACCCTGTGATTGCCAGCACTGCGGTGTTTATTTCCGCTGCAGGGAAAAACTTTCGAACACACGAGGATTTTCTTCGCGCAAATGAATTTGCCGGTCGGGCACGAGCGAGCGCTGAGCGTGGTAACGAGTAAATTCATCATCGCTTTCGAGCCCGGCATCGCGCAATTGCCACAGCACCTTGCCAAGCACCGTTTTGTTCCACAGCCAGTTTTCAACCGCAAGGCTTGTGGACATGCCGGGTTGCGCAGAAATAGCTTCGGAATAGAAAGCTTTTAAATCTTCAGAACAGACTTTGAGGCACGGGCCACGCTCGAGATCATCGCGCGGAATTTCCGGCGCCTTCTCCTGCGTCATCCCGACCACAAACCGAGCGGCATCCGGAATTTCCACCTCACTGATACCCACCGTGGTGCGGCCACGTGCATTAACCGCCATTTCGTACCACGGCGCAAGACGACCAATTTCGGCTTCCAACGCTTGCATGATATCACTGTCGCCGGACACCGGTGGTGGTAGATCGATAGGACAAACTTGCCCCGCCATTTCGAACTCATCTACGCTGGGCGTACCGCCGGGCACGTCTTCCGGAAAGTCCTCCAGCACGGGACCCGCATCGCGTTCTAACAGATCGAAAGCAGAGGCAATCACTTTATGCTGAAATTCTGCATCGTTCGGCACTCCCAAGGGCCTGCCCAGTTCAAACGGCACCCAAAGCGCCCGAGGAGGTTTGATGTTCTCGGAATGCAGTCGCACCAAAGAAATCTGGGTCGTGGTGATGCCTTCTTGTTCAAAATAATGGGCTAGCCCGCCAACGGCGCGTGTGCATTTAGGTCATATAGGCACCAGAAACAATACATCGACGCGGTCTTGCTTTAAAATTCGTGCAATTTCGCGAGCGCTGTCTTCAAGTTTTTCTGGCTCCGAGCCACCAATGACGGAAAAATGAAACGACCCCACGGATCCGATAGTGCCGTCATCCGCCAACTCGTGCAGGCGGCCGAGTGGGAAACAAACATTCAAATCCTGCTGAAAACCGGACCGATCAAAATTGACCGATGAATGGGACATAACGACATCACCATGGTCCACGTCACCAGGGATCATTCGGTAATCCACCGCACCGCGCCAGAATAATTTGTCGTCACGCTTCTGGATCGCCGCCGTCGACAACAACGATATGCGGCACTCAGTTAACGACTTCTCGAGTTTGACAAACGGCGTCCAATCGAATTCGGGCAGGGGTAGCTTCTTTAGCATCTCCCGTTCGCCTGCAGGAATATCCTCTAATCGAGCCATGAGCAGAATAGTTAACTTGAATATAAAGAAGATCAAGCTTTAATCGAATGGTTGCCGCCAGTCTTAGCCCGGTCTACCTTCCCTCGCCATGGCTGATAAGAAAACTATTCGCCCTGCCGCCGCCTATATGCTGCTGATTTTGTGCGCCGCTTTGTGGGGCAGCAATATCGCCGTAGGCCGATATATCCACGCCGATTTCTCCGCTGAAACACTAGCCTTCTATCGGAATGGCATAGCACTTACCTTTATGCTGCTATTCATTCGGTCCACTTGGCGACAACTATGGCTTACACTCAAAACTCATTGGGTTATCATTGGGCCGGCCGGGCTCATCGGCACAGCACTGTTTAACTTCAACCTTTATTCTGCTCTCCAAACCACTACAGCGGTGAATGGCGCTATTGCCATGTCATTGACACCGGCTGTAGTACCTATCATCGCGTATTTCATGCTCGGAGACAGGTTCGCCGCTCGGCAAGCTTTGGGCGTAGTGGTTTCATTTATCGGTGTTGGCATTGTCCTCATCCGTGGCGACTTAAATGTGCTGGCCTCACTAGATTTAACCACAGGTGACTTGATGGCCATCGGCGCTATGATTTGTTGGTGTTACTATTCGGTCTTGGTCAAAAACCGCCCGGACACAGTGTGTCCCAACCTCTTTCTTGCATGTATATTGATTTGCGCTGTTGCGGCACTACTACCATTTTTCATTTGGCAAGCGGTAACAGCAACAATCCTCCCAACTAACGCTATAAATTTATTCGCCGCCGCCTATATCGGGCTGTTTCCGACCCTGATCGCTTTAGTGTTGTTTAACCGGTCTATAGACTCTGTTGGGCCCAGCGCAGCTGGGCATTTCCAGCACCTGGTACCGGTCTTTGCTGCTACATTGGGTATTTTGTTTTTAGGAGAGACATTGCACGCCTATCACGGGGTCGGTGCCGCATTGATTGCGATAGGAATTTACTGCGCCAATTCTTCTGCGAAAACCAAATAACGCAGCGGCCCACCAGGCACCACCGCATCGAACGGATAGCAGGTCATCAACACTAAGCTCGGTGCATCGCCTAATTGTAACTTGGTCGTTCTGGAATCAATAATTTTTGTATCTGAAACACTGAAGGCATGCCGCCTGCCGTCACGATCAGTAACGAATAACCGTTCCCCCAAACTGAGCTCAGCCAGAAACCGGAAATGCGTGTCCCGATGACCGACGATGAGAGTGGTGCCACGGGCACCGGGCAGCGCCGTGCCGCTCATATGCCCGGGACCAAAGGCAATCGTGCGGTCGCTGGCGCCAAACAACACAAATTGATCGATATCGTGATTCGGCACCAAAAGCCGCGCCACGGGCCATGTGTCGGCCCAGGGCCACGGACGCGCATGGCTTTCACCTTTCTTTACGTCCTCCCAGGCTCGTTCGATCAAATAGTAGGCAAGCGACGCCTTGGCATGAATCCAGCCCGCTTGGCCGAGTTGCCATACCCCGAAGAGTACGAGTAGTCCGACCACAGTGGGGAGGAGGTATTTAGTGATCATCGAAGACCCCGGCTCTTACTATGCGATCCGACGCCGCAAGAACCAAAGCCCGAGCGCCATGAGTAAAGCAAACAGGCCGATTGCTGCTTGCAGGATAGCCCGCGTCGCCCCTTGGGCCCAGAGACCAACCGTGACTTGGGCTGATGGCGCCATAGCAAGCTGAGCCGGCGCATTGAGTGCCAAATTAGGTGCTTGGGTCTTCTGCAATGGGCTTCCATGCTGCTGGTTTGCACCGGATGGCGGCGTCCAACCTGCCGGGGGATTTCCCGGCACAGCCTGGCGGGTCATTTTCTCGCCCTGAGGCCGGCTCACATTTTTGGCCACCGCAACAAGGCTCGTATAAGGGCTAGTCACTTGATGGGTGACGGCCACATCGACCACCGCAATGCGCACCTGTTCCATATCCTTGCCGTCCCGCAGCCCCTCCATCAACGTGTCGACTTTCCTTTTCGCCCAAAGTTTGGCAATTCCCGTCCCTTGGATCGCGGTGCTCATATCCAAGCTTTCGGTCCAGTTCACATCTAGCAGACGACCACTTACATCGATCATTCCTTTTGCTTTTGCGCCCTTAGGCAGCTTAGCCGAGAAAACGATCGGCTCGCCGCTATAAAGATCAGGCAGTGTGCCCGGTAACGTATCGACCACGAGGTTATTCCGAAATTGCGCTTCCAAGTCTGTCAAAACCGGCTTGCTAAGTTTTGCTAACAATTTGGACATCCGTTCAGCAACCTCGCTCGTCTTGCCGATAAAGGTAAAACTGCCACGCCCAAACCGGGCCGCACGGTTCATGAAATAACTGTTCGGCGCACTGCCGATCCCGATGGTGAAGAGGCGGGAATCGCCGATACTGCGCCGGATTAAACGAAAAAGGGCCGCTTCATTTCCCACGGCCCCGTCTGTTAACAATACAATTTGGCGAAGACGCCCTGAATCGACAGTATCATCCAGAGCCGCCTCCAGCGCTCTTGAAAGTTCGGTGCCTCCCGCTGCGGTGAGACGGTCGACAAAGCGTTTGGCTTCGTTACGCGCTTTCTCGTTGGCCTTTTTTGGCTTGCCGAATAACAACACAGCTTGGTCGGAAAAAGCAATGATGTTGAAGCTGTCCTGCGGTGTCAACTTACCGAGCGCGTAGCGCAGCGCTTGGGCGGCTTCCTTGATCGATTCGCCATGCATCGAGCCAGACGTATCTATTATGAAGACAACCTCGCGCGGCATGACAATTTCTTTTACCGCACCGCTAGATTTAGGCGGAACGATCATTGCCAACAGATATGTGGCGCCATCCTTCTCTTCAGCAAATAAAGCTACTTTTGGCGCATCACCTGGCTCCGGTTGCCATTCAAGCACAAAATCCCGGTCCGCCGGGACAGAGCCTTTGCGCAATTTTACTTGATAATACGCAGGCGCCAGTTCCTGGACAGAGACTTGGTGATAACGACTCTTGAGACCGGCCAGAGGCATGCCGGGGTCGAGTAGAACTTGCAATGACAGCGGATTTTCTGGCAACAACGATAGATCACGTACTGGCGGCGTAATTCGTTCCGCATCAGGTACTCCGCTCGTATTGATACCCCAGCCGGCACCGCCAAGTCCGACCACCTGCGTTGTACCTGGCACGTAACGCTGGGTCAAAACTTGCGGAAGTCTGAGCGCTAAGGTTCCATTTTCCATCGGCAAAGCCTCTTGATAAGTAATCTCGACAGTGATTTCAGCCTTTGGCGGAATATTTGCGACGGATATAGTGAAAATGTTTGGGCGCTCTTGTTCTACCAGGCTTGCCTGACGGCCCGCGCGTTTTGCCGATTGATATTGGCGTTTAGCCACATGGCGCTCCTGCACAGTACCTTCAACCACTTGGTCATCTATCTTCATCACCAAATGGTCAACCGCGCCTTTATCCGATATCGGGAAAACATAAACGCCCTCTATCCAGGCCTGTGCGGGATTAATGAATGTTTGCGCCACTGTGATGCGGGCGATGTTGCCGGTTACATTTACCTTTACATCGGTTTTCAGTTCCGGTGCCGGTGTGCTCAAGGTCGAACCAGTGCCCAGCTCTAAGAACAATCCGCCGCCTGGATTATACCCCTTTTTCGAGAGAGGCGCGGCCTCAGCGACCGATATCATCAAACAAACAATGGCAACAGCGACGAAAATAATAGCACCAGCGGCCAATAATAAGAGGTCACGGACGATTCGCCCTTTAACAGTACGCGGCTCAAAAATTGAGTTATGCGAATACGAGACCATTGCTCAGAACTCCTTCAAACATTTTCACTCTTGAATCATAAAAGCGTTTCAATAGGGCTGCTTAAGGGAGGCTTTGCGGCGATTTCGCGATAAAATATGGCCACAATCGGGCATCGTTCCGCAGTAAGTTGGCGTGAATAGTTGACAGGATGAGCAAAATCGCAAAGTTTTTGCATGCTATGAATGACAAAGTTAAAATTGAAGTCCGAAATCTCCACAAATCTTTTGATGGCACACAAATTCTCAAAGGTGTAGATCTGGAGATTCGTGACGGGGAAGCCTGGGTCCTTTTAGGTTCATCGGGCAGCGGAAAATCAGTACTCCTTAAATGTATTCTTGGCCTTTTGGACGTGGATGCGGGCAACGTCCTTGTTGACGGTGCGGTCGCAAATAGTCATGAGACGAATAAATCATCATATTTTCTAAATAAAATTGGCATGCTTTTTCAGCGCTCAGCTTTATTCGACAGCATGACTGTTTGGGAAAATATCGTCTTCCGGCTGATGCAAACAAAAGTGTGCACGCCGGCGGAAGGGAGACAACTGGCGCTGCAGAAACTCTCTCTGGTCAATATGGGATCGGGCGTGGCAGACCTTATGCCTGCAGATTTGTCCGGTGGAATGCAGAAACGTGTTGCGTTGGCACGCGCAATTGCCGGCAACCCACAAATTCTTTTGCTCGACGAACCAACCGCAGGCCTTGACCCAATTCTCAGCAAAGGCATTAGCCATCTTATTGCAGATATTACCGAGGAGCTAAATACTACGGTTATATCCATTACCAATGATATCGATAGCGCATTGGTCATCTCAGATTATGCCGCCATGGTTCATAACGGCCTAATTTCTTGGAGTGGCCCGACGCAGGAAATCGAAACCTCAGGTGACCCACAGGTGGAAAAATATATTCACGGCTGGGTCGCAGAAAGAGCTAAACGCGGAGAACAGCCAAACAGCAAGAAAGAACGCCCGCTAGCTTAAAATACCCAATTCATCGAAATAATGCCAAACGTGATAACAACTGCGGCCAACACCCGACGAAGCCCAAATGCTTCGCTCATAAAAAACATGCCGATAATAGCAGCAAAAACCACACTGGTTTCTCTGAGCGCTGCCACATTACCAACGGTGGCAAAACTCAGCACCCATAGGATGATACCAAAGTTTAAAAATGCCGCGACGCCGCAGCCCAAACCAACTTTCCACTGATCTGCCAATAAGCTACCAAGACGTCTACCTCTTCTCCAGTAGGCGATTGCGAACATCGTCAAAGCATCTAACAGAAATATCCAGCTAATGAAGGAAAACCTAAAACCTGGTGTCCGCATAGCTACTGCATCGGCGATTGTATAGATACTCATCATCAAACCTGCAACCGCAGCGATAAGTAACGGTTTTGATCCCTTTTTCGTAAATACACCCGGTTCAAAAACAAAAAACAGCAAGCCAACGCTAATCAAACTGATACCTGCCATCTGCTGGGCATTCGGTATATCGCCAATCGTTGGTATTGCTATGAGCGTTGTTATAAGTGGCGCAATGCCTCTAGTTGCCGGATAAACTTGGCTGAGATCGCCTTCTTCATACATGGCGACTAGTGCCAACTTATAAATCACATGACAGCCGGAATGGATCGCGATGAGTTGCCAAATTTCTTTATTGGGAAGCGGAAAATAAAAAACACCGGGAATGGCTACAACCAAGCCAGCTCCATAAACTAAAGTCGCCATGGCCACCTTGTCAGGTGCACGTTTAACGAACGCATTCCACGATGCGTGCATAAATGCCGAGAGCAGGATGAGGAGTGTTACCGAAATGTTCATGACGGTTTGGTCGCGGTTCCGCTAGAAGATTACCACCCTTTTTTGCGGACCATTTAAACGGCGTCTTTGTAACTGTGATCGGTACCCGCAAACTTCACTTTCGCTAAATTCTCGAGTACTTGACTATGAAACGCTAACGCCTCGGCATCCATATCTGAAGCGGGCGGTTTCTCTGCTGTAAAATTGCCGAAGCGATCTTTCCCACGCACGAGCATCGCACTATCTTGGATGTCACCGGTCTGTTTTACATGCGGTGCTACATAGCGAATGGCGAGGCCAATGCGCCGGTCATTTGTTCGGTTAGGCTTCGAACCATGGACAAGCGCAACGTGATGGAGAGAAAGCTCACCCGGCTGAAGCACAAGGCTAACCGCCTTAGACTCATCAGGGTCTTTAGCAAGCTTTTGTCCGCGAGTCAGTAGATTATGTTTATCAAACGTATCCTCATGTTCAAGTATCTCCGAATGATGCGTGCCCGGCATAACTTGCATGGCACCACTTTCCACAGTCGATGGAGATAACGCAATCCAAGCACTGCAAATGTCCTGCGAATCCATACCCCAGTAGGTCGCGTCCTGATGCCACGTAACATGACCTGGATCATTTGCTTCTTTTGTAAAGAAGGTCGCATTCCAACACAAAATATTAGGCCCAAGAACATCTTCCACCGCGTCTAAAATTCCCGGATTTGAAACCATTTCGTAAATCCAGGTAAGCACCAGATGCATTTTGGTTTTTATCTGATTGCGGATATTGCCGGGCTGGCTAGATTCAAAAGCTTCAAGCGACCGGCGATAGCCTTGAGCTTTTTCTACGCTCATGACCCGGACAGGGAAATGGAAGCCATTCCGTTTATACGCCTCGACCTCGACATCACTCAATATTTTAGGCATTTTTCTTCCTTCAATTTCACCGCTACCATACGTTGACATAAATCTGTGGGTCAATCGTACATTACCTGCATAAAGGCCGTTGAACGAGCCTCAACATAGGCGTAGGGTCCCGCGATTATTAATCTTCAGAACCTGGTTTGGAGACCTACCATGTCGCTTCTCGCTCAACGCCTAGGACGAATCAAGCCATCGCCAACTATTGCTATAAATACTAAGGCTAATGACCTTAAACGGGCAGGGCATAATGTAATTAGCCTTGCTGCCGGGGAGCCAGATTTCGACACGCCAGAGCATATCAAACAGGCGGCAATCGACGCGTTAGCCCGTGGCGACACAAAATATCCGCCGCCGGCTGGCATCCCCGAGCTACGCGAGGCGATTTCGGCCAAGTTTAAACGTGATAACAGCCTGGATTATTCTATTGATGAGATTTGCGTCACCGTTGGAGGCAAGCAGGTTATTTTCAATGCCATGATGGCGACATTGAGTGCCGGTGACGAAGTCATAATTCCAGCTCCCTACTGGGTCAGCTACACCGATATAGTTTTGCTCTGTGACGGCGAACCGGTGGTAGTCGATTGTGGTCTGGAAGATAATTTCAAGATAACACCGGAGAAGCTTGAAAAGGCAATCACACCGAGAACCAAATGGCTAATGCTCAATAGTCCGTCGAACCCTACAGGTGCAGCCTATTCTGCCGACGACTTGAAGGCGCTTGCGGAGGTGCTCGCCAAACACCCGAATATCATGGTATTCACTGATGATATCTATGAACACATTATCTATGACGGCTTCAAGTTCGCTACCATTGTTCAGGTCGCGCCAGAGCTGAAGAGACGTACATTAATTCTAAATGGGTGTTCCAAAGGTTACAGCATGACCGGCTGGCGAGTCGGATATGGCAGCGGACCGGCCGAACTTATCAGTGCCATGAATATGGTGCAGTCCCAGGCTTGCACCGGGACCTCGATCATCAGCCAATGGGCTGCGGTGACGGCACTTGAAGGAGATCAAGGCTTTCTCAAGGGCTGGGTCGATATCTTTAAGGAAAGGCGCGATATCGTCGTTTCTATGCTCAACCAAGCACCTGGGCTCGACTGCCCAACGCCGGAAGGCGCCTTCTACGTCTACCCATCGGTGGCCGGCTGCGTTGGCAAGAAAACGCCGGACGGCAATGTGATTAAGAATGACGAGGATTTCTGCAGCTATATTCTGGAGACCGAAGGCGTCGGCATTGTCCATGGCGCCGCATTCGGACTGGAACCATTCTTTAGACTTTCCTACGCCGCAGCAACCGACGTCGTGGAAGATTGCTGCGCCCGCATCCAACGGGCTTGCGCAAACCTAACCTGAGGCTATAGCTTTTTGATAGTTTTATTGAAGGTATGTTAAAATTTTTAGTACCCTTTTTACTTGTAACCCTTCCATATTTTGGAACCATGGAAAATTAAGAGCAAAAGACACTAAACTTCACGAAGTATCCCTAAATTATCGCAATGCGATTTCTCAGCGTAGCACAATCCAAGAAAGCCGTGGAGATTAGGGCAAGGTGCAGGCTGACTTGCCACAATAGGAACTTTTTGACTTTATCGAGAATAATTCGATCTCGAAAGCATGGAATTGGTGCTCTTAAAATAGGAATTCGACTATTTAGCGGAGTTATTATGCCAAGCCGCAGATATTATTATCTCGTAACACGAAGCTGCGACAGAATAGAATAAGAGCAAAATGAAGCGCGCAGTATTCCGTCACAAGCCGTTTCGTGAGAGAAATAAACGAAAATACAAAACTAAAAGGAATAAAAACATTGGATATCGCATCAACCGCGAAGAAACTAATCGAAGCTCGTAAAGCGGATAGTATCATCACTTTGGACGAGTACCCAGCAAACGTCGAGGAGGCCTACGAAGTGCAACGTGCGGTTGCGAGCGGGTATGGTGAAAAAATAATAGGCTGGAAAGCGGCCTTCACCGCAGACGCCGCAATGGAAATGATGAAGACCGACGAGCCCGCCTACGGCCCCTTATTCGAAAACGCTACGTTCGAATGCTGTGAAATAATGAAATCACCAGAATATTGTTTGCGCCGAATTGAGTGTGAATACGCCTTTAAAATGGGCGCTACATTCGTCCCTCGAGCTGAAGAATATACCACCGCCGATGTTACAGAAGCTGTCGCCTCCGTGCATCCAGCTATCGAAGTAGTTCATGTTCGCGTCGATGGTGCGCTTGGTGTCGGCGCTCGAGCAGTAATTGCAGACCATTGCGGTAACTACGCCTTCGTCACTGGCACCGGCAAAAAAGACTGGCACACACTCGATATCATCAACCAACCGATTTCACTTACTGTTGACGGAGAGCAGGCTGTATCAGGGAGTGGCAAAAACGTACTCGGTCACCCGGTCACTTCGCTTGTGTGGTTGGTTAATCGGCTTTCACACGACGGCATTATCCTTGAGGAAGACCAGTTTATTACGACGGGAAGCTGCACAGGCATGCACCCGGTCCCGCAAAATTGCGAACTCGCTGCTGATTTCGGCCCATTGGGACAATGTTTGCTTACCTGCAGCGCTTAATGTCTGCATACTGCCTACAACAGTTATTTTCTTTACTGGTTGGGGTGACCGTTTTTGTTGCCCCAGCACTCGCAGCAGAGAGAGAAACTTGGTCGAAACTAATGAGCAAAAGCGAAATAGCTCGCGATCTCGGTGATTTAACGAAATCACAAGGCTTTTTGGAGAAAGCGTTGAAGGATGCGCCTCCAGGGATTCCGGCTGCCATCAATAACGCCCAATTGGCGGAAATTCTTATTCTCAAGGGGCAACATGGAAAAGCGAGAGAAGCGGCAAAACGAGGACTAGCATTTTCCGATGAGATCAGCCCATTGCCGCAACTAAGGGGACAATTACTCGAAGCCTCTGCCCATGCCCTATATAAGACCGGGGGTGATGCAGATGAAATTTCCCGCCAGGAAAGTTGGGCTCGAAAGATTCGCCAAGACCGGAATAGTCCACTGATTCCTCGGTATAGGGATTATGGATTGCGACACGCGCAAACGGGTTTCGTATTTCCCGCCCATCTCGGTAAGTTTAAACGGGTCAACGCGAAACAGGCTGGGAAAAATTCGCGCCATGTACAAGCCAAATACGCCGCTTGGCTAGGAAAGAGCGCTGTTTTTGCCAATATCGTCATCTATACGAAAGGCGATGAACCCTTACGCCATCTATTCGATCAGGTGCGTGCAATGACGAGACACCACCTCAAAAATGCCAAACGTCTCACCAAGGGCGATTATAAGGTGGCAAAAACTGCGGGGATGAAGGGTCTGGAAGTACAGTGGCTGATTGCCAAGCCTAGTAATAAGAACCACCTGTGGCACGGGCTTTATTTCATGGAGCGGAAAAACACTATTATCCAACTACGAGGCCGGGCATTAGCAAAGGAAGCCAAACGCGCGGCAAATTTTATTGACGATTTAGTTCGGTCCTTTGAATGGGGACAGACGGCAAATAATTAGACCTACTTACAACCGTCATAATGGGGAGAAAAACTATGGTCAACGCCAATAAAGCTGCAGAGATTTTAGTAGCAGCGCATCTCAACAACGAGCTACTAGATGATATTCCGGATGATTGCAAAGCGTCCTCACCTGAAGAAGCACTGTTGATACAGGAAGTGATGCTGAAACACCCGGACCTGACTTATGTAGGCTGGAAGGTCGCTCTTACTAATAAAGCGTTGCAAGAGAAGGCCGGCGTAACCGAGCCAGCATACGGCCCAATTTTCGCCGAATTCGTCCAAGAATCAGGTCATGTATATGAAGCTGGCATGCCGACTGTTGGTGGCATCGAGTGTGAGTTTGCCGTCATTCTAGGCAAAGACTTACCGTTATCCAATGCACCCTACACAATGGAACAAGGGGCCGACGCCATCGCAACCATGCACCCTGCTATCGAGGTGACTGGCATGCGGTTCAAAACCCGGCCCGACCTCGGGCGCCCGGGGTCGACTATGGATTTCGCCGGCAATTACTCTTTTGTCTTTGCCGAAGGCATGGCAGACTGGCGAAAGTTTGATCTACCAAATCATAGGGTAAAACACATAGTTAACGGCGAGGTGATCAAAGAATCTACCGGGGCTCATGTGCTCGATAATCCGCTTAACTCTATATGTTGGCTCGCAAACAAGCTCGCGGCACGCGGCATGGAACTAAAAGCGGGTGACTGGATCAGCACTGGCGCCGCTACAGGGCCAATTCCGGCCCCTGTTGGCGCAGACATTGTCGCGGATTTCGGTGAACTTGGCTCTTCGTCTTGTAAATTACCAACGCAATAATGCTCGGCTTTTACAACAGCTCACTACATAGCAATATGGCCCGATAGTCTTCCGCTTATATTCGTTTTTATCTTCACTGATCAAGGCCTTGCCTTGGACAGCGTAAGCCTATGCCATCCTCGCCTGGAAGGATGCCGGCGATGCCTTATCCCTCAAGCTAACTCCTTACGCAGCGCACACAGAAACAGGGACGCGGCTCATCATCAAAATTATACTCATGCACCGCCTCATATAGATCTACCAATTGTAGGCCTGCTTCCGTAATGCACGCCTCGATTTCTCCGGAACTATGTTCGAAAAAACCTTGGTCATTCAGGCGTAGATCGTTCACGGTATTCTTAAATAGCGTGAAAATTACCTCTCCCGACGGCCGCAACGCTGTAAAAATTAGTTTCAGGGCCGCCGTGAGGTCACGAAAATGGAATAAAATAGCCGCAGCGACGATAATGTCATACTTATTCTTTCGAGCCACCAAAAAATTAAATAGGTTCCCAGTTTCCAGGCTATCATAAACGTTCTTTTCCCTCGCTTTGCTAACCATATGAGGGGAAATATCGACACCATCCAACGAGCCTACTAAGGGCTTCATTCGCACGCCAAGACTACCAGTACCGCAACCTGCATCCAGCAACCGCGTCGTCACAGGTCTACCTGATAGACATATTTTAAGGGAACGCATTAAAATATCGTGACCGTTATAAGAATCCAACACTGTTTCGTCCCAATGGTCTGCACGAATACGGTAGAAATTTCGCAGGTATGCTTCGCCGGGTCCTTCAGGCAACGGAATAGCGCCGCCGGCACCAAGCACCAATTGACTGCCGAGCTTATCATCCGGCTCCAAAGACAAATATCGGTCCATGGCTTGCCGCGCTAATTCCACTTGGCCTTCCGCAAGAAGAGCTTGACCAAGATAAAACCACACGAACGGTAAGGATGGCTGGCGTAACGTAAGATCAGTAAAAATCTCGGCTACTTCCGCATTTTTGTCTAACCGCATTGCCTGCTTCGCCAGGCATTCACAAACCACAGCAGAACTCTCCTCAAGCTTGAATGCACGACGATAAAACTCGTAAGCACGCTCCTCTTGTTTATCTTCCTCTAGCATCATCGCAAAGTTCAGCAAACAATCCGCATCAACGTCAGGCGCCTTTACTGCCAACTCAAATGCAGCGTGAGCTTCGGGCCGTCGATTAAGTTTAGTTAAAATCACAGCATAGTTTCCATGCGCGCCGGAGAAGCCTGGCTCGAGAGCAATCAATTTGTCAAAACTTTGCGCAGCACCTTCATAATTTCCTTTTTCCGAAAGACATATTGCCTGGAGGTGCAATCCTTCCGCATGTTCAGGCACTTGTTCAATGAGTCGCCGGCAGGACACGATGGCATCTTCGAGTCGCCCAATCACTTTTTCCGCCAGCGCCAATCCGTAGAGGTTTTCGGCCGTTACTTCACCGAGATCAATGGCCTTCCGGAATCCAACCACCGCCGCTTCATGCTCACCAAGTCTCTGCGACACTGCCGCGAACGCTGCTCTCAAATGAGGGTCGGCAGGGTCTAAATTGATAGCTGTTCGATAGACGTTTGCAGCCTGCTGAGACGCGCCAGAAGCCTCATAAGCTACCGCCAGGTTACCCAATATTTCCGGCTCTTTCGGAGCTAGTTCAGCAGCCACAGTGAGAGCCTTGATAGCGTCTTCTGGTCGACCTGCCTGCAATAGAACAGCCCCCAACAGATGGTGGCCATCAACTAAATTTGGCTCGCTGTCGAGCAAAGCGCGGCACGTCATTTCTGCAGCGGTGCAATCACCCGCCTCAAAATGCGCCATCGCACGATCGAATTCAGCTTCCGATCCGTCGCTCATTCCGTATTTTGCTTTTCTATCCATCTAACAAGGTGGCGTTACCATATTGAATAATGAAATACTGTTCTCTCGCAAGCAATAGTCAGATCTTTCTTAAGCCAATCCGATGACGAAATTGTGAAAAATCCTGCAAGAGCGGAAGATTTTCTCGGAACAGCACACGATTACCTAAAACAAACGCTATGTGACTTGGGAAAATTAGGTTGACGTAAGACCTAACTACAAGCACTTGAAAAACGCATGAGCCGTTATAATCATAAATAAAATTCAGGAGAAATTCGATGGCCGTGAAAATTGTTAAATCCGATAAAGAATGGCAGACACAACTAACCCCAGAGCAATACCACGTTACCCGAGAGGCAGGCACCGAACGCGCTTTTACCGGCGCGTTTCACGATTGCAAAGACAAGGGCATCTATAAATGTATCTGCTGCGACCAACCTTTATTTTCCTCCGACACGAAATTCGACTCCGGCACCGGATGGCCGAGTTACACTAGCCCCATCGCCGACGAAGCGGTAGATGAGCATGAAGACAACAGTTTTTTCTCGCGACGGACCGAAGTCGTTTGCTCACGCTGTGACAGTCATTTGGGACACGTCTTTCCTGACGGGCCAGAGCCGACGGGACTTCGTTATTGCATCAATTCTGCATCGCTTGCCTTTGAGGCCGACGGCGAACCGAAAATTTAGTTACCGCTCTGCGACCCACTCAGCCAGCACGGTTCGCACTGCCTTTGTTAGGAAAGTAAGATCCTGAGCCCCTATGACCAACGGCGGCATTAAGTAAACGAAATCACCGAAGGGCCGCACCCAAACCCCTTCAGCAACGAACCGCCGACGCATCGCATTTAAATCAGGTATACGGTCTAGTTGTACTACACCAATCGCACCTTTGACCCGGACATCAGTGACACCGGCTAAAGAGGAGCAATCGGCAAGCTCTGACGTTAATTGCCGTTCGATTAGTGCGACTTGGCCCAATCGGTCTTCTTGCTCAAATAGATCCATAGATGCGTTTGCCGCTGCGCAGGCGAGTGCATTACCCGTGTAGGTTGGCCCGTGCATGAACCCCTTACTGGGATCATCAGAAAGGAATGCGTCATAAACCCGGTCCGTTGCGACCGTTGCCGCCAACGCCATAGTTCCTCCAGTAAGTGCCTTAGAAAGGGTCATAATATCGGGGATCACATCAGCCTGTTCACAGGCAAACATGCTGCCAGTTCGCCCAAATCCTGTAGCAATTTCGTCTAAAATAAGCAGTACATCGTAGCGTCGACACGTGTCAGCAATCTTTGCTAGTATTTCGGGCGTGTGGAACTTCATGCCGCCTGCGGCTTGAACCAATGGCTCCAGTACGACCGCCGCAACGCGCGTTGCTTCTCTTTGTAGAAATGATTCCAGGCCAACAAAACCGGCTTTATCTCGTGGCAAATCCAGGACGAATTGCTCGAGAATAACACCTTTAAACAGTTTGTGCATGCCCTCCTCAGGATCGCAAACCGACATCGCCGACATGGTATCGCCGTGATAGCCGCCGCGAAAACTGATAAATTTTACCCGTCGTTTATCACCCTGATTGCGCCAATATTGAATGGCCATTTTCAAAGAAATTTCGACAGACACTGATCCAGATTCAGAGAAAAAAACGTGGTTTAAGTCACCCGGCAATAAATCAGTCAAACGTTTTGCGAGGGTTAAAACTGGCTCATGAACGAAACCGCCCAGCATCACGTGGGGCATTGAATTCAATTGTTCTGTGACTTTCTCAATTATATGAGGATGCCCATAACCATGACATGCCGTCCACCAGGAGGATGTGCCATCAACGAGATCCTTACCGTCGCTGAGCTTTATACGAACGCCGTCGGCGCTTATGGCTGCTTCAGGCAGCGGCTGGGTCTGCATTTGAGCGTACGGCAACCAAACATGCGGATACCCCGCTCTCGCCCAATCGGGCCAGTCCGCGTCACTCATTCGGAAGGACATACCTCGTAGGGCTGCAGCCCAAGGCGATCGAAAAGTGCATCATCTGCATCCACCTCCGGGTTAGGTGTCGTAAGAAGTTTTTCTCCACAGAAAATGGAATTCGCACCCGCCATAAAGCAAAGCGCTTGAGCTTCATCACTCATGTTTTCACGGCCGGCCGATAGTCTCACAAAACTCTTTGGCAACACAATACGAGCAACCGCAATAGTGCGGATGAATTCGAAGATATCGAGCTCATCATTTCCCGCAAGCGGCGTCCCATCCACCTGAACCAATAAATTGATCGGCACGCTTTCAGGATGTTCTGGCAAGTTCGCCAAGGTCATCAACATACTGGCTCGATCCTCACGCGCTTCGCCCATCCCAACTATACCGCCGGAACAAACATTCATGCCCGCCCCCCGCACATGCTCCAATGTATCCAGCCGGTCCTTATAGGTGCGTGTCGTAATGATTTCTTCATAGAATTCTTCCGACGTATCCACATTATGGTTGTAATAATCGAGACCGGCCTCGGACAAGCGATTTGCTTGAGCCTTCGTCAACATGCCAAGCGTCATGCACGTTTCCATGCCAAGCTCTTTGACCCCTTTGACCATTGCGATAATTGCATCAAGATCGCGGTCTTTTGGATTACGCCAAGCAGCCCCCATACAGAAACGCGATGCCCCTCCATCTTTAGCTTCACGCGCTTCCGACAGAACCGCCTGGACTTCCATCAACTTCTCAGCAGGTAAATCCGTGTGATAATGAGAACTCTGAGGACAATATTTGCAATCTTCCGGACACCCACCTGTTTTGATAGAAAGAAGGCGACTTTTCTGCACTTTATTAGCATCGAAAAAACGGCGGTGGGTCTGCTGCGCCTGAAACAAAAGATTGTTAAAGGGCTGAGCAAACAAAGCGATGATCTCATCTCGCGACCAGTCATGGCGTAAACCATCGGTTGGCGGTGGTACAATCGTATCGATTTCGGCAAGGCTCATTACAATTGCCTTCATAGTTAATATTTATTAGGTGACGATTTAATGCATATTCGTGAAGCTGGAGCCTAAAGTCAAACACGCGATTGACAGGTGCGGTCTGGAAATCACACATTCAGCAAAGTTGTTTTGGAGTTAAGCTGTGAAATCTTTAGACGATTACTGCCAAGGAAAACTTGATGACATGGAGACCCGTAAATTGCGGCGTACTCTCATCGATACCTACCGCTATGCGCCCGCAAAAGCGCGTCGTAATGGGAAGGAGATGATTTCTTTTTCCTGTAATGATTATCTCAGCCTTTCACACCACCCTGACGTCATCCAAGCAGCCCAGGAGGCCGCCACACGCTACGGAGTAGGATCCGGCGCATCCCGACTAGTTACCGGTAACACGCCGCTCTATAGTGAATTAGAACAGAAAATTGCCAACTTTAAAGGCACCGACGATGCTATAGTGTTTGGCAGTGGCTACCTCACCAATCTTGGCGCAATACCCTGCCTTGTAGGCAAAGATGATCTAGTTATCGCCGATGAGCTTTGTCACGCTTGTCTTTATGCAGGCGCTCAGCTGAGCCGGTCGACCTTCACAACCTTTCATCACAATGATTTGGATGAATTGGAAGACCTATTGAAAATCAAGCGTCCAAATCACAGAAAATGCATGGTTCTAGTGGACGGCGTTTACAGTATGGATGGCGACCGCGCACCGATTAAGGGTATTTCGCTTTTGGCAAAAAAATATGATGCGTGGCTATTGGTCGACGATGCGCATGGCCTGGGCGTAGTTGCCGAAGGAAAAGGAAGCACTTACGTGGAGGGCTACCAAATGCCAGTACCATTGCAAATGGGTACCCTCTCCAAAGCTATAGGTGGCTATGGCGGCTATCTCTGTGCTTCACAACCGGTCATCGACTTTATCCGAACACGCGCTCGAAGTTTCATTTACACAACAGGACTACCTCCCGCAACACTGGCGGCAGCTATCGTATCTTTAGATTTAATCGCCAACGACAAAGAGCTTGTCGCTAGGCCAATCCGCCACGCAAAGCTTTTCACCGATGCACTCCGCTTGCCAGAACCCGAAAGCTGCATCGTACCGGTGATCCTAGGCGCTGCAGAAACATCACTCGAAGCGGGCGAAGCACTCGAAAAAAAGGGGTTTATAGTCACCCCTATCCGTCCGCCCACCGTCGCCGAGGGCACATCGCGACTGCGAGTCACATTCACCGCAGAGCACGAAGAAGCCGACATTCTGCGCTTAGCAGAAGCTGTTCGGCCCTTCCTCCCGGAAAAACCTATCAATCAATTCTCGTGAAACCGCTCTTCATCACCGCCACCGGTACTGGCATCGGCAAAACAATCGTTACGACGATACTCGCTTGGCAAGCAAAGCAAGCGGGTAAATCCGTACGCGCACTAAAGCCAGTTATAAGCGGATTTACAGAAGACACGTATGATGAGAGCGATACAGCACTCATCCTGAGGAGCCTCAATCTTGAAGAAACCGAAGATGCTATCAACAATATTTCACCATGGCGCTACGAAGCACCTCTGGCGCCTGATATGGCCGCTGCAAGAGAGAACGCAGTGCTCGACTTTGAAAAGCTGATTTCCTTCTGTAAAGAAGCTGTCGAAGGGCCTGACGATATCGTGCTCATCGAGGGGGTCGGCGGGTTGATGGTTCCTCTTACCGAAACTAGGACCGTCCTCGATTGGATTAAGTCATTAAACTGCTCTTCACTATTGGTCAGCGGATCTTATCTTGGCACCATCAGTCATACACTGACCGCCATGGAAACTGCAGAAAAGTATGATCTTCCAATAAAGGCAATAATCATCAGCGAATCCGAAGAGAGCCCTGTGCCTGTCGCCGAAACAGCCGCAGTAATAGGGCGTTTCCTCCCGGGCACCCCGGTATTAGAGTTGCCCCGCTTACCAGACCGGCTCGAACAATGGCGATACGCGCCGGGCTTGTTAACAAAAATGCTTTAACGAGGAAAATTATCAATGGGTATCGAATTGGGATCCGACAACACACGACCGGAGCCAGATGAGCTTCTGGTCGAGATCGCCGATTATATTTGCGACTTTCCCGCTGACGGCGCGTTGGCGCGTGAGACAGCGCATCTTTGCCTGTTTGATACGCTGGGCTGTGGATTTGCCGCACTCGACCACCCGGTGTGCCAAAAAATGCTCGGCCCTGCCATGGAAGGCATGTCGCCGCCGATGGGAGCACGTGTGCCTGGCACCAAATATGTCCTAGACCCAGTAACCGCTGCCTTTAACATTGGCACTCTCAACCGCTGGCTAGATTTTAACGACGCCTATTTCGGTAAAGAAGGAGGTCACCCATCAGACAACCTTTGCGGTATCCTTGCTGCCGCCGACACACTCTCCCAACAAAGATGCGAGCGCGGAGAAACACCGCTCACCATGGCTAATGTTTTAACTGGCATGATCAAGGCCCATGAAGTTCAGGGTAACATTGCCCAGATGAATGCATACAATTGGTACGGCCTCGATAATGAAAACTTGACCAAAATTGCCACCGCTGCTGTGACTACGCACATGCTAGGAGGCAGCCACACGCAAATCGTTAATGCAGTATCAAACGCTTTTTGTGACGGGCCGGCTCTGAGGGCCTATCGCCACGCGCCCAATACGGGTTGGCGAAAAAGCTGGGCGGCAGCCGACGCTAGTGCCCGTGGCCTTTGGCATGCCCAATTAGCCGTCAAGGGGGAGATGGGCTACCCGAGCATCCTAACCACAAAAACCAATGGGTTTTACGACGCCTATTTCGGCGGCAACGAATTCGAATTCATTCGCCCTTTCGCCAGCCACATCATGGAAAATGTTCAGTTCAAGTGCTGGCCAGCAGAATTCCATTCGCAAACAGCAATCGAAAATGCGGTGCAGCTCCACGAAGAAGCACTAAGTCGAATGGATGAAATAGAACGCATTGAGCTGGTGGCCCACCGCCATGGTCTCAATCAGATCGATAAAAAAGGCCCACTCTACAACCCCGCCGATCGCGACCATTGCCTGCAATATATTGTCGCTATCGCGCTTTTGCATGGTGGCCTAATTTCGGCACATTACGAAGACGATGTAGCATCTGATTCACGCATCGATCCGCTACGCGAGAAAATGGTAACGCGCGAAGATAAAACCTATACCGAGCGATTCTACAATCCGGAAGACACCGCGAACTGCAACGCAATGCAAATATTCTACAAAGACGGGTCTTCCAGCGCGTTTACAGAAACCGAATACCCGCTCGGCCACCCTAACCGACGTGCCGAAGGAAAGCCAGTATTGGCAACAAAGCTCCTTCACAATTTAGAGGGGCGTCTTGGGGCAGAAAAAGAAGCACAAGTGCTCGAGCTATTCGAGAATCAGCATACTCTAGAAAACCTTGCAGTAGATAAGTTTATGTCGTTGTTATCCTTGAATTAAAATGAGATCTGGAAGAGTGATCATGGAAGTCATACCCTCAGGTGGCACACACGGCGCGGAAATCAGGGGCGTCGATCTGAGCGAACCAATAGACGATGTCATATTCGAGGCTATCATGGAGGCGTTTCACGCTCATTCGGTTGTCGTATTCCGCAACCAATGTCTAAGCGAGCAGGACCACGTAGACTTTGCCTCCCGTATCGGTGAGATTGATAATGACGTCTATGGCCATTTTTCCCATCCTGATCACAATGAAATTATTATCCTTTCCAACATCCTAGATGACGATGGCAACCCCATCGGCGTCCAAGAGGCTGGTCTTTTTTGGCACACGGATCTCGCCTACACCCAAACCCCGAGCCGGGCATCGCTTCTCTATTCCTTTGAAATTCCGGTGGCTGACGACGGCACGGTGTTAGGGGACACACTCTTTTCCAATACGGCGGCGGCCTTTGACGGACTTCCTGATAACATCAAATCACGTATCCAAGGCAAAACCATCACTAACCGTCACGCCTACGCCTATTTTAAAAGCGGTCATGGGGAACAATTCAAAAAATCCGCGGATGCCCTGCATGATGTTATCCACCCGCTTGTCATCAAGCACCCTTTCACTGGTCGTAAAATACTCTTTTGTAATGAGGCCATGACTGTTTGTATTAATGAGCTGACAGAAACAGAAAGCGAACAACTGTTGGGCTTCCTAGTGGAACATGTCAAAAAGCCAGAATTCGTATACCGTCATAAATGGCAGGTAGGAGACCTATTAATGTGGGACAACTTCCCCACCCAACATTCCGTCGACCATAATTTCAAACTGCCTCTACGGCGGCGAATGCAACGAATCACCGTACGCGGGTCTGTACCGCGATCAGCGTAAAGATTATTCCGCTGCTGCTTGAACGTAGTACCCACCGACCACGCCCTTCGCCTTCAAAGCCTCGACTTCGGCTTTCGAATAGCCGATTTCTTCGAGAATTTCATCGTTATTCTCCCCCAAATGCGGACTGTGTGTTAGGCGGTGACCGTCTTCGGGCAAGGGTTGCCCTGCGATGGTCGCCATAGGCAGTTGGCCTAGCGTATCGTTTTCGATCCAATGAACCGCGTTCATAGCAATTACCTGGGGGTCATCAAACAAATCATGATGATTATGAACTTTGGCATTTAACACATCGATGCCGTCCAGCCCTTTATTCCATTCTTCACTGGTTTTAGTCTCAATAATTGGACGGATCACCGATAGTAATTCCTCTCGATATTTCACACGGTCTAGTGCGGCGACAAACCTCGGATCGTTGATCCACTCCTCTTTCCCAATTAGCTTGCAAAGCGCTACAAAGTGCGAATCACGTCGAGCATTGATGCTCATATAACCGTCTTTGGTTTTGAAACAGCCAACAGGCATACCGATCGGCTCGGCATCTCCATCTTGAAGGTATGACTCCATCATCGCCGCCTCCTGGAAGGTCAACGATGCTTCCAAAAGGCTGGTACGAATATGCTTGCCCTTACCTTTCATCGCCCTGCGATAGAGAGCAGCAGAGACGGCCTGAAAGCAATAGAGTCCCGCACCGAAGTCAATAGTCAGCATATTCATCCGCTGGGGCATACCGGTGGCATCCCGGTTAATCGACATCATGCCTGTATAGGCCTGCATGACCGAGTCAGTTGCAGGCAAATCTCGTCGCGGCCCTTCATTGCCGAATCCCGTGACGGATAGGTAGATTACCTTGGGGTTAACCTTTATCACGCTGTCATAGTCAAGGTCGAACTTGTCGATCTTACCAACCCTATAATTTTGTAAAATTACGTCGGCTTCGGTAGCCAGTTTTTGTGCAATCTCGATGCCCTCATCGGATTTAAGGTCTACACCAATGGAGCGCTTCCCGCGATGGACCACAACAGAATGTGCTGTATGATCACCCTTATGCTTACCCAATTGACGGCTCCAGCAACCAGTTCCCGGGGGTTCCAGCTTGATTACGTCCGCACCATTACGCGCTAGCATCATACCACAATACGGTGCTGCCACCCCCTGCGATAAATCTAGAACCTTTACACCTTCAAACGCGAGATCGTCGGTCATTTTTATTTCCTCCAAGCCTAACGAATTTCAACGCGACTATAACTCCTCGGCATGGCAAGGTCACGACAGGGCAATTACTAAGCCTACCCTCGATCGTATTCAGAGCTGTACATATAAAAAAGATTTGTCTGGAGCCAACACCAGCTCTGCGGCGATTGAGTGATGTGGGGTAATCGCTATGTGGTGCATCATTGCGATTCTTTCGATGTGGGCAAATTTCTATTTTTACATCGTGTCAGACTTTCCGTTGAGCCTGTCACCCTTTAGGATGAAATCGCTTTAAGTAAGATCAACTTTGGAAATTTAATAATGGCTACCAAACTCAGCAAAACGCAAATGGAGCAGTACAACGAAGAAGGCTTTACGCTTGTTGAAAGTGCATTACCCCCCAATATGCTTTCGGAGATGCTGCGGCTAACTGACGAAGTGGTGGAAGGGGCGAGTGGTTTAGCCGATGATGATGATCGCTATGACCTAGAAGAAACCCACACCCCTGATAAGCCGAGAGTTAGACGCCTAAAATCGCCTTTCGAACATTGGCCGTTCTTCAACGATTTCCTTCGAAGCCCCGAAGTGCTTGACATCATTGAACCGCTGATGGGACCAAACATTCGACTTTATAATAATAAGATGAATATGAAGGCTCCAGGCTACGGTGCTGCAGTAGAATGGCACCAAGACTGGGCATTTTACCCTCATACTAATGATGTGGGCTGCGCGGTAGGAATCTATTTGGATGATGTAGCAGAAGACAATGGCCCAATGATGATTATTCCAAGGTCGCATAAAGGACCTATTATCGATCATAATTCCAAAGGCTTCTTCTGTGGCGCCATTGACCCGATTAAATCGCCACTCGATTATGATAGCGCCATACCGCTTATGGGCCCAGCAGGAACCATGACCATCCATCATGTCCGCACGATCCATGGCTCAGCATTAAATCATTCCCAAAAGCCACGACGTCTGTTACTGCAGGGATATTTTGCCGCTGATGCTTGGCCGATTCGAGGCTTTAGGCCCGGTCAGACGCTAGATGACTTTAATGCATTAGTAGTTCGCGGTGAGCCCACTTTAGAACCACGTTTAGCAAATGTTCCAGTACGCATGCCCTATCCGGAAGCACCCCATCAAGGCTCGATATACGAAAATCAGCACATTTTGGAGAACCGGTTTTTCGAGTCTGTTGGAGAGCACAAAGACATCACTGCTGAGCCGGCTTAGACACCTCGGTCAGACGGGGATGGAAAAATGATTGGAATTACCGAACCGAGAAGGTACCCAGCCGTACAAATTGCCAATCCATAAAGATTGACACCAAGGTCATCTGCATATTTACCGATGCCAACATTGAACGTAGCTGAAATAATCGTCATGCCCGTCACACTCTGCAAAGTGAGTAGAACTCCAAACACCAATCCAGGCCAGAAGGCCAAGTGAAAGCTGAGACTACCCGCAGAGCTAATCCACGATAGCAAGAAAATCGGCGCCAAACCCATTACCATTGTGCCACTGATCGTCGTCGCCGCAATTATTGCCGGTCCCAAATTATCTCCCAGATGAATACTCAGCAGTGGCAAATTGCCGAATAACGCAAGAGCTACCATTAAAAAGCGCCCGCGCAACGCATGGCCTTCAGTTGCAACTGCATAATCGTTATTCCAATCGCGCGCACCCAGTTTTGCTGCGGAAGCAAAAGTAGAATCAAGCGTCGAGCCTGCACTGGTCAACATAATCGTATTAAAGACCAACAACATTGGTAAGCCAAACGCACCGGGAACAGCCACAACAGCGGGACCTTCTAACCCTTGTGAACGGGAAAATAGGCCTACCAAGGAAAATAATAAAATAAAGCCGCCGGCCACCAATCCCGCAAGAACAAACCCTTTAACCATCCTGCTAGGATTAGTGATAAAGGCCCGGTCTGTCATAACAGGGTCATGAAACCCATAACTAAGAGACTGCACCAGCGCCAAACATAGAAAGGTGGAGCCGGCCATCATCGTAGAGTCACTAACTTCAGGAAAACCCTTCATAACTAACCCTGGCCCGACAGTCACCAGCACCAAAACCAACAGGACAGCAGCTAGGACCATCTGCGCACCATCAGTAAGTAGACTTGACCGAAGCCCTCCACGCCAGGAGTAGAATACGGTAAAAGCTGTAATTACGCCTACAGCAATCCAGTA
This sequence comes from Rhodospirillaceae bacterium, assembly GCA_002724395.1. Taxonomy (GTDB): domain Bacteria; phylum Pseudomonadota; class Alphaproteobacteria; order UBA8366; family UBA8366. The sequence continues at coordinate 70,147 of PBOR01000015.1, read as the reverse complement.
GCCGGAACTACCCTCCGCACCAAAGTATAAGCCTCCTACCTTGGTGTTAGACCAGATTTCGTTGAACAAACGAATGGCTATTGCCGCCAAAAAAAGCTTGGCGCAAAAAACGCCATATTTTGCAACTAGAAAGCTCGAAAGCGAAGCCCAACCTCCTCGGCTACGAATAAAATAGATTGTGACACCAACAACAACGAAACATAAATAATATGCCGCATAACCCAAACCGCCTATCCAACCGTAGTCCGCGCTTAGGTTTGCCGCATTGGAAATTGATTTCGCAAATATCCAGGTGATGGCAGCACTGGCCACCAATAATAGTAAACCCGGTTCAGAACCGCCTTTGCCCTCACCATTAAAAAATTGTACAGCACTAACGCGAGTCGGCATCATAAGCCAAATCAATACAGCGTAGCCGGCCATTACCAGCCAAGGTGCAAATGTTGCCGGCTCCATGGCGGCTTATTTCTCCCGAATCAAAGTTATTCTGCCGAGGNTTGGCTGGGGCGGCAGGGATCGAACCTGCGAATCACGGGATCAAAACCCGTTGCCTTACCGCTTGGCTACGCCCCAATCGAATGCGGAAGATAAAAGCGATTTGCATTAGGAGCAAGCATCATCGATAGGAATCTATGAATTATGATTCAAGAAAGATTACTGCATCGCAACCGTAATTTGTATTTTTGTTGGCAAAGCGCTGGCTGTTTCCAGGCGATCAAGAATTTTGGAAATATACTCTTCCGATACCACCGTAGATGTTTTTCTCTCAACAACCCACATATCTGGACTTTTGTGGAATTTATTTAATACGAACAGTCTTTCTGATATCGACATTGAGCTTTGAATACCTACCGCGTTTTCCAGAGGGGGCTAGTAACTAAAATGAGCCACAACGGCCAAAATTGGGCCAACTGGCGTCCTACACCACAATCGTACTAAGGTAACACCTAATAGCAATCTGTTCGTTAATCATTGCGGTTCCTGCTAAATATCGGCCCAAGGCCTTTGGGCAGAGGCCGTAACGGTAGCCTCGGACCACCAGCCGCGGCAGCGTAGAGATTTAGCTGCCTCTCTAGCCTCAATTACATCACCATAGAGCCCGAAACATGTAGCTCCACTNCCCGACATNCGCGCTAACCGGCAGCCGTCCGTTGCCCGAATTGCCTGCAATACTTCAGCTACTAAGGGACAAAGTTCTATCGCTGGTCCCTCGAGGTCGTTGCGACGGGAATTGAGAGTGGAGACCAAACCATCAACAGAATCAGGGATTGTCTCAAACCTTGACCTCTTAGAGAATTTTTGTTTGGTCCCGGCAAACACAGATGCGGTAGCCAAGGCTTCCCCAGGATTGACTAAAAGAATTGGTACCGAAGGAAAATCTGGAACAGGTTCAACCAGCTCGCCCACACCACCAACGAAACAAGGCTCACTCAAAAGGCAGGCCGGTATATCAGCTCCTAAACCCAAACCAAGTAATGTCAAATCAACCGAGTCAGGCGGAATCTCCCAAAAAACTGCCAAGGCTCGTAAAGCGGCGGCGGCATCTGCTGACCCTCCACCTAATCCGGCGGCAACGGGAAGGTTCTTGGTCAGTGTGATTTCCGCATTAGGTTTGATTTGAACCGCATCAGCCAAAAGTCTAGCGGCACGTACAATAAGATTGTCATTCCTTTCAGGTAGCGCTTCTCCAAACTTCCCTTTTACTTCCAGCCGCAAGGACCGCGAGGGTCTAACGTCAATCAAATCAGCAATTTCGCCAAAGACGAACAAGCTATCCAATTCGTGGTAACCGTCTTCCCGACGGCCAAGCACATGCAAATATAAATTTATCTTCGCTCGCGCCTTAACGGTCACCGCGTCTCCGGTTCGAACGGTCATCCGTCCTGTCCCAATATGTCAGGCTTGCCGAGGCCTTTTTTAATTTTTACTTGAATTTTACTTGCTTCTTCGTCTTCCGGCTTAAAACTTAATGCTCGGCGCCACTGAAACCTTGCCTCATGTTTCCGTCCCACGCGCCAATACGCATCTCCGAGATGATCATTGATTATTGGATCATGTGGGCGCAGCTGCACCGCTTTTTCTAGATGAGGCACAGCCCTCTTAAATTCACCCAACCTAAATAGAACCCAACCCATAGAATCTACGATATAGCCGTCATTTCGGCGTTGCGCGACTGCATTTTCGATCATTTTTTTGGCTTTTTTGAGATTCTTTTTACGCTCTACCCATGAATAACCCAGATAATTAAGGACATAGGGTTGTTCGGGTACCAACTCGAGAGCTTCTAAAAAATCTTTCTCGGCGCGATCCCATTGTTTTGATCGTTCCAATGCAATGCCACGCGAATAAAAGAGGTTCCAGTCATGTTTCTTAACGTTGGTGAGACGTTTGAAGGCTAGATCATAAATTTCAACCGCTTCTTTATACTTTTCTTTGTAGCGAAGATAATTACCCAATCTTAACAATGCGTCGAGACGTTTTGGGCGCTCCTCACCCATTTTTTTAAGTAGTTGTCCAGCTTCATCCAAACGATTTCCCTCATACAAAGCATCCGCCAAGCGCAGCCGCGCGGTCCAGCCATAGTCAGATTTGGGGGATATTTTCTTGTATATTGCAACGGCGGAGTCGTGCCGTTTACGCGATAACATGATATCGCCGATTAAAATTTCCGCCAGGGGAAATTTGGGGCGAAAAATTCGAGCGAGCTGAGCATAAAGAAGCACGACATTACTGACTCGGTCCCGGGGTAAAGCGGTAGCAATATTAAATAAACCTTCAGCAAGCCCTTGAGACGGCGTCACTGCTAAAGGTGGAATTAGTTTACCTGCTTCCAGCGAGCTACGAAGAGAGCCAAACAAAATACTATTAGCATTTGCCTCCAGTTGTTTATCGATAATAGCTAAAGCTTCCGTTCCCTGGTCGAGTTTTTGTAAAATCGGCAGAGCCGCGCGCTGGATACGCATGGGCGCCGTAACAAGATTCTTGGTTTCATTCACCGAGCGGAACTGCTTCAAAGCCTCGTTTGGATTGCCAGCCACCGCGTTGATTAAACCCGCGTGCAAACGATACATCACGTTGAAACCCTTTTCCTGGCTTAAGGTATTTATCGCAATAATTGCCTCTTCGAATTTCTTCTGACCAACCAAGCTCCAGGCCTTGGCCATTGGTAAAGCCAAGCGTCCTAATCCATCAGAGTTTGCATCTTTCACTCGCAGCAAAGCGGCAGCAAAATCCCCTTTCTTAAAATCTTGAGACATCTGGACGATCAGCGCTGCTGCGTCTGAAATCCCAGCATCATCGATATCTTTCGCGAGTTTGACTGCCCGTGCTGTATGACCTGCACTCATCGCAAGGACGAAAGCATGTCTTAAAAATAGTTGATTGTCTGGCTTATCCTCACGAACGAACGCCATCATTTGGGCTGCTCGCTCTAAATCGCTCTGGCTCTCGGCAAAGCGCCCAGCCAGAAATCGGCCGAAGACTGAGACATTTGTATTTTCAACTGATGATTTAGGAATTTCAGTCATCGAACGTGGTGGCGAAAGCGCAACATCCTCATCCAAAAAATAGAANCCGANNCCGCCCGCCACTACAACGAATAGAAATAGACCAATAAGGGCACGAGATAAGGTACTATTCATCAAATAATGTAAGGGGCCTTTGTGATCATTCATTCCAGGAACCTATTTGCATGAATATACGCTCTTCATAGAAATAAGGTGCCACCACCTACTGTACAAGAGCTAGCCTAAACAGTCTCAATAACGGGTCACATATTTGGATAATTCGGACCTTCACCGCCCTGCGGCGTCACCCAATTAATATTCTGTGTTGGGTCTTTTATGTCGCATGTTTTGCAGTGCACGCAGTTTTGAGCATTGATTTGTAACCGCGGATTAGCTCCATTTTCCTCCTTAATTATTTCATAGACACCTGCCGGACAATATCGTTGCTCCGGCGAGTCAAATTCAGCCAAATTATAAGCAATAGGCACAGAATCGTCTTTGAGCGTTAAATGAATTGGCTGGTCTTCTTCATGATTGGTCGCCGAAAAAGAAACATTGGTCAAGCGATCAAAAGTTATCTCACCGTCAGGTTTAGGATAATCGATTTGTGTACAGTCAGCTGCTTTTTTGAGGGTCTGATGGTCCGCATGTCCATGAGACAATGTCCATGGTGCACGGCCGCGCAATAACACCTGATCTATACCGGTATAAAGCGTCGCCGCCCATAGCCCCCATTTAAAGGCAGGCCGTACATTGCGGGCCTGTTTTAACTCGTCGTAGACCCAACTATTTTCAAAAGCCTCGGCATAAGCGATTAACTCATCAGGTCCATCGCCCTCTGTTAATGCGTGAAAAGCCGCTTCAGCCGCCAACATGCCGCCTTTCATCGCAGTGTGACTACCTTTTATTTTTGGCATATTCACTGTACCCGCCTCGCAGCCAATCAAAGCGCCACCCGGGAAAGTCAATTTTGGTAGAGATTGGAACCCGCCTTCATTTATGGCCCGCGCTCCATAGGCAATTCGCCGTCCACCCTCAAAATAAGGCCGGATTTTAGGATGGGTCTTGAACCTCTGAAATTCTTCATACGGAGATAAATAAGGGTTTTGATAATCGAGCCCGACCACGAAACCTACTGCGACTTGGTTGTCTTCCAAATGATAAAGGAACGAACCGCCATACGTATCACTCTGCAAAGGCCAACCTGCGCTATGAACAATTAAACCTTGGCGATGCTTTTCTGGATCGATTTCCCATAGCTCCTTCAGTCCGATACCGTAGGTTTGGGGTTCGGCACCATCACACAGATTGAAACTCTCAAACAACATTTTGCCTAAATGCCCACGGCACCCTTCGGCGAAAAAGGTATACTTCGCGTGCAGCTCAATGCCAGGCTGAAACATTTCACCTTGTTCACCAGAACGAGTAATGCCCATATCACCGGTTGCTACACCTCGCACAGCACCGTTATCATCGTATAAAATTTCTGCCGCAGCAAAGCCTGGGTAAATTTCTACTCCAAGGGCCTCAGCCTGGTCGCCCATCCACCGACACACATTAGCAAGGCTAACAATGTAATTACCCTTGTTATGCATAGCCGGCGGCAACATGAAGTTCGGTATACTGAATCCACTCGAGTCGGTCAGTATCATAAATTTTTCTTCAGTAACCGGACTATTCAGCGGCGCGCCCATTTCTTTCCAATTAGGAAAAAGTTCATCTAAAGCCCGTGGCTCTATGACCGCACCAGATAGAATATGTGAGCCCACCCCGGACCCTTTTTCCAAGACACAAACACTGATTTCCTTTTCTTTCTCGGCGCCCAGCTGTTTCAATCGAATCGCAGCGGACAAGCCGGCAGGGCCTGCACCAACAATTACGACGTCATATTCCATTGCATCTCTTTCCATGCCTATGTCCTGATCCGCTTCCAATTTAAAAATTTTATATATTTTATATATATCGCGTCCTCTCTATAGCAAAGCGCTGGGGTTTGCTAAATAGAAAGGGACAAACGGAGCGAATAATGGCATCGAATAAGGACCCATCTGAAAGCGACGCGTTAGTCGCCTTGCAATGGCTAAACGCCATGGGAGCTGACGAAGTGACGCTCGATGCGCCCGTTGAACGGTTCGTCGAGCCACCACCGGTGTCTGAGGCAACCCCTATCCTTAACAAATCCCCTACCGCGCCACGTCCGGCTCCGGTAGGGCCTATGCAAATCGCACCGTCTGAAGGCGCAAAAGACGCGATTGAGTCCGCCGGCGCAGCAAAAAATATTATGGACCTCAAAATAGCAGTCGAGAACTTCGAAGGCTGCGCGCTGAAATTCACTGCTACGAATACCGTTTTTGCCGATGGTAATGACGAGGCTGAAGTTATGCTTATTGGCGAAGCCCCCGGCGTAGATGAAGACCGTCTCGGTCTGCCCTTTGTCGGCGCCAGCGGCCAACTTCTGGATAAAATGTTAGCTACTATTGGTCTCAGTCGAGCGGAGAATGTTTACATCAGCAACATTCTTTTTTGGCGCCCTCCCGGAAACAGAAGCCCAACAACCGCCGAGATCGCCGCTTGTATGCCCTTCGTGCAACGGCATATCGAATTGGTTAAACCTAAAGTCCTTGTATTTCTTGGTGGAACTGCCGCCAAAACCATGCTCGACACGACCGATGGCATCATGCGATTGCGCGGACGCTGGTTCAATTACGATGCAGAAGGTTTGGAAACTTCCATTCCCGCCTTGCCTATATTGCATCCGGCTTTTTTGCTGCGCCAACCTGCACAGAAGCAAGAAGCCTGGCGTGATCTATTGACGTTAAAATCAAAATTGCTCGATGAAATATAATTTGTTATGTCAGCGCTAAGATCAGGGAGTGAGCTGGAAGTCCGTCCGCATCATAAAATGCCTAAATCGGTTAAAATATCAGCTTTACGGTTCATTTACATCACTATAGTCATTGCGATTTTCAGCGCTCTTTCGCCCGCGTTTTCCCACCCTCCCTCATCCACCAAAATTTTACCGAAACCACTGACGGTAGAAGACGCTCGGCATTACCGCGAGGTGTTCAAACTGCAGCGCATTGGGAAATGGACCGAAGCGAGGAAACAGTTTAAGCTCATCGAAGATAAGTTGCTAGAGAGCCATGTTCTTTATCAGCAATACATGCATCCGACAAAATACCGGTCAAAATATCCAGAATTGCGGCGTTGGCTTGAACAATACGCGACCCACCCAGGCGCCCTGCAAATTTATAAACTTGCAAAAATTCGGCGCCTGAAAGTCACTAGTAAAATACCGCAACCAAAACTGCCTAGAATCGCAGGGGTGATATCTGAAGAGAAAATTATCGCGGGCGTAAATTCTAAACAAGTAGCTCCTTCTGACAATCTATCTTGGCGAGCCCGCCGATTGCTGCGACAGGTAGAAAGACTAGTTGCGCGGCGCAAACCCGATAATGCCCTCCAGCTCATCACCAAGAAACGGAACCAAAAAATTCTGGGCAATTACGGCATAACCCGGGCCAAGGTGGCAGTCGGAAGGGGCTTTTACCACATCGAAAAAAATCAACGCGCCTTATCGCTAGCGAACGAGGCAGCCGTTCGTGCGCCAAATGGCTTCGGTGACGCGCATTGGTGGGCCGGCCTTGCCAGCTGGCGGCTAGGTAAATTCAAAAAAGCCGCGAAATTCTTCGCTGCGTTAGCCAATGATGAAACGCAATCGATTAGCCTTCGAACTGCTGCTGGTTTTTGGGCTGCTCGGTCTTTTCTCCAATCAGCACGGCCGGAAAAGGTAAATCACTACCTAACCATTGCCGCGCGAAGCCCAAGAACTTTCTACGGCTTGCTGGCGATGCAGCTGCTTGGTTACAGCCCTAAATTTAATTGGCTCACGCCGGCACTGCTAGAAAAAGATTCCAATACAATGCTTAAAAACCGCCGGCTTAAGCGTGCCCTCGCCCTCATTCAGGTCGGTGAACAAGTTCGTGCCGAAGCAGAGATGAAATATATACCGCTCCGCAGGACGGAAGAGAAAACCCGAATTCTCATCAATATTGCGGTACATGGAGCCTTACCAAGGTTCTCCTATAGGCTCGGCCACTCGCTGATGGATCTCGACAATCGGCCATTCGATGCCGCTCTTTATCCTGTGCCGACTTGGACACCAAAATCTGGTTTCAAGCTCGATCGCGCTTTAATTTATGCGCTAATTCGCCAGGAGTCGCGATTTAGTTCGCGCGCAAGAAGCCCAATGGGCGCGATCGGTTTGATGCAGTTAATGCCCCGGACAGCTCGGTTCGTCGCCAGTCGAAAAGAATGGAATGGACGACAGTCTTCACTATTCGACCCTGTGCTTAATATAACGTTGGGGGAAAAATATATACGCCATTTGCTAAACCAAAATGCCATTAAGGGTGACTTATTGTATTTGATTGCGGCCTATAATGGCGGCCCCGGTAACTTGCGCAGATGGCAGAAGAATATCGACCATCGTTTGGACCCATTGCTGTTTATCGAGAGTATTCCTGTTCGAGAAACACGGGTTTTTATTGAGCAAGTTTTGGCAAATTACTGGATATATCGGCATCGACTTAACCAATCGACACCATCACTTGTAAAACTTGCCGCCGGCGGCTGGTCCACCTATGTCTCATTGGATCGAGGTTCCGAGGAGATTGCAAACAGTGGCCAGTAACGCTTCTTTCATTCCTGTACAGATCGCGATACTAACCATATCTGATACAAGGCGAAAAATAGATGACCAATCCGGCGACGTTCTGGAAGAAAAGATAAGGCTTGCTGGTCACAAAATGATCAGCCGCGATATTGTGCGCGACAAAGTGGACCAAATTTGCGCCAAATTGAATACATGGATTGCTGATGATCAGATCGACGTTGTGATTACTACCGGAGGTACCGGCGTAACCGGACGGGACGTGACACCGGAAGCACTGGCATCAGTCTGGGAAAAAGAAATTCCGGGATTTGGCGAATTATTCCGTTGGATCAGTTTCCAGAAAATAGCTACATCAACAATACAAAGTCGTGCCTGTGCGGGTGTCGCGGGCGGCACCTATATCTTCGCTCTACCGGGCTCTCCAAACGCCTGCAAAGACGGCTGGGACGAAATACTAATTCATCAACTGGATAACCGGCACAGGCCGTGTAATTTCGTCGAGCTAATGCCGCGCCTGCAAGAGAAATAAGGCTTATCTTTGCCGCCAGCTATCATAACTTTGCCCGTCATCCACATCAATTAATTCTTCCAATATCGCATGCCTATGGCGTGGGTCCAGATTAGATAAAGTGTCCACCAAAGCATATTCGGTGGACCATCGAACATGACTGAATAAATGGGGGATAGATCTACGACGTGCCTGACCTACGAGCCAAAACCCGCCGTCTACTGCAGGGCCAAAAACCGCATCGTGTCGGCCTAAGGTTTTGAAAGCGCACGCTACATGCGATCGCTGAATGTCTGGGATGTCGCTACCTACAATAACAACCGGCCCCTTAGGCATTATGCGGATGATCCGCGCCATTCGCTTCCCCATATCGCCACGCCCTTGATCAATCAGAGACATCCTGCAGGGCCAACGGGCACGACCGCCTGTAATCGCAAGGTGTGTCTGCCATCGCCTGTCTAACGCCAATCGCAGCACCAATGCTCGGAGTGTCCTCTTATAGAATTGCCAAGCTGGTAATTGCCCGATATCGCGCGCAAGTCGCCTTTTGACATAGCCTAACATCGGTGCCTTCGCAAAAATCACTAAATGGTTAGTCACTGTTCGTATAACCGCTTAACGCGTGTTGGCCGGATACCAATCAAATAAAGAATCAAACAGCAAAAATTACGTGCTATTCTTCGCCCATAACCGTCGGTTTTAAAGCGGTTCGCCGACGTAATCGCTTTTTTTTCGATCAACCGTAACCGCCTACGCCCCAAACGACTTACAAATTCCACATCTTCCATAATAGGGATTGATTTATAACCCCCGGCTTGTTCATAGACGGCTCGCGATATGAAAAGCGCTTGGTCCCCATAAGGAAGCGCAAACAGCCGGCATCTACATGCAACTAACCATTCAAGCAAACGGGGCATCAATCCAATGTCATTTAGGGCAAAACGAAAATATCCCGCCTTGTCGGTGTGCTCTTTCATAAAGGTATCCAACGCCCCTTCCCAACCAGTTTCGAGCGCAGTGTCTGCATGTAAAAACAAAAACCATTCTCCTTTAGCCGCCGCTGCACCGGCCTGCAACTGCACGCCACGCCCTGGCTCGGTAGCAATCAAAGTTATGCCGCATTCCTTGGCGATGTGGTGGATAGCGTCCGATGATCCACCGTCGGAAAATATGACCTCGCAGATCATAGCTAATCCATCCAGCGAGCTGATCGAAACTAGGGTCGTTTCCACATCATCCGCAACGTTTAAAGTAGGTATAATAACACTTATGCTAGCCACGTTAGTTTTCCCCTTTTGTAAGTGCCCTTTAGTAAACTCTATCCAAATCAGGCCAAAAGAACGATTTCGAATATCCTATTAATCGCAAAAAGAAAATCGGTTGTCAGATATCTTATGGAAAGGCCACAACACTATTGGCAATAAAGTAAGTTGCTTCAAGAGGTAGAAACCGCTTGTGAATATAAATGGAATGCATGAGTAAGAGCGGCGCCCGTGCACATACGTTCTACGAATCTTTAAACTCATATGCAGAAAGTTTGAAATTTATAAGCCCCGACTAAATTTAGATACGGATCTTTATAGAGATCCACAAAAGTCCAAAGATCAATAGCCTCTAATTTTCAGGAACCCAAAATTCACCGTAATAGATAATTTTATTTCAAAGGCTTAAATAACTATAGCCGATAGGTTCTTCAAAAAATGGAACACGGAACCGATTTCACGGGCCTCGCCCTAGTAGCAGCAGCAGCGACACTGTGCGGTATGGCGTTAGCGCGCCTGAAGCAACCGCCCATCGTTGGTTATATTTTGGCAGGCATAATTTTAGGTCCCTCCGGTTTTGCACTTGTTCAAGATCGATCTCTCGTGGGCCCGCTCGCGGAACTTGGAGTTCTCATGTTACTTTACTTTATCGGCATGGAGCTATCATTGCGCAGCTTCCGGCGTATTTGGAAAATCGCGGTCGGCGTTTCAATGCTGCAAATTACTGCTAGCGTCGCGATCATGCTATTGTTCCGGTTTGCGCTCGGGTGGCCCATCGAGCATGCAATCCTATTTGCTTTCGTCCTAGCGCTAAGTAGCACCGCAGTTGCAATCCGGATGCTTGAGGATGCGGATGAATTACGCACTCGCGTCGGCAAAATTGCCGTTGGCGTTTTAATCGCTCAGGATTTAGCTGTCGCACCTATGCTCCTAGTGCTGGAAAGCTTTACCCAAGAAGCCGAAGTCATCACCATGGCTGCCAAGCTTGCTCTTTCCATCGGACTGATTATTGCTGCAGTGCTCTATTTCAGCCAACGACGCGCGATAGAGCTACCTTTAGGGAAAATAGCAGTCGATAAAAAAGAACTTGTTCCCTTGGCGGCACTCACCGCCTGTTTCGGCTGTGCAGCACTCGCAGGACTATTAGGCCTATCGCCAGCGTTTGGCGCTTTTATGGCAGGCTTATTGGTGGGCAATAGCCGCCAACGTAAGCTTTTCCATGATCTTGCCAAACCCATCGAGAATATTCTTTTGATGGTTTTCTTTTTGTCAATTGGCCTTTTAATAGATTTACGGTTTTTGTGGGACAATATTGGTGTCGTTCTTGCACTTTGGCTGTTTGTGACCGTATTCAAAACCGCGCTAAATGTTGGTTTACTTCATCTATTTGGCGAACCCTGGCGGCGGGCTTTCTTGGCGAGCTTAATGCTAGCGCAAATCGGTGAATTTTCCTTTGTGCTTGGCGCTACCTCTATCGATCACGGTATTATCCAGAGTGACACACATCGGCTGATCGTTGCAATTACCGTTATGTCATTAGTTACAGGCCCAATTTGGCTTACCACGATGCGCCGTTTGCAACATCGCGCCGCTGGACGAATAGATAGTCTTAGTAGACTGCTGCGCTTTGTTTATTACCGAGAGCGACGTTTCTTTTCCGACGTTAAGCAACGTACAACTGATGGTATCAAGGACATAACCGGAAAAAGAAAAGGAGCTTTGACGAATTTAACAACAAAATTATTATCAAAAAGTAATTATTTGGCTGAAAAAAAAGCCACTCTTTCCCCAGACATTCTTCGGCCAACCAAGGGCATTGACGCACCCGACCCCTCACAGCCAAGCGAGAAACGTTCATTTCGGCCAGGCGAAGAAAGTTAGACACGCAAAGAGCGCAACCGCCGGTGCCGAAGCAAGCCAACCACGTTATTATTTGATTACTGACCTGTGCCTGCAAAATTAGATAAGGAATTAATTTTAAGCTTGTAAAACCACGTTTTCCTAAGAAATGTAAAATTATTTAATTTCAATAAAAAAACTGTAGAATAAAAATTTCCAGCGACATTTGTTAAAAGTTTTGTTAACATACATTTGCAGTAAAAAAGTCGCCTAATGCCAAATTAAGCGGCCAAATATATAAAAAGAAGCTGCACAAAGTAGGAACTTTATACTTATCGGTATTGTGCCGCCTGACTACTTGGCAAAGAGATGCGCATTGGGAGGACCGAATGCAACGCGCTGTTAATACGGTAGAGATAGCTGAGGATCTAACTAAAAACCTGGCGATATTCTCGAGCAACCTCAAATATCAAAATTTACCAGGCAACGTTGTCCTAGTTGCTAAACAATGCGTGCTAGACGGGCTTGGTGTTACACTTGCCGGATCACGTGATCCGCTGGCAGCAAAATTGATTAGTTTTGCACGTGCCGAGGGAGCATATCCGCAATCCACAGTTTTGGGATTTGGCGATCGTTTGTCTCCCACTCAAGCGGCCTTGGTAAACGGATCAGCCGCACAAGCCCTCGATTATGATGATGTTTTACGGCCCATACTTGGACACCCGACAGCAGCTATCTTACCCGTCGTCCTGGCATTAGGTGAGAAACTTAGTGTTGGGGGTAAAGGTGTAATCACTGCATTCGTTGCGGGTGTCGAAATTGCTGCGCGCGTTGGCGCCATGATGGGCGAAAAACACTACGAAAAAGGCTGGCATGCTACCGGCACCGTGGGTACATTCGGCGCCGCAGCAGCAGCAGCACATATGATGCAGCTCGACGCGGAAACAACCGCACAATGTTTCGGGATAGCGGCGACCCAAGCGGCTGGCCTTAGAAGTATGTTTGGCACCGAATGCAAACCACTACATGCGGGCAAGGCCGCGATGAATGGCATTATTGCCGCCGAGTTAGCTTCGCGAGGTTTTACGACACGCTCTGATACACTCGAATGCAGACTGGGATTTGCTGATACTCAAACCGATAGCTATCAGCCTAAACAAGCGCTTGAGGGTCTTGGCAAATTATTTCATACATTAGATGTAAAATTTAAATATCACGCGTCTTGCTTCGGCACTCACGCGATGCTCGATGCCCTCTCTGTAATCAAGAGTAACCCCGCCTATAACCAAGAAAATGTTGAACGTGTAGAGTTGCGTGTCCCGATCTCATCTCTCGATGTGTGTAATATTCTGGAACCTATTACGGGCCATGAGAGCAAGTTCAGCTATCGCTTCAATGCAGCTCTATCGCTTTTGAATGAAGAAACAAGCAGCCTACAAAGCTATAGCAATGAAATGACACAACGCGCGGATGTTATCGCTATGCGCGATAAGGTTTCGGTAACATCAGCAAAAAATCTCGATCGTTATGCAACCGACGTATTCGTTTACCTCGGCAAAAAGACAGTAATCACCGAACACGGTGACATGGGGCCGCCTGTTGAAGATTTCGGAACCCAGGGTGAGAAATTAGAGCGCAAATTCCGTGCCCTAGCAGAACCACTAATTGGCCATTCGAACACGAACCATATTATTGATTCAATTTGGTCGCTGGAATGTCAGCCCGGCGTTGAACCAGCACTATCCGGTTTAGCCATAGCTTAATTTGCTTACCACACGATTGTGGCAAAACGACGGACCCATGCCAGATTTTAGCCGAGAATTTGCGATTGGCTCCACTGTCGCCGGACTTGATGAAGCTGGACGCGGCCCCTGGGCAGGTCCGGTCGTCGCCGGCGCTGTTATTCTCAACTACGACCGCATTCCAGAGGAATTAATAAGGGGATTAGACGATTCTAAAAAATTGTCTGCCAAAAAACGCGAGGCCTTTTTTGCGGCACTGCCATTGTGCGCATCCGTTGGGGTTGGGCAAGCTGACGTGGCAGAGATCGACAAAATCAATATTCTTCAGGCTACTATGTTAGCGATGTGCCGCGCTTACCAGAATATCGGTAGGATGGCAGACGTCGCATTAGTGGACGGTAATCATGCGCCGAATCTACCGTGTACTGTCGAAACCATGATCAAAGGTGATGCAAAATCCTTATCTATCGCTGCTGCTTCAATTATCGCAAAAGTCACAAGGGACCGACTGATGCAGAATCTCGCACGGGAATTCCCGGGATATGGCTGGGAACGCAATGCCGGTTATGGTACTGCTGAACATAAACAAGCATTGGAAAGACTCGGCGTGACCACACACCATCGCAAATCTTTTAACCCAATCTCAGCAATATTAAATAAATTCTAATCCCAAACACTATATATAGTATAAGTATAAGCATGACATACCTAGTTTATAACTGGTAAATTTATTAGTATTGATAATTTTTATTTGTCTTATTACTTTTAAGTCCTCACAGGGATATAAAAATGACGAATAAAAAGAAAAACTGTCCTAAAGACAAAATCGATTCGACTATAATTTCAGGTGACAGTATTTCGGTTATGTCCGAATTACCGCCAAAATCAGTCGATATGGTATTTGCAGACCCTCCATACAATTTACAGCTAGAAGGCGAATTGCACCGGCCAAACAACACAAAGGTCGATGGAGTAAACAATGATTGGGATAAAGTTGGCAGCTTCTCAGACTATGATAGTTTCACCCGCGCTTGGCTCGCGGGCGCGAGAAGGTTGCTGAAAGACGATGGTACATTATGGGTCATCGGCACTTATCACAATATCTATCGGGTCGGCGCTATTCTTCAGGATATGGATTTCTGGTTCTTGAACGACGTAGTTTGGGTCAAATCAAACCCGATGCCGAACTTTCGCGGCACCCGTTTTACCAACGCCCATGAAACATTATTGTGGACGGCAAAGTCCAAGACTAGCAAGTACACCTTCAATTACGAAGCCATGAAAGGACTAAATGAAGATTTGCAAATGCGTAGCGACTGGCTCATCCCGCTATGTACCGGGCCCGAAAGATTGCGAGACAATACGGGAACAAAGGTTCATCCAACACAAAAACCGGAGGCCCTAATCTATCGAACTATCTTAGCCGCAACAAACCCGGGCGATATAGTACTTGATCCTTTCTTCGGCACGGGCACCACGGGCGCCGTCGCTAAAAAACTTGGTAGGCTCTATATTGGCATTGAACGTGACCCAAACTATGTGCAAGCCGCAACCCAACGATTGGCCGACATTCCTCCACCGTGCGACCTTACCCTTGTGGATACCCCCTCGAAGCGACGTCAGCCGCGCATTCCGTTTGGATGGCTCGTAGAACGCGGCCTGCTTTGCGCAGGCGATATTCTGGTTAGCCCGTGTAAGCGTCATAGCGCCAAAGTTCGAGCGGATGGTACCGTCATCTCCTCCACACACCGAGGGTCAATCCACCAGGTTGGCGCTGCGGTCCAAGGCGCACCGAGCTGCAACGGCTGGACCTTTTGGTGCATGAATGTGGAAGGAAAAAACATCCCTATTGATTCGTTGCGCCAACAATTACGAGCACAGCTTAACTGATGCATACTTAAGACGCTCTAATGGCATGGGCTATTGCTTTCTTCATAACAGACGGCAAGGCATGATCACCAAATGAATTTGGCAAGCACCACAAACACCCCTGCGGCGCAGCCTGATTGGAGCATGCAATAGCGACCCTCAATTCAAGATGAAAATGAGTAAAAGTATGTCGTATATGGCCCGCTAGCATCTGTAATGGCGACGAAACTATTGGCGCCACCTTAAATGCATCGTCTATACTCGGCCAATCGCCTTCGACCCACTCGGTTCCGGGGATTTCCATCATACCGCCTAAAAGCCCCGTTTCTAATCGACGACGTAGCAGTACTGCCCCATCGTCTCGCTCTAACCAAATTGCTATCCCCCGACGCGTAGGCTTCTCCGGCTTCGGCTGACGACGAGGCAACTCGCCGGCAATTTTTTCTCCATCACACAAACTTTCCAGTGGACAGCGCATACATTTAGGCTTCCGCGCAGTACAAATTGTAGCACCCAGATCCATTACGGCTTGAGCATAATCTCCGGCACGCACTATCGGCGTCAGCTCTGCCGCATGCTCATAAAGAATCGGCTTAGAATCAGGTAAAGGCTCTAAAACCTTGAATATTCGCGCCATGACGCGTTCCACATTGCCATCCATAACCACAGAACGGTGCCCAAACGCTATCGCAGAAACCGCAGCAGCCGTGTAACGTCCAATACCGGGCAATTCGAGTAACTTAGCCTCACTATCTGGAAACTGACCACGGTAATCTCGTGACACAACACCAGCGCATTTATGAAGATTACGCGCACGCGCGTAATACCCCAGGCCGGCCCAAGCCTGAAGAACCTGATCCAGCTCCGCCGCAGCCAGAACATCCACGGTGGGCCAACGTTTCAAAAACTTTTTGAAATACGGCCCAACAGTGGCCACCGTAGTTTGCTGAAGCATAATTTCACTCAGCCAAACGTGATACGGGTCCGGTGTTTCGCCAGGTGCCGAACGCCATGGAAGACGGCGACGATGCCGATCATACCAGCCCAATAATAGTTCTGCGACTTGCGTTTTTTCCCGCTTCGACAACTTTTCACGTCCTATTTCTACAAAGAGATACTGACCAATACTTTTTTAAGGCATACTCACCCAAGAAGTTCTTAGAAAAAAACAGAGCAACCAGTGCCGACTAAACGATCGACCAAAAACTCTATAAAACGCCGCGCGGGCGGACCGCTTCCAATAGCAACCTTGGTACCAAAGCTGACAAGAAAGGCACTTGGCAAATACGGTTTTTCCTATGCAGGGCTAATTACCGAATGGGAAACCATTGTCGGT
Organism: Rhodospirillaceae bacterium; assembly: GCA_002724395.1. Taxonomy (GTDB): domain Bacteria; phylum Pseudomonadota; class Alphaproteobacteria; order UBA8366; family UBA8366. The sequence continues at coordinate 53,410 of PBOR01000015.1, read as the reverse complement.
GCTAACATCGCGCGCGCAAGTACGCCAGAGAAACTTACATTCCCACATAATAAACGGGACTCCGGCGTTCTACGTCTGCGCGCTGAGAGCGGTGCCACCTTAGAAATTCAACATTTGGAACCGCAGATTTTGGAACGAATTAATAGCTATTTTGGATACCGCGCCGTCGCTCGTCTTCAATTAATAAACGGGCCTGTCCAGCGTAAGAGGACGCAACCCATTGCTAAACAAAAGCCGACCCGTAAAACTAAGGCGCCCCCCCCCAAAGTGACCGAACCCAAACTCAAAAATGTGCTTCAACGACTCGGGCAATCTATACAAATGCGCGAATCAGGCGGCAAAAAAAGTTAATTTTGCCCTTAGAGCGCCATCGATTTTCTAAAATATAGACATTTAGCATAATTCGCGTGCTTGCCTTGATTGCGCCATAAAAGCATCTCTATACTCGCTTTCAAAGTAAAATTATAAAAGGATCAAATGGTGGGACGCATCTTAAAATCAGCTATAATCTTTCTAGGCGTGTTCAGCGTCAGCCCATCCGTAGGGGAACCCTCTCTAACCGAGGAACGATTAAAGGATGTCGTTCTTGGTGATTCGAAAGCACCTAACACAATTATCGAATATTTTTCGCTTACCTGCGGCTCCTGCGCTCTATTTCATAATAACGTATTGCCTAAATTGAAGAAAAACTTCATTGAAACTGGGAAGGCGAAGTTCATCGGTCGAGATTTCCCGCTAAATAATCTCGCCATCTTAGGTCATTTGATGGCCCGATGCGCTCCGAAGAACCGATATTATCCTTATATCGACACCTTATTTCAAAATTTCGAACGCTGGACCAATAGTAGTGATCCCATTGCTACTCTCCGACAAATAGCTCGTTTAGGAGGCATGACCTCTGAAAGATTCGACGCCTGTCTAAAGGATGAAAAATTATTTCAGGCTATGCGAATCAGGCAAAATAAAGATTCGAAGAAATTTGCTGTTGACTCGACTCCAACAATTATTGTCAACGGTAAAAAGGTGGACGGTACATACGAAGCGATCGAGAAGGCACTGAAAGAGTAGCTCTTATCAATCATTCGTTTGGATCGGGATTACCTCTTTTGAGACTACGTCTGAGCGAACGTGCATTTTAATAGACTTCGCCTAACTGGCTTTAAATCTTTCGTCGAACCGACCGAACTTCCAATCGGCCCGGGAATGACCGGTGTTGTAGGCCCGAACGGTTGCGGCAAATCAAATATTGTAGAAGCATTACGATGGGTCATGGGCGAGAATTCCGCAAAACGCATGCGAGGAGCCGAGATGGACGATGTCATTTTCGGTGGAAGTGGAAACAGACCCGCTCGGAATATCGCCGAAGTCATCGTATCGCTTGATAATAAAGACCGCAGCGCGCCAGCACAGTTTAATAAGGAAGACGAATTGGAAATATCCCGCCGCATTGAGCGGGGCTCCGGCTCGCAATACCGCGTCAATGGATCGGACGTTCGCGCCCGAGACGTTCAGCTTTTATTCGCCGATCTAGCGAGCGGCGCCCAATCTACTGCCATGGTTAGCCAGGGCCGCGTCGGCGCACTAATCGGAGCTAAACCAGCCGAACGGCGCGCTTTAATTGAGGAGGCCGCCGGTATTACCGGGCTGCATTCGCGTCGACATGAAGCGGAACTTCGCTTAAAGGCAGCCGAAACCAATCTGGGACGCCTTGATGATGTCGTTGGCGCGTTACAAAGCCAACGTCAAGGCCTACAACGTCAAGCACGCCAAGCTAAACGTTACCGACGGTTGGTGGAGCAAATTCGAGAAAAAGAGGCAATTTTACTTCATTTGCGCTGGTTGGAGACCGAATGCGTCAAAGAAGCTGCTGCCGAGAAACTTGCAATAGCGGAGAAGACAGTTGCCGAACGCACCCAAGTGGCAGGTCTAGCAGCCAGCGAACAAGCGGAAGTGCAGGCAGCTTTGCCCGCGCTCCGTGATGCAGCGGCTAAAGCTGCCGCCGAGTTGCAGCGCTTGACCCTTGCGTCCCAACAATTAGAAAATGAAGAAGCGCGAATTTCCGCCGCCGAAGCCGAACTCACGCGCAGATTAGAGCAAATCGGTAACGACATTGAGCGCGAAAGTGCTCTGGCCTACGATGCAGACAGCGCCCTTAAACGTCTGAATGAAGAACTCGATGCTATCACGAGAGCGCAAGAGGGCGAAGCAAAGTTTATTGAGGATGCAAAAACGAACCTCGACACCGCAAAAGAGGCACTTACCACGAAAGAAGATGAACTTAGCCACCTTGCACAGGAAGTTGCGGCTACCGAAGCTCGGCGGAGCACCTTGAAAAGGCAAAGTCAGGAGCTGACGGAGCGAATGGCACGCTTGGAGGGACGGGCACGCCAGATTGAACACGAACGCGCGAGCCTGTCCCAAAAAATCAGCACTGATCTGAGGTTAAAAGAAACAGAATCAAAAATTGCTAAGGAAGAAGCGGCGCTCGCTGCTGCACGCACGTCACTGCGTAAAACGGAAGAAAATAGATCGAAACTGGAAGCGGCACTTACACAGTGTGGAAATAAGTTTACTGAAGCCAAATACGCCCAGGGGGAGATTGCCGCCGAAATCAAAGCCTTAGAAGAAACTCTGGGAGACCCTGATTCCGACCTATTCCCTCCATTGATTGATGCACTAGAGGTAACCGAAGGCTTTGAAACCGCACTCGCTGCAGCGTTAGGTGAGGACCTAACGGCTCCAATCGACGAAGCGGCCGACCGCCATTGGGCGTCATTGGCACCTCTTACCGAACCAACCGCTCTGCCAGTCGGCGCTGCGCCCTTAACAAATTATGTTAACGGCCCACCAGGCTTCGCCAGACGTCTAGCCAGTATTGGTGTTGTTGAAGATTCGGCAACAGGAATAAAATTGCGCGATAGCCTTCAGCCTGGCCAACGATTGGCATCGAAGAACGGCGGGTTCTGGAGATGGGATGGCTTTACAGTAGCTGCCGGCGTCCCGAGTGCAGCCGCTACACGTCTAAGCCAGAGAAATAGGCTAACCGCGTTAGCCGAAGAGCTAAAAGTAGCTAACACCGCTCTTAGATCTGCAGACACTGCATTCCGTAGTACAGAGCAACAACACACGCGGGCTGTTGAATCAGAAAAAGAAAACCGTCGCACGGTCGAAACAATTTTGGGTCAATTGGAGGGCGCGCGGAACGCTCACGCGAGTTTGATGAGCGAAGCCAGTGGCGCCACAAGTCGCCTGACGGCACTTGAAGAAGCAGCTCAAGAAGTAGCCAGCGATATTACAACTACACGCACCCATCAATTGGATATCACACAAACACTGTCTTCTGCCGCCGATTCTTTAGAGGCACAAGCAGCTATCGAGAAATTGAAAACCTTAGTTGCCCAACATCGCGCAGCAGAAGCTGAAAAACGCAGCCTATATGACCGAATTCAATCAGAATCTACGATCCGCAGCCAACGAGTCAGGTCGATTGAAGTAGAGGCAAAAAATTGGACAGACCGCAATACCGGTGCCGAGATACGCCTCGAAGATTTAAAAAATCGCAAAATAGAAATCCAAGCCCAAGCAAAAACATTATCTAAACGCCCTTTGGAGATTGTCGAACAACGAACACGGCTCTTGGAAATGATCGAAGAATCTGAGTCGGCCCAACAGGAAGCATCAGACAATCTAACCACCGGTGAAAATGCACAGAACCAAGCTGACCAGACCCTTAAAGCGGCAGAGGCGCAACTCGCCAAAGCACGTGAAGACCGTGTCCGTTGCGAAGGCGCTCTAGAACAAACCTATCATGATTGTGAGGCCGTAGCAGAGCGCATTCGTGAAAAGTTAAACTGTGCGCCCGAACAAATGCTCAGCCAGGTGGGTCTGGGGGAGGATACAAAACTACCAATCCGCCAGGCAGCTGAAACCGAAATAGAAAAACTAACCCGATCACGCGATGCAATTGGGCCCGTTAATCTTCGCGCTGAGACAGAGCTCCAAGATATCGAAGAACGAATCAACTCAATGGAGATGGAGCGCGAAGACCTGCTGGCCGCCATCGCACGCCTCAGACAAGGAATTTCTTCGCTTAACCGAGAGGGCCGCGAACGTTTGCTCGCCGCATTCGAAGAAGTAAAAACCCATTTCGAGCATTTGTTTGTTCGTCTGTTTGGCGGCGGTCGTGCCTATATCCAGCTGACCGAAGAAGATGATCCGCTAGATGCCGGATTAGAGATCATGGCGAGCCCACCAGGGAAAAAGCTTCAAGTCATGTCGCTTTTGTCAGGTGGCGAACAAGCGTTAACCGCGTTGTCCTTGCTATTTGCGGTTTTCCTCACAAACCCAGCACCGATTTGTGTGCTGGATGAAGTCGACGCACCCTTAGACGACGCCAATGTTGATCGGTTTTGCTCAATGTTAGAAGAAATCGCCCGTGGGGGTAGCACACGCTTCCTTTGTGTTACCCATCACCGCATGACTATGGCACGGATGGATCGGCTTTTTGGCGTTACAATGGGGGAGCGTGGCGTCAGCCAACTAGTCTCCGTCGACCTCAGGCACGCAGAAGAACTTCGTGACAGCGCATAAACCTTCTGATTTTATAATTTTCGACTGCGTAGAGTGCGGTATTTCACCACAGCTGGGTTGCCTTGACAGTCCCAACAGTGGCCCCTATCGTTCGCGCGATTTTGGGGTGCGTGAGGAGTAAATCATCCAAAGCATGTTCGTCATCGGTGATCTTTCGTGGGAGAGTAATGCCCTATGAATGACAAAAAATCGCTGCCTTCGTTAGACAAATTCGATGACAAACTTAACGAGGCCACTGCCAAACGAAAAAACCAAGACGCCAGATCCAATGAACGAAGCGCTGGGCTCGGTTTTGCAGTAAAAATTGGGGTGGACATCGTTGCCGCGATTGTCGTTGGTGTAGTGATCGGGTTGCTTTTGGATAATTGGCTTGGCACAAAACCTTGGCTACTGATTGTGTTCTTCATTTTGGGGGCTGCAGCCGGTATGTTGAATGTATTTCGCGCTGTTAGCGGGTATGGTTATGCTGCCGGTTATCAGCAAAAGGGGCCCAAAAAGGGCACCAAAAAATAGCGAGGGGAACCGTTAGGTCATGGCGGAATCATCTGGGGCAGGGCATAGCCCGCTAGCACAGTTTGAAATCAAGCCGCTCTATAAACTTGAGCTTGGCGGCTACGACGTTTCATTCACCAATTCCGCGCTATTTATGACGTTAGCGTTTTTGTTAATTACCTTTTTTCTGCTTCTCAGCACAAAGAAGCGGGCGACCGTGCCTGGGCGATGGCAAGTAATGGCTGAATTGTCCTATGAGTTCATTGCTAGTTTAATCCGTGACACGATTGGCGCGGACGGACGGAAATACTTTCCCTTCGTGTTTACCGCATTCATGTTTATTCTCGTTGGCAACTTACTTGGCATGATGCCCTACAGTTTTACCTTTACCAGCCACATCATTGTCACCTTCGCCCTCGCATTTTTTATATTCATCGGTGTCACGATTATAGCTATTGTTAAACATGGCCTGCATTTTTTCAGCTTCTTCCTGCCGCCGGGCACACCCTGGCTAATGGCCCCGCTGTTAATCCCTATTGAGGTAATTTCTTATCTATCGCGACCTATTAGTCTTTCCGTACGACTGTTCGCAAATATGCTCGCAGGTCACACGCTACTGAAAGTGATTGCGGGTTTTGTGGGATTACTAGGCTTCGCAGGCGTCATGCCGCTTGCCTTGGTTACCGCGTTAACCGGTCTAGAAATTCTGATCGCCTTTTTGCAAGCTTATGTGTTTGCGATTTTGACCTGTCTTTATATTAACGATGCGCTACATCTTCATTGATCATCGCGCTAAACCTATTCTGACCAATATAAACAAAGAGGAATATTTTCATGGATATTGAAGCCGCAAAACTCATTGGCGCTGGCCTTGCCGTTATCGGCATGATCGGCTCGGGTATCGGTATCGGCAACGTTTTTTCATCTTTCATCCTGGCCGTCGGACGCAACCCGGCTGCTCGTGGTGAAGTATTCACTATGACCATGCTAGGCTTCGCGCTGGTAGAAGCCATCGCTTTGTTCGCTTTGGTTATCGCACTCCTAATTTTATTTGGCTAAATTTCAATAGCGATAAATTGAGAGGCTTCTCAAACGATGCCGCAATTAGACCCCACCTTTTTCCCGACGCAGCTTTTTTGGTTGTTCGTTGTGTTTGTTCTGCTCTTTCTCGTCGTTTGGAAGTTAGCGCTGCCGCGCATCGCTGGCATTCGGACGGCGCGGCGTTCTCGCATTGATACCGACCTCGAAAAAGCAAAAAGCCTGAAGAAAGAAGCGGAGGAAGTCCTTGCAGCCCATGAGAAATCCTTAGCTGAGGCAACCGAAAAGGCTCAAGCCATCCATAGAATTATGTCAGATGAGCTCATTGCCGAACGGAATAGCAAACTAGACGAAGTAGCAGATAACCTGTCGTGCCAATTCCAAGAAGCCGAAAAACTCATCGCAGCAGAAGAAACTCGGGCTGCTAAGACGATTAGCGATGTTGCAGCCGATTTAGTGCAGCTGGCTACGGTTCAATTGGAGGCCGGCAAAACCACCAAAAAAGATGCAACGGCAGCCGTAAAATCCGTCCTAGGGGGATCAAGCGAATGAATCCGACAGACTGGACAGCAGTAGCTTTCGTTCTATTCGTTATTGCCATCTTTAAACCCGCAAAGAATTTCATTCTCTCGGGGCTTGATGCCAAGATAGACGAAATTCGTTCGCAAGTGGAAGAAGCTGAACAGCTTCGTGAAGAAGCACAAGCGCTATTAGCAACGTATCAACGCCAACAGCGTGAAGCCCTAAAAAAAGCAGAAGAGATCGTCAGCCGCGCGGAAGAAAATGCATCCCGTATGCGAATTAAAGCGGAGAATGACCTTGATGAAGCGATTAAGCGACAAGAAACCCTCGCCCATGAAAAAATCGCACAAGCCGAGGCGGCGGCCATAGCACGAGTTCAATCAATGGCAGTGAATCTTGCTGTATCCGCGACGGAAAAGATTCTGACAGAACGGCTTGCCGGTAAGGCAGGCAAAGGTCTAATTGATCACGCCATAAGTGATCTTCCCACCAAACTACAGTAAAGCCCGTTCTCGCCCTTCAAGGTACGCAGCTTCTCTGATTGAACCCCTCTTTATCACCATATGCCGCTTCCGCCTCATCCAACCTTCCCACGAATCATCCTGAAAATTGACTATGCCTATACAAGCCTATCCCGTCTGAAGGTCGTCAAGGCCAAAATTGGAGTAATGACTAGTGCACCACCCTCTCCACAAGGCGTTTCACTGTCAGTCCCTGTATAATGATTGAAAATAAAACCACTACATAAGTAACAGAAAGAATCGTGGGCTTGTATTCATTCTCCGGTAAAGACAAGGCCAACGCGACCGCAATACCGCCGCGCAATCCGCCCCAGGTCAAAACCGGAATAGCGCCTTTTGTAAATACCTCCGAGCGCGACAGCATCAGCACCGGGATTGAAACGCTAAAAAACCGCGCGCCGAGTGTAATGGGAATGGCCAACAAGGCCAGAGGCCAAGAATTGCCAATACCGCCTGTCACAACGACAACTTCGAGCCCTATCAGCAAGAATAAGACNGAATTCAGCACCTCGTCTAGCAGGGTCCAAAAGCGCGTCAAATAAGACCGTGTGGTCTCGCTCATCGCATATTTGACCCCTCGATTGCCAATCAGTAAGCCGGCGATGACAACCGCTATAGGGCCACTCATATGCAGCGTAATAGCTGCCGAATAGCTGAGCATAACAACAGCAAGCGAAATCAGAATTTCCAGATTGTATTCATCGACCTGATACATGGCTCGGTATCCAATATAACCGGCAATCAGCCCAAGAGCGGCGCCTCCCAGGGCTTCTTTTACAAATAGTTGCGCCACATCTCTGACACTAAGCGCTTCGCCACTGCCAGAACTACTGATCGCGATGGCGACCACCACCGTAAACACCACAACGCCAACCCCGTCATTGAATAAGGACTCTCCCGCCACTTTTGCTTCCAATGACGCTGGCACCTTTACGGTTCTGAACAGGCCAAGCACAGCAACCGGATCGGTGGGGCTTATCAAGGCGCCAAAGACAAGTGCCCACAAAAATGGAAGATTTAACCCAATTAGCGCGGCCGTGGCCCAAACTGCACCCCCAATCATAAAAGTTGAGAGAGTAACACCGACCGTTGCCATCAGCGTAATAGCCCATTTGCGGCTCGCTAATGCCGTAAAGTCCACANGCAACGCACCGGTAAATAATAAGAAACTCAAGAACCCGTGCATAAGAGCCTTGTGAAAATCGATTTGACTGAGGACGTCACTTAGATGCTGCCCTGCCTGTATTCCGGGCAAAAATTTATCCANAATGACCACACAAATTGATGCGGCCATAGCTACCACCACAAGCCCAATCGTATGCGGCAATTTTAAAAATTGGTAATTCATGTAGCCAAATAATGCCGAGAGACCAACTAAAATAGCCGCAANATCAAATATACTCATNTTCCATAGACTTTCACGATGCCATCAACAATTAACGCCTCAATTTGGTCTGCACTATATCCAAGACGCGAGAGNACCTCACNACTATCTTGGCCGATATGAGGTGATCGCGCTTTAGAAGTTCCNTCCTCAAAATCCGGAAGGGCGGGCACCTTAGACATTGGAATAGATCCGGTAGACTGGTGCTCGACCCAAGAGACTAACCCGCATGCCTTTACCTGTTCGTCTTCGAAGTAATCTGAAAACGTATTGACGCTGGCATTCAGCACNCCGGCCTCGTCCAGCCCNACCCGCCAAAATACTGTAGGCTTGGATTTAATNACCTCTCGAACCAGCTGCAAAAGCTCCGCCGCATTCTTTTTACGTGCTTCATAGGTTGAAAATCTGGGATCCTCGAGCCATTCCTCGCGCTCCGCCACTCTGCAGAAGCCAGGGAACTGCGTATCCCTCCGCGCATTGATATTCATATAGCCGTCAGCGGTCTGAAAGGTGCCTACCGGCGCGCCAATGATTTCTNCCTCTTCGCCCTGGAGGTGATGCTCGACCATTTTATAGGCTTGGAAAGCTCCCATCGCTTCGGCCAAACTCGTCTCTACATGGCAGCCCTCTCCACTGGCCTGGCGGCTATAGAGCGCGGTCGTAACAGCACTGTAAAGGTAGAGACTGGTTGCCAAATCAACAACATATATGNCCGCACGCTGCGGCATGCCGGTTGCATCTTTGTTAATAGACATGAAACCAGAATAGGCCTGCATAACCGTATCCGTACCTGGTAGTTCTGCATAGGGACCCTCGGCCCCAAAACCACTCAAAGAGAGATAGACAACATTGGGATTGAACGACTTCACCGTCGAATAGTCGAGACCGAGTCGTTCAATCACACCGGGGCGAAAACTTTGAAGAATAATATCGGCTTCCGCCGCAAGCTTTTTGACAATTGCCAAACCCGCCGGAGATTTNAGATTAAGCGCCAAACCTTGCTTNCCNCGATTAAAAATTACGGTCGCGGCAGTAAAATCATCATAGCGCTTGCCAATGATNCGACTCCAATCACCTTCGTGAGGCTCCACTTTCGTCACTGAAGCACCGTGCTGAGCCAACATCATTGCGCAATGGGGCGCCGCCACCCCTTGGCTCAAATCCAGAACTTTCAGCCCGTGAAAGGTTTTACCGTCGAGCATTTCCCATCCAATAATTTGGTCGAGATTCTACCCCAAAGGCGACAGCAATTGCCAGACCTGCTGCAAGCTACCGGGANCCTGAAAAGTTTTTAGAGTATTAAAAAGCGATAGAGTTTTTGCCCCCAATTCAGGTTCGACAGAGCGACCAAACTTGGTCTCAAGCTCGCCCCACCCCATCGGATTGCCCGGGTGCCCAAGCGACAAAGGCACGTCGGCTTCAACCAAGCTACCATCCGTAAAGGTTACTTTGACGGCTGCGTCTAGCATCTTTCGGCCTTCGACAGGCACAACCCTAACCTTGCTCATCAAAATCCTAGTACCCGACTCATGCACTGCAGCTTCCGTAAAATCTCGCCCATGGACCATAGAACCAGCGAGACCCAGGGCAACGCAGAACCGTATACTAAATTTGCACTCAAGAACAGTGTCAGGTTCTTTAATGCCAGCAATTCGAGCAACACCCGGAGCGACAAATGCTTCTATTATTTTAATCTCACGGCCCCCAATTTGCGGCGCCAATTGACGGGCTGCATCGACGGCAGGATGGATACCGTGCAAGCAAGCATAGGGTTTAAAAGAATTTCCCAGTACTTCCCATCCGGCGTCAAAATCGGGCACCATGATTTGCGCAAATCCGTCTTGCACAAAGGCACGCGCCAGACCTCCATCCTCTTCGAAAATATTAGGCGCAGCAACGAAACCGTCGGCGGCCATCCGAGCAGCAACGAGGCCATCCTGCGCTGTCCTGGCGCTTTGATATGCCTTAGACATGCTACCTGCGGCCCGAGACAAGCCTCCTGCCTGTGTCGCCACCAATGCCAGCGCGTGGGCTGATTTTTCGGCGTCAAGTTGCAAGAGAGCTGCGACCGCAGCCGCAGCACCCAAGCGACCCATAACACCCGTCGCCTGAAAGCCGCGCGCCAACATGGCATGGCCGAGACGGCGCCCGCCCAATTTTGCGCCGACCTCAAAACCGGTTACAAAAGCGCCTAACAATTGNATCTCGTTTGCGCTCACCTCATCGGCCAGCGCTAGCAAGGCGGGCCATATAGGTGCACTAAAATGCGCATCCGTCGGAATATGCGTGTCATCAAAATCATTTACGTGTGCCATCGTTGCATTCACTATGGCCGCGATCGGAGAGGCCGTACGCGGTCCCAGAAATATCGGCGCATTACCGACGGACCGCCAGCGACCAGCCTCCGCCAAGGTAAGTTGAACCACAGGCTCCCGCCTTCCTCCGACGGCGACACCGACAAGATCGGTCAAACATTTAAGCGCGGCTTCAATGACCTCGGGTGGGTAACAACGGTCCGGCGCTGCGGCAATATACCGGGCCGCAACTGAAGCAATTCGGTCCAACGTAGATTACTCAGCCGCGTNTTCATAGGCTTCAAGAGGCAGGCAACTGCACACTAGGTTACGATCACCGTAGACTTGATCAATACGATTCACGGTTGGCCAATATTTATCCGCCGCTACTGAGGCCATGGGAAACACCGCGCGTTCTATGGAATAGGGCCGGTCCCAATCGAGCAAATCCGCCGTTGTATGCGGCGCATTGACCAGAGGATTATCCTCTGTTGCCAAGGCACCACTTTCGATTTCAGCAATTTCACCTCGTATAGCAATCATGGCATCGCAAAAACGATCTAGCTCTGCTCGGGATTCGCTTTCAGTAGGTTCGATCATCAAAGTCCCAGCTACCGGAAAGGACATGGTCGGCGCATGAAAGCCGTAATCCATCAGCCGCTTAGCAATATCATCGACCGATATGCCGACGCTATCCTTTAAGTGGCGAACATCAATAATACATTCGTGGGCCACGAAACCGTCCGGTCCGGTATAGAGTACAGGGTAGTGAGGCCCCAGTTTTTTCGCTATGTAATTGGCATTGAGAATTGCGACCGAAGTCGCTTTTTTGAGCCCTTGGCAGCCCATCAGTGCAATATAGGCCCATGATATAGGCAAAATACCAGCGCTACCCCAAGGCGCCGCCGTCACCGCGCCGCTCTTCTTGGTCAACGCGTGTCCCGGCAAGTGAGGTGCTAAATGTTCGCCGACACCAATCGGCCCAACGCCCGGACCACCACCACCATGGGGGATGCAAAAGGTTTTGTGCAAATTGACATGGGCCACATCCGGACCGAATTGGCCCGGCCTAGCAACGCCGACTAAAGCATTTAAATTTGCGCCGTCCATATAAACTTGCCCGCCGTGGCAATGGACAATTTCACAAATTTCGGCAATTCTGGCTTCAAACACTCCATGGGTCGAGGGATAGGTTACCATGAGAGCTGCCAAGTCGTCCTTATGGGCTACAGCCTTAGCCTCAAGGTCGGCAATATCCACATTCCCTTCGGCATCACAACCAACAACGACGACTTGCATGCCGGCCAAAATTGCACTCGCAGGATTAGTACCATGTGCAGAACTTGGTATCAGACAAATATTCCGTTTTGCCTCGCCATTACCCTCATGATACGCGCGAATAGCCAGAAGCCCCGCCAACTCTCCCTGGCTGCCAGCGTTAGGTTGCAGAGAAAATGCTTGGAAACCAGTTATCCTACACAGCATGTCCTCCAGTCCACTCGTTAACTCCTGGTAGCCCTTGGTTTGATCAGCCGGAGCATAGGGGTGAATAGACCCGAATTCGGGCCATGAGACCGGAATCATTTCCGTAGTAGCGTTTAATTTCATCGTGCAAGATCCAAGAGGAATCATGGACCGGTCGAGCGCAATATCTTTTGCCTGCAAACGCCGTAAATAGCGTAGCATCTCTGATTCTGAATGATACCGATGAAACACCGAATGAGTTAGACAGGGACCAGTCCGGCGCAGTTCTTGGGGAATTGTCGACAAAACATTCTTTTCCAAGTCGTCAAATTTCAAGCCGCTTTCATCACCGGCCGCAAAAACACTCCACAGACTTTCCACATCGGCTCTCGTCGTTTTCTCGTCGGCAGACATGCTTACATGGTCCGAATCAACCAGGCGAATGTTAACGCCTGCCTTGGCCGCACGTTCCACAAGTGCCGCCGCATCGGTTGATTTTACGCATACGGTGTCGAAATATCTGTCGTGGACGGGTGCAAAGCCCAGCTCCCTTAGCCCCGATGCTAAAGTTCCAACTAATCGATGTATGCGCTCCGCAATGACCCTCAGCCGATCCGGCCCGTGATAAACAGCGTAAAAGCCAGCCATAACCGCCAGCAAAACTTGGGCGGTGCAAATGTTACTCGTGGCTTTTTCACGACGAATATGTTGCTCACGTGTTTGCAGTGACAATCGAAGCGCTGGATTGCCGCGGCTATCCACCGATACGCCCACCAATCGGCCGGGTAAAGAACGTTTGAATGTGTCCGAAGTTGCTAGGAATGCGGCATGCGGACCACCAAACCCAAATGGCACGCCAAATCGCTGTGCGCTGCCAAACACAAGATCCGCCCCCCACTCTCCCGGAGGCTGAAGAAGCATGAGGCTCAGCAAATCGGTAGCGACGCACACAAGCGCGCCTTTTGCATGAATATCCGCCACAAGGCTCGTATAATCCGCCACCAAACCGTCAGTAGCAGGATATTGTAGCAACACACCAAACGGATTGCACTCGGCTAAAAGAGTACCAGCGTCTCCAATGATCAATTCAACACCAAGAGATTGAGCGCGGGTTTCCAAGACCTCAATGGTTTGCGGATGACAATTCTCAGCTACTATGAATTGATCTGATTTATTTTTGGCCAAACGCTGGCTCATGGTCATCGCCTCCGCAGCGGCCGATGCCTCATCCAAAAGCGACGCATTGGCAATATCCATGCCTGTCAGATCGGCAACCATTGTTTGGAAATTCAACAATGCCTCGAGGCGACCCTGGCTGATCTCAGGCTGGTAAGGCGTATAAGCGGTATACCATCCGGGGTTTTCTAGAACATTTCGAAGGATGACCGTGGGTGTGATAGTATCATAATAGCCACATCCGATCATTGAGCTTTTTATTTGATTCCTTGATGCCATTTCGCGGAGGGATGCTAAGACCGCATCCTCTCGTTGGTAATCGGCAAGGTCGAGAGCTTCGGTATTTCGAATCGAGTTTGGCACTATACGTTCAATCAATTGGTCCAGAGAGGGGACATTCAGCGTTTCCAACATACTGGCAATATCTTCTTCGCTCGGACCAATATGCCGGCTAACGAAGTCATCGTGTTGCTCAAGTTGGTCTAGTGTTCGCCTAACCTCGGTCATCTCATCTCCCCTCGGCACTGCTCAGCCCTCGTTCGACGCAAAGGCATCATATGCCGCCGCATCCATCAGACTATCCAACTCTCCCGGATCGGACATTTTAATTTTAAAAAACCATGCTCCCGCTTGCGGATCGCTATTCACAGTCTCGGGTACTGAATCAAGCACATCGTTGGTCTCGACAATATCACCGGAAAGTGGCGAGTATACCTCCGCTGCGGCTTTCACAGATTCTACAACTGCAACTTCATCACCTTTAGCGACCGTCTTGCCGGTATCAGGCAAGTCAACAAATACTACGTCGCCCAATTGCTCCTGGGCAAAATTTGTAATCCCAACGGCTGCAATATCTCCATCGACAACTACCCACTCATGCTCTTCGCTAAAATGCATTTCACTCATCGTTCAAACCCCTTTCCCCACAAAAATATAAAATTATTGTTTCATCCTGAAAAAGCGTGCGGGAACTACTGGCGTTGCCACAACTTCAAGCGTAATCGATTTACCACGCAATTCAGCGCTCAAAGTCGTTCCGCTCTCCGCGCAATCCGAACGCACATAGCCCAACGCTAAAGGCCCACCCAACGTCGGGGCAAACCCNCCACTAGTAATCTTACCCACCGGGTCCCCTCTTATATTCGATAAAACCGTTTGATCTCGAAGTAGCGCCCGGCCCTCTGGTTTCAAGCCTACTAGTTTCCGGTCTGTGCCTTCTGAAAGATGGCGCAAAATGGTCTCGTCGCCTAAAAACCCGCCCTCTTTCCGCCGTCGCTTACCAATGGACCAGTTCAACCCCGCTTCTACAGGTGATGTCGTTTTATCAATGTCGTTACCATACAAACAAAGACCCGCTTCCAAGCGAAGTGAATTACGTGCGCCAAGGCCAACGAGTTCTACATCGACTTCGCCCGCAAGCGTTTCTGCAAGCAAAACCGCACATTTAGAGTCAACCGATATTTCAAACCCATCCTCGCCTGTATACCCTGATCGGCTGAGGGTCACGGCTATTCCAGCTACAGTTGCCTCGCGAATTGACATAAACGGAAAACCTTCGAAATCAATTTCGCAATGTTGAGCCAGCACCTCGACGGCTTTCGGGCCTTGCAATGCCAGCAACGCCTTACTATCCAAATATTCTATTGTACAACCATTCGGGAGGTTCGCCTCGAGATGCGCGATATCGGCTTCTTTACAAGCAGCATTGACTACTAAACCTAGACAGTCCTCACAATTGGAAATCATAAGGTCGTCGAGAATGCCGCCATCCGTGTTTGTAAACTGGCTATAGCGCATACGTCCTTCATCAAGCCCCAATACATCGGCAGGCACTAGTTTCTCTAACGCTTCGCCACAATTTTCTCCCCTTAGTACCAGTTGGCCCATATGCGACACGTCAAACAAACCAGCTGCAGCTCGCGTATGCAGGTGTTCCTTCAAAATACCGAGCTTATACTGCACCGGCATATCGTATCCCGCGAACGGCACCATCCGCCCACCACGAGCAACATGGAGCGCATGCAAAGGCGTTTGTTTCAAAGCTACGTTCGACCCGTTTGACATTCTTCAACATCTCCGCTCAAAGCCAATAGCGCACGATCCCAAGATTTAGGGTCGCCGCCCAGCTCTGTCACGGAACCTGAGAGTATCGCCGGCACGTTCCGGTTTACCCCTTCGGTGAGGACGACATACCGACGCCGCGCCTGCTTTCCAGAGTTCCCTCGCCTAACGGTCCTGTTGCCTGAGAGATTCCAGGGCCGGTTGCTCCTTCGGCGCCGATGCAATTGATATCACACCGGTCTCTCCCGCTAGGGTCTCAAGGTTTTATTAAAGTTAGTTTAACCGGCCCAGAATTGCTGTGCAACGCTCTCTGTGCACACCGTGGTATCAAATCAACGAATCAAGTGCCTACTCACGCTATTTATTCCCGAGTCGTCGCCGGTTATATGCTAATTCTTCCCTGCTAAGCTCCAGTCCGATATAGATGAGCCAGTCAGGCGGCGAATGATCTTTGCGCTGTGGAATAATAACATCAAAGATATCAGAAAAGTCGATTCGCGAATCGCGTCCTTCGAATTTAGCGAGAATCGGGAACCGATGCCGCGCAAGCACCTTCTTTTCCCGGTCCAAAATCCATACCCAGAAAGCAAATTCCGTATTAGCCTCTACCAACGCTGCGCCGCGAAGTGCTGTCATATCCATATGTATAGTAAGCGTTATTTGCTTCTTATCGATATCACATTCACCGCTAAACGTGTTCAACCTCACATGAAATTGCGCCTGACTTATATCTGTTCCACCACCGGGTTTAAACCGCACTAATTCCTGCAAGTCCTCCAAAATCGACGGCAGTGGACACACATCTGGCGCCTCGTACGTATCATCTAGCACTGCACAGCCTGTAGCCAGCAGCATTGTGATCGCAACGAGTATTTTCCAAAACGGTTTAACAAGACTTTCCATGGTGCGCCCGTATGAAAGTGACAAAAAACTATAATATGGCTTATAAGGCTTTGTGCGACCCATCGCACATTGGCGCATCTTTCGTATATTTGCAGCCGCAAAAATACTGCGTGCAGGATTCGAGACATTTATATTCTATAGGGCTAAAATCCGTACCTTTGTGGCTACCGTCGCAAAAGGGCTGCTCCTTACTTTTGCCGCAAGTACACCACCAATAGGTTTCACCGGCCTCCACTTGCACTTCAAAGGGCGACTTTTGGGCGACAACTGGATCCGACATGTTTATTCCTTTCGCCAAGTTAGAGCGTTATATCAAAACATCGCCTGGAAACACATTACAGGGCGATGGGAGTGGATTCTAGACAAGCGGCTCCACCACCACAAGCGTGGGGAATGCTGCAGAGGGTAATATGGCTGTTTACACCGAAGTTACTGACGACGCACTCGAAGGGTTTGTTGCCGAATATGATATTGGTCGCGTGCTCTCATGCAAGGGAATCNCTGAAGGAGTGGAGAACAGTAATTATTTGCTGCAAACAGAGAAAGGCAAATACATCCTGACTTTATATGAAAAGCGGGTCAATCCAGAAGACTTGCCTTATTTCCTAGGTTTGCTAGAGCACTTAGCTACCAACGCAATTCCCTGCCCTACTGTATTACAAGGCAGGGACGGCTCAGCTCTGCGCAAACTTTGTAATCGTCCTGCAGCTGTTTTCTCCTTTCTGGAAGGTATGTCACCGCGTAGAATACAACCCAACCATTGCGGTGAACTGGGCAACGCATTGGCACGGTTACACATAGCCGGTGCAGACTTTGGAATGTCTCGTGAAAACAGCCTATCCCTGAACGACTGGCGGCCGTTGTTAGTCTCCTGCGGCCAACAAATAGATACGGTAAAGCACGGATTGATAAATTTATTGACTGCTGAACTCGATTTTTTAGAAAACTCATGGCCGAAGNACTTGCCGGCGGGCATCTGCCACGCAGATTTGTTTCCAGATAATGTATTTTTTCTCTGCGGCAAGCTATCCGGCCTGATNGATTTCTATTTCGCTTGCAACGACTTCCTTGCGTACGATTTAGCCATTTGTCTGAACGCGTGGTGTTTTGAAAGTGATGGCAGCTTTAACGTGTCGAAGGCTCGGAAGCTGTTGAATAACTATAGAAAAACACGCAATTTAGATGAGGGGGAAATGCTCGCCTTGCCCATACTCGCTCGCGGCAGTGCTGTGCGATTCTTACTAACTCGACTCTATGATTGGATTAACCATCCGGCCGGCGCCATGGTGCAACCTAAAAACCCGTTGGAGTATATTGAGATTCTGAGTTTTCATCAAAAAGTCAGTGATACAGGCGAATACGGTCTACTATGACAATCGACGAAAACACGGTGGAAATTTTTACCGACGGTGCCTGTTCCGGCAATCCAGGCCCTGGCGGCTGGGGGGCACTATTACGTTACCGTGAATCCGAAAAAGAATTGTCGGGCGGAGAAGCAGAATCAACAAATAACCGCATGGAATTGATGGCAGCGATTATGGCACTCGAATCGCTAACGCGACCGATCAAGGTGAGCCTTTATACCGACAGCACCTACGTCCGCGACGGCATCACAAAATGGATTCATGGATGGAGAAAAAACGGTTGGAAAACCGCCGCCAAAAAAGCCGTAAAAAATGTCGACTTATGGCAACGGCTCGATCTGGCCGCGCAACAACACACTATCCATTGGCAATGGATAAAAGGCCATGCCGGACATCCGGGAAACGAGCGCGCCGACGAACTAGCGAGACAGGCATCTCTAGACCAGCAGGTCGGGGTAAATTAGCCGCCGTTTTACCTGCCCTACAGAGCTTCGAGAAGTTGTTCAGCGCTAGATACTTCAAATCCACCGCCATCTTCAAGGTTTAGGACGCTCACCGTACCGTCATCGACGATCATTGAAAACCGGCAACCGCGTACGCCAAGCCCCTTATCTTTCAAGTCGAGCTCAATGCCCATCTTACTGGCAAGTTCACCACTGCCATCAGCCAACAGACGCACGGTACCGCCAGAATTCTGATCCTTCGCCCAAGCGCCCATAACAAATACATCATTCACGGAGACGCACACGATTTCATCCACGCCTTTAGCTTTAAGTGCATCAGCATTCTGAATAAAGCCGGGCAAGTGCTTCGCGGAGCAGGTTGGGGTAAACGCCCCAGGCACACCAAATACCGCAACCTTCTTACCAGCAAACAATTCATCCGTATTTACAGGCTCCGGTCCTTCTTCACCCATTTCGAATAGAGTCACGGACGGCATCGTTTTTCCGGTGGAAATAGCCATTTTATTCTCCCAGGTTTTTAAAAAGTTAAATTAGCTAGCGTTGATAGACGAATCTCCCAAGACTGCCAAGTAACACTACTAAATGGCGTTTAAGTTACTTTGACACAAGCGTCTTGCCGGACGCTTTCTCAAACGCCCCCAACACTAGCCCCGAGGTCAATAACTCGGGCAGTGCTATACCATTGGGCGCTTGTGGCCCGTAAACTACGTTAAACGGAATTCCGTAACGCCCGAATCTCGCAAGATATGTAGGAATCATATCACTCGGCCGGGTCCAGTCAGCACGCATGGCGATAATTTTACGGGATTTTATCTTTTCTCCGACGTCACCTACGTGCAGTACAAGGCGCTTGTTTACCTGACAGGTGACACACCAATCCGCCGTCACATCAACAAGGACGGTTTTACCCTCTGCAACAAGCTTGCGAATCTTAGCTCGATCAAAGTTTTGCCACACACTACTGAAAGCTTGTCCTCGGGCTTGTACCGGCGACCGCTCCCACGTGGCGGGAAAGGTGATGGCTGCGACACTCAAGACTATAAGGGCTTTGCTCGCATGGCTACCCAGCTTCGATGCCGGCATACGGCGTATCCATAGCACCGCTCCAATGAGCAAAAGGAATGCCGAAAGCACCGCCGCTCCCCCTTGGCCCATCACATTAGCCATAACGTAAAGAAGCCATAGAACAGTTAAAGCAAGCGCCCCTCCCATTGCCATGCGCACCCAATTCATCCAGCGACCGGGACGTGGTAGTTTTTGCGCTAACATAGGAAAAGCGGCGACCGCTAAATACGGGATGGCAAGGCCAACACCAAGGGCTGAAAATACCGCGATAATATCCAGCCACCCTCGGCTCAAGGCAAAACCAACAGCCGTCCCGAGGAATGGCGCGGAACACGGCGTCGCGACTAACGTAGCCAATGCGCCGGTCATGAAATGGCTTACGAGGTTTTGTTCCGACCCGGACCCGGCGATCAAATTGCCCACCCAAGCCGGCACAGTAATTTCGAATATGCCGAAGAGATTGTATGCGAAAAAAGCCAGTATGACAGCGAGGAAAGAAAGGAAAACAGGTTGCTGAAACTGGATTCCCCAACCAATCGCCGTACCGCCCAATTTTAAAACTATCAAAAACCCAGCTAACAGGAGGAATGAGAAAAAAATGCCCGCTGCAGAGGCTAAAAAACCAGCTCGTATGGTCGCACGATTTTTGCCGCTTTCGCCAATGACCCCCAGCAGCTTAATTGATAAAACCGGCAAAACGCAGGGCATCACATTCAAAATTAAGCCGCCCAGAACTGCCAATGCAAGTATTACCAACAAACTCCTATCAGATCTCGAAACAGGATTGGGAGGTGCTGGCGCAGTCGACTTAAAATCGACCGGAATACTCACCTCCATCGACCGCTCCTCATCAACTAACGTTGCAAGCAACCCCGACTTTTCGAAACCGGACGGTGTCACCCCGCTGGCTTTTAGGGTAAGCCACACGCGCCTTTTATCCTCTGAAAAAATGACTTGCGGACGACCAAAATAACTACCGCCCGGCCCCTCTATAAAAACATCCGGCGCAACGAACGGCACTTTAGCATCTGCAACGAGAGTCACCTGAATGCCCTTTTCCACCTTTTGGAACATTGCGCCCTTTAGCGATATTCCATGGCGGTCATCGCGCATTGGTACCGTTGCCTGGTATCGTGCCAACAGGTTTGCAACTGAAGACGGCTTTTCGTCTCCTCCGGGCAGGGCAAGAGACAGCTTGCTGCTATAGGGAATACAGACTTCTTCGCAAACCAAATAGTCGAGCTTAAGATTCAGCGTAGTTGCACCCTTCTCAAGCAGCGACACATTTATTGGCAGTACGACTTCTTTTTTGTAGCCGAGGGTCTCGAGCCCCAATACAGAAAATCGTGATGGAGCGGGCCATTGAATTTTGGCGCTTGCCACATTCTTAGAATTTTCCCAGGAAATTCGTGGCGGTAGGCCAGCATCGCCCGGAGAACGCCAATAAATTTTCCAGCCCGGCTTCATTTTAAAATGTAATCCCATCGGGATGAATTTTTTATCGCCAACTCTATCAACAGCACTCAGCAAACGCACCGAGACCTGGTCCTTAACTGCCCACGCACTGGTCCCAGCCAAAGCTTGCTCAAACGGAGCCAACAACCAAAAAATTAAAGTAAACCTTTTCAACAACATACTTCTCTTCGTTCATGCAGACCTGTCGTCCAGTATATGACTCAATATAAGCGGAATTCGTCTCATATCCTGAAAATTTCCATATACACAACGCATGCGGCCTAATATCGCATCCATCAACAAAACATTGGTTTAGTTTCTTTCTGATCAACCTACAGTTATCATGAAGATCTTGATCATTGAGTAATTAAACAGTCATTTATGAATATCTCCGACAAAGATAGTGAAGGATTGCAAGGGGGCCACCTCACGGGGCAATTGCTTGTCGCAATGCCTAGCATGGGTGACCCACGATTCTCTAAAACGGTAATCTATATATGTGTCCATAATTATGAGGGCGCTATGGGGCTTGTAGTTAACAAGCTTATAGATTCTTTTACCTTCCCCGAATTGCTCGACCAATTGAATATTGAATGCTCCGATACAGTGCCGCCAACAGCTATTCATTATGGAGGACCGGTAGAATCAGGTCGCGGTTTTGTTCTCCATTCGCAGGATTATTGCCATGAAGGTACTATCTCAATCGCCGACAGTGTGGGTTTGACTGCTACTACAGATATATTGCGCGACATTGCTGAAAAACAGGGGCCACAAAAATCTTTGCTGGCGTTAGGCTATGCAGGTTGGGGGGCCGGACAATTGGATGAGGAAATTTATCAAAATGCTTGGCTAAATGTCCCTGGAGACCACTCACTAATTTTCGATAATATCATTGATGAGAAATGGGAGCTCGCGATCTCTAAGTTAGGTATTGATCTGAGTCTACTATCAGGCGACGCCGGACACGCATAATATGATTACAGAGATTGCGCCCTATTGCAGAAGCATCATCAGATCGGTAACACTCGATAATTGGGCAAAATCGTGGATTAGTTTCAGGCTTTCATCTATTTCTGCCGACCCTAGCGCCGCGGGCGTTAAATAGCGATATTTAGCGTCCACATCCGACCAATTTATCCCGCGGCATCCAGCCCCCTTGGGCACCAAAACCACATCAGAGAAACTTCTCCCATCCGTGGTTTCGATAGTGACCGCCGCGCCTTGACGATAGGCTGTCACATTCTCAGTTGGCTCCGGGCCGACTTCCGTTTTATCAATCAGCTGGTGAATAGTCGGATCATCGATTTTCTCCTGCGTGGCATGGCGCCAATTGAAATCATGATCGGCCACGCTGGCGGCCAAAAAATAAGCAGTGCTGTGAGCCATATCGATTAGGTTTCTTGGATGCAGGGGACCCGAGAACCTCGTTGTACCCGGCCGGGACATTATGATTCTTGCCACTTCATCTGGCGTAATATTACCCTTCCGCGCAGCATTAGCCGCCGCTTCCGCTGTCGCATGATTAAAGTGACTGCCAGGGACTAATTTTATTGCCATATCGGTGACGATATCCCATTCATCACCCATCTCCTTGACGATACCTGCAGAGATTTCACTGCCTCCCGCTTCAGGTGCACCATAAGTCTCACAGAACCCACCTGGCATCTCAAACACCCGCTCTTCGCCAACAAAACCACGGTGCGCCGCAAGCGCCGCCTCCATACCCAACATAGTCGCCAGACCCGCATAATACTCACGCGAAACTGTTTCATTACCCGCAGCAACCAGACCACCGATTGAGGTGGCTGATAATGCCAGGGTACTAGCCATTTGCACCTCATCTTGGCCCAGCAACTTTCCCATCGCCACAGCACTGCTAAAAATTGCAATTATACAGGCATGAAAGCCACGCTGGCGATAACCAGGTGTAATTGACGCACCGATCCTACCCGCCGCTTCATAACCGAGCACAATGGCCGCCAAAATGTCTTTGCCCGAGGCACCGTTTTTTTCAGCCATCGCAAGCGTGGCGGAAGTAAGGGGGGTGCCCGCGTGGGTAATATTTCTGAGATCACTATCATCGGATGCCGCAGCGTCGCTCATTAGTGCATTAGCCCTCGCTGCGTTAATTACCGGTAGCTTGACGCCCCGGGCAAACCAAACCGTCCCGTCAGGCCGCCCCCCACGCTCTAATACCAGCTCTCGGATAATCGAAGCAGAGGGAATATCCCGACCAGCCGCTGCACTCGCAAGAGTACTCGCAATCAGCATTGCCGCATGATCGGTCGATTGCGAGGAGAGATCGGTATAGGCTGCGTCGCATAAAAAACCAGCCAACGTGCGAGCAATTGAAATTTTTGACTCCTTACAAATCCAAGAAGATCTTTTATTATATAAATAGTGCCTTAACTTATCACGCATCCTTGAAGTGCAAATAGTCTCTAAAATCGTGCTACGGCAACTCCGGCGCAGGCCTAGGGTCGGTGTTCAACAACGCGTGAGAAATATGGTCTTGCCACCGACCGTTTATGCAAAGATATTCTCGCGCCAATCCCTCTTCCTGAAAACCAATCTTCTTAAGAAGCCTTCGGCTTGGTGCGTTATGGGGCAAACAGGCAGCTTCTATCCGATGAAAGCCCAACTCATCAAATGCGTAGCCAACAGTTAATCGCAACGCATCGTACATGTAACCTCGACGTACATAAGCAGCACCGGTCCAATAGCCAACGCTAACGCTTTGTGCAACACCCCGGCGGGGATTAGAAAGTGTAATACCCCCCACCAGCCGTCCTTCTTCTTGTTCGAAGATGAAAAAAGGATAGGCTCTACCGTATCTCCATTCAGACTTGAACCGCTGCAAGCGCCGCCGAAAGGCTACCGGTGTCGATGCATCAGCAGGCCAGCTAGGTTCCCAAGGGGCCAAAAAACTTCGGCTTTTACTTCTTAACGCGACCCATTCTTTGCAATCCCACCGACTCGGCGGACGAATATAGACACGTGTGCCGGTGATATAGGGCCTTTGGCGTTCAAAGATTGATCTTAAAAACAGTGAAATCTCCTTAAACCCGGACTAAGCGGTCAACCTTTCACATACGCTTTCGTAGCTTTCGAGGTTCTCTAAAGCCCCGATCGCAGTCAATGTGGGGCGTCCCGAAAAGAGCCGCTCCGCTGTGTGGCACACCTGGTTTATATCTACGCTCTCGATCTTCCTCACGAGTTCGTCCATTGACACCGGTGCACCATAAACAAGTGTTTGCTGACCCAATTGTTCAGCTCGTCCGCTGGTGGATTCTAATGACATAAGAGTACCTGCTTTTAACTGTGTGCGGGCGCGTGCGACCTCTTCCTTAGTTATACTGCCGGCCAATTGCCTAATTTCATCGCACAGTGTCGGAACTAATTCATCCGTCTGTTCAGGACCCGTTCCCGCGTAGATCCCAAATGTACCGCTATCGCAATAAGAAGCGGAAAAAGAATAAACTGAATAGGCCAATCCCCTCTTTTCCCGAATTTCCTGGAACAAACGAGATGACATACCACCGCCAAAAACCATAGAGAGAATACTCAATGCATAGAAATCCGGATCGCTATAAGCTAACCCCTCAAATCCGAGCAAAAAATGGACTTGCTCCAGACCGGCCTCGACCCGTTTCTCGCCACCGCAGTAACGCGCCGGAACATGTTCGGGATTGCCATTAGCCGGTAGTCTCTTGAACAAATCATCCGCCAATTTGACGATTGCGTCGTGTTCAACCTTGCCGGCTGCCGAAAAAACCGAGCGCCCAAAACTATAATTAGAGGCCAAGTATTCATGGATTGTTTCCTGTGTAATGGACTCCAAAATCTCGCATTCACCCAAAACAGGCAAGCCTATGGGCTGGTCAGGGAACGCTGTAGCTTGGAAATAATCAAAAACAATATCATCTGGAGTATCGGCGGCCTGGCCAATTTCCTGCAAGACCACTTGGCGCTCGCGTTCTAGTTCCACCGCTTCGAAGGTGGCGTTTTGAATAATATCGGTCAGTATATCTGCAGCAAGAGGAATGTTTGGCGCTAATATTTTGGCAAAATAAGCGGTACTTTCTCGGCCCGTATAAGCATTTAAATGCCCACCGACCGCTTCTATTTCAAAAGCAATATCCTGCGCACTTCGCCTCTCTGTGCCCTTAAAAGCCATATGTTCGAGCAAATGCGCAACACCATTACTACCATCAGCCTCATGCCGTGTGCCAGAACCGACCCAAATGCCAAGGGATGCACTTTCTACACTCGCCATCTCATGGGTCACTACACGCAGACCATTATCCAATAGTGTCATTCGGACGGTCATGATTTGTTTACCCGTGAGCGAATAAATTCTTGCAAAAGATCAAGCTGGTTAGATAGCAGAGTGAACCGTTCTTCTCGCTCCAGCAGGTCACTTAAATGCACTGGTAGTGCCGGCATGATACCCGTTGCGTTTTTCACCGCATCGGGAAACTTCGCAGGATGCGCGGTTGCAAGCGAAACCATTTCCAGGCTGGGGTTACGTCGTTTCACCTGCGCAGCCTCTATAGCGACCGCAGTATGTGGGTCAATCAGCATTCCACATTCACGATAGACACGATCAATAACCTCAGTTGTAATTACATCATCAATACGGCAAGCATCAAATCGTTCCCGTGATTTTTCCCAAACGGTTTCAGCAATAGTGAGTTTACCAGAATCGCGAAACTTGGTCATAGCGTGAGAAACTTTAGCCCCATCCCTATCTAAAAGGTCGAATAGCAACCGCTCAAAGTTACTTGAGACCTGGATATCCATACTGGGTGATAAGGTGGGAACTACCATCTCCATTTCCATGGCATTCTTTTCGAAAAAGCGGAATAAGATATCGTTCCGGTTCGAGGCCACGACGAATTGCTCCACAGACAGGCCCATCAAATGGGCCGCATATCCGGCATATATATTGCCGAAATTTCCTGTTGGCACTGTGAAGCCGATACTTTTCTCCGGTGCGCCCAACATTAATCCAGCGCGGAAGTAATAAACGATCTGCGCCATAATACGCGCCCAATTGATCGAATTCACTGCCGATAGATTCACCTCATCACGGAATGGAAGGTCATTGAAACAAGCCTTCACCAAATCCTGACAATCATCGAACGTCCCCTCGATGGCAACGTTATGGACATTTGTGGAAGTTACGGTAGTCATTTGCCGCTGTTGGACTTCAGAAACACGGCCAAACGGATACAGCATGAAGATATCTATTGCCTCACGGTCCTTGCAGGCTTCAATAGCCGCGGACCCAGTATCTCCTGACGTAGCCCCCACAATAGTGACCCGCTCGCCGCGCTTTTGGAGGACGTGATCAAACAGCCTACCCAGCAATTGTAACGCTACATCCTTAAAAGCTAGGGTGGGTCCATGAAAGAGTTCCATCAGCCATTGGCCGTCACCCATATCAACCATGGGCACAACGTCTTCGGATTCAAAAGATGCATAGGCTTCAGCGACCATTTCCGCGAAGTCCTCTTCCGGAATCGTACCACCAAGAAACGGCGTCATAATGCGGCAGGCCAAATCCGAATAAGAAAAGGCGCGCATCGCTTCCAAATCAGCAACGGAAAATTGCGGCCAGCTCTCGGGTACATAGAGGCCTCCATCACGAGCGAGCCCTGTAAGCAGAACATCATCGAATGCGAGAGCCGGTGCCTCACCTCTGGTGCTGATATAGTGCAAAATGCGCCCTCCCCGAATTAAGAAGGCGATACCCTAATCGCGACGCGCTTCCGGAGCAAGTAGACCTTACATAAACGCAACGCCAGCGATATACAGACCAAGTACTAGCAAAGAAACAAAGAAAACCTTCCGGAAGGCCTGTTCCGACAAGCGGCGGCGGACCATTTGCCCGAGAACCAAGCCACCAACAGCAGGTATAAGAGCCCCGGCCGATATAATGCCTTGATCAAGCGGCAGCAAGCTTTGCCACCCTAATGCCATGCCCAAAGCGAACGTGGCCACGGAAAACCACGTGCCCATGACCTGAATGAGATACTCACGCGGCAGCTGAAGCGATTGAAAATACAATACCGAGGGCACGACGAACGACCCTGTTAATCCAGTGAGTGCACCGGTAAGACCACCGACCAAAGGCGACAACCAGCGCTCTTGCGCTTTTGGGTTTGGAATTTTCATCGGCGACAGGCCGAAAGCCGCGTAAATGATAATAGACGCACCCAAAATAGCTGTTAGCAGCGTGGCATCTGCCTTCGCGATTAAGCCCGCAGTCGCCCATGTTCCTAAAAACCCTACCAACAATAAGGGCCAAAACCGACTTATTACATTGCGAAAATGGGGACCGTCTAGTGCCTGCCAGACATTAGTCATGAAGGAGGGAATCAGCATTAACACCACGGCTTCCCTAAGGCCAAAGAACACCGTTAATAATGCCAGCGAGACCGTCGGCAAACCCAAACCGACCACACCTTTCGTAAACCCTGCCAACAGAAATGTGAGAGCGACAATAACGATAGCGCTAATTTCCCACATCAGCATAGATACCTTTTTTGCAGATGCGCCTTAAAAGATGTTGGGTCGAGCGGTCGACCAGTCGCGTGCTCCAACAATTCATCTGCTGTATACAGACAGCCCAAACTATGTATGTTCTTCAGCAACCAATCCATCAACGGTTTAAAATTACCATCCGCGATTGACGGCAAAATATCAGAATTGGCCGTTTGGGCGGTTTCGAAAATTTGTGCTGCTGCTATGGCGCCCAATGTATAGGAAGGGAAATATCCCCAAGCTCCATCATACCAATGGATATCTTGCAAGCAACCACACCGATCTTCAGACGGTGTGATGCCCAGCAACTCTTGCATAGTATCATTCCAAGCACCCGGCAAATCCCTTAGCACTAAATCGCCGCATAACATGGCCTGTTCCAACCTCGTTCGCAAAATGATATGCGCTGGGTATGTTATTTCGTCTGCATCAACACGGATAAAGCCTGGGTTCACATGAATTGCTCGGCGATACAAATTCTTTGACTCCCATGCTGGGCCTTCACCGGAAAGACTAGCCTTCAACATTGGCGCAGCCCAGCCAATGAATTCTTGCGACCGGCATACCTGCATTTCAACCAATAGAGACTGACTCTCATGGATAACCATGCCTCGAGAGTGGCCCACCGGTTGCCCCCGCCACGCAGCCGGGCGCCCTCGCTCATACATCGCATGCCCAGTCTCATGCAGCACCGCCATCATAGCGTCGGCAAAATCATCTTCGTCATAGCGCGTAGTAATACGACTATCTTCTGGTATACCGCCGGAGAATGGGTGCAAACTTTCATCAAGACGGGCCGATTGGAAATCCAACCCCACTGTTTCGGCTAACTGACGCATCAACTTCCGCTGCCTATCGACCGGGAATGGCCCCATCGGCGCAAGGACCGGATGTTCCCTTTCCTGACGTTCCAACACACGGTCTAAGAATGAGGGCAGAAAGTCGGCATAATCGTTCAAAACTAGCGTGATGTCATCGATGCGCATACCTGGTGCGTATTTTTCTAATAGCGCATCATAAAGACTCAACTTTAGGAAAGATGCCTTAACCTCGCCTATTTCCCGCGTTAGTCTTAACACCTCTTCAAGGGTCGGCAACACAGATGCAAAGTCATTGTTTGCTCGCGCCTCGCGCCAAACCGCTTCACATGCCGTGCAAGCTTTACTATGCGCCACAACTAAATCTGCGGGCACAGCGTTAGCATCCGCCCAAATACGGCGCATTTCCCGGACATTCGCCTGCTGCCAGGAGTCCAGCGCTGTCGGATCAACTTCGCCTAAAAGACACTCTATTTCAGGATCGGTAATAATTTCGTGGCCGATCACCTTGAGTTCGGCGAGTTGCGCGCCACGCGCCGAAGCCCCCTTCGACGGCATGAAAACTGATTGATCCCAATGGAGAATTCCCTCGGCTTGCTTCAAAATATCAAGGCGCCGGAAGCGCCGCTCTAACGACTCATAAGCGTCACTCACGTCGATCACTATTTACTCCGGCCTTCTATGGTACAATACGTATATAGCCAAAAGAGCAATTGTCAGCGCGTACCAAGTGATAGCGTATTGTAGATGATCGTTTCGAATTTTCAGCGTCCATTGGCGCCCGATAGGAAACCCGCCCGGTACGGCTTTATTCCCATCCACCAAGTAGTACCGAGGCTCAACAGAAAGCTTAGCAAGCCGTGCCATGCTAAGTGGGTCGATGAAAAACCAAAAATTTTTCTTCGGTTCATTTTTGGGTGTAAATAGTCCCGGACCTTTCACGAGCCGGACAATTCCCTCCACCTTAACGAGCCCCTTGATTTGGCCGCTTGCTCTTTGAGATGACAATTTCTTATCAAACGGCACCCAGCCGCGGTTTACCAAAAGAGCAGCATCACCATCAGCGCGAATCAATGGCGTAATAATGTGAACACCGGGGTTGCCGTTCAACGACCGATTGACCAGATGAAATTCATTAGCATGATCGAACCGACCCACTGTCGAAACACGTTTATATTCGAGCGCATCTAGGTCTCCTGGATCAACAGGCAACTCGGTTGCGGCGGCACTGGATCGAGACTGTAACTTATCTATCAGCGCGTCTTTCCAATACAACCGCTGTACCTGCCAAGAGCCCAGCGCCAACAGCGCAATCAAAGCGGGTATGGTAAATAGGGTTGGCACTAATTTAGGACGGAAGGCCATTAGTTAATCCTCTTCACTAAACGTATCAAGGCAGCTATCGTCAGCATTGAGATGATATAGCAGCGCAATCAAAATGGACTTAAAGGGACGCAGCAACATATCCGATCCATCGAGAATAAACGGTATCAGCAAGACCATACGCACTCACAACGGCAGAAGAAAAACCAAACCAATCCACAATGCCAATCCAGCGGCGATCGGCGCGATGATAAACATAACGAACATCGCCAACCTGTCCCCGCTTGCCCCGGCTTTCAAAGCTAGATGACAAAATTTATAAATATCAGACACGACTAAAGAACGGTTATAACGCTTGCCGATACGGCATCTAGGGTATCGGCAACACAATCCTACAGAAAACAGGATACAGAAAGCCGGCCGGTCAAACCCGAGACGATCAGCCACCCCACCAATAAACACAGCAGAACAGGAATAGCCAGACCACGTCAACAAAGTGCCAGTACCAGGCTGCCGCTTCGAGGCCGAAATGATGATCGGGCTTGAATTGACCTCCACGCGCACGAAAATAACACACCGTTAAGAAAATTGTACCTACGATTACATGGAAGCCGTGGAAGCCTGTCGCCAAGTAAAAAGTTGAACCGTAAATTCCGCTACCTATCGTAAAGCTTGCATGAACATATTCGTAAGCCTGCAAAGCAGTAAAAGCGATACCGAGAACGATAGTGTAGCCCAAGCCTCTTACCAAATCTTTTTGATTATTCTCACGCAACGCGTGATGAGCCCAGGTCACAGTGCAGCCAGACAACAGTAAAATCAGCGTATTCATGAACGGTATATCGAAGGCATCGAAAGTCTCAATACCTTTCGGTGGCCATACGCCGCCCGTCGCCGCTGTACGCGCTACTTGCTGAGCTTCACCCGCATAAAGACTGGCATCGAAAAAAGCCCAGAAAAATGCTGCGAAGAACATAATTTCCGAGGCTATAAACAACATCATTCCGTAACGTAGGCCTAGCTGCACAACAGGCGTGTGATGCCCTTCAACATTTGATTCGCGAATCACATCGCGCCACCAAACCCACATAGTCGCCATGACCATTAGCAAGCCGGGCATAAATATCCAAAACCCAAAGCTAGTAATTGTTTTTTCAAGACCATCGCCAAAAGTGCTTGGGTGCATGTATAGAATAAGCCCGAAAAACAATATAAACGCAGCAGCAGCGCCAGCAGCTGGCCAAGGGCTTGGATCCACTAAATGATAATCGTGGGGTTGTTCGTGGTGTGCATCGGCACTCATGGCTGACCTCTCCTTTTTCGGTCTTATTACCATCGCCCCAAGGGGCAATTCATTAAATTAATTTACAGTCTTAACGGTATTCTCCACAGCGCTCAAAGAGCCAGCAGTTTCGAAAAAAGTATAAGACAAGGTTATAGTATCTACATCATCTAAATTCCGATCCATCATAATCTCAGGGTCAACAAAAAATGTGACCGGCATATCAACCTTTTCACCGGATTTTAGTTGTTGCTCCTTGAAGCAGAAGCAATCAATTTTACTAAAATAGATGCCGGCTTTAAGAGGAGTGACATTGAAGGTTGCCGTTCCTACCAAGGTTTGTTCAGATTGATTCTCAGCGCGATAAAAAGCAATGCCCGTCTTGCCCACCCGCAAACTCATTTCTCGTTGTACCGGCTGAAACTTCCACGGCATTGAGTTGCTCAAGCTAGCATCAAAGCGAATTTTTATAATACGATCTGCAGTCTTCGCGCTTGGAGCACTCGCTACTTGTGTTGTGCCGCCAAAGCCGGTAACTCGGCAAAACAAATCGTACAGCGGAACTGCCGCATAAGACATACCAATCATACCGGCCACGATAACGGTAAGCGCTAAAAGGATCCGTCTGTTTTTTACTCTCAAACTATCCGGCATCCGTCACATCCCGCCCATACGTGCGATGGCAACCAGATAGAACAGAACCGCGAGCCCCACCAAAACACCCGCAAGTGCCAAGTTCTTTGATCGCTGGCGGCGCTTCATTTCAGCAAGCCTATTAAAACCAGCCTTACCTTTTACGTTATCGGGTTCTTCAGTCATCGTTAAATCCAATAGCCATGCCTCAAATGCCGCCACCGACAGTACGGTCAGCAATCATCAGCGCAAACAGAATAAATAAGTAGAATATTGAAAAGCCGAACATGCGTTTAGGTGCGCGGTCGCCTTTATCATACCAGACGGCCAGAGCCGCCATACAAAACAGCACCCCCATGACAGCGGCCACGCCCCCATACAACCACCCGGCAA
The DNA here is from genome assembly GCA_002724395.1 of Rhodospirillaceae bacterium. Classification (GTDB taxonomy): domain Bacteria; phylum Pseudomonadota; class Alphaproteobacteria; order UBA8366; family UBA8366. The sequence continues at coordinate 21,619 of PBOR01000015.1, read as the reverse complement.
TCCCCATAAATGTCGGTGCCAACGCAAGAGGCAGCAGCAAAAGGGTGTAAAATAACATTTGACGTTTGGTTTCGCGTTGACCGGCGACTACTGGTAACATCGGCACACCTGCTTTTTCATAGTCATCTGAGCGATAGAGGGCCAACGCCCAGAAATGCGGTGGTGTCCAAAAGAAAATCATCGCAAACAAGACAAGCGACTCAAAACCCACACTTCCTGTTACTGCGGCCCAACCAATCATCGGTGGAAACGCGCCGGAGGCGCCACCAATCACAATATTCTGTGGTGTGCGCCTCTTCAGCCAAACAGTGTAAACGAAAACATAAAAAAGTATTGCCAGCGCCAAAAGGGACGCGGCCACAATATTTACGGCCAGACCCATCACAGTGACTGAGCCAATTGCCAGGACAATCCCAAACCCCAAAGCATCGCCCGGAATCATGCGACCCATCGGGATAGGACGCTTTTGGGTCCGTTCCATCACCGCATCAATATCGCGATCATACCACATATTAATAGCACCGGACGCGCCTGCACCTACAGCAATGCAAAGTACTGCGACAACCGCCAATATTGGATGGAGCGTGCCTGGCGCCACTAACAGACCAGCAAGACCAGAAAAAACGACAAGCGACATAACGCGCGGCTTCAAAAGCTGAATATAATCCGCAGGTTCAGCGCTAATTATTTCAGCGCTACCCGTCGAATTTATATGGTAGGCAGTGTCAGCCACGTATGCCCCCAAACCCTGCCGTTATTTAATTTGCGGTAGTTCGTGATAGCTATGGAAGTCAGGCGGCGACGGCAACGTCCATTCGAGTGTGGTTGCCCCTTCGCCCCAATAATTTTCACCCACTTTTCGGCCCCACTTCACCGTATAGATCAACATACAAATGAAGAATAAAGTCGAGGCAAATGACATATAGGCCCCGTAAGAAGATACCGCGTTCCAGCCCGCTAAAGCGTCGGGATAGTCAATATAACGTCGTGGCATACCCGCGAGCCCCAAGAAATGTTGAGGGAAGAAAGTGATATTAACGCCGATAAAGGTCGTCCAGAAATGGAATTTACCGGCCCATTCCGGATACTGACGCCCACACATCTTGCCGAGCCAATAATAGAGACCGCAGAAAATGGTGAAGACCGCCCCAAGCGATAACACATAATGAAAATGCGCGACTACGTAATAAGTATCGTGCAGGACCAAATCCACGCCAGCGTTCGCGAGAACCACCCCAGTCACACCGCCAACTGTAAACAAAAAAATGAAGCCAACAGCAAAAAGCATGGGCGTATCAAAGCGAATAGACCCACCCCACATAGTGGCTATCCAACTAAATATTTTAATGCCCGTCGGCACCGCAATGACCATGGTCGCTGCGACGAAATAAGCTCGGGTATCTACATCCATACCCACTGTATACATGTGATGCGCCCAAACGATGAACCCGATGAATCCTATTGCTACCATTGCGTAAGCCATGCCGAGGTACCCGAATACTGGCTTTTTTGAAAAAGTAGCCACCACATGACTGACGATACCGAAACCGGGTAAAATCATGATATACACCTCCGGATGCCCGAAGAACCAGAAGAGGTGCTGAAATAAAATTGGGTCGCCGCCGCCCTCAGGACGAAAGAAATTAGTGCCGAAATTACGGTCAGTCAGCAACATAGTGATCGCGCCAGCTAAGACTGGCAAGGCCAGCAGTAATAAGAACGCAGTGACCAACGTGGACCAAACGAAAAGCGGCATTTTGTGGAGTGTCATACCCGGAGCACGCATATTAAAAATGGTAGTGATAAAATTAATTGCACCGAGGATAGAAGATGCGCCCGCCACATGGAGCGCAAAAATCGCCATATCCACTGCCGGACCATCATGGCCGGGTGTACTCGATAAGGGTGGATAGATTGTCCAGCCAGTCCCAGCACCGCCGCCAAGCAACGCAGAGCCCAAAAGCAAAAGAAAGGCCGGCGGCAATAGCCAGAAACTGATATTGTTCATACGTGGAAACGCCATGTCAGGGGAACCAATCATCAGGGGTACAATCCAGTTACCAAACCCGCCGATCAATGCTGGCATGACCACAAAAAACACCATTATCAAACCATGAGCGGTAATGAACATATTCCAGAGATGTCCATCTGGTGAACCATCTTCATTGGTCATGAACTGAACGCCAGGGTCCTGAAGCTCCATCCTCATATACACGGAAAAGGCACCGCCGATCAGGCCAGCCAAGATAGCGAACACGAGATACATCGTGCCAATGTCTTTATGATTCGTGGAATAAACGAACCGCCGCCATCCGGTTGGATTATCATCGTGATGATCGTCTCCGTGTGCGTCGGCTGTATGTGCTTCGGCCATGGTTCTTCCCTTACCTACTAGCGATTATTGCGATGAACGCGCAAGTTCTAATGAATCCGGTGTCGCAACAACTGGTTTTGACGGACGATCAAGTCCAGCTGATTTTTTCTTTGAAGCCGCCCACTCATTGAACTTCGATGGGCTGACCGCATGCAACTCAATCGGCATATAGGCGTGTCCGGCACCGCAAAGCTCTGAGCAATAACCGTAATATACGCCCGGCTTTTTAATTTCTACCCAGGTCTCGTTCAAACGACCTGGCACCGTGTCCAATCGAACACCTAACGGCGAAACTCCCCATGCGTGCAACACGTCAGTCGCGGTCATTATTAAACGAATTTTCTTACCAACCGGCAAAACTACCGGATTATCTGTGCTTAACTGCCGCAGTATTGGCCGACCCGAATTCTTCGCCGCCTCCGCCTTTTTTGCTTCTCTCAGCTCCTCTCCCTGCAGCATTGAAGCTGTAAACTCAAAATTTCCATGATCAGGATATTGATATGTCCAGTTCCACTGATTGCCGATAATTTTCAGTGTCATATCAGCTTTTTCGACACGGTCTGCGAAGTAAAGCAATTTGAAGGACGGGATGGCTATAACAACTAAAATTAGTATTGGTATCGCGGTCCACGCCACTTCGAGAAGAGAATGATGCGTTGTTTTCGATGGCGTTGGATTTTTTGACTCTCTGAACCGATAAGCGACAAAGAGTAATAATGCCAAAACAAAAAGGGAAATCCCCGTAATTAAAATGACCAGCCAATCATGGAAGGACACGATAAAATCCATTGTCGGAGATGCTGACGGCTGTAGCCCCAACTGCCATGGCTGCGGACCTACTTTTGGACTTTCGGCAGCCAGCAACGCTGATGAAAGCAACGTTATATCTAGAGCTGCAAATACAGCTAAAATCCGTTTCACGTTTTTTCCTCCCCCCAGCATTTTAACGATAAAATTCGTTGTCGCCCATTGGATTTGGTAGCCGAAAGAAAAGCCCAGCTGCCATTAAATTTCCACAGTCTCTATATAGCATTGGGTGATAAGCCATCCTATCGCGCGTGACACTATGTCGCAAAATTTCCGGGCAAAGTGAAGTGTTTAGATAAACTCGTCATTGACTAAAAGGTACACTTATTAGATTTATTCAAAACAACTTAATTATCCGCTCAAAGGGCTCTATGATCAGTCGAAGTCTTCGTCTTATTGTTTAATGAGGGGGGAGGCACACAATTGGAAAACGGCAAGACAACTATGGATCATCTTTCCACAACAAACGACCTATTCTTCAATCGTGTAGGCCTTGATCAGGCGCGCACGGAAGCGCTCGTCCGCGAGACCCTGCACAACGCGGATGATGGTGAGCTATTTCTCGAATATTGTCAGTCCGAGAGTATTGCGTTCGACGACGGCAAGGTAAAAAGTGCCAACTTCGACACAGTACAAGGATTTGGACTGCGCGCAGTTTCCGGCGACGCAACGGGATACGCCCATTCTTCCGAAATTTCGGAAGATGCAATCAAACGGTCCGCTAATGCCGTGCAAGCGGTATCGGCGGGCAGAAGCGGCAAATGGGCCGAGGGACCAGCAGTCACCAACCAAAACCTTTACTCTGATGCAAACCCGCTTAGCGAATTTGATTTCGACGGTAAGATTAATTTACTAACGGAAATCGACGCCTATGCTCGAAGCCTAGATAACAGAGTTTCGCAGGTTATGGCTTCAATCGCTGGCGAGTGGCAGGCTGTGCAGATCATTCGACCCGATGGTGCCCGCAGCGCCGACATTCGTCCTTTGGTCAGGGTCAACATCTCTATCGTTGTCGCGGATGGAGATCGCATGGAAACCGGAAGCTATGGCACGGGGGGGCGCTCCAGTTACCAAACCTTTTTTGATCCAAGTTCGTGGAAAGCTCAAACCGATGAAGCGTATCGTCAAGCATTGGTGAATTTGGACTCCAAACCCGCCCCTGCCGGTGAAATGACCGTAGTACTGGGCCCCGGCTGGCCTGGCATCTTATTGCATGAAGCAATCGGTCATGGGCTAGAGGGTGATTTTAATCGCAAAAAAACATCGGCTTTCGCAGATTTAATGGGAGAAAGGGTGGCCAGCCCCGGCGTCACAGTGGTTGATGACGGTACAATTGCCGACCGACGCGGCTCTATCACTATTGACGACGAAGGAACCGCACCTGCGGCAACAACGCTCATCGAAGATGGCATTTTGACAGGGTACATCCAGGATCGCATGAATGCCCGGCTTATGGGCATGACAGCTACCGGAAATGGTCGGCGGCAATCCTACGCTCACGCCCCCATGCCGCGCATGACAAACACATACATGCTAGCCGGCGACAAAGACCCCGAGGAAATTCTCGCGTCCGTCGACAACGGTTTATACGCAGTCAATTTCGGTGGCGGTCAAGTGGATATCACCAGTGGAAAGTTTGTTTTCAGTTGCACCGAGGCTTATCAAATAGAGAATGGGGAAAAAGGGCCCCCGGTAAAAGGCGCGACACTCATCGGTAACGGACCGGACGCGCTTACGAAAGTATCAATGATCGGAAATGATATGGAATTAGACCCTGGCGTGGGCACCTGCGGTAAGTACGGTCAAAGTGTCCCAGTCGGCGTCGGTCAGCCAACCATGCGGCTTGATGGCCTTACAGTTGGCGGAACGGCGACCTAAAATGATACCAAATTCAGCAACAAAATACTGTTGCACAGTCGCTTTGTTACTTTTGGCAGCCTGTGAAGAACAAGAAACAAGCAGACAACAAAGCCCGAGCACTCGACCAGAACTCAAACTCGACCTCTCATCCTTTCGTTTTGTGGTCGAGCAGGGCCGAAAAACTTATTATCAAAGTCGAAATTATATAGAATCCGGTGGTATAGGCGTGACCCTGACTCGGGGCAAGGTGTGCGTTGAAAATGGCAAAAATTGCGTGGAATCTGCAGTTCGATATCGCGTTGAAGCTGGTAAAGTCCTAACGCAGCCTAATCACAAAGTCACGACTATCCTAAATAAGGATAACATTACCATCGAATATTGGGGTACCGCCGACAATGGTGAGCCGGTCCATATTAAGCGAACTGTAAAAACATCAGGCGCTAAGGTAACCGTGCAATAGAATTGCAAACATCGTCCTCAATACGCGGTCTCCTCATATACCCTACGAATATCGCCATCCCATTCTTTCTCAAAACTCTCAAGCAGGCGTTCAGCTGGCGAAATTCCGCTATCTGCAATTTCTCTAAGTGTCTCTATAAATTGTGTCTCGTCTGCACTCTTCCCACCTGGCACCGCGCGTCTCTTCAATCCATCATACGCAATTGTAACGGCCTGCTTTGCAATATCCTGAAGGATTCCGCCCCGAAAAGGCGTCTTCAGAGCCATTCTTGGCACGTTGTCACGAAGCGCCTGCATTTCGTCAACGGTCCAATCCTTTATTAGTTCCCATGCTGCATCTTGCGCAACACTATCATAAAGAAGCCCCACCCAAAGCGCAGGAAGCGCACAAAGCCGGCTCCACGGTCCATCGTCCGCGCCACGCATTTCAATGAAATGTTTGAGACGAACTTCTGGGAACGGCGTAGTCATGTGATCTTCCCAGTCGCGCAAGCTAGGATATTGGCCTTCAAAGCCTTCCAGCTTGCCATTCATAAAATCACGGAAAGAACGACCTGACACATCGAGATAATCGCCATCCCGATAAGCAAAATACATGGGCACGTCCAACACATAATCGACCCATCGCTCAAAACCGAAATCATCATCAAACACAAACGGCAACATGCCACTTCGATCTGGGTCAGTATCAGTCCATGTATGACTTCGATAGCTCAAAAAACCGTTAGGTTTGCCTTCTGTAAAAGGCGAGTTTGCGAATAATGCAGTAGCAACGGGCTGCAATGCCATAGCAATCCGCATTTTCTGCACCATATCCGATTCGGAGTCGAAATCTAGATTGACCTGTACCGTCGAGGTGCGCAACATCATATCGTGTCCGAGCCTCCCTTTTTTTGGCATGTATTCCCGCATAATCTTATAACGGCCCTTTGGCATCCAATGGATGTCATCGCGTCGCCATTGTGGTATGAAACCTATACCAATCATCCCCGCGCCAATTTCCTGACAAATTTCTTTCACTTCTGCCAGATGGGAGTGCACCTCATCGCAGGTATTGTGAATAGTTTTAACTGGTGCGCCGGAGAGCTCAAATTGACCGCCAGGCTCCAAGGTCACCGAAGAGCCGTCTGCTTTCTTGAGCGCAATAATATTGCTGCCTTCCAAAATCGAATCCCAGCCAAAGCGTTTTAGACCCTCCAAAATTTGCCGGATACCAGGATTAGTATCGTAGGCCAATGGCGTAAAATCAGACAACCGATAGGCAAACTTTTCATGCTCTGTGCCGATCCGCCAAGCGTCACGCGCCTTCACGCCCTGGAATAGATAATCGGTAAGCGTCCTTTTATCGGTCAATGGCTCACCGGGTGACGTTATTGCGTCCATTTATATTGAAGCTTTCAAATCAGGTAAAATCCGCACTTGTACCTAAGCTATTGATGAATTCTGTCAATGGGGCGATTCTCCCAATCGCCCAAAACAGACTGCCAACAACTCAACGCCGCCAGAGCGGCAGTTTCCGCCTTTAGCAATCTAGGCCCAAGCCCAACAGCAACAACAAATGGCAAATTGCGCAATAATACATGTTCTGCAGGACTAAAACCACCGACTGGGCCAACTCCAATAGTCCACTGATCCGGTGTAGAATGATCTTTAAATCCCCCAAGCACCTCGGAAATTGGGCGAACAGAGCCGGATTCAGCGGCAAATAAAAGGCGACGCCCGTTAGGCCATTGCGCCAAAATCTCATTCATCGGCTGCGGCTCTTCAATCAATGGTACGCTCATTCTTCCGCATTGCTCGGCCGCTTCAATTGCAGTGACGCGCATTCGATCCACGTTAAAGCGCTCAACATCTGTAAATTCGGTGATCATCGGCTGCAAATGCGTTACACCCAGTTCTGTTGCTTTTTGCACCATTATTTCCATAGGCCCTCGCCTCACAGGCGCGAACATCAATGCCGGCCCGACGTCGTACGGCTGCGGATAAACCATTTCCACGAGATTAACTATCACCCCAGACTTTCTGATTGATTTAAGTTTACCATGCCACTCGCCATCGCGACCATTAAACAAGGCAACCTCAGCAGCTACTTTCAAACGCAAGACATTCTTTAAATAATGGGCATGCGCATTGCCCAAATTAACATTCAGGCCTACACCCAAACTATCTTCCACAAACAAACGTGGCTGCGCTCTTGCCATAGCATTATTCGCCCATCTTGTTGGGTTTTAGAGGTTCGTAAAATCCCAACGCCAAATTCCTAGCCCTCTCGCTAACACAGTCTCCCTAACTTGGCCTATAGCACTTGACTATCTATTCAGAGATTTCGTCCAATTTCATACCCCAGTCACATCGCCAGAATTGGACTGTCAAACATTAGTCTCCGCTAAACAGCCAAGCAACCAAGATTCAATTTGCATTGCCTAAGGCGTCTCTATAAATCCTGCGGTTACCCATTGGCTGCAACAATCATTCCCATTCCGGTCAAGTAGTAATTTCTCTATTGATCTGCTGCGCACGCTATGTCGAACTGGACTAACCCAATAAGCAGAGCAATTATCACCCAAAGATTTTCATCACCACAACTTGCCATCAATTCTCAGAAAGTGCGAGCGAGCATTCTTGAGATCGAAACGGAACCATCGCAGTATAATCGACATGAACGATTCTAGTGACATTGCCCAAGGCGATTGGATTGACCGCAAGGTACCCGAGGCACTGCAGCCTTATTTCAGGCTCGCCCGGATCGACCGTCCTATTGGTGTTTGGCTGCTAGCGATTCCCTGTTGGTGGGGCTTAGGCCTTGCGTTCACATCGATCGTCGGCGCGTCACTCCATGAAATAGCCAAATTAGCGCTGCTATTCTTAATCGGTTCCTTTCTCATGCGTGGCGCAGGCTGCACGTGGAACGATATTCTAGACCGTGACATTGATGCCAAAGTCGCGCGCACCGCAACCCGGCCACTGGCCATCGGGCGATTGAGGCTGAGACATGCCATCGTTTTCCTGGTTCTGCTTTTAACTTTATCTGCGCTCATCTTGCTGGCACTCAACGACTTTACGAAACTGCTTGCGGTCTCATCCTTGGCACTGGTTGCCCTGTACCCGCTAATGAAACGCATAACCTATTGGCCGCAGGCCTTTCTGGGGCTCACCTTCAACTGGGGCGTTCTGCTGGGGTATGCCACGATCACAGACGCTCTCGACCCGGCCGTGCTCGTTCTCTATGCCGGGGCCTTTTTCTGGACGCTGGGCTACGACACGATTTATGCCCACCAGGACAAGGAAGATGACGCAATGGTCGGCGTTAAATCGACGGCGCTGAAGTTCGGCGATAGGAGCAAAATTTGGATTGGTGTTTTTTACACCTGTACCATGATTTGTTTTGCCGTCGCAGGTGTAATGCTGCATCTCAACCTAGTTTATTTTATCGCCTTGTTGTTCCCTACCACGCTGCTTTTTACCCAGGTCCGTCAGGTGGATTTAGACAACCCACAGGACTGCCTCTACCATTTCAAATCTAACGCATGGATTGGGGTGTGGTTGCTCGGGGCCATCCTCATTGGTCGACCATTCTAAAAAAACGGATGGAAAATAAATCTGACTTCATCCGCACCAATACCGCACTCGAACCACCGCCCTTGGTGCCTGAGATAAAACTACACCTCGCCAGTGAGGATTACCCGCTCTGGCACAAGACGTCCGACCAACTGGACGATATGGGTCTGCCGCCGCCCTTTTGGGCCTTCGCCTGGGCAGGCGGACAAGCATTGGCGCGTTATATCGTCGACAACCCTGAGATTGTCCGCGGCAAAACCGTCCTCGATTTCGGCTCGGGCAGCGGCATCGCCGCCATCGCAGCGGCCAAAATGGGAGCAACAAAAGTTACCGCCAGCGACATCGACGAATACGCTATCGCCGCCTTAGAAGTGAATGCCGCAGCAAACGGCGTGGAGATCGACATCACCGATGAAGATCTAACCGGCATAGATAAGGGTTGGGAGACGGTCCTCGCCGCCGACGTCTGCTACGAACAACCCATGTCAGGTGCGATTACCAAATGGTTGCGAGCGCTCGCCAAATCCAACACCGGCGTGTTTATCGGCGACCCGAGACGCCTTTACCTGCCTAAAGAAGGGCTAGAGCAACTCGCCAGATATAGCGTCAAAACCAAGACGCATTTGGAAGATACGGATTTGTTGAACGCACAAGTATGGCGGATGGAGGGCTAAACCGTCCCCAAATCCGCTTGGATGATATTGACCGGATAGGCGAATGGCACTGCTTTTGCGCCGATAATGCCGATGATTGCGTGGCGATATACTTCGTCAGTAACGAGTCTGTTGATGAATGTGTCCGGGTCTTCAGCGGCACCCAATTTCTTGCGCAAAACCTCCAACATGTCGGCGGTTGTGGCGCTATTATAGGGGCGATTATGAGCGATAATTGCCTCCAGGCCCGTCGCCTTTTCATCGATGGTCAGGCTGCCTTGGCGACCCACATAGAGATAGGCTGAATCTAGCGCATCGCCTCGTTCCAAGGTGAGGCTTATTTGTTCAATCTCACCGAAATGATAATTCCCCTCGGTTTCATGCATGACCTGCAATTGATCATCGTCCAGCCAGGTAACCGCCAGTTTCACGTGAACGCCCGGTGCGTGTTGCAACATGGCGGGAACGGCGCCGTACTTGCTGATATGGGCGGCGTAGACCACATCGAAGTCTATTAGTCTTCCATACTGCACCACCAACGGTTCACAGCCCGTGCCGTTATATTTGCGTGCCAACTGCTCCGGTGAACGGTTGGAGCCAACCGCCAGCACCGGCCAACGGCCTTCGGTCAGTTCAGGATCAAAAGGCTGCAAATCGCGCGGATCGTCGTCCGGGTCCCAGACGTAGGATTGCGACGGCGCCCAATAAGGGTAATCGCGCGCCCGGTTCAACAAGGCTTCTTTTTCATCAGTGGTTATCATGGCAATTCTCTTCCCCACTTCGCTACACCGAGCTTTACGCCTCTGCAAACAAAATTCGTTACCGAGAGTTATTTCGTTCCCTTGAAAATTGCTCTAATTTGCGCCCCATGTCTTATGCCTCACTGAGAGATTTCATCGCCGCCCTGGAGAATTCGGGCGACCTTAAACGGGTTTCCGCACCGGTATCGCCCAATCTGGAAATGACGGAAATTCAAACACGCTTACTAGCGGAAAAAGGACCGGCCGTTCTTTTTGAAAACCCCGTCCGCGACGATGGCACGCCTTACGACATGCCAGTGCTGGTTAATTTGTTCGGCACAGTGGAACGCGTTGCCCGCGGCATGGACCGGATGCCAAACCAATTGCGCGCAGTCGGCGAGACCCTGGCCTTCCTGCGTCAGCCGGAGCCGCCGGACGGTCTCGGAGCCGCGCTCGAAAAGTTACCGTTGCTCAAAACCGTCTTGGCAATGCGGCCCAAGACGATTAAATCCGCCCCGTGCCATGAAGTCGTACTCCAAGGTAACGACATCGATTTGGAGCAATTGCCCATCCAAACCTGTTGGCCCAACGAACCGGCACCGCTCATCACCTTTCCGCTTGTAGTCACCCGAGGGCCGGACCCGGACAGGAACAAAGCGGATGGCTTTAATCTCGGCATCTACCGCATGCAGGTGACTGGTAAAAAAACCACCTTAATGCGCTGGCTTGAACATCGCGGCGGCGCGCAACATGCGGCACGTTGGGCAGGGGTAGCATCGGAACCGATTCCTGTAGCCGCGGTGATTGGCGCCGACCCAGCGACATTGCTGGCCGCCGTTACACCGGTGCCCGACACATTGTCTGAATATCAATTTGCGGGATTATTAAAAAACAAACGTATCGAACTGGTGGATTGCAAGACGGTGCCTCTGAAAGTACCTGCCAGCGCCGAGATCGTTCTCGAAGGCCATGTGTCGCTCAGCGATACCGCGCCGGAAGGCCCCTACGGTGATCATACTGGCTACTATAACGCGCAAGAGCCGTTTCCCGTTTTAACAATCTCAGCGATCACCCGACGTAAAGAGCCGATCTATCATTCCACCTTCACCGGTCGACCTCCCGACGAGCCGAGTGTGCTCGGCGAAGCCTTAAACGAAGTTTTTATTCCGCTCTTCCAACAACAATTCCCGGAAATTACCGATTTCTGGTTGCCGCCGGAGGCCTGTTCCTATCGGCTTGCAGTCGTCGCTATCAAGAAAGCCTATCCGGGCCACGCCAAGCGGGTGATGCTGGCGGTCTGGTCTTATCTTCGTCAATTCACCTATACGAAATGGGTCGTGGTGGTGGATGAAGATATCGATACACGCAAATGGGAAGATGTGATTTGGGCAATCTCAACACGTATGGACCCGGCGCGCGACATCACCGTGATCGAGGATACCCCCATCGATTATCTCGATTTCGCCAGCCCGTTGCCTGGATTGGGATCCAAAATCGGCCTCGATGCCACCGACAAATGGCCACCGGAAACCAAGCGCGACTGGGGCCGTACTATCCGCATGAGCGATGACGTAGTTGAGAAAATCGATACTCTTTGGGATGAGCTTGGCCTTCCCGGCTCCGGGGCGTCCATATGGAAATAAATTCGGAGAATATTGAGCGAGGGCTGTGGGTCGTTCTAATAATTGTGGCTATCTGGATTATTCACCGCATCCGACGCCGCTCAAAAGAAGCGGATTCTAGTTATCGCTCCGTTAGTCGTGGCTTTGCGCAACGGCTAGCAAAAAAACGTCTCCCTCACGAAGTCAGCCTCGAAGACATGGAAGAAGATGAAGAACCCAAAAAACACATGACAGCCGAGGATTGGGCGCGCGGGAGGCGGCAAATAATTTTGTGCTTCGTCGCTTTGGTGCTAATCGTCATCTTAAGCGTCGTCAGCTGTGTGCGCGGCGGTCTTTAGCGGTCTGTAACGGAAGGATCCGATTTTATGAGTGAAAACGCACTCGATCATTTACAAACGTTGCTGAAAAAAGCGACCGGCCTGGGCGCGGACGCCGCAGATGCAGTCCATGTGCGCCACATCTCCTTGGGCCACGCCCAGCGTCTCGGCAAGATCGAAAAGCTGGAGCGGTCGGAAGGCGAAGATTTGGGCCTGCGCGTGTTAATCGGCAAACGCCAAGCCATAGTATCTTCGTCTGACCAATCACCCGAAGCGCTGAGTCAACTGGCCGAACGCGCCGTCGCCATGGCGCGTGCCGTGCCAGAAGATGAATTTTGCGGATTGGCAGACCCGGATGTCTTATCGACCAACGATGCAAGCGATCTCGAAATATTCGACCCAACAGAACCGGCCTCGGAAACACTGATCGAATGGGCGAAATCCGCCGAAGGCGCCGCTCTTGCGGTGGACGGCATCACCAATTCCGAAGGAGCCGAGGCAGACTGGACCCAGTCACATGTAGCAATCGCCGGCACTAACGGGTTCGCCGGCGCCTATAGCAGTTCGTCATTTAGTGTCAGTGCCTGTGTGTTAGCTGGTAAGGGTACTGAAATGGAGCGCGACTATGATTACTCTTCCACGGTTTTTGCCCGTGATCTACAAGACCCCGAAATAATCGGGAAAAAAGCTGGCGAGCGCACGATCGAACGATTGAATCCCAAAAAAGCGAAAAGCGCGAAGGTACCTGTGGTCTACGATCCACGCGTTTCAAATGGCATCGTGCGCCATGTTACTGGCGCCATCAACGGCGTATCCATTGCACGCGGAACCAGTTTCTTGAAAGATTGCATGGGCAAGAAAATTTTTCCCAAAAGCGTCTCCATCATCGACGATCCGCACCGACTCCGAGGATTGTCGTCCAAACCGTTCGATGCGGAAGGCCTGACCAACAACCCCATTTCGTTCATCGAAGACGGGATGCTAACGCAATGGGTTTTGGATTTACGTTCCGCTCGTCAGTTGGGCCTTACCAGCAATGGCCGCGCATCGCGTGGAACCTCCTCGCCACCAGGTCCATCCACTACCAATTTGCATATGACACCAGGCGCTCTTTCGCCCAAAGCCCTGATTGAGGAAATTGAGAGTGGACTTTATATAACCGACATGATGGGGTTCGGCGTTAACGGCGTCACCGGCGATTATAGCCGAGGCGCATCCGGGTTTTGGATCGAGGGAGGTGAACTTGCCTATCCAGTCAGCGAAATGACAGTAGCCGGAAACCTCAAGGATATGTTCCTAAACCTCACGCCCGCAAATGATCTGGAATTCCGCTACGCCACGAACGCGCCGACGCTCCGCATTGACGGCATGACGGTTGCCGGCAGCTAAGCTTTGCCAGATTCCGGTCCGAACACAAAGGGTTCGAAGTCTAAGTTCAATGAAGTCTTCCGAGACCAATTGACCGAACTGATCCGCTGGCATCGGGATGTGTGCCGATTTCACGCCGATCCGGTGCCGGATCCATTGTTAGATAAAACTTCTGAACCTTGCTTGCTTCGCGCCCTCTGTCTGCAATAGTCAGCCCTAGCGATTTATTCGGGTCACATCCAGCCATGAGCGCAACGCATTGTAAGACAACTTCAAGACCGCTATTAAGGTGCGCTCTAAGGTTATAAAGATGAATAAGCTGCGCTCTACGCAAACTACAAGCTTTCAGGCCTGCAAGAAGCACCAATCCTACTCGCCATTTTTACCGACGGCTCAATCACACAGAGCTACGGCCTCGGTTGTCAAAACATGCCGGAAACGCTGAACTATTAAACCGCCTCCGCCATTCATACCTTGTGGCTGGCAGTCCGCACCGAAGGCTTGCGTGTAGGGTGGGTGTGGATTATTGACCCCGTGGGCGCAACTCAAAGCCTGGAAGTACTAGCGAACTGGCGTTTCCCCGCGCTACTGTCTATTGGCTGGCCAAGCGATGCTGACACAGTGCCTGGATTGGAACGCGCCGGGTGGCAGCGCTGAACACGCTTTGTCGTAAAGTGTTGGATCGATAATTTTCCCTTACCGCAGCCGCTCCAAGCAAACCGCTGCCGCCGCATCCAAGATCGAATCCGCGTCAAGCCCATGTGCCCGGTACAGATCATCCACATCGCCCGATTGGCCATACCCCTCCACGCCAAGCGCAGAAACACGATACGGGCCCGCAGAACCCAGCCAAGACATGGTCGCAGGATGACCATCCAGCACCGTGACGATGGCAGCGTCGTTGGCGAGCGGCTTTAATAGCGTCTCGATGTGTGATCTAGCCCCCGGCGTCCGGCTTGCCTTGATCCACTCCTCATGCAGCCGGTCTGGTGAGGTGATCGCCAGTAGACCTGCACCCGGTACGTCTTCTAAAAGCGCTTTATGGGCGGCGATGGCTTCCGGCGCAACCGCACCACAATAGGCAATTACGACATCAGCGCCGGCGGCAGGCGGTTTCAACCAATAAGCCCCAGCTGTCACATTCCGTACCAAATCACGCGTAATATCGCGTGTAGCCTGATCCAACTGCCGGGTGGAAAGACGCAAATAGACCGACCCGCCATCATCGGCCTGCATATGGCGAAAGCCCCAAGCCATAATAATCCCCAGCTCGTCGACAAACGCCGGCTCGAAATAGGCTAGTCTGCCAAGACCCATGCCGACTAACGGCGTGTTGACCGATTGGTGCGCGCCGCCTTCCGGGGCAAGCGTGATGCCCGATGGCGTAGACACCACCATGAACCGTGAATCCTGGTAACAGCCATAAAACAGGGAATCGAGACCACGATTGATGAAAGGGTCATAGAGCGTCCCCACGGGCAGAAGCCGCGCGCCAAACAGCGATTCAGACAGGCCCATAGCCGTGAGCATTAAAAACAGATTATTTTCCGCAATTCCCAATTCGATATGCTGACCGGCTTGCGATTTCACCCATTTCTGGATGGAAGCCACATCTTGTTCGCGAAATACGTCCGCTTTGCCTTTGCGGTCGAAAAGCCCACGCTGATTTACCCAGCCTCCGAGATTGGTCGAAACGGTGACGTCAGGCGATGTTGTCACTATAGCCTTTGCCAAGTCGCCATCACTGCGTCCCAACTCGTTCATCAACTGACCAAACCCTTGCTGGGTGGAAATTCCACCTTCGCCTACAATTTCAAATCTTTCAGGTATGTCCACAACCGAAGCTGTATGACGACGGTTCCTGTCACTGTTAAACGGGGCCTCAGCGATCAAATCCTGCACAGCCTCTTCCGTTAGCTCCAGGCCGGCACCAATCGACCATTCCTCGCCATCTGCAATACCCATCTCTGATTTAAACACTGCCATCTGGTCCGGATTCATGAGGCCTGCGTGATTATCTTTATGGCCAGCGAAGGGCAATTTATGTCCCTTAATTGTATAGGCCACAAAACAAGTGCACTGTTCAAGCGGTGCGGTATGAAACGCTTCCAAGACGGTTTCCATGTCATGGCCTGCCAAATTAGTCATCAAATCATGCAAAGAATCATCATCGTGGGCATCAAGAAGTGTCAGCAAGCCAGACGTTCCACGCAAGCCTTCCTTCAAATGCTTGCGCCATGCTGCGCCTGCTTTATAGGTTAACGCCGAGTAAAGATCGTTCGGACAGTCGTCAATCCATTGTAGTAAAGCTTCACCCGCCGGGCCGTTGCGGGCTGCTTCCAGCTTTTTCCCGTATTTAAGCGTCACTACATTCCAACCAACAGTATCAAAGAAGCTTTGAATTTTTTGGAAAAGCTGATCGTTCACTACGCCATCCAAACTTTGGCGGTTGTAATCTATGATCCACCATAAATTCCGAACGTCATGCTTCCAGCCTTCAAGGAGCGCCTCAAACACATTACCCTCATCGAGTTCCGCATCACCCATTACAGCAACTAATTTACCGGGCTCGACACCCTCAGACATAAGCTTGTGATAGTGCACATAGTCCTGTACCAAGGACGCACAGAGAGTCAGCGCCACACCCAGCCCCACCGATCCTGTCGAGAAATCCACATCATCACTGTCCTTAGTACGTGACGGATAGGATTGCGCCCCACCAAAGCCGCGAAAATTTTCTAGATTCGCTTGGTCCTGCTTACCAAATAGGTACATTAAGGCGTGATACACAGGGCTGGCATGCGGTTTTACCGCAACCCTGTCCTGCGGCTGAAGGACATCCATATAAAGCGCCGTTAACAGCGTCACGGACGAGGCACAAGAAGATTGATGCCCACCGACCTTCAGTCCATCCCGGGAAAAACGAATATGATTAGCGTTATGGATCATCCAGGAAGACAGCCACAGCGCCTTCTTTTCCACTTCGCCTAAACCAAACAACCGATCTGCTGGCTTGAGAGCGCTATGCTCTTCTTCGAGAGCTTTGAAATCGTGAGCCATGTGTAAGGTCCAGCGTAAAATTTCTATAATAAAAGCAACATACGGCTTAAAGAACAAATTTTTCTTGCTTTTAGTCCTACATATAAAAGATATTAAGCAATAATTTTTCTAATTTTTTGCCTTTGGAGAAATTAATTGCTAATTAATGGATTAGACGCCGTTGATCGTCGAATTCTTGCGGTCCTACAAGAACACGCACGAATTTCAAACGTAGATCTAGCTGAGCAAGTAGGGATATCGCCTTCACCATGTTGGCGGCGAGTGAAAACCTTGGAGGATTCAGGGGTCATAGCCAAACATGTAAGTTTAGTTGACCCCGCAGCAGTCGGCCTGCCGGTCAGCGTCTTTATTCAAGTTACCCTAGAACGCCAAATCGAAACTGCGCTCGAGACCTTCGAGCAAACTGTCCTTGCCCGCCCTGAAGTGATGGAATGCTATTTAATGACAGGCGACTCAGATTATCTTTTGCGCGTCGTAGTCGCTGATTTGTCGGCTTATGAGCGGTTCCTAATGGATCATCTGACTCGGCTAAACGGGGTCGCGTCGATTAAATCTAGTTTTGCCTTAAAACAAGTGAAATACGGCACAGCGTTGCCATTAAGTGACAGTGCACGTGCATAAATAAAAAAAAACTAGTGAATACTTGAAATTTTGGCCAACTGGAATACTGTCTCGCTTCAACAACAAAGGCCGAAAGGGGTTTTCGTGGCTAAAGAGGAACCAATTGAGTTTTCGGGTACTGTGACCGAGGTATTACCTAATGCCATGTTTCGCGTAACTCTTGAGAATGAGCACGAAGTGCTCGCCCATACATCCGGGAAAATGCGCAAAAATCGCATCCGTGTGTTGGCCGGTGATAGTGTGACAGTAGAAATGACGCCTTACGATTTGACGAAAGGGCGCATCACTTATCGCTTTAAGTAATTACATTTTCCGTCGACGCAAACAACCAAGCTTAATCAGCCAGCCAATCGTCCGAATCACTGTCGGATAGGCAACATCGTCTAACACATTAGCAACATCAGCTATGGTTATATCTGGCGACGTGCGCACCGCATGCAAAACCATCGGTAATTTTTCCGGTGGCACCATCAGCGCCGGCGTGAAATAATTCATCCGGTTCCTAATCAACTCTGCCAGCATTGCCGGTGATTGATGGACCGCTTCCAGGCGATCTGAAAGGGCGAGTGGCTCGCTCGGAAAGCAGGCAAACATTGTATAGGGATCGGGATAGGACGGATGAGCTGGCTTACCTTTGCCGCGCGGTATTATTTCCTTATCTTTTTGTCGCCGCTCAGCCAACTCGGCAAAAAGTGCAAAATAAGACGGTATGATATGGCTCCAATCATAAAAAGTTTCCGCACGTTTGATGCCGGCATCCCCCATTTTCTTCCGTTTCTGCGGATTGTTAATCAACGCCACAATCGACTTAGTCATATGGTCAAGGTCCACCGCGGTAGCTTGTGATGCTCCAGCAAGATATTCGCCGTAATTGTCTTCTTCGGTCAAATACCGGTATGCCTGATCAAGACCAGTGCCAGGGGGAGGTGAAGTGCTCGGAACCAAAATGCCCTCCTCACCATCAGTAATAGCCTCGCGATAACCGTCCCAATCGGAAATCACCACTGGCAACCCTGATGCCATTGCCTCAATAGGGGTAAGACCGAAGCTCTCCTGAATGTTGTCCGATGGTGACGAAAAAATATCCGCGGCGGCCCAGATTCCATCCGGGAAATCCG
The DNA here is from genome assembly GCA_002724395.1 of Rhodospirillaceae bacterium. GTDB lineage: Bacteria > Pseudomonadota > Alphaproteobacteria > UBA8366 > UBA8366. Next base: position 3,062 of record PBOR01000015.1, on the reverse strand, counting down.
GTTCCGTGTTGATGGTGAACGAAACCGTCGCGCGATCACAGATGTCTCTAGCTGTAGACTTAAAATCTTCGCCGAATTTTTGGCTCACGAAATATCCATAGAATGCCAGATGCACCTTCTTGCCGGTTTCCAAGGCCGCTCGTTCGGCCGCAAAGAATAAGGGAAACGGATGGACCTTTGAATAGTAACTAAGACGACCAAGAAATAGAATCACCACCGTATCATCATCAATACCAAGCAGTGCGCGCTGCTTTGCGCGAAGGGCCGGTGCCCGGTTGCGCGCAAAATGAGCGCAGTCGATGCCCAATGGTATAACCGGCGTTTGCATCAGACACTTCGACACTCCGCCAAACCGCTCATCAAAATACTCTTCCCAGCCAGCCCAAAGTGCACGAATGGCATTTTGAATAGCAACAGATGGACAAATAATCGCATCCCAACTTTGCATTGGGTTGGCGACACAATTACCCACCGTTTCCATCGCTTTCGCTGTGGACATAGTATGGCTAATACCACAGATACTGTATGCTTTTTGATCAAACTGCCGCCGTACCCAGGCAAAGGGGGAAATAAAGGGTTCCGGTTTCAGCAAACAACCTATTTCAGCAAAACGTGTCACGTCCGTCTCATGCAAAAATTCGCAGTCATCCGCGCGGCGACCGGCACGTTTCGCATATGTCTGAAACACTTCAAACATCTTCTCATCAGGTGAAATACAGTAAAATTTTTGCTGAAGCGCATAACGCAGAAAAGCATCAGTAATCCCGTCAACCGCCACGTGAATACCCGCTACCTGATTACCCACCGGTCTTGTATCGTTGAAATGCAGAGCTGCAGAATGAAGCATTATTTGTACATCACGAGGGGTTATGTTAGCGATCTATAATGGCAAGCCGGTTCATGGCATCCGGCGCATCGGCGGAAATTTTCGATTGCACGCGACCCCAAACAAAAGGCGATTTAATCTGTGCCCACAACCCCTGGGGTACATAATCGCCAATTCCGATATTAACTGGTGGTTTGCGAATGGGGTTAAAAAATGTCCCAAACAACTGATCCCAAATCATCAAATTTTCGCCGTAATTCTTATTACCCTCTTCTTTCTCTCGTGAATGGTGCCAACGGTGCAGGCCCGGTGTATTGAACACATAACTAATCGGTCCAAACCGCATTTCGATATTACAATGGGTCAAAAAGCCAATATATGGCGTGACCATCCCCACCCATAACATAACGGATTCCGGGGCACCTGCCATTAGCAATAAAATCTGACCAAGCGTCACACTAACCACCGCGTCGACAAAATGAAATCTGCCAGTATTAAAAAACCAAAGACGCACAACACTATGGTGAACTGCATGGAATCGCCATAAAAAAGGCCATTCATGCGCTGAACGGTGGGCCCAATAAAGACCAAATTCTGCTATTACCAAACCCATTAATACCTGGAAAAACATTGGCCATTGTGAGGGCCAAAATACCCCGCCAGTTTTACTTGAGACGTGCACAAAGCCATACAGCATGAAAACCACCCATAACTGGGCGGCAAGTTTACTGAGAATCGTGTGACCCAGATCGGGAACCATCTGTCCATCATTTTCAAGCCACCGGCGCTCAAATGGCATCAACCGCTCTATCGCAAAAATGGAAGACCCCAAACAGATATAAGCAAAATTGAAATAAAGAAATGGATGGCCAGAGGTAATCCCGACATGAGTCAATATTAAGCAACTGCCAAACAAGGCAGGCCAAGTCACATAAGTAAGCACGATGCGAAGCCGTTCGCGCACCGGGACCTCTCGATCTCTAAGATTTCTTATTCGACAACATATTGGAAAACACACTCAATTGCTGGCACCCAACCCAGTGAAGGCCGCCGAAAATCAACACTCAATCCTTTTTCTTAATCTTTGGCGTCGCCTTCTCGCCGAGAGGACCAGCGTTTCCAATATCGTAGTATTGCTTTCTCGGTTTGCATTCATCGGGCTTAAACGTATCACTAAATGCCGCATATTGCAGCTTGGAAACAAACGATCCTAGTTCCCTCGGCTTTTTATCTTTTAGGCTACGGTAAAAATAACTCGCTTTGGAGCAAAAAGCGTCATAATCCAAATTACTTTTGGAAGACGCTTCATTTGCCAAGGCAGTCACATATTTATCAAGCTTTTTTTTGCCTGCCACTCCCCCATAGCGTTTGATAAAATCCCGCTTAATCACCTGTCCATGCCGTTGCAGAACACCCTTAAACTTGACAATAAATTTATTGTAATTATCACGGTTTCCACAGCTTAAGGCGGCGACCATTAAAGTAGTTTGAACCTTTCGTACTTCCTTAGAAATTTCAGCCTGGGAGAGTTTCTCGGGAACGCAACCATCCGCCCAAACACTATCGGAAAAGCCAATTATTGTAATTATAGCTATCAACAAACCGCTCAGCCTATTTCGTATAGAATTACCTCGAATCCACATGTTATTCATTTCGTGTCCATACCGCTTCGCAGCTCTTGTCCTAAATAATATTAATGCGCTTATGGCCCATTCGAAAGTATCTATGTTGGTTTTGTTGATAGTTTTAAATTTTAATTACTCATGCTCAACATCTGCTCAGCCACATCCACTGAGAGGTTTCCTCCGGTTAAAGTAGCAACGGTTTTTAAGCCCGTATCAATTTTACCTGACAAAAACCCCGCTGGCGCAACCACGCCGGCAGGCTCGCCTATTTGCTTGGCTCGTAGCAGAATTGTTCGAAATGCCTCGGCAATTTCTTGTTCTGATATTAACACAATCTCATCTAGAAAGGCCTGCAAGTGGCGAAAAGGAAAAGAGCCTGGACAGCGTGCTGACAAGCCATCAGCGATGCTGTCCCAGTAATCAATAGTTACCAACTCGCCTTTTTCCATAGAAACATAGGCGGCATTAGCTTTTTCCGGCTGAACACCAACCATTCTCACGCCCGGGTTCTGAAGCTTAATCGCCGTTGCAATTCCCGCTGCTGCGCCACCACTCGAAACTGGCACTAACACTTGTTCTACATCCGAACACTGCTCGAGAATTTCCATACC
>PBOR01000044.1 GCA_002724395.1 Rhodospirillaceae bacterium | reverse complement strand
CTCGCCCGTTTTCATAGCGTCTTGGTAGTCCCCAAACCATGGTAGGGCATTGTCGATAAAATCCTGCAAAGCCTCTATAGCCTGAGCGCGGGTCACTGGCCAACCGAATGTATCTAGTTCACCAAAATGTTGACCGAAGCGTTTTGCGGCAAGTGCCATTACTTCACGTGTCGTAGCGTCGGGTTCAAAGCGCTGTCGATTTGGGAGGGAGACTTTAGCTGGCAAGCTTTTGCGATTTTTCGAGTCAAAATTCCATACACCATCCACGGGCTGATCGCCGTCCATTAGAATTCCATGTTCTCGGCGCATTTCTCGGTAAAAGTGCTCCATTCTCCAACTACGCCGTCCATCAGCCCAGGTAGAAAACCTCTCGTGGCTTGCAAAAAAACGATGATCGGCTCTGATTTCGATAGTTATATTAGTGAGAGTTTCCCAACTTTTAACTACCTCTAAGACACGCCATTCCGAAGGTTCGGTTACCACAATGCGATTTGGCCGATGCCGATCAACCGCACGTTGAATTTCGGTTGTGAAGCTTCCAGTATTTTCCGGATCGTCGAGGTTTATATAGTCAACTGTCAGGCCGCGTTTGCGCAATGTTTTTGCAAAGTGTCGCATCGCCGCCAATATCATAACAATTTTCTGTTTATGATGCCCGACATGGATATTTTCTTCCATCACCTCCATCATCAGAATAGCATCACGGCGTGGATCTAGGTCATCCAGCGCTGATAAGTCTAGAGATAGTTGGTCGCCGAGAATAATCCTCAGGACATTCATGAGGACGCGCGGCTACGTATAGTGTGAAGGGGCTGAGATGCAGCACGGCAACGTTTTGAACAATATTTTACATTTACCCAATCACGCGCCCATTTCTTTCGCCAAGCAAAAGGTTTGTGGCACTCTACGCAGAGCTTTGTCGGCAGATCAGTTTTGCGATGCATCCGAGCCATTGGGTCACCAAGGGACTTGTTGGCCGCGCCAATCAAAAAACCCGCCGGTGGAATCTTCCGTGAGCTGTTCGATTACGGTGAGTAAATGTCGGGCCGCCTCGGAGGGAGAATGAATATTTAATCCCGTCGCCGCAAACGGCGCGGATAGCGCAGTGGCAACTGTCCCGGGATGCAAGGCGATGCAAAGTGCCTCTGGAGAGCGACGGTTCAACTCAATAGCGGCCGTCCGAACCAATTGATTAAGTGCGGCTTTGGAAGCACGGTAGGAATACCATCCGCCAAGTCGATTGTCGCTGATGCTTCCCACTCGGGCGGACAATGTTGCAAATACGGCTTTGCCCGAGCGTGGCAACCGTGGAAGCACATGTTTCATGATTAGTGCCGGCCCGGTTACGTTAAGCGCAAAGGATCGAGCAAGATTATTTGCATCAAGTTGACGCCAGGTTTTTTCTGGTTCTTGATGTTCATCATGAAGAAAACCCGTTGCATCGATGACCAGACGCAATTCACCCTGAGCGCTGGCAGACGCTACAGCGCCCTCGAGACTGGCTTCATTCTGTAGATCGATCGATGGTGAAGTGCTGCGACTGAACGCAATCACTTGTTCGAAACATTCTGCGCCTCGAATGGCTTCTATCAATGCTCTTCCAATGCCGCCTCCTGCACCAAAAACGACTGCTACACCGTTTTGGGTAAATGAACCAAGGTCGACAACAGCGGCGTGCGCAAGGCCGTCGTGCTCACAAGGAGTTTTCACGAGTGCCTAGCCTTGCCGATGTAAGATTTCAGTCGCTGCATCTGTCCAAATAAACCGGAGGCAATCGGCCGTACTAGAAGAAAGACCTTGTAGCCCGATTCAAGAATAATTAGGGCACCTGGTAAAGATGCGGCACGGGCTGCCCAGCGCCAACTAGGTAAACGAGCCCACACCTCTGTGAATGCCGCCGCACCAGAAAGAATACGTCCGTCGCTTGCCCGAACATGAAAGCGTTTCATGGCACGCTCAATAGTAATTCCTTCTGGAGGGATCGCGCTGGTTTTCGAAATATCCAAAAAACATAGAGCTTGGTCATGGTCAGTACGCCTGTAGTAGCCTATTTCGGCCTGACATAATGGACAGGAGCCATCATAATAAACTAACGATTTCGGAATTTCGTTTGCCAACTGTACCTCCAGAATTCAACCGTCAGTTTATCAGGACCGGAGCTTTGTGAATGAAGGAATGACTTTCAATCTGCCCAACGAGGAAGTCTGCAATATCTGCTCGTGAAATAATCCCGTTGCGCCAGTCAGGTTTTTCGGAAAGAATTCGATAGCGACCACTCCGCGGTCCATTGGTCAAAATTCCGGGCCTTGCTATTGTCCAATCGAGCCCACTCTTTTTTATCAATGACTCTTGCAAAGTCTTATCGTCATAGGCGCGGCCGAAGAAAAATTGAAACGGTATCCGCTGTAGACAGCTAATGCTTGCACGGCTTTCTCCGGCGCCAAAGCCAGTTACAGAGATCAAACGCTTAACCCCCTGCCTTTTCATCTCTTCAACCAAAATCGTCGTTGCATCAGAAAACAATTTGACGGGGCGAAAGAGATCTTCCAGACCAACGCCCAGTGTCTGTATCACGACATCCACGTCGTCAAGAGCCATCTCGACATTCTCCGACTTCAAGGCGTCGCTACTTATTTTTTCAAAGTTAGGGTGTGAGGACTCAATTGCTATGGGAGATCTCGATTGAGCGCGCACGTCGTACCCGGCATCGATAGCTTGCCGGGTTGTTTCTAACCCAATCCCTTTNCTNGCACCGATNATTAAAACACGCATATTTAGNCNGCTTCACGCTTAAATGATCTNGAAGGANAATCCGNAGTCATTGTTTGACNAATGGTCCCTTCAACTANTTCGGATCTGATTGAATAGAATTACGGACAAAAAGGTTTGGTTTTGCGGTGGCGGTTGTCCAAGTCGTTACCGTTATCGCCGCGGCAGCTAACAGGACGGTATGGCTAATAACGNTGACGGCTAGAAAGGTNTAGCTGCCNATCGCTATCGTAAAAGCNATNGCCCACATAAGCCCGAGAGCCTGTAAGACGTAATGTCTCATGGCTATATCAGGAATATTTCTNAGAGGACTTACTTCATGATTAAATACAAATTGCCAGCAGAANACTACAGCACGNCGAATGGGGTCTAACATTNNAACCTCCTAATTNATTATATGTGATGATATACGCTTTGATTGGCCTATTGGATCATGCGACAGGGTNGATCAGCGATAAGACCACATCATCGGTTTTTACATAGATTGTTCATATTTTCTGGCTATCTCAAACCGGTNGCTGTAGTGCGTGCCACTGGCTATGCGTGAAAAATTTATCTGCTTTACATTTTGTCTCACCTGAACAGTGCACATTTTAAACTGCTGCCCGCGCTTGATCCGAAGCCTATATTCCTGCGTAACACACCATTGGATTGCGTAAGGTGATTATTGGTGTGTTCAGAGTGCTTTTCTTGAGTTACTCCCAGGTCTCGATGTAGGTTGTCGCCATGCTAATTGACGACTTTACCGATGAGGGTCTCAACTCGAGGTACGGCAATCCGTGGCGAGCTGTCAGCGATAAGGTCATGGGTGGCGTTTCCGAGCCTACCGCAACCCATGAGGTGGTGGAGGGTCGCTCTTGTCTGCGCCTAACCGGAAATGTATGCCTTGAGAACAATGGTGGTTTTATACAAGCAACGCTCGACCTGACNCGGTCGGGTAAAATGCTTGATGTCTCCCAGTTCAGTGGGGTNCGCATCANTGTGCGTGGAAATGGCGAGCGATACTCCGTACATCTTCGAACGCCAGACAATAAACGGCCTTGGCAGTCNTATCGAGCGCAATTTATCGCAGGATCAGACTGGGANACTNTCGANCTTCCTTTTGTGGCNTTTGAACCACANCGACTAGATTTACCCTTTGATAAAACAAGGCTCCGTCGCATAGGTCTTGTTGCAATTGGACGTGCATTCTGCGCAGAACTTTTAGTAGCTGAGCTTGCATTTTATTGTTAAGTCTCATTGAGCAGCCATATTGAGGCGTTAAGAATCGTGGCAAAGGTGACCCAGAGAACGTAAGGCACAAATATTAGCCCCGCCAATCGGTCGATGCGCCAGAAAAGAATCGCGTTAAGGACGATTNTGGCGAGCAGAATAAAGATTTCNATTAACGCTAGATCGANNCGTTGTAACCCAAAGAATAGAATNGACCAAGAAAGGTTCAGGCCAAGTTGNACGCCGAAGATTGAAAGAGCTTTTNCCGTGTTCGNGATTGATNTAAATCGCCATATTCGCCAAGCCGCGANTCCCATAAGAATATAAAGCGCAGTCCAAACTGGCGCAAACACCCAATCAGGCGGATTGAATGATGGCTTTTCTAGTGTTTGATACCAGGTATCAACACTGGTGGCGGTGATAGCACCACCTACACTGGATACCGCAAGGCACAAAATGATGAACGCAACAAGAGAACGCATAANTTTCTATGTGCCGCAAAAAGTTTGATACGGGACAGAGGTTTCAGGGGCCGGTTCTGTAAAACTTTCATGACCGGCAACCTCTACGAATGGGGCTGTGACGACCGATAATAAATTTTCAAATGCTGATAAATTTCTATTNTCAACGGCCATCGAGAGAGCTTCTTCGACCTTGTGGTTACGTGGAATATAGATTGGGTTTACTTTGTCCATCTTTGCGGCACATGCCTCGAACGAGGCCGGTTCTTGTTTTAAGCGGGAAAGCCACTCGCTTTCCCATAAATCATATTTAGTTGGATTATTGAATTGCTTTCGTACGGCGGCNTTCTCGCCACGTATTGCATCCGAAAGCCTTCGGAAAGTCAGGGTGAAGTCTGCTTCACCTTCTTGCATTATCTTGAGGAGGCTCTGAATGAGGTTAAAATCTCTATTTTCCCTGGTATTGAGGCCAATTTTGGTGCTCATATGCCGTAGCCATTTATCTTCGTAAGACCTTTCGAAGTTTTTAGCTTCATCGATTAATAGTTCAATCGCACGGTCTTTTTCAACATGAACGAGCGGAACGAGAGTTTCGGCTAAACGCATCATGTTCCACATCAGGATAGGTGGTTGATTGCCATAGGCATAGCGTCCTCGTAAATCAATAGAGCTAAATACTGTCTTTGGACTGAAAGTGTCCATGAATGCGCACGGACCATAGTCAATCGTTTGGCCAGAAATTGCAGTATTGTCAGTATTCATAACCCCATGAATGAACCCGATGCTCATCCAATGCGCAACGAGTGATATTTGAGCGCTAGCCACTGATTTGAAAAATGTCAAATAGGGGTTATCGTCATAGTGTGCCTTTTTCAGATAGAGGAAAAGTTCCCGTTGAACCCTTGCTATCAACTCAATGGTTTGTTCGCATGGAATCATTGGCTAAAACATGTAGAGATCATCTTGAGTTGGGTCAGCCACATTTCGTACCAAAGTGTTGGGAGAAGGTCTATAGGGATTGGTTAATTGATATTCGTGATTG
>PBOR01000043.1 GCA_002724395.1 Rhodospirillaceae bacterium | reverse complement strand
ATAATTAAGTATCGTGATAGGGGGGTGGGTCAACGCCGGTGTAGTATGTGTTGAGATATTATGGTTTGGCGTCTAGCTAAAATGGTTGATTGTTTTTTGTAACGCGTCAACCTTTGGTTTGGCTTCTTCAAGACTTCCGTAATTGTTGACGAACTGCATGATTTTTGGCTGCACGGATTCCGCGTTTGGGTATATTCCGGTTGCGGGATAATTGAGCGGTTCGTATAAGGGCGGACAGCGTTTTTTCCAGTCCCCGCTTGCGAAAATTGATTCCTGGTATAGCAGTGCCCAAGCGGCATAAATGCCATCACCGCCAAAGTCGATAACTTTATGGCGAAATTCCTGCCAGGAAACCGACTTGTGTTCAAAGCGCATAGCGACAGTCCAAAAGGAGTTGTTGTAACCACTCGGAATTTTTTGTGGAATAAGATATTCACAATCGGCAACTGCATCGATGAAAAGCGCTGCGATGTCGGTTCTTAAATTCAGGAAAAATTCCATCCGCTCCGTTTGTGCTAATCCAACCGCGGCGGCCACTTCGGGCATACGGTAGTTATATCCAAACCCGTCATGGCGCTTATAGGTGGGGTCTTGGAATATATCTTTATTGCTCCGAATGCGACCGTCTCCGGCTTTCAGGGCGGCATAACCGAGACTGCCAAATTTCCGCATCTTTTCCGCATATTGGAAGTTGTTAGTGACAACGATACCTCCATCCCCGGTAGTGATGTGTTTAGAGTTTTCGGTCGAATAAGATGTAATATCGGCGATTTCAGCTATGGGCTTGCCTTTATAGAGTGCGCCGACTGCTTCTGCAGCGTCATTTATAACGGCAATGCCGTATTTTTTTCCAAGTTCCATAAGCGGGTCGAGGTCACAGCTTACCCCGTATAGTGAAATGGGCATGATCGCTTTGGTTTTTGGGGTAATTTTTCGTGCAACGTCGGCTGGATCTATATTAAAGGTATCCGGGTCGATATCCGCGAATACTGGGATAGCATTTTGCGCCAGAATTACATCTAAATTGGATATTACGGTGAGCGGCGCTGTTATAACTTCATCACCATAGCCAACGCCAACCGCGTCTAGGGCCGCGTGCAATGTTCCTGTGCCGGAGTTAAAGGTGACGGCATATTTTGCACCGATTTTCCCTGCAAATGCTGTTTCAAATCTATTGTTCATGCTGCCCGAGGTGCTGGAGCCAAAACCAGAATCAAGCACTTCGCGAACATATACAAATTCTTGATCGCCAAATCGCCAAGTATTTTTCATTTGATGAATTCTGCTTTCAAGCAGCCAAGATGAATGTGATCGATGTAGAGGTCGCCCAAGCGGTCTTGTTCGCGAAAACAACCTTCTTTTTGAAAGCCAAGTTTTTCGAACACACGGACCATTGATGGATTATTCGCCATAACACCGGCGCTTAGGCGGCGTAGGTCTATTTCATCGAACATGAAATTGGCGAGTGCGCGCAAGCTATCTGTCGCAATTCCCATACCCCATAAACTCTTCTCGCCGATCATCACGCCAATGTCCGCGTGCCGGGCGAAGAAATCTATATGGCCTGCCTTTGCCGTTCCAATAAATTGGTTATCTTTATTTAGCAATATAGCAAAAAAGAAGTCAGTAGGCGAAGAGATCATGGTTTGGTAATAGTCTCGAATACCACCCTCTGAGATTGGTGATTCCAAATAGGACGGCAAATTGAGCGTTTTTACGATATCGGGGTTACGCAACCAGCTCGCATAAGCCGCTCTTCTGCCGTGGGTTTCAGTGAAGGGGACCAGAGTGGCCAACTTTCCTGCTAACCGCGTTTCTTCGGGCATGGCGTGTGCGTTATTCGAAATCATATCGCGGTCCAGCCGCCGTCGATGGGTAATACGGTGCCAGTGATATACGCAGCTGCAGGGGACACAAGAAAAGCAATGGGCGCGCCCACCTCGTGGGCCTCTGCCATACGACGAAGTGGTGTTCGTTCAGCATATTTTTCAACAAACCTAGCGGCCTGGTCAGCAGCGATGCCACCAGGCGCAACAGCATTTATCCGAACGTTTCGCGGCCCGTAATGGCTCGCCATATAGCGTGTGAAACCTATTATTCCGCCTTTAATTGCGGCATAGGCTGGCGGGGTCATCAGACCATTATCTTCATAGATTTGAAAATCTGGCCCCACTAAACCGTAAATGGAGGCTATATTGACTAGAGAACCCTCATTTCGCGTAGCCATTATTTCTGCGACGGCCGCGGATAGAAGGCAGTTACAATTCATCTGAAGCTCAATATTTTCAGCCCAACTTTGGGGTTCTATATTTTCAATATTCGATTGCGCCCAGTCTTCAGTTCGGGGATAAGCGCAATTAGCCCAACCATAGGCCGGTCCAAACTTCTTTTGGAGCACNAGCANGCGGTCCTCNAGATGNTCNGTATTGGTTATATCAAANACTGAATAGTGTATATCTGTTCTATCTACAGTCTCGGGAAGGCTGNGATCTAATCCAACAACAACGGCACCGAGTTTTGATAATTCGTCGCAGACNGCTTTGCCAATGCGCCCTAGTCCACCGGTTACGTAGACTACGCGATCCTTTAGTTGAAATAAATGTTTATTGTTTTTCAATGTATTGACTGAATAAATGAAACTGTACTGCCATTGCTACCGCAGGGCCGGTGAAAAGCCCTTTCATTATTCTGACAGTTCGTTTAAGCGTGTTCCTTGCATGAACACGATGCTATAATAAAATTCTATGAGTTTCTGTCAACGTGAATTTTAAGATAGATTTGACGCAATAGAATGTCAGATTGGCCTTAATCAGGAAATTATTCCTGTTTCTTGGACGCAAAGTATATGGATGTTAAGCAAGAGTCGGATTTGGAGCCTCTTTGTTCTTGTGCCAACCTAACTTATGGAGACGCGCGTAAGTTATTGGCCCGCCCATCTGGCATGACCTACGACCAGCTATTGGCCGAAACGGGTGCTGGACAAACGTGTACAGCCTGTTTGCTCAATATGGAGTATTTCTGTTCATCTGAAGGTGCTGCCGCGGCTGCAACAGGTCTAGTAACGGACGCGAGTTTAAAAGCTCAAGAAAGACGATCATTGAAACTTCGCCTGTATGATTGGTTAGACACTGTGTTTCCGTTGATTGCCTTTAACCGAACAAATTTTATACCAATTCTCTGTGGCCCGGACATCGAAACAAACTTGCGGGTGACAAATCATAAGCTTTTGTTCAAAGAGGGGCATAATCCACCCTTCAAAATACGGTACGCGATTAGAAATGCTGCGGGCGGGTTGCTAAAACGAAACACAGCTCTACTGGGCGTTGGCGAGGAGTTGAATGTGCCGGTGTCGACTTTTCTCGATCCACCGGAAGAAGGACAGCCCTTTTCGATTGGTATGGTTGAGATTGACCGGTTCGGCAAGTTTCCCGGAAACCGTGGTACTACTAGACCGCAGGTGGAAATATTGTCGAAAGATGGATCGAGTGCTGTGCACAGTCAGGCTTATAATTCTCCTGGCGATATTTGGTTCACAGCTCAAAATAGAACCGATGAGGAGCGGCTTTTTGTAATTGTGCTGAATGCGTCTCGGGTCGATCTGGTATTTAGTATTGCTTATCCATTTTCGCCGCTAGGCGTTGCGGCAGGTTCGCTGCAAGTTAAGCAGGAAACATTAGCTGGGAAAGGCGCATATGTTCACGAGGTTACAGGCATTGCGCCTGATGAACTTGTTTATTCCTTGCGCGCTCAAATAGGCCATGCGGCGAAAGTGATGCTGCTTTGTGCAACACCCGACTTGTCTCGAATTTCGGTCGATCATCCATAGTGTTTTATGACTTTCAATTACCTCATACCCTCGATTTCTGCACTTTATCCAGGTCATTCGTGCTGCCTGACAGGTAACCTAAGGGGTGTCGGGGAGTGCTTGCTTGATGGAACAGGCGGTATTATTCAAAAAATCGATGTCTATTCAGAAGGTCAGCGCATTTTTGCGGATCAGATTGAACACCGTTTTGAAGATGGAAACTTGCTTGGGGACCCGCCGCCGGCATTTCATTGGTCCGCGCGGCCGGATCAATGGCCGGGCGGTTATTTAGAGATTGGATTTTATACCCAGGATGAGGCACCGTTGTTCTCAAATAATATACCGCCAAATTTTTATTCGATTTATACACGAGCAGGTAACAAATCGTTTTTTTCAGACAACACGTTGAAGTATTCCTCTCCATCGGTAATTGCGCAGATAGCGGCTTATGGAAAATTTGTCGATGGATATCCTGCAGTCCGAATTGATCAAGCGCGTGACTTCAGTGAAACACTGGTAATGATTAATCCTTACCAACGGCCTATCATCGCAAATGTGCACAGCGATACAGCAGGCGAAATCCGTCGCATCCGTGTAGAGCCTAATAGTGCAGTCCATGTCCAATTGGACCGGTTATTGAAGGACAGAGGGGCAGCATGGTCCGGTCAAATTCAAGTTAGCGCCACAAATCGTGTTATCACTTATATAATAAAACACTCATTTGCAGACCCTTTGCTTATTACTGACCATGAACACTTAGACCCTTACCGCGGGGAGGCCACGCATTTACCAGCTTTTAGATGGTTTAGATTAAATTTGGGGTTTTGGCTGAGGAACCGGCGTTTGAAGAAGGGATTATGAGCCTGTGATGTTCGGCTGAGGGCGAGTAGCATGCCGCACGCTGGACCAGCAGGGTATACGTCGATATCAATGGATTATTGGAATAGGTACGGCTCTCAAAAATGATGTCAAATATTTCCTATAAAGAAAAAAATGTTCTTGTCACTGGCGCAGATGGTTTTATCGGCTCCCATTTATCAGAAGAACTCGTTAGGAAGGGCGCCAATGTCACCGCTTTGGCGCAATATAACTCTTTCGGCTCCAATGGGTGGTTAGACAAAGTGGACCAATCAATCCGCGGTGACCTTACGATAAAGCGCGGCGATATCCGTGATGCCGGTTGTGTGAATGCTATAGTCGAGAAGCAAGAAATTGTGTTTCACCTCGCTGCACTTATTGCTATCCCCTTTTCTTACGAAGCACCTCAATCATATATAGATGTAAATGTATCTGGGACTTTGAATGTCCTTGAAGCCGCGCGACGGTTTGGTGTCGAACGTGTGGTGCAGACATCCACCTCTGAGGTTTATGGTTCGGCTGAGTTTACACCAATAACCGAGGACCACCCGTTACATGGGCAGTCTCCTTATTCTGCAAGCAAAATTGCGGCTGACATGATGTGTGAGGCCTACGTGAGATCTTTCGAGTTGCCTTTAGTTATTATCAGACCTTTCAACACATATGGTCCACGGCAAAGTGAGCGAGCAGTAATCCCAACCGTGATCCGTCAAGCGCTTGATCCAGATTGCGACATTATTAAACTCGGGGATCTGACCCCGAAGCGAGATTTTAATTATGTGGGTGATACTGTCGATGGGTTCCTTCGAGCAGGTTGTGCTAATAACCTTGATTTTGGCGTACCCTATAATGTCGGGTCTGGTGTGGCTGTGACGATTGGTGAGATGGTTGAATGTGTCAACTCTATTTGTGGGGCTAACAAACCGGTTCATCAGGATGATGCGCGCGCGCGGCCAGCCAAATCAGAAGTGTTAGAATTGTTGGCCTGTCCTAAACAATTTATCGATAAAACCGGTTGGGAGTCGAAGGTTGATTTAGAACTTGGGCTTTCTCATACGATTGAATGGTGGCGAAGTATCATTCAGGCTGGAGAAACACGGTATGATTCGGACTACTTGATCTAGGCGTTATGGATAAAGGATTTTTAAAATTTAAAGCGCTTTCCGAATGATCTTATGATTAGTTGGCGGATCCGGTTTTTTTGGGGGCGTCTCAGAGTGGTCATAGAGTGTTTAAAAGGGAATTCGCGATATTGCAAATTTCATCTTCACTCGGAACTTTATTCAAATTGAATTGATCCTTGGGAAAATCCAGAGAGATTTTGCGTAATGCAAGAAAATATCGTGCACCATCACGCTGTCGCTGCTTAGCACTGTCTGGGTCGTCTGTGAGCAACCCTGCCAGACGATGGAGGTCGTTATATGAGGCAATATGATGCACATGCGGAACTGCATGAATGACGCCGTGGGGACTAAAATAGGCAACTTTCTTTCCCATTCCCGCAGCTTCGTGAGCGGCAGAGCTTGTTACTGAAACGACAAGTGCTGCGTTATCTATCAGTGGGTAACTGTCTTGTTGAATATTGATGAGGATCGTATTCGGTAGTGCCTCAATTGATTTGTAAAAGGAACGCCCGCGCACACCCGACTGAACCGGGTGTTCCTTAATGACCAGCAAGACACCGGCAGGCAGACTTAAGGAAATTTCCATAATGGTTGTAAGTTGATTGGAAAAATATGGCGCCAAACCGCCAAGTGAGATCTCTGGTTCCGTTTGTAATGGGAAAAAAACGAAGGGTCGGTTCGGAAGATCTTTCAAGAAGGGCCGTTTGCGTTGCGATAAATATCGCCACTGAGCACGTGTCCTAAACAGTTGTTTGGCGACTTCGCTTGGATAGTAGGTTACGCGCGTCCTTGAGTACCCTTTCAGCCGGCCATAGACATAGGCGGCAAAATTATAAGCGGATGACCATAGTAGCTTGCTGAGCCGCATGCGCGCACTTAAAGTTTTGACATAGTGCGTGAAATCGCCGGTCGGTGAAATTTCCTGATGTGCGCATTCTATTTCTGCATCGCTGGGGTTAGGAAACTCTGCAATCGCATTGGAGACAACAGGCGCATTACCGTATTCGTCTTCAGCCCAAAAATATCCATGGCTAAACCTACTATGCGTCAAATTTCGGAAGGGTACTTTGTGCTTGCGACATAGCACTGTTAGGGGTTTTCCTAAAACACAAGAACCACCGGTTACGACTACTGCGAGCCCGGGCGGAAAGCGACAAAATAGGTCCTCATAGTGCTCAATTGCCATCAGGCAAGCTTGCAAAATGAGATCTTCTGTGGCGCGGTCGGAGGTTCGTGAGCGGGCTAGTTTAGGCGCACCGGAAAGGTAAGCACGCGCAAAAGAACGTTCGGCGAGAACCTGGTCGCGAAACACTCTCATGCCATGATCATTTTCGAATATGGAAAGTTTCTCCCATACCTCTGACATATTGCGTTTCGGATCTCCACCATCGACGACAAATCCGTAAATGTCGGGGTCAACAACTATTTCACCCTTGAATTCTCGGCCAAATTGTGAGGTGTAAAATTTACCATCTTCCTTAGTGCGGACGATGAGCAGTGGGATAAGTTCGCGCTGGCGTTGAATTTCGGCGCCGAGCTCTTTCCACAGCCAACGCAGTTCCGGAGACGTGACATAATAGGCGTACTTTTTTTGAGACATAATAGATCACCAATTTAGGGGCGAGCGTGATTTCCCGCACAGCCTTGTGTGATAAGTGTGTTTTATTTTCAAATTTGAACGGGTCTCGTGATTTGAACTCAGGATTATCGGTCCAAAAGAACATGTAATTTTGCGGTGCGCCATAATATTGGTTTGTCCTAATTTTTCCCTCCGAATAACCGTCTGCTCGTCTCAGCTAGACGACTTTTGTAATCTGCCACTAAATCGTCGCGAACATAGAGGTGATCAACCGCGTCATCAAAGCCCGGGTAATGAACGAATTGAGCAATATCTTTGTAGCCGTTTCTAGTCATAGCATCGGCGATCATTTCGCTACGACCTGGATTAACTTCGATGATCCAGCTTTTGACATATCTAGATTTCAATGTTTTGCTGGCCCCTTCTATGGCGCGGTCCTCAAAGCCGTCAATGTCTATTTTGACGTGGGTTGGTTTAGGCAGGCGGTGTTTGCCATGCAAGGAATCTATGGTTACCGATGGTGACCATTGGGAGGCCCAAACGCGCTCATTTGCGCGGCCGCCGCGGCAATAGGCATCCACATTGGCAAAGGTGTTATGGGTGCCGCCGGGGACGGGCGGCTGGTGCAAAAGGACCTTGGCATAGCGTTCCTCGCGGTCGCAGCCAGCAGCGATAACTTCAAATTGATCTGCTGTAGCACCACGGCGCTGCGCGAGCACTGTACCTTTCAGGATACTATCGATGCTGGGAGTGAATAATTCTACATAGACGATATTACATTTGTGCAACGCATTTGCTGCTAGTCCTTCATGCCCATTGGCGGCGCCTATGTCATAAAGGGTTTCACAGTCGCTTATTGCGTTAAGCCAAATGAATACTAAATCGTCAGGGTTGCGGCCAAAATTCACGATCCGTCGAAATTCACGATAGGAGCGATAGGTTGCCTCGAAATAGGTATCGCCGATAGGCTTGCGCACTACACGACATAGCAATTCCGGATCGAATCGGGTATTGCCACCTTCGGAGAGTCGCAACAGGCAGTATTCTCGCGTCCAATGCCATTTGGGACGTAGCCAGTTTCCGAGAGGCCGAGGCATGCAGCGGGAAATCGCGTGTGCAAAAGTTACCATGGTACCTACTTTGTATTGTTTTTAAGTACGCCCGAGTAGGCGCTTGATAATGAATTTAAAGTGCTGCCAGAAATAGGCCCGCGAAACAAGCCATGCTAAAGGCCGATACCAAAGGTTATTCTGAAACCTTGTATGAGTATATTTATTTGGCGCTACCATGAAGTTTGCGCCGACACCAGCTACGCGGAGTTGGATTTCTGAAAGATTAGCAATATCGCTGGACCAAATTGGCATGGGGGATACCTGCGTATGACCAAGCTCACCCACATTAAAATAATCCAGCAGGATGACCAATCTTTCGATGTTTGAGGGCTGGTCGGGGCCATGAAAGCCACGATCGTCGAATAGCACTAGATCTCCCTTTAACCCGTCGCAACGCACTTTTCGTGCTAGAATTAACTGCCGTTCTTCCTCACTGTAGGCGTTAAGATTTTGGCCTTTAGGGGATAGCAATTTGTGCGTACTGTCGCAGTAAGAAAAAGCACCAGTATTTGTTTCAGCGAGATATATTACAGCGCCGATGCCAACCACCTTCTTTAATTGATCTAACGTGAGACCGTCGGATGCAGCCGGCGATTTCGCCCAGCCAATGGAAAAATCGCTGTGCATTGGGAAGTAGGTGTATCCGACACCCTTATCAAGCTTGAGCATGCATTCGGCTAGTACGCATTCACTATCCATCACTTCTTCGACTATATTAATCACGCGGTCATCCAGCATCAAATCGAGTGTTGGGCCACCCAATGTGAAGGGGTGTACTAACTTTTTGGGATGATCAACTTGCCAATACCCCGGCGCGCCGGCTATGGCAGGCTTTCCTAAATATTGATCTGCGCGCGCGTTTACGGAATCAATCACATCCGCGGTGAATAAATTGCGAAGGACACAAAATCCACGCTTCTTTAAACAGGCGACGATTGATGAAACTTCGACGTCACCGGTAGCCATATCGAACAAGTCCGCTGGTTCAGCGGCTGGCAACGCCGCGAGATCAGAAATGGGGTCTTTGGAATTGATGAGATGACCTTTAGAGGTTGAGCAGTAAAATTTTAAAAAAAATAGTAGATGGCTTTGTGCAAGACGTTCCTTTTAGGTTTAACTTATTCCACGCTGTTAAAGATATTGGCGAATTGCATTCGCAGAGACGCTTGGCACCTTGTGTTCCAGGTATCATGGGGGAGGAAGTTTCCAACAAACGACACGCTGCTAACACGCTACTGCACACCAGGTGCATAAGGTCCCCGCGTGCATGTATTTTTCGGTCTAGGTCGACCATTCCCATCCCTAATTTGGCACGATGTTGCCCTTAAGGTTAGACGATCACACAGAGCGTTCATAAGACGAACACCATGATAGTACAGCTGATTCTTTTGCTGGTCAAGCGATCACCCGATTGAAATTGGCCGTTTTCTATCCCCCCGTCGGAGGCTGGTTTGACAGTTAAGATTTATTTGTTCATTATGTGAACGCTAAAGCTGAGAAGGGAAGCATTTAAAAATTAAGAGTACATGCCCAAACTGATCTCCACCGATTTAAAATGGCTCAAGGCACAGTGGCATGCGCGTGGGACTGCTCTGCGCCGTCGGCTGGCCTTGGCTCTTGGCCAGACCTTTGATCCTTATCCTGCTGTGCCAGCTGGCCTAGGCTTAAGTCCGTCTTTACGTCACCGACCAAGCGGGCCTGGAGCTGAACTAGCACTGGATTGGCGTCGCGCGGCAATAAACGACCCATTAGTGTGGCAAAAAAAGGTTCGAGCCAAGCTGATTGATCTTTCTGGGTATGGACGATTCGGCGGCCCTCCGGGTATTCGACATCTTCAGAACCTACCAAACCGGGATGGCCTGAAACACCGACGTCTTTATCTCAAGGTTCGCGATGGGCTCGACCTACCCATCCGAATGGTGTGGCATGCTTCTATTGAGGATACGAAGCCCGTGGCTGCGATGATCTGTTTACAAGGTACAAATTCAGGCATGCACTTGTCGTGGGGCGAGGCGCTTATGCCGGCTGATCCGATTAAAATATTAAATGACGCGGATTTCGCACGCCAGGCAGCGCGCAGAGGCTACTTGGCAATTTGTCTGGAACAGGCATGCTTTGGCGAGCGTCGCGAACAGCTGCTGTCCCCTGTATCCCAAACGCCTTGCATAGATGCGGCGAATCACGCATTGCTGTTGGGCCGCTCATTGTTGGGCGAACGAGCAAGTGATGTCACTTCTGCTGTTAACTGGCTGTCAGAAGGTGATACCGGCCTACAGGTCGATCCAAACCGAATTTATGTTATGGGGTCGTCCGCGGGAGGGACGACTGCTTTATTTGCTGGAGCTCTGGACCCGCGCATTGCCGGTGTTCTAGCAACCAGTTGCATCGGATTTATGCGTGACACAATTTTGGCACGGCACGACCCGGAGGGCCAAAATACGGTGCCGGGTATATTGCGCTGGTTTGAATTAGATGCAGTGGTGGCATTATGCGCTCCGCGCCCCTTTGTAACAGTATCGGGAGATTGCGATCATATTTGGCCGTTTGATGGTGCAGACGCGGTGGTTGCTGCAGCGCGGCCTGTTTATGAACGATTGGAGTCAGGCGATCGATTGGTTGTAAGTAAGGCAAAGGGTGGCCACCGTTTTTATCCAAATATTGCTTGGCCTGCCTTGGTTTGCGCGATGGAGCGTGCTGGCCACGACGTCCCGAAGTTGATGAACAAACCGATCAGTGACTAGTTCTCACTTAGCGCGAAGTTACGGGTGACATAATACATAAGCTGCGAGACGCATTGGTCTAGGTGGTTGTTTGCAGTGTCAACGATCAGCTCCGGATGGGCGGGCTCTTCGTAAGGAGCTGAGATGCCAGTAAAATCAGGGATTTCCCCAGCGCGTGCCCGTTTGTAATGGCCTTTCGGATCACGGCTTTCGCATGTTGCAAGGTCAGCTTTCACTGCTATTTCATGAAAATAATCTTTCGCGGCCTTGCGTGCGCGGTCACGGTCATCTTGGTAAGGCGAGATAAAGGCTGCTATGGTAATCAAGCCGGCTTCGGCCATAAGGGCCGCGACCTCGCCGACGCGACGGATATTTTCTGTGCGTTCTTCTGGCAAAAACCCCAAATCCGAATTTAAGCCACGGCGCATATTATCTCCATCTAAGACGAAGACAGTGTAACCAGCATCAAACAATGTACGCTCAAGCTCAATCGCTAGGGTAGATTTACCGGAGCTAGGGAGACCGGTGAACCATAAGACCCCACCTTTGTGGCGATTTTTGCGCATTCGGGCGGCGCTGCTGACGCGGCTTGCTACTTCAACGACGTTGGCGGCTCTTTTAGTGTCCAATACCTCTTGTCCCTGATCGTCTCTTTTGGTCATGTAGTACAGCCAAACTTATTTAATGTATCATAGCGTTATGCAGAGTTGTGCCTCAGCGGGTCAAGTTCCGTTCGGTTAGGGCTTAGTCGCGACTAGTATGATCCCTGTCACCGCCAGATCTTTTGGGTCAATCGAACGATAGGTTTTCGTCAGGCGGTTTTGGATTTGGGTGACATAGTCCAAGGCTTGATTGCGTTGCTCTTGGTCTATGTCTTTCCAGATGGACGGTCGGATTTCGCCATCAACACCAGCAAGCCTGGTGACGCGAATTTCTCCATTTAAGCTGCTTTGATCCAGCCAATTGCGATAATGGTTAACTAATACGCGGTTAGGGCGGCCCGATTGAGCAGTCATACGGCGATACCAGCTATCATTGATGGTAAGGAAGGTGAGTGAATGGTGACCAGCAAACATGCCATGATCGCGTAGGTCGATTCTGTGAACTAGTTGCCCGCCAGGCTTTAATGCATTGGTCATGTCATTGAGCGCGCTAATTGGATCGTAGAGGTGCTCCAATACTGCCCGTGATAAAATGGCATCAAAGTGATGATCATAGCGGTTGAAGTATTCTTCCGCAGCGATGCCCGGGTGATAGTGAAGACCTCGCATTGTGTCTTCGCTGGGAAATCCATCGAAAAGAGTGGCTGCGTTTTCTTGTGCCGCTAGAGCTTCGTAGATGTGCCGTTGCTCAATTGAATCCCGCTTAGAGTAATAGCGGTCGATTGCATGAACCGCATCGGCGCCGTTGGCCAATAGCAACATGGCCACCCCAAAATTATCACCAGGACCGATTTCGCCAATGATACCTCGGAATTTACGAATGCCCGCATAGGTTCGATAATCGTTATAGACCCTTCGAATATAATCGACTGATACATTCACCGCGCTGTCAGCGTGGCGGGTCCCGCTAGTGGTTTCTAAATCGCCACGG
Organism: Rhodospirillaceae bacterium; assembly: GCA_002724395.1. Lineage (GTDB taxonomy): Bacteria > Pseudomonadota > Alphaproteobacteria > UBA8366 > UBA8366. Next base: position 129,636 of record PBOR01000043.1, on the reverse strand, counting down.
GAAAGCTTGCGGCCAATGCGCCAGTCATCGGCCAAGTAATAAAGGCAGCTGGCAAGTATGCTTTTTTTAACCAAAGACCGAAGATCCATGCGGTCGCTCTCAATCGCTCCAATAACAACCGGCGAGACGTGCGCGCTGTTTAACTAATGCTAAGACTGCATCGATGGTTGGTGTTGGGACGCCTGTGAGTTGGCCTAATTCTTGTACCACGCTGACCAACGCGTCGATTTCCATTGGCCTACCGCGCTCTAGATCTTGCAGCATTGATGTTTTATGTGCGCCGACCGCCTTCGCTCCCGCAATCCTTTTGTCTACGCCAACAGACAGTTTCACTCCGAGTGCTTCTGCAATCTCCGCCGCCTCCATCATCATTCGGCGCACTATGGCAATAGTTCCTGGATCATCACAAATACCCTCAAGAGTCGCACCTGTCAGTGCACTAATAGGGTTGAAACTCAAATTCCCCCATAGTTTGATCCATAGCTCATCGCGGATCCGTGGCCGGACCGGCGATTTCAAGCCAGCATAGATTAATGCTCGCGAGAGTGTTTGAATACGCTCCGAACGGCTGCCATCTGGTTCGCCCAAGGTGAAACGGTTGCCTTCGATATGTTGGATAATGCCGGGTTCGATAACTTCTGTAGCGGGATAAACCACGCACCCAATAGCACGTTCAGGGCCGATGCCATCCCATTGTTTATTTCCTGGGTCCACGCTTTCGAGCTGCTTGTTTTTGTATTGGCCATCAACCCCATGGAAATACCACCAAGGCACACCGTTGACGGCGGTAACAACTGCAGTATGTGGTCCAAGCAAAGGCTGCATGTGTTCGACTACGCCGGGAACCGAATGGGCCTTCAGTGTAATGAACACATAATCCTGAGTGCCAACTTTTGTTGGGTCATTAGTCGCTATCGGATGAGTGACGTGCGTCTCACCGTCTTTGATTAGAGTAAGACCATTATTTTGCATTGCCTCAAGGTGGGCACCGCGGGCTATGAGTGAAACATCAATACCCGCACCTCCTAATTCAGCGCCTATGAAACCGCCAATGGCTCCGGCTCCATAAATACAAATCTTCATTTGGTCAGTCCGAGTTTTTCCGCTAGCCCAATCCGTTGCATTTTACCGGTAGCTCCTTTGGGAATTTCATCAAGGAACAAAACTTTGCGCGGTACTTTGAAGTCGGCCAATTTTTCAGATGCGAAATCCTTGATTTCGCGGTCTGTTGCTTCCGCGCCTTCGTTCAGCACGATTGCTACTGCGACTTCTTCGCCGAGTTTCGGGTGAGGCATTGCAAAAGTCACCGTTTGTGCGACGGCAGGGTGGGATTGAATGATATTGTCGACCTCAAGCGGTGCAATTTTTTCACCGCCGCGATTGATGATTTCTTTCAAGCGGCCAGTGATTTGTAAGAAACCGTCTTCATCAAGCACACCTTGGTCGCCGGTGCGGAACCACCCATTGGTAAAGTTCTCAGCATTTGCCGTAGGATTATTCTCGTATCCGTCTGTAACGTTCGGCCCACGAATCACAATCTCACCGATTTCACCTTGCGGGAGAATTTTTCCACTATCATCCATAATCTCGACTTCCGGCCCGGCTGCAACACCTACTGAACCAGGTTTACGTTGTCCTGGTGGTAATTGGTTGCTGGCCATTTGGTGTGCTGCCTCAGTCATGCCATAGGATTCTGCAACCGGCGCACTGAAGGTTTTTTCTAACTCTTGCATAACAGGCGGTGGTAAGGATGAAGAAGATGAGCGAATAAATCGCAAATTTAATTTGTCTAAAATTTCTTTGTTTCGTGGTGCACGTGACAATATGGCTTGGTGCATAGTCGGTACGGCCGTGTACCAGCTGGCGTTGGCTTCATCGAGCCAGCTAAATACCCGGAGCGCATTAAAGGGGGGACAACAAAAAACCGTGCCTCCTGCAGTCACTGAAGATAAAACCGCTGCAATAAGCCCGTGAATATGAAATAGCGGCATGATGTTCATACACGTATCTTCAGAAGATAATGAGAGAATATCGCCAATGTGAGACGCTGATGCGGACACGTTTTTTTGCGATAGCGGCACGATCTTGGGCCTCGAGGTGGTGCCTGATGTGTGCAGTACCAGGGCGATGTCATTTGCCGTGGCCATACTGCTAGATACCGCTGAACTGGGTGACTCTCCGACAAATGAGAACGCGCCCGCTGGATCACTTTCAGACCATTCGATCTCCAATACCTGCAATTTGTGATTCTTTGCGACTGTCACGGCTGGCGATTCGTTGCCTTTCTCAACTACAATAGCTTTGGCATTTAGGTCGGATAGATAAAAATCAAATTCGTCTTCACGGTACCCAGGATTGAGTGGGGCTGTTGTAGCTCCCGCGCCAATTGTTAAGAACGCAGAGGCCATTTCCGGCCCGTTCGGCAAAACGATTGCGACACGGTCATTACGTCCGATGCCACGTGCGTTCAGTTGCACAACCGTTTTGGCTGCATGAGCACGTAACGCGGCAAATGTAAGGCCAGGCCGTCCTGGTGCCGCGATAGCAGTGTCGTCGTCTTTGCCTGTTTCAAGGCAGGAAGCAATTGTACTAGCCATGGGTGCGTTCTTCTCCAGCAAATTATGTTTTGGTTAGAGGGCCGATTAAGAAAGTTATTACACCCTCCCTTACCGAAATCAGCAAAAAAAACGAATGGTTGGCGCAGGATTTTTCACCAACTATGCAGCAAAAAGATAAATCGAGTTTTAACTTTCTTTGCAGCATCTTTTGCGGATAGCGCGTCGTAGTAATATCGGCGGGCTTAAGCAGTGGCGGCGAGTAACCCGTTTAATATATTTCTGGATTCTACTTTGTGATGTGTGCACTCAAAATATAGTTTGGACGGCTTTAGATAAAAGGTTGGTTACTGCAGTGTGGGCCGCGTCCGTTCTTGGCGACTATACATTTGACTTAATTCATAATATTGAATGCTTTGGTGGTTTTTAAGACGTTTTTGCGTTTCCGTTGCTCGTCATTGTTCTTTAATAGAGGCGTATTAACTATGATGTGTTAGTAGATTTTTAACAAATCGCGCTCACGCCCATTATGAGGAAAGCATTTTCGTCGCAAGCGTTATTCAACCATTCTAAGAAACCATATTACAGACTGGTGTTGCCGGCTGAGCAATTTAAATAAAGTAGATGTTTTGGCGGAGACCAAATGTACCAAAGCCACGCAAGTGCACTTGGTTTCTATTTAGACATTCCATCGATTTGGCGTTGCATTTCATCAAGGCGTTTTTGCAAATCTTCGACTTGATCGGTTGAGGTCTGATGTGCTTCTGATTGTTGGGCGTTGGGTGTGCCTGATGCTGTAGAGGCTGACACTTCCTGATCAGCGTCTTTCTTTTTTGGCGTGAAAATTTGCATAGCTTGTTCGAAAACGGCGGCATTTTGTTTCCCCATCTCATCCAATGACCCGAAAGGAAACATTTTACCCATGGTCTCCTGGAAATAACTCTGAATTTGTTCTTGGTTTTCTGTGAAGGTTTTCATGGAGTGCGCAAGATATTGCGGAATTAACATGCGCTGCATATTGTCGCCGTAGTAGCTGATAATCTGTCGTAAAAACTCAGTAGGCAGGAGGCTTTCGCCTTTGGCTTCTTCATCCACGATAATCTGTGTCAAGACGGACCGTGTGATATCTTCGCCACTTTTTGCATCAAAAACTACGAATTCGGTGCCTTCTTTGACCATCTGGCAAAGATGTTCCAACGTCACATAGCTACTCGTAGCTGTATTATAGAGACGACGGTTTGCATATTTTTTAATTGTGACAGGTTCGTCTTCATTCTGTTTGGAAGTCATCGGCATATAACCTGATTTGTTTCGACCCAGCATTGTTTCAATACAGATTATAGCTTATACTGCACCGCACGCTTCCGAAAGTATCCATTTTGATGCTAATTTTGCAACTGATATCGCGCCGCAATGTGGTTTGTTTGGTTGGCAACGCGACGGTGTGGCGGGTTGTAGGGCAGCAAGATCATGAGTGATAAAACGGACTTGGAAGATCTTGCTAGACGTTATCTCGATTTGTGGCGAGAACAGTTTTCTGCAACCGCATCCGATCCGCATATTATGGAAACTCTGGGTCGAGCCTTTGCGGCTTTGGGTCAGGTCTCGACACCAGCACCGCATAATACTGGAAAAACGGCAAATATGTTTCCCTGGCTGACGGGTTTGCCAATGCAGGGAGCAGGGGAAGGAGCAACTGATTTTGACGCAGTATTCCGAGCCTTTACAGAGAAAGCTGTTGCCGAGCCATCGCCACGGACCGAGGCCGCTGCCGCTGAATCTGATAACGGCGGCCAACCTATATCTGAGCTCGAACGCCGCGTTGCCGCTCTTGAGAAGCGGATTGCTGAGTTGGAGCCCAAGCCTCGAAAAAAGAGGAAAAAGCCTGCTAGGCGCGCTGGAAAATGAAAATTCTGACGCGTTTGCGGCTCAAGTTGAAATGTTGAGCCGTGCGCGTGCGGCGGAATTTATCGAAGGCCTGGAATTATATCGCAACCATCCCTACCAAAGGGATCTATCCGAACCTAAAATTTTATGGGCCCAGGGTTCCACTCAACTATTGGATTACAACCCTAGGAGCAAAGGACAACCTCTTTTAATTGTGCCATCGCTTGTCAACCGACATTATATTTTAGACCTCACGGCTGAAAGTAGCTTTATGCGTTGGTTGGTTGGGCAGGGGTTTAGGCCTTTTCTTGTTGACTGGGGCGCACCGGGTTCGGTCGAGAGAAATTTCACAATAACTGATTATATAACTCAGCGTTTAGAATCTGCGCTTGATCGTGTCATAGATGTTTGCACACGGTCCATATCGGTTATCGGATATTGCATGGGTGGATTGCTTGCAACGAGCCTTGCCCTGCGTAATCAAGACGCCATCAATGGTCTCGTATTATTGGCGACGCCTTGGGATTTTCATTCTGGCAATGCAGCGCAGGCGCAACTAATGGCCAATGTGGGGGCGGCTCTGGAGCCATTACTTCAGACGACCGGTGAGGTGCCTGTCGATGTTATTCAAATGCTGTTTAGTAGTCTTGACCCGCTCCTAGTAGAACGCAAATTCGTTGGCTTTGCCGGTTGGAATATGCAATCGAAAGCGGCGGTCTCGTTTGTGGCATTGGAAGACTGGGTGAATGACGGTGTTCCTCTAGCCGCTCCCGTAGCACGCGAATGTTTTGCTGGTTGGTATGGCGCTAATAGTCCTGCCAGCGGCACATGGTGCGTGGCTGGAGAGATAGTTGATCCGACTACCTTCGAGAAACCATCCCTTGTGGTCATCCCAGCTAACGACCGGATCGTACCGCCGCAATCGGCGGCATCCCTCTGTACAGCGCTACCGTTTGTGGAAATAAAGAGCCCGTCCACAGGCCATATTGGCATGATGATTGGGGGCAAGGCAGAGACGAAGGTGTGGAAGCCGGTTGCCCAGTGGTTACAAGAGTTGCACTGAAGATTATCCGTGCAGGGCTGATTTCGGTAACATCACGTGGATGCCCTTATGCACATTAACGGTTTGGCTGACACGCATATCTGCGGCCAGGCTACAAAGCGTATAGGCTTCTTCTCGAGAGAGGTTAGTGCGGTCGCAAATAAATGCGATCATTTCGCGCAATGCCTGTTTGGCTGCGGCATCTAAGGAAGGGTTAATGCCTATCGTAATGTGGTGTGTTTCTGTTTCGGCACGCGGCATAGCAATCTTCTGCTGTTCGTGAAGGTGAATTTCAAATGTGCCGATGAGCCCGGTTTCTATGGCTGTTCCGTCTACCTCGCCGTCTCCTTGGCATCCATGGCCGTCGCCTACGGAAAAATTACCGCCTTCCACAAACACTGGGAGAAAAAGTGTGGCCCCTTTGCTCAATGCTTTAATGTCGAGATTGCCGCCGAAAGCCCGCGGAATGGTGGAGGGTTGGCGACCCCATTCCTTCGGTGGAGCCGTTCCCATTACGCCGAAGAATGGATCTAAGGGGAGCTCCGTGCCCCATGGCAAATGAGCCTTCATACGCTCGCCATCAAGAGGGATCATGGTCATATGATAGTTAGGGAAATCTTCCGGCAGCGTTCCGGACAGTGGACGCATGCGGTTGAAGCCCCAATTGTAATGGAGCTGAATATCCTTTATGCGCACTTCGAGCATGTCGCCTGGTTTGGCGCCCTGGATGGCGATAGGGCCCGTCAAAATATGGCCGCTGGCGCCTTTAGTGCAATTTTTAAGGATAGCGAGGTGTTCCGGTATAATTTCAAATGATTTGTTCTCTGGCAGGTCACTAGATCCACCTGATACTGTTTTTAGGGTGATGGTATCTCCAGAAGCAATTTCATAAATAGGGTTAAGTGTACCGTCGAAATAGCCCCAATGAACGGTGTCTGGGGTTGCGGCCACTTCATGAGATTTCATCATTGTCTCTACTTACCTTTAAAGTCGGGGCGCCTCTTCTCTTTAAATGTACCGAGCCCTTCTATCTTGTCGTCGCTCTTATCTATCCGTTGTGTTTCGCGAAGGGCCAACCCCGCCCGCTCGACGGGGCCTTTTGGCAAAATGTCGTCTCTGATAAACCGTTTTAGCATGCCCATAACCAAAGGCGCACTATCTCGGAGCGTTGTCGCATACTCCATGGCGCCTTCAATGTGCTGACCGTTTGGCACAACCTTGTTGATCATGCCCACTTCATAGGCGCGTTGGGCGGGAAACTTAGTTCCTGCAATCAAAAGTTCCATGGCAACTTTGTGAGGAATGCGGGCCGCCATACTGGCAATCATCCCGCCGGAAATGCCGAGCTGGGTTTCGGGATAATGAAAAATAGCATTCTCTGAGGCGACGGCTAAATCAGCAAATTGGACGAGCACGATGGCGGCGCCAATGCAATAACCTGATACAGCAGCAATAACCGGCTTGTCCAAATCAAATCCGATACCGGGAACGGCGGTCCAGGTGGGCGGGTTTCGGGGTGGGCCGTTGACGTCGGCACCGGCAGAGAAGGCCCGTTCCCCCGCACCAGTCAAAATGGCTGCGGCTTCATCTCCATCCTTAAAACGATACATGGCATCTTTCAGACCGGCGATCACATCATCATTTAGCGCATTTAGCTTTTCGGGCCGATTGATAGTTATGATAGCAACACCATCACGGGGTTCGTATGTGACGACTTGATTCGTCATTTTTGTCTCCTTGTTAAATCCTAACCATTTGTTTTGTTGTTGCCGAGATTGACAACGCCGTCATTTGTGAAGCTAGAAATGTCTGCTGCGCTATAGCCTAATTCAAGGAGTACGGCTTCTGAATGTTCGCCAATATTTGGCGCTAAACTGCGGCTGTCATCGGTGCTTAGAGGAGCGATTCCAGGTGGGTTTATCACAGGGATTTTGCCAACCCCAGGTTGGTCCACCCAGGTAAAACTATCAACAGCATTACAATGTTCATCATTCAATATGTCTTCGTAATCGTTCACTTTGGCGCACATTAGACCGAGATTGTTGAAAGCATTCACCCAGTCATCACTTGTTTTCTCATGCATGGAATTTTGGATCATCTCGTTAATTTTATTAGCGTTGGCGATGCGCTTCTGATGGTTGTTGAAATCCGGATGATTTTTGATATCACAACGGCCAAGTAAATCGCAGACTGCGATAAAGTGTTCCGGCTTTGCGCCGCTCAAAGTCACGTAACCATCCTTGGTTTTAAAGGTGCCGACGGGCATGCCGAAGGCGTGAGGTTGATGACCACTTATATGTTGGCGGATAAGTTGGGCCGCTTGAGGTGAAAGGGCGGCTTGCATCAGGCTGACATCAATATGCTTGCTGCCTGCACCTTGACCACGAGCAATAAGTGCAGCCATGACGGCCTGCAGGGCGTAAAGTCCTGTTACGTAGTCTACCATGGCTATGCCAATACGGATGGGCCGCTGTTCTCGATCTACTGTGACTGACATTAACCCTGAGAAGGCTTGCAAAATGAGGTCCATGGCGGCGCGCTGGGAATGTGGCCCCGATTGGCCGAAGCCGGAGACGGATAAATAGATAACGTCCGGATTCCGTATCCTCACCGTATCGTAATCGAGTCCCAAACGTTTGATGACGCCAGGACGAAAGCTTTCTGTGACTATATCGGCTTGAGCGGCAAGTTTAAGCGCAATTTCATGACCTTTGGGGTTCTTCAGATCGATAGATAAAGATCGCTTACCCCTGGCGGTTACGAGGGATTGTGCGCCATGATCGCCCTTTAGCCGTCCACCAGTATTTCTAATCCAGTCTCCTTCGATAGCTTCGACTTTCACAACGTCCGCACCGTACTGTGCTAGCATCATGCTGGAATAGGGGCCGGCAATGCCTGCAGCAAAATCGCAGACTTTGATGCCCGAGAGCGGTCGGTCGTGATGCATAATTATTGACTCCAATTAAATGGTTCCGGAGAGTGATCCATTGCGCACTACCTGGTCAAGAGCCCGCCGATGGCATGTGGCGCTTTATCTAGCTGATATTGAATTGCATCCTTAGTGCGGCTCGGCCAGTATTCGGTTACTATGAATTAATTTGTTTTCTCAATTGTCGTTTTGCCGAAAATTGATGATTAGAAATTAATCGAATTTGTAATAGTGAGGTTAGTCGAGTCGATGTCCCCCTACAGAATCTCCAAGAGGAGAGGAAAATCATGGCTTATTTAGATTCCCCCTGCAAAGGAATTTGTCACTCTCGAAAATTTGATGATGTATTGATGTGTTGCGGTTGTTTGCGTTATCCCGAAGAGGTGGAAGGCTGGTTTGAGATGAGTGACACGGAACGACAGCGTGTCCTAAAGGAACTGCCACACAGAAACCGGAAACAGTGGACCCTAATGAACCCCGACAAGGAGTTTCCAGAGACGGCTCCGGAATAGGTTCTATTTATTATGGGTAAAAATTAATGGCGCCATCGTTGCGTTTTTGGTGCTGAAAAATCGTTATTGCCGGTCGAGTGTCCTCGAATACTAATGCAGTTCCGTCCTTATATATGCTACAGACAACAAAGGGCGAGGATAGTTATAACTGTGTTGTCCCCTATACAAATCTGAAAATTTCACTCGTAATACTCATTTTCGCGATAGACTGGCGGCTTCCACTTATTTTTTTTGCTGCCACCAGGGAGCGGTTCACCATCAGCACCAACACGGAACATATCTTCTGTTCCGCCACCATGACGGGCACCGATGCGCAATAGAACCAATGGTTCTTCGCTACAGGCATTAAAATGATAAAGCGTGCCGGCGGGTAGCATGATGCCGTCATTCCGACCAAGTGTCGTCTTCTCTTTATTGGGGCCGTAAAAGATCGCCTCGCCCGCTAAAATCACGAACATGTGATCTTCATTTGGATGGGCGTGAAGAGTGTTCTCCCCACCAGATGCATAGACTTTGATCCAGCTCCACATATTCTTAGTTTCTGCCAAAGGAACAATTGATCGGCCATCGTTCAGCAACTGTGCCTTCATTTTAAAAATGATTGGTTGGCCAGCGGTCCCGAGCGGGCCCTTTTTGCCCATCCGCTGTTCAAACAGTTTAACGTCATCCGGCATTCTTCGCCCCTTCGAACTATTATTAGAATTTAAATTAGAAGTGTAAGTTTACGCTTAACCCGGCGCTACTGTCCACTAGCCGTGATTACTGTTAAGAATGGAAACACGTAATAAGCCCGCGTCAATTTGCCATGGTTGAGAGCTGAAAAGACTTAGATATTGTGCGGTGCAATAAAATTTTTTCGCAGGCACTTTCAATGGTTAGGGGAAATTAAGGATGTCTGATGTTGTAATTGCGAGCGCTGTTCGTACGCCGGTTGGCGCTTTTCTCGGTGGGCTCAGTTCAGTGTCCGCTTCCTATCTCGGTGCGGCTGCAATCAAGGAAGCTTTGAAACGGGCTAAAGTTGAGGGCGATGAGGTGGACGAAGCCATCATGGGTCAGATTCTCGCTGCTGGGCAAGGCCAAAATCCGGCGCGGCAAGCGGCGGTTGATGCAGGTATCCCCTTTGAGAAGACGGCTCTCCAGATCAATCAACTCTGCGGTTCCGGTCTTCGAACCGTTACTATGGGTATGCAAGCCATTGCGCTAGGCGATGCAGATATTGTTGTCGCCGGTGGCCAAGAAAGCATGAGCCAGGCGCCTCATTGTGCGCAAATGCGGAACGGCCAAAAAATGGGCAGCCTCGAATTTGTCGATACCATGCTCAAGGACGGCCTATGGGATCATTTCAATGGCTATCATATGGGCGTGACTGCAGAGAACGTTGCAAAGAAGTGGCAGATCACCCGAGAGCAACAAGACGAATTTGCCTTCAATAGCCAGCAAAAAGCAAAAGCGGCTATGGAAGCGGGTCGGTTCAAGGATGAAATCATTCCAATAACCATAACCTCACGTCGTGGCGACACAATCCTCGACAAGGATGAGCATCCGAAACCTGAGACGACACTTGAGACCTTGCGCGGACTACGGCCGGCTTTTTCGAAGGACGGTACCGTGACTGCTGGTAGCGCATCAGGTATCAATGATGGTGCTGCTGCATCGGTTCTTATGAGCGCAAAAACGGCAGCTAAGCGTGGTATTGAGCCTATGGGGCGTATCGTTTCTTGGGCCACCGTGGGCGTGGATCCGGCGATTATGGGGTCAGGGCCCATTCCGGCTTCTCGCACAGCGTTAAAAAAAGCTGGTTGGAGCACCGATGATCTTGATCTGATTGAAGCAAATGAGGCTTTTGCTGCTCAAGCCTGTGCTGTCAATAAAGATTTAGGCTGGGATACTGATAAAGTGAACGTTAATGGTGGTGCCATCGCACTGGGTCATCCGGTCGGGGCGTCCGGTACGCGAATTCTAACTACGCTGCTATACGAAATGCAACGGCGAGAGTCCCACAAAGGCTTGGCGACACTCTGCATAGGCGGCGGTATGGGCATTGCCATGTGTGTGGAACGTGACTGAAACATTCAACTAAGGGAGTTGTTTTATGGCACGCTTGGCATTAGTCACGGGAGGAACTCGCGGTATTGGTAAAGCAATCTCGTTGAAACTCAAAGCAGCAGGATATTCAGTTGTAGCGAATTATGCTGGAAACGATGAGGCTGCTGAAAATTTCCAGGTGGCCAGCGGAATTCCAATCTTTAAGTTTGATGTTGGTGACTTCGATGCTTGTAAAAAATCGATTGCGCAGGTTGAGGCAGAAGTTGGCACGATCGATATTCTAGTCAACAATGCCGGGATTACCCGCGATGCTCCGCTCCATAAAATGGATGTGGCCCAATGGTCTGATGTCATCCGCACTAATCTGGATAGTTGCTTCAACTTATGTAGTTGTGTGGTTAACCGGATGCGCGAGCGCGGCTTTGGGCGTGTTATTAATATTTCTTCGATTAACGGGCAAAAGGGACAATTTGGCCAAACCAATTACGCGGCAGCGAAGGCGGGTATGATTGGGTTTACTAAGGCTATGGCCTTAGAAACCGCGTCCAAGGGTATTACCGTTAATACGGTGGCGCCAGGCTATATAAGTACCGAAATGGTCCGTGACGTGCCGGAAGATGTGATCAATAAGCATATTTTGCCACATATTCCCGTGGGCCGGTTGGGCGAGCCAGAAGAAGTAGCGCGTTGCGTAGTGTTCTTAGCCTCGGAAGACGCGGGTTTTATTACGGGCTCTACCCTGACGGCGAATGGTGGGCAGTATTTAGCCTAACCAACTTGTTTGACACGCCCCTGCACCGGATAGCGCGGATCGCAAAAGCCATGTGTTGTTGATTGGCCCGGTGGGCAAAGACCGTCGAGAAATACTTCGTCTTCTGGCGTCCATTCGCCTTTCATGGCTTCGAGATACCCTTCCCAATGGGCAAAGGTACGGGGGCCACCGAGAACGCCGGTTAGTAATTTATTGTTGAGTAACCATTGGATAGCAAAGGTGATAATGCTCGTGCCACGAGACTCGCAATAGTCTTTAATTTTTTGCGCAGCAATTAGGCTTTCTTCACGCCATTCGGTCTGTATCAGGCGGCGATCCTGGAGGCCCGCACGGGTTTCTGGTAATGGAGGTTCGCCCGGCTTATAAATGCCTGCAAGCACGCCGCGAGCTAGCGGTGAATAGGGCACCACGCCGATCCCGTAGTATTCGCACGCAGGGAGAATATCGGTTTCGGGCATTCGGTTGAAGGCATTGTAATAGGGTTGTGCAATTACTGGTCGGGGGGCCCCGGCTCTTGCTGCTGCGTGAACTAGCTCACCAATTTGCCAGCCACGGTGATTGGAAAACCCCCAATGCCGCACTTTACCCGCAGAAATGACGTCTGCGATGGTACGCACGGTTTCCTCGATAGGTGTCTCCCAATCTATATGATGAAGGTACCAAATATCCACATAGTCGGTTTGTAAGCGGGTCAAACTATCGTCTATCGCTTGTATCATCCATTTGCGAGAGAGGCCCTTTTTGCGTTTCTCGGTGCCGGCTGACGACCCCACTTTGGTCGCGATGACCCAGTCATTGCGGTCGTCTTTGGTTAGCTGTCCAACCTGCATTTCGGCTTTATTGCCGGCATAGCCGTCTGCTGTGTCTATAAAATTAACACCGACATCCCGCGCGGATTTGATAATTTTGACGGCATCTTCGTCCGGCGTTGTATCTCCAAAAGTAAGTGTGCCAAGACAAAGCCGCGAGACTTTGAGGCCGCTATTCCCGAGCATTACGTAATCCATAGTTTCTCCTTAAATGTCGGTTCTCATTGCGGTCCTCGTCCACGAAACCTTGCCCCAGGTGTGTTGTAGTGCGTTATTAGTTCTTCTTTAGTCCGGATTGGGTTTGGGGAAGCTTTCGGGCCAATTGTCTAAGATGGTTTGGAGATATTGTTGAATTTTCTTCGGGTCTAAAGATCCCGTTCCTTTGATTTTGTGAACACTATCTTGATGTTCAAGTGGAATTTTAAGTGAATCCATAAACCGATTATTCATGTTGAAATATGCAGTTATCATGGTCAGTTCGACGACTTCGGATTCGGAGAAACTTTCACGGACGGTTTCGAAAACATCATCGCGGGACCGTGCTGTATTTTTCGTAACATGTTCGGCCCATAAGACGGCCGCTTTCTCCCTATCGCTTAACAAGGGAGACGTCATATAGTCGTCTGTGCCAATTACTTGTACCTGCTCTTCAGTAACACCTGCCGCTTGACCAAGCGATGTATTATGAGCAAATCAATAGGCACATCCATTTAAGTGGCTGGTTTTAATAATGGCGATTTCTTTAATTTTGCTACTTAGAAGTCCGCCTGCACCTTCGCGTTGAAGGACTGCTGAAAAAGGTAGCATGAGCATATTTACCATTGGTGTGTGAGCGGCAACCCGTCGGGAATTCGGTACGCGTCCCAAAAATTGCTCAACCGCTTTAAAAAAGAGGCTCATGATGCCTGTTGCTTCAGCCGGATCGACCATGCTGACTCTTGCTTTATCTGAAACGATAATCATTACTCCTTGTTTCAATGATTCTGCGCGCATTGCTTTTTGAATACCGTCGCTTCCTCAATTCAGTATTTATTAATAAACCAGGATCATGAATCACAGTGCCAAATTGCAATCTTCAATTCAACAAATTGATGCTCCGGGTGCAATCACGCTAAAACCTGCAAGCTTCGAACTTTTGCGAGGCAAATTTGTTTTGTGGAGTTGTTCAGAAAGGAGACCGTTATGTTGCGGGAGTATCCGGATCGACCTTTTGTGGGTGTTGGCGTTGTTGTTTGGAGGGACGGTAAGGTATTGCTGGTGAAGCGTGGCCAGGCGCCCCGCCGCGGTCATTGGAGTATTCCTGGCGGCGGTCAGGAGCTGGGGGAAACGCTGCAAGAGGCTGCTTGTCGTGAGGTTAAGGAAGAAACAGGAATCAACATTAAGGTTATGGGCTTAATCGATGTTGTTGATTCCATTCGTCAAGATGATGATGGCCGCGTCCAATTTCATTATTCCCTTATTGATTATGCTGCCATTTGGAAATCTGGCGATTTAAGGGCAGGTGATGATGCGGCAGAATGCCGTTGGGTCGACCTTGATGAAGCGGAAGCTATTATTCGCTGGGGGCAAACCTTGCGCATAATCAAACAAAGCAAAGCATTGATGCCGTGATTTTTATTTCCTTTTTAAGGCGGTCTCCTGCATGGACGGCCGTGCAGCAAAATCTTCGTACCAGAGCGCTAAATCCTCCCGATAAGCTCGCCAATCACCAACAACGCGCGACTGATCAAGAAAACCAAGAAAACATCCCACCGCAATAGGTCCTATGGAAAGTCTTTCGGACAGTGAGATAGCTTCTGTGTTGAGCGTATTCAATGCTCCATCTACCGCTTGGCGCCAACGCCCTAACCAATAGGGCGAGCGGCCACCGGGCTTTCGTGCGGCTTCATAGGCGAGCTTTACCGCGTCATCCATACCGCCATCACCAATGGCCTGTATCCGAAGGGCCTGCCATCGTGTCATGCCATCTTTAGGAAAAAGCTTCGGCTCGGGCACGAGCGAATCTAGATATTCACAAATGACCGGCGAGTCGAACCAAGCTTCGCCGACATCGTCAATCAGGGTCGGGACTTTGAGAATGGGATTATCAGGGCCTAACTCATCAAGGCGTTTTCCCCGTTCGCTTGTAAACAGTTCGATTTGATCGTCTATACCTTTTTCAATGGAGACGATACGTGCTTTGCGGACGAAGGGTGATGCCGCTGAATAGAAAAGTTTCATGGTACGGGGACCCCCAGTCGCTCTGCATTGGCTTCTTTGGTGGTATCGATAAAGGACTGGCGCTCGCCAATGGCCTTATACCACGCTCCTAAATTTGGCAGATCTTTTTCCCAATTCCAGCCTGGGCGACGTTCGTTCACATATCCAAGACCACAGGTCACCGCAATACCGCCGATCGTAAGGGGGCCGCTGATTAACTCAGAGTGTTTCTCGAGCCAGCCCATTATCCGGTCTATGGCTGCGTCATACTTATCTATCATTTCCGAGAGTTTATATTTATTTGGCCGCGCAGCTTCTTTGTAATGAGATTGTGGCGCTTCGGTTAGTGCATCGCCAAGAGCTTGAAGGCGCAGCGCGTGAAAGCGTTCCGTGCCCTCTTGTGGATGAAATTGTGGTTTTCCATCGAGGCAATCGAGATATTCGCAAATCACCGGTGAATCGAACAAGGTTATCCCGTCATCCAAGCGCAGCGCGGGCACTTTCCGAAGAGGATTGTCATTATCGATATCTTGATTTTTGCCATATAAATCAGTCACTTGTAGTTTTATTTGATCTAGAATGCCTTTTTCATGTGCTAAAATTAGACATTTTCGTGCAAATGGTGATCGCGGTGTTACGCGAAGAACCGGCATGTTGCTTCCCTCCCAGAATATGTTTGAAGGTGCTATAGCATATCCGCGGAAGCGTTAGCACCTATGCTGTGGTAAATTATTATCTATGTATAACGATATCATTGATCTTCGCGAATTTTACTCGACTCCCATGGGCCAGATGGGGCGAAGGCTTATTAGGAGCCGTATAAGGAGGTTGTGGTCAAATCTCTCAGGTATGACCGTTTTAGGACTTGGCTATTCGACCCCTTATCTGCAACCGTTCCAAA
Source organism: Rhodospirillaceae bacterium (assembly GCA_002724395.1). GTDB lineage: Bacteria > Pseudomonadota > Alphaproteobacteria > UBA8366 > UBA8366. Next base: position 113,984 of record PBOR01000043.1, on the reverse strand, counting down.
ATGAGGCAAATGTTGTTTTGGCAATTATGCCCTCCACCCAAGGTGTGTTCCACTGGCCGGAACGGGAGCCAGGTAGAGTAGCCCTCTCCGATGATGGGGAATTACCCTTTCCGGATCGATCAATCGATCGTTTGCTAATTGTCCATGGGTTAGAATGCAGCGAAAATTTACGGGTTATGCTGCGCGAGGTATGGCGGGTTTTGGCGGATGGTGGCCGAATAATCGCTGTGGTGCCGAACCGGCGTGGTTTGTGGTCTCGTTTCGAGCAGAGGTCTCCATTTGGGCACGGCCATCCATATAGTGCTGGTCAGCTACGCAAATTATTACGCGATTGTTTTTTTACCCCGACGGCGATCGAACACGCGCTTTATGTCCCGCCTATCCGATCGAGGTTGTTGATGCGCTCCGCACCGGCTGTCGAGAAAATAGGGAGCCAGTGGGCTCAGGCGGTATCCGGTGTGCTCATTGTCGAAGCCTCAAAGCAAATTTATGCGGGCACCGCCGTGCCTGTGCAGCGTTCGGTCCGGAAACGTCCTCTGGTAGCACTTTCGGGAGGGGCGCGGCATCGCAAAGCCGGTTAACATTAGTAGAGGGCTAGCCGTTGGGTCCCAGTGCTATGCGCTCTTCAAGATCATCGACGCTATTTGCATCGATGACTTGGCGGACAGTGTCGAGGGAGAACCCTTTTCTGGCGAGCATGCCTAAGTCACGTTCTTGGCGTTCCTCACGGTCTTTCTCGCGCCACGGTCCGAGCCGTCGCCGCCGGGCATAGGCGCAGGCGGCAATTAACTCAGCCATAGGTGTTTCTTCGGCATCGTTTGCTAGTGCTTGGTCTATGTGATCATTGGAAACGCCTTTTGCTAGCAAGTTTGCTCTAATGGCACGCGCAGAGCCGCCGCGGCGGCGCAATGAAGCCACCCTCATGCTGGCATAGGCTGCATCGTCCACCAATTTTGCATCCTTGTAGCGCTGAACCAAATCATCCACCAGTTTTGCGCCTTCTTCTAGGTCTGTGTCATGAGCATGGGCAGATCGGGCAACCCTTCGCATTAAGACGCGGCGTAAATTTTCGGAGGAAGTAGCGTAGCGTTGCAAATAGTATAGCGCTGCGTTTTCTAGCGACTTTTGTGTCGCTTTCCTCGGCTTTTTTTGCTTTCTTTGCGTATTCTGGTTCATCCTAATGAGAACCCTGCCTTGTTAGACCTAAGCAAATAAACAGCTTTTAATGGGTAACACGAAATTTGGTCACGTATGATAGCATTATGATTTTAACGAATATTAATTACGCGCCCACCCTGCACTTCCAAAAGGAAGCAATCAAGACTTCTAGCGGTGCAGCAAAGGTGTTGCCTCTTTTAATTGGGAATTAGTAGGCAGCGCCTTTTCTATTTGTCATAAAGTCCTGCCGCGATCCTGCGGAAGTGATATTTAAAGAGGTGAAGCTGTATTTTGTCCCAGCGTTATCTAGACCCCAGAACATTCGGTGCAATAAATTGGCGTGGCCTCTGGACACTTTATACCAAAGAGGTGCGGCGCTTTTTGAAGGTCTATACGCAGACCCTTTTAGCACCGGTGATTACCTCGCTATTGTTTTTAGCGATTTTCAATTTGGCTTTAGGCCGAGCTGTACAAGTCATCGGAGGCGTTCCGTTTCTAGAATTTCTGACGCCCGGCCTCATAATGATGATGATTGCTCAGAATGGGTTTGCAAACACCTCGTCCTCAATCTTGATCGCTAAAATTCAAGGAAATATCGTAGATGTGCTGATGCCGCCCATTGGCCCCGCAGAGTTGATGCTTGCTTATGTAGCCTCAGGCCTGACACGCGGCGTGATGGTTGGCATTGTCACGCTAATGGCAATGTATTTTTTCGTGCCAATAACCATCCACCATCTTTGGGTAGTGATATTTTTTACCTTAGCAGCATCTTTAATGATGTCGATGTTAGGCATAATCGCCGGATTATGGGCAGAAAAGTTCGATCATATTGCAGCGATTACGAATTTCATCGTCACGCCGATGTCGTTTCTTTCCGGCACTTTTTATTCTATTGAGCGTTTGCCAGAGACGTTTCAAACAATCGCTCTTTTTAATCCTCTCTTTTATATGATTGATGGCTTTCGTTACGGGTTTATAGATCGTGCGGACACATCGTTTTGGTTGGGGGCAGGTGTTTTGGTAGTGGTCAACGCGATATTATGGGTGGGCACAGCGCGTATGCTGTCGAGCGGCTATAAGCTCAAAGCGTGAGGTTTGGCATGGCTTAAGGCTTGATTTCGGTTCCTTGTCGCAAGTCAAGGTGCTACCGGATAAGTTGACAGTACCTGTCTGAATACAGATACTCCCCGGCTTCTTAAGGCGAGCTTAAGAAAATAACGATTATATGGATGGAAAGATGTCAACGGCGGTAATGCCCACGTATGGCCGTGCAGATATCGCTTTCGTACGCGGCGAAGGCGCTTATCTTATTGCGGCCGACGGAAAACGATATTTGGATTTTTGTGCTGGTATCGCAGTGGATGCGCTCGGACACTGCCACCCTCGTTTGGTGGAAGTATTGAGCCAGCAGGCTAGCCGTGTATGGCATACGTCTAATTTATATAGAATTCCCGCGCAGGAGCGACTTGCAGAGCGGCTGGTGGCTAATTCTTTTGCGGATATGGCCTTTTTCTGTAATTCAGGCGCCGAAGCAGTGGAGGGTGGTATCAAAATTTGCCGCAAGTTTCATAGCGCAAATGGGCATCCAGAAAGGTGGCGTATCCTATCGTTCGATGGTTCGTTTCATGGTCGGACATTGGCGACTTTGGCTGCGGCTAAAAATGGAAACCATCTTGATGGTTTTGGCCCCGCTTCTGATGGTTTCGATAATTTGCCGTTCGGCAATACAAACGCGTTGCGAGCTGCAATAACGGAAGAAACAGCTGCGATATTGGTTGAGCCGATTCAAGGAGAAGGAGGCATTCGGCCTGCAAATCCAGGGTTTTTAAAAGATGTGCGTGCGGTAGCAGATGAATTTGGGTTGCTGGTTTTCTATGACGAGGTGCAAACCGGAGTGGGTCGAACTGGCAAATTATGGGCCTATGAGTGGACTGATGCGGTGCCGGATGTAATGTCAATTGCAAAAGGTCTTGGTAGCGGATTCCCTATCGGAGCAGTGTTAGCGACGACTGAAGCTGCTAAGGGTATGACGCCAGGCACTCACGGCTCGACATTCGGTGGTAATCATTTGGCGACAACGGTTGCCGATGCCGTCCTGGAAACAATACTAGAGGATGGATTTTTGGCTAACGTGAGTGCTGTTAGTGAAGTTCTACGACAGCAGCTTGAGGAATTATGCGGACGGCATCCGACTGTTTTTAAGTCAGTGCGTGGTGCGGGTTTGATGTTAGGGATAGAATGTATTTCACTCAATCTAGACCTGATGTCTATGGCCCAAGAGGAGGGTTTGTTGACGGTTGTAGCTGGAGAAAATGTGCTCCGGTTAGTACCGCCGCTGATTATAGAAGAACATCATGTTGAGGAAGCCATTGAAATACTAAATAAAGTCGCGGAACGGGGGGCACTGGTCAATGATTAGAAAAAAAAAGAAGGCCGGTCCAAAACACTTTCTCGATATCGACCGGTTCGACGAAAAAACCCTGCGGCGTCTGCTTCGGCTTGGGCATGCCTTTAAGAGGGGAGGGGTGCGCAGGCGATTGCCACTAAAAGGTAAAACTTTGGCTATGGTATTTGAGCAACCTTCCACACGAACACGTGTTAGTTTTGAAGTGGGGATGAGCCAACTTGGCGGTGATGTTGTACTTTTGAGCGAATCAGAAAGCCAATTGGGTCGCGGCGAGACTATTGCGGATACCGCACGTGTGCTGTCGCGTTATGTGGATGGCATTATGCTGCGAACGAAATCCTCAGAAAATCTGCATCAACTTGCGCAGCATGCAACGGTACCGGTCATTAATGGCCTGACGGATCTCACTCACCCATGCCAGATCATGGCAGATATTATGACTTTTGAAGAACGAAAAGGCCTAATTACCGGGCGCCCCGTGGCATGGCTGGGAGATGGCAATAATGTCGCCGCCAGTTGGATTCAGGCAGCGGTGAAATTGAGGTTTCCGTTGAGGTTGGCATGTCCTGATTCGTTGCAGCCGAAAGCGGAATTGATAGAATGGGCTAATAGCGAGGGCGGTGACGTGACGCTAATGGAAGACCCAGACGAAGCGGTTAATGGCGCTGATTGCATCGTAACCGATGTCTGGGTGTCGATGGGAGACCGAGACAAGCGGCAGCGCCATAATTTGTTACAGCCCTACCAAGTTAATCGGCGGATTATGTCCCGCGCTAATGAAGACGCAATCTTCATGCATTGCCTGCCGGCCCACCGTGAGGAAGAGGTTACAGCAGAAATTATTGATGGGCCACAATCTGCTGTGTGGGATGAGGCTGAAAATCGCCTTCATGCTCAGAAAGGTGTGCTTGCCTGGTGCATGTCTTAGCCGACGGGGCAGTCGTACCCGACGAAGATTTCATTCTGCCGTTCATCCTTGATGAATCAGACCTGCATGGGCGAATGGTTGGGCTGGCCGACACTATGAATCAAATACTTCGCCAGCATGATTACCCAAAGCCGGTTGCGCGCTTATTAGGTGAAGCCTTAACGCTGACGGCGCTATTGTCAGCGGCTTTGAAGTTCGAAGGCGTGTTTACTATGCAAACTAAAGGTGACGGCCCTGTTGGCTTGCTGGTATGCGATGCGACCGACAGCGGTGCGCTCCGTGGCTACGCAAAAGTAGACGGCGATATCCCGGATAATAGCTCTTCGGCCTCTGCGTTAAGTGACCTTTTGGGTAAAGGCCATCTCGCTTTTACCGTGGACCAAGGCGATGATACGGACCGGTATCAAGGAATTGTAGAATTAAACGGAGAAACACTGGAGGAATGCGTTCATCATTATTTCCGTCAGTCACAGCAATTTCAGGCGGCGGTGAAGGTCACAGTTGCCGGAGGTGATGATGAACCGTGGTGCGCTGGCGGTCTGATGTTACAAAGGTTGCCTGGGGATGAGAAAGCGATCGATGCACCCAGGATGGATGCCGTATGGCAAACTGCTATGGAGTCGATTGCGTATTGTGATCTGTCACAGTTGGTAGAGCATAACACCTCACCTTACGATTTATTATTTAACCTCTTTAATGGTGATAATGTGCGTGTCTTTGACGCAAAGCAGGCTCGTGCCGAATGCCGTTGCTCCAGAAAAAGAGTGGGTGTGGTTCTGGCGAGCTTATCGGATGAAGATATAGAGGCTATGAAGGAGGATGGCCACATTTTGGTTACATGCGAATTTTGCAACCGCAGTATGTCTTTCGATGAAATCGACCTCGCTACGATGCGGAGTATATAAACTAGTGGTGCAAATTTTGCGCTTAATCGGCTTGGGGCTACTTGTTCGAATGAAAAGTCTTTATCAATTTTGTGTATTTATTATGGCTTCTATTTTTCTAATTGGTTGTGAGACGCTGCCAGTGCAAAAGCCGCTGCCGGTTATATCATTTACTGGAGTTACGCCGATATTATTAGATGTCGCGCAGATCGAGATTCATAAAAACCATAAACCGCCGTTGAGATTGTCTAACGTAGACCATGAGATGCCTTTAAATTTGCAATATGCGACCCAAAGCTGGGCAAAACAAAGGTTTAAAGCTGTGGGACACACTGGCATGGCGAGGTTTATAATTATGCAAGCTAGCGTTGTGGAAACAAAGCTGAAGAAAACCAAAGGCATAAAGGGCGTGTTTACGACCGATCAAGGCGAACGGTATGACGGTACCCTATCGGTCCGGGTGGAAGTTTTTGGCGGCATTGCAAGGGGGACGGCGGCCGCGCGAGCTGTTGTCCGGGCCAGCCGAACAATCAGTGAAGATGCAACATTAGCGGAACGTGAGCGCAAATGGTATGATATGACTGAAGCAATGGTGAATGAACTCGACAAAACGCTTGAGTCACAAATATCACGGCATTTGAAGGCCTTTTTGAAGGAGACACCCTAATTGCGCCAGAAGGACGGGGCTAGCAATACAAAAATGGTGAAGAGTTCGAGGCGGCCTAGCAGCATGCCAAATGACAAAAGCCATTTTGCTGAATCCGGTAAGGTGATGAATGCGCCCGAAGGACCTATTGTTGAGCCCAACCCGGGCCCCACATTTGAAATGGCCGTTGCCGCGCCCGAAACTGCTGTTAAAAAATCTAACCCAATGAGACCAAGTCCAATCGCTAATGCAGTAAATGAGGCCGCATACAAAAAGAAAAAACTCATGACGGAGCTACTAACATCTTCGGGAATAGGTTTGCCATTATAGTAAGCGAGGAAAACTCCGTGTGGATGAAGAAGCTTGCGCATTTGTGTGACGGCTGTGGCATAGAGCACTTGAAAGCGGAAAACCTTGATGCCGCACGTAGTAGATCCCGCGCAGCCACCTACGAACATGAGAAAAAGAAAGATCACTAGGGCAAATGGTCCCCATGCACTGAAATCCTGTGTGGCATAACCTGTCCCGGTAATAATCGAGACAACATTGAACGCACTATGTTGCAAAGCATCAGTCGGGGCCATTCCTTTCGTAGTCCATAGATAGACCGCGATCGCTCCAGTAGTGCAGAAGACGATGGCTAGAAACCAACGAACTTGGCTGTCATGCAAAAAGGCATTTGTACTGCCGCGAAGGGCCCGCAGATAAAGGACAAATGGTAAGCTGCCGAATAACATAAAAATGATGGCGATAAATTCAATTTTTGCATTGTCGAAGTAGCCAACCGACAAATCATGGGTCGAAAATCCGCCGGTTGCGATAGTGGTCATGGCGTGTGCTACAGCGTCAAAGCCCGACATGCCGGCGAGCCAATAGAAAAAGGCGCACAGCATGGTGAAGAACAGGTAGATAAAGCCGATATAGGCGATTAGTTGCGCTGCCCGCGGTAGGATTTTCTCTGACTTATCAGACGATTCCATCCGAAATAGTTGCATGCCGCCTACTTGTAAAAGGGGCATGATAGCAATCGCCATGCCGATGATGCCAATGCCTCCCAACCACTGCAACAATGCTCGCCATAGCAAAATTCCCGGCTGTACTTGCTCGAGGCCGACGATGACGGTCGAACCGGTAGTAGTGAGCCCCGACATAGCCTCGAAAAATGCGTCCGTATAAGAAAGCTCTAAATTTGCAAAAACCATAGGAAGTGCGCCAAAAGCGGGGATGATGATCCAGGCAAGTGCGGTTAATAAGAAGGCCTGTCGAACGTTAATACCGTTAATGGGTGTGCGGGCCGTAAAGATGAAGAGCCCGCCGACAAAGGCTGTGAAGCCCGCCGCAACGGCGAACACCTGCCAGTCTTTATTGTCGCTGACGGCGTCCGCAACAGCAGGCAGACACATTGCACCGGCCAGCGTCGAAAGTAGGACACCTAAAATGAATAGGATTGGGCGAAAATCGGGCAAAGTATTGTTCCCCGCTGTACTGTTTGCGCTCCTTATCTAGAGTACAAAGTCGCGGAATAGCAGGAATTTGTCCAGCTTTGTCGTTAAGGGAACTTTTAAGCCGCAGGTTTCGAGTTTGGATTACCAAGCAGAGACAAAAATTCACGCCGCATTTCCGAATCATCACGAAATTCACCCAGCATGTGGCTAGTAACCATAGAGACTTCGGATTTTTGCACGCCCCGAGTGGTCATACATTGGTGCTGTGCTTCTACGAGCACGCCGACGCCCTTTGGCTGCATTACTTGATTGATTGTTGTGGCTATTTCGGCGGTCAATTTTTCTTGAATTTGCATGCGGCGTGCAAAAATATCCACAACGCGTGCGAGCTTACTGATGCCGACAACGCGGTTTGCTGGCACATATGCCACATGAACCTTACCCACGATCGGCACGATGTGATGTTCGCAATGTGAGAAAAACTGAATGTCGCGAAGGACGACCATTTCGTTATAGCCGCCGGTTTCTTGGAAGGTTCGTTGCAGAACCTCTACAGGGTCTTCATTATAGCCAGCAAAAAATTCCTCCCACGCACGGACAAAGCGACTTGGGGTGCCAAGCAAACCTTCTCGTGAAGGATCGTCGCCGGACCAGCGAATTAAGGTCTTAACCGCGTCTTCGGCTTCTTCGCGACTTGGTTTTTTTACTTGTTTATCGAGCGCCACCACATCAGAAGCGGTTGCCTTATCTGTATTGCTCACCGTCTATAAATCCATTTTGTTGTTGCAGCTTTTAAATAGTTCTTTTCGGCTATTTGTCGAGCTTTTGTTGTGAGGCCTTAATTCAATTGCACGGGCTGATGGGGGCTATCAAGCGAAAAAGCAGGAATTTGGACATCAAAACATTCTCCCGTTCGCGCTTCCATTTGATAAGTTCCTACCATAATTCCCGATGGTGTCTGTAACGGCGTACCACTTGTATACTCAAAATCGTCACCGGGGCCTAGTACCGGCTGCTCACCGACGACCCCTGGACCACGCACTTCTTGCACGCGTCCGTCTGCGTCTGTGATTTGCCAATACCGCGTCCGTAATTGTACGGTTTCAAGGCCCGTATTCTCGATTTTCACATGATAGGCCCATACGTAATGGTTTTCATCCGGGGCCGATTGATCTTCAAGATAGAACGGTTTTACTGTTACTCTGATGTCACGGGTACGTTCTTTGTACATCCGCCGCTCCTGTAGGCAAGCTCGTTTCTTCTTAGGGCCATGATAAGCCTGTGATGAGGCTGTTTGTCAAAATGAAAGTGTGGATCTTATCGTATAACTCACATGTCTGCGCTAATACTGCAAGAAGCGCCTCCAAGCACACAAAATTTCGCACAATGAGGGTGGTTAAGCTTGACTGGCGTTAAAGCATTTCTGAGTGTAGTGCCTAAATCGAATGCTTTTGCATAAGGAAGCAGTGTACACGGTGAAACGGTGGGCGCCTTATCACCTTTGCGTTTAACCACCATCCGAGACTGCGCGCACATTAAATCTTTGGGTGATACGTTTAGGACTTCCCAGCACCGTTCAGTTATTTCCGGTATGTCGAGGGATTCGTCCATTTCCGGGAATAAAATAAGGGAGGTGGGGTTCTGTGCATCAATACGAATATTTTCTGTTGCAAAAAGTTCGGTAAAACCATTACGCATTTGCGTTTCGTCTTGGTCCCAACAGGTGCGGCTCGCCGCTGAGATCGCGAATCCATTATCTGACAGCCATTTGAGTCCGGCTATTGCGGGTCCCCAGGATCGGTCGCCGCGAATGCGCTCGTGAGCCGGTTTTGTGTAATGATCAAGCGACACACGAAATGTCAGGCGGCCGCGGAACGGGGTGGGTAAGTTGAGGAGTGCGTCTGCGCACTTCGCCATGGGGCGCATGGCATTGGTAAGGATAAGCGTTTCAAAGTTTCGTTCTAGCACGCTCGAAAGCATGGCCATGAAATCCGGATTCATAAAAGGCTCGCCGCCGGTAAAGCCGATTTTCCGTGTGCCTAGCTGAAGCGAGTTGATTTCATTTAGAAAGACATCAACTTCAGCGGCACGCAAATAAACTAGCCGGTCATTGGTAGGACTTGACTCAATATAACAATTCTCGCACTCGAGATTACAAAGCGTTCCGGTGTTGAACCAAAGCGTATCCAAACGCTCAAGTGACACTTGCGCGCGAATGCTACCGTCCGCCGTTTGGTCGGGATCTTGAAACTTAGTCGGGTCGAGGCGTGTACCGCGCCCGATGGTTATCTCATTCATATGGTTCTCACTCTAGAGGTATCTAAGGTTAACTCAACGCAATTTTTGTGTCTGTTTAGTTGCCCAAGCAATTGTTAATTAGGCATTGATGAAGGGTATGGGGTGCTGTCTTATAAGGAAGTCTATGAGATGCGGGTATGATGTAGTGGTAGCCTGCCAGCTTCCCAAGCTGGACGTGCGGGTTCGATTCCCGCTACCCGCTCCATACTTTTACTGGTTTTCTGCGACTGTGAGGTCATTGGGGTCGGCTTGACGCGCACTTTCTTCGGCCATAATTCTGCGTAGTTCAGCATTGGCGGCTCTCTTGGAGTCAGCGAACTTCACATCCTGCAACTTTTGGTTTGCAGTGCTGCCAACGGTAAAGCGCAATCGCCACTATAGTTTGCCGTTGTCAGAGATTTGTTGCTGCCCGTCTCAGTTTATCGGGCGTACTGATCCCTTCATTACTTCTCGTTTCTTTCCATTTAAAGTGGATAGCTCATCCGCTCCTTCTCGTATTTTTCTATCGCCTCTATGGGGTGCAAAATTTTACGCTCAACCTTAACATATGCAGGCCCTCGACCTTGGTTGCGCCAATTTGCGAGCGTTTGAACGTGTATCGCACTAGCCTAGCGCTTAACCAGTTCGTTTGGCGTACTAAAAATTTTATCTGCCACTACTTCTCCTTTCGTTTACGGTTTCTAATTTTCTTTATGGCAAAGTTGTTACCACACTTGTGAGAACAGAAGTTATTTTGGGCATTGCTTCTCGGCTTACGCTTTGGTTGGTACCAAGTTTCACATTCATCGCAGCTAAAGAACAGCAGCCCTTTTTCCAGCGCGTTATCAAGTTCTAGCCATAGGGCTGTAAAAAGATTTTTAGGGGTGACTGTTATCGGTAGGTTATCCACTTCAGCCGAGAAACCAGCAGCTAGATAATCTTCCATGCTAAATTCGATGGTCTTTTCTAATTTCTTGCTGCTGTCCTCTAACTTATGCTGCTGATCTTTTGGTGCTCCCGTGTTGCAGATTGCTAGCGGTTTTGTGCGCAAAAGCAGTCGTGCGCCTTCTACAAATCCTGTAATGAAATCTGTCTTTCTTCGGGCACGGCGTAAATCGCCTAGTTCCTCAGAGCCACCAGCTATTATTTCATCCCTCGTGAATAGAAGACCAAATTCATTTGCAAATAACAGCAAGTCATTTGGGCCCGACTGATTGATAAACTTCTGCAAGACCTCCGCTTCGTCCTTATCAGCGAACGGGTGAAACTGCTCAAAACGTTTAGACGTTGGGAAGATTCGGTCTTCTCTAATCTCGTACCCGTCTATGCAGCGGGACCATTCAAAATTGTAATTTGGCCTCATTAAGCGGTTTCTCAACATAAAAGGTGTCACACGTACAGAAAAATTACATAAAGTGTCACACGTAATATGTATATACGTCTTATAACTTAATCTGTCAATCAATACCCTTTTGCATGTGAATAAACAGCAAAAAGGCGAACTGTTGCGTAAACACATAACGGCTCCCGCAAAGTGCAATTTTGACATTATGGGGTACGCCTACGTCACGGGTTATAAAATGATTAGCGAGGGACCTATCCCAGTGCTTGATGACCCAACCAACTACGACCCGAAGCATATCAACGCTATGGCCACGATTACCCCTGACCGAAGCCATCAAATCATTGCGGCACAAACACGGCTAGATCGCCGTTATGCCGTCCAAAGCAAAACAGAACACACGGGCGGTGGCCCGTTTGTCGTCGGTTGGCAGGATACGCCTACTGCTGATTCGATGAATGACCTGCCCGTGAGCAAAGAGCCTCAAGGCGGGGAAGTAAGGCGTTAGGAGCTACACCATGGCAAAGAAGTACGAGAAAGAATATGATAACGTCACGGTCAGTAAGGAAACCATCCACCTGACCAAGATATCTTTAACCGTGCCCGACGGGTTCGATCATAACGACGGGTTCAAAGCTATGCGGAGACTCGGGCAGTCGGCACTACAACAGAGAGTTAAGGCGGAGTTCCAAATAATCAGGGAGGGTTACATGATTAAGAAAATATGCTTAGCAATCGGAGTGGTGTTTGCGCTTGCGTCGTCACCAGTGATTAGCGCTGAGTTAGATAAAAAAGCGAAGGCTGAGTTCTGCAAGGAGCAAGCTGCCTCGATTATTAAGCATATAAGAGCAACTGTAGGAGCTTGGCGCGATTATTCAAAAGCAACTCACGATTATGATATTGCCCGTCAATCAAAAGACAAAAAACTTATAGCAACCGCCGTGACAGAACAAAATCGTTGGCGGGAAATTCATAAAATTGGCTTAAAACACCTAGATAGGTACGCGGCAATATGGTCCGCCTATTGCAAATGACTATTCGGTTGCCCCCCCCCTTTTCAACCCGCGTTTCCAGCGTAAAATATATAACTGCCTGGCCTATTCCTATTTTCTTTACAATCACAGACGCACCTGAATTACTCTTTATTTAGCCTTTCGAGATTTTCCACATTCAAAGAAGGGATTGCTTCCCTTGCAGACCTCTCCGTGGGGCTTTGCGCAAGGGTCAAAGCCAGGAAACCCGCTGTTTCCAGCAGGTTTCGTCAGGTATTAAAAAAGTGAAATTCGCAGATATTATTGAGTTGATCTAGAAAGCGAACTTAGCACAAATTTGTCAAAATAAAACCCTTGCGACGATTTGTACGGATATCCATAATCAGTTGAAACTAAAATAATTGAAAGGAGGTGGTCCAATGTCTCATTGTCATAAGATTCTTGACTATAGGGATTTAGATCGTCGCCTCACAGGAACTTGCTTCTGCTGATGTGATGTTTTGGTCCAAGTTTGGGATCAATTTTGATGATGGAAGGGTCACTCTAACGAGTGACCCTTCGTTTAGGAACGGTATGAAAGTCAACCAAACTTCCCTATGTCCCTCATGCAAAATAGACGCTAATTCTTGGTGGGCGGGTCGCTCCTAAGCCCTAGAAGAAGATTTTGTAAAAAAGGCATTTAAATATGAAAAAATGCGCAAAAGCTTTTTTGGTTCTGGCTATTTGTTTAATTTTTTCTACGAGCGCCCGATCAGAAACAATTTATCATGAAAAATTTTATCCGGACGGTTCTGGTCCATTTCCAGCAGTAATAGCGCTTCATACCAGTGGCGGATTCAAAACAGTAAAACATCTTATACAACGATATTTAGATGATGGTTTTGTTGTGTATGCTCCGGATTTTTTTACGAAACATGAAATAACCACCAGTTCGAGGATGAACTCATTCGACCTTTTTAGGGTGGAAATAGAAAAAGACTTATCTGAAATCGTCGATCTCATAAAAAAAGATTTGAAGGTGGATGCAAAGAATGTATTTGCGACAGGCTTTTCCAATGGTGGCTTTTGGGTTTGTTATTTAGCTGGAAATTCAAAAGTGAATGCTGGGGTCGCGCACTATGGTGTCTGGAAGGCAAATTTTGGTAGGGAAATGACTAATCCTTACCCCATGCATTATTTCTCGAAATCGAGTGCTCCGTTATTAGCGTTACACGGCAATGCTGATGATATCCAAAAATTGGAATTTGCGGAGGAAGCGTGGGACGAAATAATTGAAAGTGGCGCAAAACTTAAAACGCATATTTATGCCGGTGCGGGCCATGCGTGGGATAGAAAACACTCTTGGAAGTTTAATTATATTAAAGAAATAGATGAAGACTCCCATCGGCGAACGATAAAATTCTTTAAGGAACATATGAAATAGGCACAAGTTTTAAAAGATAACGAAGTGTTTGGTGCGAAATTTATCAATTATCCAATGGCAAGGGGTATAGTTCCGCTTTGTAGTTGATTGCGAAAAAAAAGATCCTTGCTCATTCATGAAAAGGTGATTAGGCCGTGACTTTAAGTTCTAACATTTTGCAAAAAAAATTCCGTTTAAATTTTGCTATAATTTCGATCTTTCTCATGACCGTTACAGAAAACGCAGTCGCACAGGTAATTATAAATCAGCAATTGCGTTCGGGTTCATCACATAGTCTCTTGCTACTTGAACCCCAAAGTAAGCCCAAATACGCAGTCGTATTATTCCCCGGCGGGTATGGGATGGTTGACTTCGATACTGACGGAGAAATTACAAGAATGCGCGGTAATTTTCTGGTTAGATCGCGTAAGTTATTCNTGGANCATAACCTTTTGGTGGGCATATACCGTATGCCTGAAGAGGGCGAAGATTGGGATTTTAGACTTTCAGATGCGCACGCTAAAGACGTAGGTAAGCTGATACAGGAAATCAAATTAAAATATAAGGTTGATGTGTGGTTAGTAGGTCATAGTCGCGGGTCTATTTCTGTTGCGAATGCCGGTTTAAAGTTGAATGGAGTTCAGAAACCATCAGGTTTGATTTTAGCGGCTAGCGTTGTAGACACGGGCAATCGTGGTCAACCCAAAGTTACAGATTTAGATATAGGTGAGATTGATATACCATCTTTGATCATACACCATCGTGAGGACAGCTGCTATGTAACGTTATATAGTGACGCACAATATTTTTTCAGCAATCTCAGAAGTTCACCTCGAAGAGAACTCATCACAATGAATGGTGGTGATGCAGGCTGGGAAGAGCACGCATGTAAGTCGAAGTCGCATCATGGTTTCTTAGGCATTGAGGAGGAAACTGTTAAGAAAATTGCCGATTGGATTAAGGTGGATAAATGAGTCCACGTGCAACAAATTTTTAGATGTCTGCAAGTTTAACAAAAAGCTGAATTTCAGAGGGCTATTTAAAAATGACAAGTGTCCAAGGAAGTTTACCTTTTAAGCTGGCTGTGTTGAGACCCGGAATGGCGGCTGAGGTGATCGGGCTGAATTTGAACCAAGCGATAGATGACGNCCTTCGCCAGATTATTCTTGAGACATTTTATAAGTTTCCGGTGCTAGTTTTCCGCGATCAAACACTTGATAAATGTGCACAAATAGCTTTTTCCAAATGCTTCGGCGCCCTAGAGGGACATGTTAACAGAGACTTTCGAAGCGATGGCTTCCCCGCCGTCCACGAAGTCTCCAATCTCGATTTGAATACTGGTAAGCCTACAGCAAAACTTGAGAACCGTGGTAATTATCATTGGCATACGGACAAATCTTATTTGCTGACCCCGTCACTCGCGACCCTGCTTCATGCGGTGACGTTGCCGCCGGAGGGGGGTGACACACAGTTCGCTCATATGGGAGACGCGTATGACGCACTGTCAGACGAGAAGAAAGATGAAATTGCCTGTCTTCGTATGGTTCATAGCTGGGAGCGCACGCGCATCAAATCGGGCAGTAAGCTAGCGACGGCTCAGGAAATTGAGGATGCGCCACCGGTGGTCCATCCACTTGTCCGGACCCATCCGGAGACGGGGCGCAAATGCCTTTATATCGGTACACATGCCTCTCATGTGGCTGAGATGGTCAGGAATACGGGCGAAGCGTTGTTGGAGGAACTACAAATTTTTGCGACCCAGGACCGGTTTATTTACAGCCATACCTGGCGCCCTGGTGATTTGGTAATGTGGGACAATCGGTGTCTTCTGCACCGGGCGACGGAAAGTTACGATATGGCAAAACATGTGCGGCTGATGCACCGAACTGTGGTGCGTGGCGACGCGCCAGTTTAGGGAAAGGTTATAAGTTTTCGATAACCGCTTTTGTAATCGCCGCTGTACCATCGTTACCACCAAATTCAAATGGTATTATATTTTTTGAATTGATGCTGCGTGTGACCGCCTTGCTGATCATCTCAGCGGCTTCTAGGCAATTTTCGTCATTATGGGTATCGCCTAGCCATTCCAACATCATGGCGCCGGATAGAATGGCGGCGATAGGGTTTGCCTTGCCTTCGCCTGCAATATTCGGCGCGGTGCCGTGGGCTGGTTGGAAGACCGCATGCTTGTCGCCGATATCTGCGGAGGGGGCTAGACCCATCGACCCCATGAGTCCTCCGGCTAAATCGGAAATAATATCGCCGAACATGTTTTCGGTGACCATGACATTAAAATTCCATGGTTGGCAGACCAATTCCATCGCAGTTGCGTCTACATAACGGTGCTCGGTCTTTACTGTGGGGAAGTCTCTGGCACGTTCATCGAATATTTTCCGGAAGAAAGCCATAGAGCTTAAGACATTTGCCTTGTCGATGCAGGCGACCGGGCCTGGTTTGCCCTGGTCTATACGGCGTTCTGCAAGCCGAAAGGTAAAGTCGAATAGCTTTTCACAAACGGGCCTCGTGATTACCAATGCGTCGCGGGCCACTTGGTCATTGGCAACGGTACCTTGCGCACGTTCGGCAAATAGACCTTCAGTGGATTCGCGAATTATCACGAAATCCAATTCCTGTGCTTCCGGTGCAGCAAGCGGTGCAGGTAACCCTAGATAGGTACGGACCGGACGTACTCCTGCATAAAGGTCCAAGTCTTGACGAAGGTCTAGCTGCGGGGCAATTTCTGTGCCGTCTTNATAACGAACCTCGGGCAGACCCATCGCGCCAAGATAGATGGCATCGGCTTTCTCTGCTTTCTTGCGTGATGTGTCTGGGAAACCGGCGCCGGTGGCTTTATAGAGCGCCGCGCCGGCGGGCAAGACTTCTGCTTTAAAAGAAAACCCGCGGTGAATGTATGCTACCTTTTCCAGAATCTTAAAAGTGGCGTGGGTGACTTCCGGCCCAATGCCATCGCCGGGTAGCGACGCGATGTGATATGCGTTTACGGAGGACATATAGGAGAGTGTTTAAATGTGGAAGGATTCCCCGCAGCCGCAGCGGCCCTTTTCGTTCGGGTTATTGAACGTAAACCCGGACGCAAAGGTATCTTCTTCATAGTCCATTTCTGAGCCCACGAGAAACATGGTTGCCGCCGGGTCTATGAAGAGCGTTACGCCCTTATCTTCAACAATTTCTTCAAATTTCTTTTGCTCTTCGGCATATTCGACGAAATAACTCATACCGGAACAGCCCTGCGTTTTAATGCCCACGCGAAGACCTTTGATTGGCCTATCTGCCTGAGAAATAAGGGTTTTTACATGCTCCGCGGCAGCGTCGGTGAGCGTCATGAATTGTGGCATTGTCATTTTTTCACTCTTATATTCTTTTATAATGCTATCTTACCACATATCAAGCGCGACTTGAGCTTCTTCTGACATGCGGTCTTTGGTCCAGGGCGGATCCCAAACTAGTTCAACATCTACTTCTCCGACCCCATCAGTTTCTGCGACGGCGCGGGCGACCATACCCGGCATTTCGCCAGCAACCGGACAGCCCGGCGCTGTCAAACTCATTTTGATCGANACCGCACCGTCAGCGCCGATAATAACCTCATATATGAGGCCCAATTCATAAATATCCACGGGAATTTCGGGGTCATAGACGGTTTTTAAAGCAGCGATGATTGCAGCCTCTCCGGCTATTGCCGTGCCCGGCACCAGTTTGCTGCCAGCGCGTGCAATGAAATCAGTACCGCTAGGCATAAAATCATTAAGACCGGGTCCGTCGTTCATCGATTATTTCCGAATTATTCAGTTGAAATTTCTTTGACACCGTCGAGTGCCGCGTCCAGTGTGTGCCATGCTAGCGTCGCGCATTTTACACGCACGGGAAATTGACGTACGCCTGAAAGCACTTGTAGACGTTCAAAATCCTCGTCCTCGTCACTGCCGTCCATTTCGAAATCGTCCAAAGTACACATTTTATGGAACCCGTCGAACAGGGCTTTTGCCTCTTTGACTTTCTTGCCTTTGACGATTTCGGTCATCATGGAAGCGGAGGCCATAGAAATCGCACAACCTTTGCCGAGAAAACTTGCATCCGTAATATTATCATCCTTGTCGACCGCCACATAGACCACGAGCTGATCCCCGCATAGTGGATTCTTACCCGCCGCTTCTTGGGATGAGACATCGGGCCTACGGAAATTACGTGGATTTTTGCCGTGGTCGAGTATTACTTCTTGGTAGAGTTCACGAAGGTCGTCGAGCATTAGCCGAATATCTCCTGCACTGCACCCAGTGCTTCTACGAGCTGATCCGCATCTTCCCGTTTGTTGTAAAGGCCAAATGAGGCTCTAGCAGTCGCTGCCAGGCCAAGCCGGTCCATAAGGGGCTGTGCACAATGGTGCCCGGCCCTAATGGCGACACCCGAATGATCGAGTATGGTGGCCATATCGTGCGGATGGGCGCAGTCTAAAGTCATCGAGATTACGCTTGCTTTGTTAGGTGCAGTGCCGATGATTTTAAGGCCGTCGATGCTAGCGAGTTCTTGCGTCGCATAATTTAAGAGATCGCGTTCGTGGTCTGCGATGGCATCCAGCCCAATGCTGCTGATATAATCAATGGCCGCTCCAAGGCCAATCGCTTCGCCAATCGCTGGTGTGCCCGCTTCGAATTTTGCTGGTAGGGCCGCCCACTCGCTTTTTTCGAAGGTGACAGTATTGATCATATCACCTCCACCCATATAAGGCGGCATAGCATCAAGCAACGCTTCCTTACCATAGAGTACGCCGATACCGGACGGGCCATACAGCTTGTGACCGGAAAATGCATAGAAGTCACAATCAAGCTCTTGCATGTCTACTTTTTCATGCATGACCGCTTGGCAGCCATCGATCAATACTTTAGCGCCCACCGTATGGGCTAGGTCGACAATTTTCTTCACTGGGACAATGGTGCCGAGCACGTTAGAAATATGCGGTGCGGCAACCAGCTTAGTGCGCGGAGTTAGGAGCTCTTCGAAGACATCTACGCGCAGCTCGCCATCATCGGTGATAGGCGCAATACTTAACACTAGATCCTTTTCGTCACGCAGCATTTGCCAGGGGACGATGTTAGAATGGTGTTCCATCTCGGTGATTATGATTTCATCACCGGCCTTCAATTCACGCCGTCCGTATGAGGTAGCTACCAGGTTGATGGCCTCCGTAGCGTTGCGGGTAAAAATTATTTCACTGCGGCTTTGAGCGTTTATGAATGCCTGAACTTTGTCTCGNGCACCTTCATAGGCGTTTGTTGCGCGTTCGCTTAACTGATATGCTCCGCGATGCACATTAGCGTACTCGGTCTCATAGACAGTGCTTACTGCATCAATAACTTGACGAGGTTTTTGTGCCGACGCCGCACTGTCGAGGAAGGCCAACGGTTTCCCGTGCACTTCCCGGGAAAGAATCGGGAAGTCAGCTCTGATACGATCAATGTCATAAGAAGTGATCATAGTTTTTTGGGCGACGTCACTCATAGACTATTCTCGATCTTTCCGGNGGCAAGCCAACTTGANATTATACCGCTCATAGCGTCATGCACGTTTCTGTTTGAGATTTCCTCAAGTGCCGAATGAATGAAGGCTGCAATAAGCAGATTGCGTGCGGATTGTTTGTCGATACCGCGTGATTGTAAATAAAACAAAGCTGTTTCATCCAGCTCACCGGCCGTTGCACCATGGGAGCATTTCACATCATCCGCATAAATTTCCAATTCCGGTTTGGAATCTATTTCCGCGCCGCGCGCTAGTAATAAAGCCTGATTGAGCTGATGGCCGTTGGTTTTTTGGCTATCTTTACGGACCAAAATTTTACCTTGGAACACACCGCGCGACTGATCGTCCAAGACACCTTTATAGATTTCGCGAGAGCTACTCTCTGGTGCCGCGTGGTCTATAAAGGTCGTATGGTCGCCATGTTGACTGCCTTTCAAAAGATAGCTGCCAAGCAGACGACACTCCGCGTGCGGGCCAAGGATGTCAACATTGACTTCGTTTCGCGATAGCGAGGCGCCGATAGTAAGGACGAAATTCTCGTAGTAGGCGGCCTGTGATAGACGAACTTCGTTAGCTGCGATATGGAAAGCGTTTGTGTGCTCATTCTGAAGTTTATAATGACGCAGTACTGCGCCGTTGCCGACGCCGATTTCGGCGACGCTGTTGCTAAAATAGGTTTCCCCACCGATACCGATATGGCTTTCCAGTAAAGTAGCATTGCTGCCTGCTGCTGCATCCACCAGAATGCGCGGGTGGAAAGTGACAGAAGCTTTGTCGTTGCCTCCGATAGAGATTATATGGATAGGTTTTTCGATTAAGGAATTTTCCTGGATATAAATGCAGACGGCATCCGCAAAGGATGCCGTATTGAGAGCTGCGATGGGGGTTTTTTCAAAATCAACCAACCTGTTAAATTTATCGAGAGGCAATGCACTTGTGAAGTCGAGCGCGATACCTTCCGGTAAATCATCGAGGCTGGATAAGGCGGAGTTAACGACACCATTCACGAGAACTATTTGATAGGCTTCGATTTCTAGCCCACTTCCAACCGGCACTGCGTCTATAGTACTGGGTATGGCGAGTGGTGCTGGCACGAAACCGGTACGGCGCAGAGTGTTGAGGTTGGTGTACTTCCAAGATTCATCGCGGACCGTCGGCAGTCCTGCACGGTCAAAATAAGAGAGGCTTTGATCGCGGAGCGCCTGCAACCAATGGAGAGTGTTACCTGGCAAAAGCTCTCTGAGATCGCCGTAACGCTCGGTCAACCGGGTGGCCGTTTTCTTAGATGCTGCCATATTGCTCGCCGTCCGCGCTTAAGCGGCCTCCTCGTCAAGGAACATGCAATAGCCAGTTTTCTCCAGTTCATGCGCTAGTTCCTTATCTCCGGTAGCGACAATCTTACCATTCACCAATACGTGGATCTCATCGGGTACAATATAATTTAGTAGTCGTTGATAGTGGGTGATGACGAGCATAGTCCGGTTTGACCCCCTCAACCGGTTTACGCCGTCGGCGACGGTTTTCAGGGCGTCGATATCAAGCCCGGAATCGGTTTCGTCGAGGACGCCAAGCTTTGGCTCAAGAATAGCCATTTGCAAAATTTCATTCCGCTTCTTTTCGCCACCCGAGAAGCCGACATTGACTGGCCGTTTCAGCATTTCATCAGAAACGCCGATTTCTTTTGCNTTGGAGCGGACGATTTTTAAGAATTGCATTGCATCTAATTCGTCCTCGCCACGGAATTTGCGGACCGAGTTGAGGGCAGTTTTTAAGAAGGTGGTTCCCGTCACGCCTGGGATTTCTACTGGGTACTGAAAGCCAAGGAAGAGTCCTTCACCGGCGCGTTCCTCCGGCGTCATGCTGAGGAGCTCCTTGCCCTCCAATGTCACTCGGCCTTTAGTAATTTCGTACTTCTCGTTGCCCGCGAGCACATGGGAGAGGGTNCTCTTTCCGGATCCGTTTGGGCCCATTATGGCGTAGGTCTTGCCGGGTTCGAGTGTTAAATCAATTCCGCGCAAAATTTCTTTGCCGTCTATGGAGACGTGAAGGTTTTCAATTTCAAGCATGGCCGTCATCATCTGTTCCTCAATATTCTTTTTTAGCCCACACTGCCTTCCAGGCTGATGCCTACCAATTTTTGCGCCTCCACGGCGAACTCCATCGGCAATTGTTGGAGGACTTCTTTACAGAAGCCGTTAACAATTAGCGCCACAGCTTCTTCGTCAGAANGCCCGCGTTGACGGCAATAAAAAAGCTGATCCTCGCTAATTTTCGCAGTTGTCGCTTCATGTTCGATTTGCGCTGCCGGGTTGCGGGATTCTATATACGGCACCGTATGTGCGCCACACTGGTCTCCGATTAGAAGGCTGTCGCATTGGGTGTAGTTCCGTGCGCTTTCGGCGCCGGGCATAATTTTTACCTGGCCGCGATAGGTCGAGTCTGAGCGACCAGCGGCTATGCCTTTGGCTATGATTGTGGAGCGCGTGTTTTTGCCCAAATGGATCATCTTCGTACCGGTGTCCGCTTGTTGGCAATTGTTGGTGATAGCGACAGAATAAAATTCACCGACCGAGTTATCACCCTCTAGTATGCAGCTTGGATATTTCCAGGTTATGGCCGAACCGGTTTCCACCTGGGTCCAGGAAATTTTTGAATTTAGCCCGCGACATGCACCGCGCTTAGTTACAAAGTTATAAATGCCGCCGACACCGTTTTCGTCGCCCGGATACCAATTTTGTACGGTAGAATATTTAATTTCTGCATCGTCGAGTGTAACGAGTTCAACCACCGCCGCATGCAATTGGTTTTCGTCCCGCATTGGCGCTGTGCAGCCTTCTAGATAGCTCACATAAGAGCCTTCGGCAGCAATAATTAGAGTACGTTCAAACTGCCCAGTATTTTCAGCGTTGATGCGAAAGTAGGTGGAGAGTTCCATAGGGCAGCGCACTCCCCTTGGAATGTAAACGAAAGAACCATCTGTGAAGACCGCAGAGTTTAAACATGCATGTTTATTGTCACCATAGGGAACGACGGACCCGAGGTATTCTTGCACTAGCTCTGGATGTTTTTGCACTGCTTCGGAAATAGAGCAAAAAATTATACCTTGCTCTTCGAGTTTGGCCTTATAGGTCGTGGCGACGGAAACACTGTCGAAAACCGCATCCACTGCGACACCAGCCAACATTTCTTGTTCTCTTAACGGTATACCGAGTTTTTCGTATGTCTCTAGTAGCGTCGGGTTGACTTCGTCTAGGCTTTTTGGCTTGTCGTTATCTGATTTTGGCGCTGCATAGTAAAACGCATCTTGGTAATCGATTGCTGGGAACTCTACCTTGGCCCATTGAGGCTCGTCCATCGTCAGCCAATGGGCATAGGCTTTTAGACGCCATTCTAAAAGCCATTCGGGTTCATTCTTTTTGGCAGAGATGAAACGGACGATATCTTCGCTTAGTCCTTTGGGGGCCAGCTCTAACTCGATATCGGTGGAGAAACCGTATTCATACTTCTCACCAAGCGCTTTAACTTGTTCGACGGTTTGTGCGGTCGCGGACATTACGCGTGCTCCGTTCTTATTTCCTGTGTCGGTTTTGAGAGCTTAAGATCGGGAAATTCAATGGGCATACAGAGATCGGCCAACGAAATCTCTTCAAGGGCTGCGCGAATAGACCGGTTCACGCGGTCCCAGCCGCCACGCACTGGGCAAAGTGATTCGACGTTACACGCGTCTTCAGCGCCGTCAACACAGGCCGTCAAGGCGACAGGCCCATCCAATGCTTCAATGAATTCAGCTGCCGTAATTTGAGAAAGTGCACGGCTCAGGGAGTACCCTCCTTTGACCCCGCGGTGAGAATGAAGTAAGCGTTTTTTAACTAGCTTTTTCAATAGCTTGCTTACAGTTGGAAGGGGTAAGCCGGTCGCAGCGGCGAGATCTTGTGCCGTCGTGACTGGTTCAGCGCTTTGGTTCATCTGCGTCATCACCACAACACCATAATCAGTGAGCCGGCTAAGTTTTATCATTGTATGCGGTTCCAAAAATAATATTTTTCAATAGTTTAATATAGGACTATTTTGGTCCTTTAAACAAAATGGGCTGTTTAGTACCGTTTTCAAGGTTTTACCGCAAGATTTTTTCGTGAGCTGCAACAATTCGGTGATATAAGGGCAACCCCTTATGGGGTCGAACGAATTTCAAATGGTGCGTTTCCCAAGAAAGGCGTTTTGGCGTAGAGTCCTTGAATGACTGATAATGTAACAGAGTTGCGTCGTGCAAAGCACGAGGATCCCGGTCCGAGTTTGGCAAAATTGCGCCAGGCCGCGCAACGGGCCGAAGTGCATGCCAAGTGGCTCATGCAGGCTGGTTTGGCCGCATCGGCACTGTGGGTGATAATTTGCTTTTCTTATGTTCATCGAAATTTAGGATGGAGTTTTCCTTCGCAATTTTTACCCCATGAGACCGGAGCCTTGTTGGCCGGATTTGCGCTTCCTTTAGCCATGCTATGGGCTGTTATTTCGCACTTTCGTCGTTCTCATGATGTGCGTTGGCATACCGAGATGCTTCGTCGGCACCTCGACCTACGAACGTTTCCAGCGGAAGAATATGAAGACCGTGTGGCTCCGGTGGCTGACCTTTTGCGCAAGCAAACCGAAGAGTTGGGTCAAGTTAGCGATCAGGTGACTACTAACCTACTGGAGTTGATGACTGCGTTTGAGTTGCAAACCGCAGGACTCGGCGATGCTGGGGATAAAGCTGCTCAAGAGTCTCATCGAATGCGTGACCAGTTAATGGGAGACGTCAAATCGCTAAAAGATGTCGTTGAGCGTTTAGACGAACAGCGCGTCGCCATTGAAGATACTATTTCGGGTCAAGCCGATGCGCTGGCTCGTGTCACTCAGCAGGCCCTTGATCATTCGGATCATGTTAATGCGTCTCTTCGACTCCAAGCCGCCGACCTAACCAATGCGTCCGACCGGGCCGCAGAACAGGCAAAAAAGATCGGGGAGTTATTCGAGGGTTATTCAAAAAATCTCAATGAGGCAAGCCGAAATGCTGTTGAACAATCTAGCGCTGTCGAGCAATCACTGGCGGCCAGTACAGATGGATTGCAGGGCGCGGCTGAAAAAGTGGGGGTAAAATCGACAACCGTGGTTGCCGAGGTGCGTGATCAGATTGACCAATTGACTCGAAAGCTACGGCAGTCGTTAGACGAACAGTCCGAAGCTGTACGGTTAATGACTGATCAGACCGGTGAACGTATTGAGCGCATGGCTGATGGATTGGCGCAACAAACAGCTGGGGTAACGTCTCATCTTGAAGATACTTTAGAAAAGCAAGTGCACAGCATCGATAGTTTGCTGAAGGCCGCTGAACTTCGCATGGATGATCTGAAAGTTCAGGTGGACGATCAGGTGTCTGAGCTGAGTCTCGGTTTACGCGACTCTATCGCAAACAATGCTCACCAAATCGAAGCAGCTGTTGAGCAGGCCAAAGAGCATATAGGCAAGCTTACGGTCGCGATGAGCGAGCAATCGCAAAACTTGGCGAATGTGACGGAAAATTCTGGGGCAGAAACAGAAAATATGATTGGAGCGATGAGAGCGCAGGCTAGCGATTTGTCTGCAATTGCCGAGCATGTAGCTATGCAAACCAAGGTGGTCCAGGCTGCTGTTGGGCGTCAGTCGGAGCAGTTGGCTCAAGTCTCAGAGGAAACAGTGGTGCGTGTTAAAGCCATGGGTCAGGTGTTTGAGGAACAAGCTCAATCACTGGGTCAGTCTACAGATGCAGCGGTAGATCGTGCAGACGCGTTGCGGAACGCTCTGAACCAACAAGCGAACGATCTAAAATCAGCGTCAGACCATGCTGCGCAACAGTCCCGTGATATTGAGGAGTTGCTGCAAAGTAAGTCGTCTGACATAAGGCTCGCGATCCAAGATGGTTTGAGTGAGATTGACGAGGCGCTAGCGCCTGCTGCGAGTCATGCACAGGCAATGGCTGACACACTTACTAATCAAGCTCAGTCTTTGCAGGAGGCGGCGGATCGTTCTTCTGCTCAAGCGGTATCTATTGCTGAACTCATGAAAGAGAGCGGTAAGGATATGAATGATACGGCGAATGATGTCGCAACACAGGTTCAGGGAATTCGACTAGCGCTGCATCAGAATACCAATGAGCTTAGTCAAGCGGCAACCCAGGTTGGTGAGCAAGTTGGGCATGTTAAGGAGGCGTTAGCGGATGATAGCAAGAATTTAGCGGAGCTCGCTAATTTCTTGCATCAGCGGTCCCAGCAAATCGATACGCAAATTGAGGGGCACGGTAAAATTTTGAAGCAGTCTTCTGTACAAGCCTCCGAGCAGGCCGAGGAGATCGCTGAAATGTTGAAACAACAAATAAACCAGCTGCTTTCTGCAGCTGGCGACGTCGGTGCGCGCATCAGCGAAGCGGGACAGGCCTTTGGGCAAGAAACATCAGCCGTAAACGAAGCGCTTAACCAGGGGTTAGCCTTGATGAATGAGATAGGTGAGCGTTTCAACTCGCAATCAGAACGATTAACATCTGCATCCCTGCAAGCAGGTATGCAGATCAGCGACAATAATGAGGCTTTGCAAAAAGAATCGGAGTCGATGATGCGTGTTGCACAAGAGGCTACCGAGCGGATGCGTCTCATTGGTGATGCTTTTACCCAACAAACAGCTAACCTGCACGGTGAGACTGACCAACTATCTGCGCGGATGGCGGGGCTAACGGATAAATTACGCCAACAAGCTCGCGACTTAGGGCAAGCTAGTGAAGAAGCAAGTACCCAAGTGCGTGATGTGGGCGATATTCTTGGACGTCAAACTCAAACATTAGTTCAGGCGACGGCAGAGGCTCGCATAGAAATTGATAGTTTGACTGAGAAAGTCGAGCATCATCGAGCTAATTTGCTAAATACGACAGATGAGGTGGTGGCCAAGACAAGCGAAGCCAGTACAAGCTTCGATCAGCATGCGGCAGTTTTGAGCCAGGCAGCAGCGGACGCCGCTGACCAGGCTGAGCGGCTCAAGGAGCAGGACTTGTCCGGACGCCGCAACGTGTTTCTGAAAACCGCGCGCTATATCATAGAAGATTTGCATTCCACCTCCGTTGATCTCACGAGGTTACTCAATACAGAGGTGCCAGATGCGGATTGGAAGCGATATGTGAAAGGTGATCGAAGCATTTTCACGCGCATGCTTTTAAAAAACCATCCATCGGCAACTGCGTCTTTGATCGCGGAAAGGGTTCAACGGGAAGAAGAAATGCGCCGCTATGTGATGCGTTATTTCGATCATTTTGAAACATTGCTTGAGGATTCGTTAGAGGTTGACCCGGAAAATTTGCTTCATTCCACTTTTATGACCGCTGATGTGGGAAAACTCTATCTTCTGTTATGTCGGGCGCTTGGTAGAGATATCGTTTCTGATGAATAAAAAAACACCTATCTTAAAGGTATTACCCAATCCACGGTAATAAAAACACCAAACCCAGAAATCACAAACCCCATCAAACGATTAATGGCCTGCAAGGTTCCCGGCTGAATTTGGCGACGAAAGACCGCGGCAACCGTCGTTAGGCCTGTCCACCAAACCGCGGCTCCTACAAAGACCCCGATAATTGTTGTGAAACCACTCATCGGATCGACAGTCGCGTCGGCCATCTTGATGCCACCGAAGATGGCCATAAAG
Source organism: Rhodospirillaceae bacterium (assembly GCA_002724395.1). GTDB lineage: Bacteria > Pseudomonadota > Alphaproteobacteria > UBA8366 > UBA8366. The sequence goes on along the minus strand of PBOR01000043.1, from coordinate 87,267 downwards.
GCCAAAACCGTAGCGGGATTGAACAGCGTGATTATGAAAGCGCTGAACCAACTGCCGGCCAAGTGATGAACCTTCATGACCTGTTTCTCAGAAGATTTTTGGGCAGGTTTCTCGCAAAAAATATAGGTGCCAATAACAATTAAAATTATGCCACATACTGGCTGAATCCAGGTTGATTTATCTAACAGGGCAGTCATGGCGGCCGCGAGACCACAAACTGCGATCGCGGCATAAAATGTATCTGCCGCCGCAGCCCCCATCCCCGTGAAGAATCCCGGCCACCACCCCGATTTTAAGCTTCGCTGAATGCAAAGCATGGCGACGGGTCCGACGGGAGCGGCGATAGCAAACCCAATAGCGATTGCCTTCAGAAATAAAACAAAATCCAAATTGGCTTCCCCGCAAAACCAGTTTTCAGAGCTTATGCTGCTTCAATAATAGTAAGAAAATTGGTTTACAAGTAAATAAACAAAATTTAATTGTAAAAAAAAGTTTTTTATCATAAATAAAAAATACAAATAATATTCTAAATAGGTTAAAATGGATAAAAAATCCTTTCAATTGCTAGAATTTTTGGCGGGTGATGCTCGTTTGTCTTTTAATGCGCTTGCACGTCGGGTTGGACTGTCTCCGCCAGCGGTTGCTGAGAGAGTGCGGCGTTTGGAAGAAGATGGGGTGTTGCTTGGCTATAGGGTTCAGCTCGAGCGTAACAAAATAGGTTTGCCGATTTCAGCATTTTTGCGCTTGAGCTGTTCGGGAGCTAAGTTTCAAGCTATTAGAAGATTGGCAACGGAATTGCCGGAAGTACTTGAGTGTCATCACATAACAGGAGACTCATGTTTCCTTATAAAATTGGTAGCGCCCTCAGTGGAGTCCCTGGAGGGATTAATTGAAAGGTTCCGCGAACACGGCGAGGCAGAAAGCTCCGTCGTTTTATCCACGGTCACAGAACAAAAATCGTTGATAGAGGCCGCTCGTAATGCGCTCTAAGTCAAACCTTTCTCAAGGTTACACGCTCCGCGCTGCAAAAAGCGGAGATGCCCAGAAACTATACGAATTTGGTAAGGTACTCTTGGCGGAGACCAGCTTTTTCTTGCGTGGACCATCTGAGCGGGCGCGGTCGGTCGATGAAATGCGCTTGATCATTGATCGTTTTGAGGAATTGCCGCGGCATTTGTTGCTCACAGCTTGGTTCGATGACCAACCCATTGGGGAGGCTGTTGTGATGGGGGGTGAATTGGAGCGTAATCGTTATACGGCAACTGTTGGCGTCGGAGTACTGCAAGCGCACACGGGCAATGGGCTTGGTCGAAAATTGATGGAAGGTTTAGAGTTCTTTGCGCAACAGGCCGGTTTACATAGGTTGGAGTTAACGGTTATGAGTCGAAATGAACGTGCCAAAAACCTTTACCAATCGATGAATTACAAAACTGAAGGCGTGCGGACCCATTCTCTTTATATAGAAGGCACCTATGTGGATGAGATTGTTATGGCGAAACTTCTTGAAACCGGTCCAAAATGAGAAGTCTCTAGGGTGGCTAAGGATATGGATGTACTTTCTTCTGGTGTAAGAAAAGGCGATCGGCGCGCTCTCGCTCAGGCCATCACACTATTAGAATCTTCCAACCCCGACCATAGCTGCGACGCCGATATCCTTTTGGCCTCGCTTCTGCCATACAGTGGTAATTCAATCCGCATAGGTATCTCTGGCGTACCTGGGGTCGGCAAGTCCACCTTTATTGAACGATTTGGTCTTCATGTATTGGCGCTACAGCATAAGCTTGCGGTGCTGGCAATTGATCCCACGTCTAAGCGCAGCGGGGGCTCCATTTTGGGGGACAAGACCCGCATGGAAGAATTGTCCCGTCATCCGGACGCTTTTATCCGGCCTTCACCGGCAGGTATTAGGTTGGGTGGCGTAGGCCATCGCAGTCGCGAGGCGCTGATTGCCTGCGAGGCGGCGGGTTACGATGTGATATTTGTTGAAACCGTTGGCGTCGGTCAGTCTGAAACCACAGTGGCAGACATGACAGACTTATTCTTGTTGCTTTTATTGCCTGGGGGGGGTGACGAACTTCAGGGAATGAAAAAAGGCATAGTTGAGTTGGCCGACATCGTATTAGTTAATAAAGCCGATGGTGCGATGGCGAGGGCTGCTGAACGCGCGGTATCCGATTACCAAAATGCTATAAATATGCTGCGGCCCGCTTCAAACGACTGGGTTGTGCCGGTAAGAGCATGTTCCAGTCTTAATGGTGATGGTATTGATGATGCCTGGAGGCTTATTGGCGAATGGCGGAATGTGATGCAGTCCAATGGTGCTTTCGAACATAACCGGCATTCCCAAGCTCAGGCGTGGTTGTGGGATGCGGTGCGCGATAGGTTAGAGATGGAAATAAGATTACAACTGGATCAGAGTAACGAAATGCGTGAAATCACTAAATCAGTCGCGGACGGTCAGTTAACAGTGTCTGAGGCTGCAAAAAAAATTATTATGCGCTACCGGGTTGGCAAAGCGACTTGACGGGTGGCAGGGCGCTGCCTTACAAACCTCGCCTTACAGATAGTCGAATCTGCATTCGGCTGTCGGGTCATTAATTAGCCAAGGTGGATTTAGATATGTCACGCCGTTGTATGATCACGGGTAAGGGTGTGTTGACCGGCAATAATGTAAGTCATGCGCATAATAAAACCCGGCGCCGCTATTTGCCAAACCTTCAGAATACGTCAATTTTAAGCGATGCGTTAGGTCAAATGGTGCGTCTGCGCGTTACACCCAACGCTATAAGGACGATTGACCATAAGGGTGGACTCGATGCCTATTTACTTGGGACACCGAACCGGAAGCTGACCTTGGAGGCCAAACGGCTTAAAAGACGTATTCAGAAGGCGACGGAAAAAGCATCCGTAGCTTAGATTTCTTCGTAGATTCTGAATTGAGCCCGCCTCTGGCGGGCTTTTTCGATTAAGGTCCTATTTATGCAGCTCAACGCACCCCTTAGTATGGATTATTCTGGTTTCGGTTTTGACATTCTTAAACGAGATACGAACAGCCGTGCACGGCTTGGACGGTTACAAACCCCGCACGGCGATTTGTTGACCCCGGGCTTTATTTTTTGCGCGACGAAGGCAGCTATTCGTGGTGCGAGCCCTCGTGATATGAGGGCGGTCAACGCAGAAATAGTTTTAGCTAATACGTATCATTTGCTTATTCAACCTGGTCCCGATGTGGTGGAGAGATTAGGTGGACTGCACAAGTTTATGGGCTGGGACGGCCCCATGCTCACTGATAGTGGTGGCTTCCAGATCTTTAGTCTTGGCCAAGGGACGGAAAGTTCTGAGATAAAGGGTAGTCGCCCAAATAGACGTAATCCGTTATTACTGGAATTATCGAAAAAAGGGGCGGTATTCCGTTCGCCGCGCAATGGGACTAAACATACGTTAACACCCGAATCCTCAATTCAGATCCAACGCCAGCTTCGCCCGGATCTGGCTGTCGTGCTGGATGAATGCACGCCGGTCCATGTAGATCGTGATTATACAGAAAAATCTCTAATGCTGACCCATAATTGGGCGAAGCGTAGTCTTACGGAATTTGCTCGCCATCATGATGGGACGCAAGCTTTGTATGGTGTGGTGCAGGGGGGAATATACGAAGATCTGCGCCGTCAGGGTGCGGAGACTATTGCCTCTATGCCTTTCTTTGGGCATGCAGTCGGTGGTTGTTTGGGTGACCATAAAGAAGCCATGTACGACATCATTGAATATGCGATGAGATCGCTTGCCAAAACTGGAAGCAAACGACCAGTGCATTTATTAGGCATTGGTGGCATTCGTGATATTTGGGAAGGCGTAGCCATGGGGATCGATACCTTCGATTGCGTTACGCCGACCCGCATTGCACGCCATGGCTGGGCGTTGAAACGTAATGTAGAGAGCTTCCGGATTAATTTGCGTAATGCGCGGTTTCGTGAAGATCCACGACCGATTGATGAATCGTGTGATTGTTATGTCTGCCAAAATTTTTCCCGCGGCTATATCCACCATCTGTTCAAATCGCATGAAATCTTAGGGCTACAGTTACTAACCCAACACAACATTGCTTTTATGGTGGGCTTGATGTCCGAGATCAGGAGCGCGTTGTCGTGTGGGAAATTTGAAGAGGTAAAGAAAGACTGGTTATGTGGTTAGGTTTTGATTCTCCATGTTTTGTAAATTTACGTTGATATTAATCTCCGTGGCCACTCAGTAATATTTTCAATAATTGATTGGTTAGCTCTATCCTTAACAGCGCTATGGGTCGATCACGTACTCTTCATCAACTAAACAATATGCAAAACTATTGTTAGGTTTAATCAATACGGGCGAGACCGGGCGGGTGTCTTCAGGGCAACGGACAACTGCTCCCAAATCAGTAAATGCCCGGCCTATACCCACAGCCGAGAGGCCCGTTCCTAATTGATGTACATTTAATGATCCCAGCGGTTTTTATTTTGGTAGCCAATAACATGCCATTTAGGCAGCCAAACGCCGTCTTGCTACCAGCTGCAAAATTTCGCTAGCGGCGACCGGGATGTTTGTGCCGGGGCCGAAGATGGCTGCCGTGCCCGCTTCTTGCAAAAACTCATAATCTTGCGGTGGGATGACCCCACCACAAATAGTAATGATATCTTCGCTACCAAGCTCCTTGAGGCTTTCAATGAGCTGAGGGACAAGGGTCTTGTGGCCTGCTGCTTGGCTTGAAACGCCAATCACATGCACATCGTTTTCTATGGCCTGCCTTGCCACCTCATCGGGTGTTTGGAACAGCGGTCCTATGTCCACATCGAAGCCGATATCGGCGAAAGCGGAGGCGATAACTTTCGCGCCTCGATCATGGCCGTCCTGACCCATTTTGACTACCAACATGCGTGGTCGTCGGCCTTCGTTTGTTTGGAAGTTTTTGATTTCTGATTGGATTTTTTCGAAGCCTTCGTCTCCTTCGTATACTGAGCCGTATACACCGGAGATGGACCGAATGACAGCGCGGTGGCGGGTGTAACATTTCTCCAGCGCGTCGGAAATTTCTCCCACGGTGGCCCTTTCCCGAGCCGCATCGATGGCAAGCGCTAACAGATTACCACTTTCGTTTTGTGCAGCTTCGGTAAGCGCGTTGAGTGCTGCGCTGCATGCGCTTGTGTTTCGATCGGCACGAATTTTCTCTAACCGGGCGATTTGGGATAGGCGCACCGAGCTATTGTCGATGTCTAGAAGTTCAACGCTGTCTTTCTCTTCAGACTGATACTTATTGACACCAACTATCACTTCTTCGCCTCGGTCGATACGGGCTTGGCGGCGCGCTGCGGCCTCCTCAATTCGGAGTTTGGGCATGCCAGCCTCGATGGCTCTGGTCATGCCGCCTAGGTCTTCAACCTCGTCGATGAGTTTGCGCGCCTCGGAGGTGACACTAGCAGTCAGCGATTCCAGATAATAACTGCCAGCCAAGGGATCAACTACATTGGTAATACCGGTTTCTTCCTGCAAAATCAGTTGAGTATTACGCGCAATCCGGGATGAAAATTCGCTCGGTAGCGCTAATGCTTCATCGAAGGAATTGGTGTGGAGTGACTGTGTTCCGCCAAGCACTCCCGCCATAGCTTCCACAGTAGTCCGCATAATATTGTTGTAGGGGTCTTGTTCTGTGAGTGACACGCCCGATGTTTGGCAATGGGTGCGCAGCATTAGGGAGCGCTCATCTTTCGGCTTGAAGTTTCTTTGCATTAACTCTGACCAAAGCAGGCGTGCGGCGCGAAGTTTTGCGATTTCCATAAAGAAATTCATGCCTAGGCAAAAGAAGAAGGAGAGCCTAGGGGCGAATGTGTCCACGTCTAACCCTTTGGCGGCGGCAGCCCTTACATATTCGATGCCGTCGGCTAAAGTGAAGGCGAGCTCTTGGACGCAGGTAGCGCCTGCTTCTTGCATGTGATAGCCGGATATGGAGATAGAGTTAAAACGCGGCATATGCTGGGAAGTATATTTTATAATATCTGCTACGATCCGCATGGAAGGTTCCGGCGGATATATATAAGTATTGCGGACCATAAACTCTTTAAGGATGTCGTTTTGAATTGTACCTGATAGTTTTCCCGGCCCGACGCCCTGTTCTTCGCCAGCAACAATGAAATTAGCTAATATTGGCAGCACTGCCCCGTTCATAGTCATGGATACGCTCATTTGATCAAGCGGAATACCATCAAACAGGATTTTCATGTCTTCGATTGAATCGATCGCAACGCCGGCCTTGCCTACATCACCAACAACACGTGGATGATCGGAATCATAGCCGCGATGAGTTGCTAGATCAAAGGCAATAGAGAGCCCCATTTGGCCTGCGGCGAGCCCTTTTCGATAAAATGCGTTGGATGCTTCAGCAGTTGAAAACCCGGCATATTGTCGGACGGTCCAAGGCCGGCCTATATACATGGTGGCGCGAGGTCCCCGCGTAAAAGGCGGTAGGCCGGGCATCGTGTCGAGGTGGTCGAGTGTGTCTAAGTCTTCAACAGTATAGAGTGGCTTAACCGCTATCCCTTCTGGCGTTTTCCAAGCGATATTATCCGCAGTGGAGCCTTTCGCTTCGCTATCTGCACGCTTTGCCCAGTCGTCGAGGGTTGGTTTCTTTTGTTTTGCCATATGACATCCTCAATGCCCCTTTCTATTGGCTGTTGATAGGCGGAATCTCATACGGGGCGAAGGTAATTATAGCAACTTTTGCTTTGTGAAGGCTAATTTCGCGATATTCTGGTGAATTTGCAATGACTGAATATCGTAAAGATTTAACAAGCTGCTGAATACTTAAATAGCAAAGTAGGCTACCTCGATTGAGCGGGTTTTGGAACGAACAAGATTTACTAAAAGACTCGTAGGTTAACCCATTGATAGGAATATATTTTAGCCTGGGAAAAAATACTGATGGAATGACAAAACTTACGGCAAAAAATTTTTACTTGTTTACATAGAACTCTCTGGCTTTTTAATTCCCGACGGACTTTAAAGGCCGGACGACAAATAAAGCTAGAATACTGGCCACGCATGAGCTGGCACAAAATAAGCTTAAAGACAGGGTATATGAACCTGATAAATCAAACAGCGTACCTGAAAGAAGAGGCCCGGTCGCTTGGGCAAGTGTTTGGACCGGCAATGTGACCCCACGTATTGTCCCCAAATTTTTTCGACCAAAACAATTTGCCCAAGCCACGGGGAAAAGCGCTATCAGTCCACCAATTCCAGCACCAAATACGAATGCCGATAGATAAGCATTCCACGCATTTGTCACCAATAACATCGATGCAGCACCAATAGCCATCAGGGCGGCCGCGACAGCTAGACAACGCCGTACACCAAATCGTGCTTCAAGATGTCCAAAAACTAAAGCGCTGACGGCTGACATAACCGAAAAAGTGCTCACTGCCGTGGCCGCAATGCCAAGTGAAAGCCCACAGTTAATATAATGCGGTGCCTGATGCAGGCTAATGCCCGCCTGAACAGGATAAATAAATACTGAGATTGCGATTAATACCCAAAATGTTGGCGTCTGCGATGCTTCTTTCCGCGTGAAGCTTAATTCCTCTTCAACCTCTTTAGCCCGCGGTCTATCAGCGTGTTTAGTGAGATTTAATTCAGCCGAATATGGCCTTAGGCCTACGTCTTCTGGGCGCTGGATCATTAGGAATAAATTGGGGACAACGCCAAACACCAAGACGAGACCTGCGATAGCAAGCCATCCCGCGCGCCAATCCCAGGCATGGATAACCGCAAAAGCCACAATTGGAAAAACGGCTAGGCCGATACTGTGAGCAAGCGCTGTAAAAGACATCGCGCGCGCGCGTAAGTGAATAAACCAGTTTGCGACAGCGCTAGTATTGGCAATCTCAAATGGGCCTGCGAATGTCATACGACCAAGACAGTACGCGATATAAAACCAGATCAACGAGGTGGTCATTGAAAGCGCAATCATACTGACGCCGATCATTAGAGTGCCGATAGTAAGCACTTGGCCGGCACCACGGCGGTCTACCAAAACACCAACTTTTGGTGAAACTATCGCGCCGAGCACTCCGCCCAGCGATACGGCCCCAGAAATTGCGGTCATGGACCAGTTGAATTCGTTCGTCATTGGTACCGCAAAGACTGATAGTGTTGCCACCGCGGACCCTTGACGGGAAAAGTTGGCACACATTGAACATCCAACAATGATCCATCCGTAGAAAAAGGGGACCTTTTTTGAAAGGTTGGAGGCAAAGCGCATTTATCAGGTATACTCCCCCGTACTTCCAAGTAGCACGGCAATCTTTAGTCAGAGGGTTGTTTTTTTAAACGAGATTGATGGTTATTCGAATTTGTTGGATGCGAGCGACCGCCTTACCAAGTGAATCTGGGACTCCAAAAAGTGGGCGATTGGCCTAGCTCCGTGCACAGAGTATTAATCTTTTCCTGAGTAGGAGCTTTGCCCGGCTCTGTTCCCAACTCGAAGACATGAACGCCGCTAGTGATAAAAATAGAGTCGATTCCAGCTCCATTAGCTCCGGCGATGTCATGATGAAGCGAATCTCCAATGGCAATTGCTTTTTGTGCTCTCGGGGCTAGTTTGAAACAAGTTTCATACACGGCTGGATTGGGTTTTCCATGAATTTTCACAGTTCCTCCAAATCCCTCATAGGCGCGCCCGAGGATTCCGGGAGTGGGGTGCAATTCTCCCAGTGGGTTGATGCTAGCAAAATCAGGATTAAGCAATAGCATTGGTAGGCCAAGTTTGGCTGCGACTTTTAGGGTCGGCTCCAAACTTTCAATGGGTTCTTCTGGCAAATCAGCGACTAACAGAAAATCTGCCTGTTCCACGATATCAACGGTCTCGAGAGATTGCCCTTCGAGAAAAACAGAATCACCAAATTTGTTAATGACGAAACATTTTGGTCCCAGAGTTTCGTATAACGGATCTGATTTTGTCTTCATCGCTTGCCAGGCAAGTTCACCAGACGTGATGATGTGATCATATAAGTCTGATGAGAAGCCAAGTCTCAAAAGGCGTTTTATGCTGATCGGTACGCGCTTTGAGGAATTGGATACCAGAATGATGGTTTTGCCTGCTGATTTAATCTCTATCATTGCGTCAATTGCACCATCATGGGCGCGTTCTCCGTCATGAAGCACACCCCATTGGTCTAGAATGAATAAATCATAGTCATGGGCAATCAAGGCAACATGGTCGATAAATATGGGTTTTGTCATCAGTCTTTAATTAAAAATATGTGGGTGGATTATTCGGATACTACTCGGAGTTCAGGCAATTTCTCAGCAACAGGGTCTTTGCTGGGCCGCGGTTCACCGAATAAGAATCCCTGACCGAGATCAATGTTGAATTCTAATATTTCAATAAGCGCTTGCTCAGTCTCCACATTCTCGATGATCAAGTCTACGTTGGCGGCATCGAGTTCTTCTTTTATCGAGTGAATGTCGGCGGCAGAATACGGGGAGTCTGTGTTGAGAATGCGGTCGATACGCAATTTGACAAAGCGAAAACCTTTTACCTCCAAGCCTCTTGGGTCGAAATTCAAGTCCGTAACTTGGTTCATACAAAGTCGATAGCCAACACTAGCGAGTCTTTGTAAATCATTTGTTACATCTTCCGCTTGGGCGACCATATCTGCTTGAGCCAATTGAAAAACGATGCATGGTGCAAGCTCTCGGTTGCTCTCGAGATATTCAATAAAATCACCAAAAAACTCTCGGTCCGAAAAAGTATTGGGAGATATGTTGCAGAAAAACGCCGTGGAGTAATCATGTTGTTGCGCCTTTTTTAATAACTGGATACTTCTAAAAAGCAACATGTTGTCTATGGCGAGACCTAAATCCTTTTCTTTTGCGAGGCCCATGCATTGGTCCGGCGTAATGGTGGCACCGTCTGCTGAACGCATATGAATGAAGCTTTCGAAGAACCGACGCTTGCGCTGTGGAAGGCTGACGATGGGCTGAAGGAAGAGATCAACGCGGCTTTGCCTTAGGGCATCTCGCACGATTTCTAGAATATGGTCATCGCTGAGTTCACTAATTTTTCGCCCGCCAACAGCTGGTAGTTTTCCTAAGTTCGCTTTTGTTGGGTCCTCATCCAAAGTATCTACTGTAGTGGCGCGTTTCTCATCCTTGCCCGATGAATAAAGTTGTTCAACCAAACCATGCAGAACCTTAACTTCGGAGGCTACCTCTCGAATGTCTTCGGTTGTTTTTTTTCCGTCGTTTTGGCTGTTGAATTGTTCAAGAACTTCATAAACGCGACGTAGTTCATCGCGGTTGCGGGATAGGTCTTCTTGGTTTTGATTATAAGCATTGCGAAGAATAATGAGGCGGCGTATCTCCTGTGTTTCGTTGATCCGTCGAGTGAAAATTTCATGGAGTAGGCCACCGGAGAGAAGCAGGACGGTGCCTAACAAAATCGCTGTAAAATGGTCTAGCCCAAATACTAGTCTGGGCAATGCAAACATGGTAATCAGCGCTATACACGCGTAGCAGGCAAAAATAATCGTATGTTGTTGCTTTGACATCTAATTCTGTCTTCTCGAGCCCGTTAACGCAACGCCGAATCACCAAGAGGTTACGCAGCGTTGAGCCTTCGGGCAAGCTTTGTCAATTATTTTACATCGACGCCGATGGCGTCAGTAATGGTGCTAAATCCATCCCTTTTTAGAAAGTTTGCGAGATCTCGCTTGATATCGGTGATAAGGCGCGGCCCGTGATAGACTAGTGCGGTATATAATTGCACGAGCGACGCGCCGGATCGTATTTTTCGGTAAGCATCCTCGCCAGACGAAATACCACCAACACCAATCAGCGGCAACTTGCCCGCGCAGCGCTTATACATTTCCGATAGTATTTTGGTAGAGGGCGCGAATAAGGGTTTGCCGCTGAGGCCGCCATTTTCTGCCCTATGGTTTCCTTTTAAAAAATTGGGTCGTCCAATAGTGGTATTAGAGACAATCAAACCATTGATACCAGACGAGATCGCTACGGCGGCAATGTCGTCTATATCCGTCTCCGTTAGGTCGGGTGCAATCTTAATGAACAAAGGTGGTTCTGCTCCAGTTTCTGTTACTGCGGATTGGACTGCCGCAACAAGGGCAGAGAGTGTATCTGCACTTTGTAAATCTCTGAGTCCTGGCGTGTTAGGTGAGGAGATATTTATAGTGAGATAGTCGCAGAAGGGTGCGATCCGTCTCGCGCCGATCACATAATCTTCTATGGCGTCGACTGAATCTTTGTTGCGTCCGATATTGGCTCCAACGATCCCGGCTTTAGGGCCGGCCATGCGTCGTGCATAGTCATCAAGCCCGCCATTGTTGAACCCAAGCCGGTTGATAACTGCGTCGTCTTCAGGCAGGCGAAAAATTCGCGGCTTCAGATTGCCTGCTTGCGGTTTCGGTGTCACAGTTCCAGATTCAGCAAAGCCAAACCCTGCTTGAAGCATAGCGTTGAAAACGCGCGCATCCTTATCGAAACCCGCTGCAAGGCCGATAGGATTAGGAAAATCGATTCCGGCAACTTGGATGGCAAGCGAAGGGTGATCTGCTTCTAAATGACCTGGGCCGAGCCCGAGTTGTAGTCCTATTAAAGTAAGGTTGTGAGCGCGTTCTGGGTCCAGGCGGTGTAGAAGAGGGAGAATAAGGGATGAGTATTTCATTGTCCTATTATTTTTTTAATCTAGCGGTGGGAATTTGTGCCGGCCGTCTTTGCCGAGTGTCAAAAGTTTGGTCCATTCAACAAGTGTAGTGTCAAGACTGCCGTAAAGGTGGGGAAAGAATATTCCATCTCGTGAGCTTTCCCATTTTAAAATGGGGCCGAGCTTCTCCGACTTTACTGCAACCAACATAAGGTCCATCAGCCCTTTACAATATAACGATGCGCTAGTTTTTATGTGCGTATTACTTGAGAAATGGATAAAGCCATCGCGTACATCGGCGGGCCCGCCCGTATAGAGGCCGGATCGTTTAGCGGGTTCCCAATAGGCTTTTTGGGCGAGATGATAGATCATCGACATGATACGACTCTAATCCGATTCGCCAAAAGGGCCTAGAGACTCTTAGAACTTGGTTTATAGATGAGATGTGAATTGGCTTTTTTTGAAGGATTTTGCGATGTGTGCCGATACAGTAAATGAACCGTTGCTGGAACATATCATTCTGGCGCTTCGCAACGGCAATTGCCGGGCACAAGGAATTTTCGAACAGGTAATTTCACGGAACGAAGTGTTTGGTGAGCGACTAAACGCCTATAGTCAATGGCAACCAGGGAATGCCTTGGCTTCTGCGATAGCGATAGACCACGCTCTAGCAGCTAGAAGGGAGCCGGGCCTATTTGCTGGCATTCCGGTTTCTGCTAAAGATCTATTCGGGCTGGACGGATTTCAAACCTTTGCTGGCTCGCCGACGGCCTTGCCTGCGGAATGGTGTGCAGAGGGGCCCGTGGTGAGTGCGCTCAAATCTGCTGGTGCGGCATTTATGGGTAAAACCAATATGGTCGAGTTCGCTTTTGGCGGCATTGGTACTAACCCTCACTGGGAAATCCCACGTAATCCTTGGGATAGAAAAACCTACAGGGTCTCTGGTGGTTCGAGCTCCGGTGCCGGCGTAAGTATTTGCGAAGGGACGGCTTTTGTGGCGTTGGGAAGTGATACAGCGGGCTCGGTACGAGTACCCGCAAGCTGGACCGGTACGGTCGGCCTGAAGACTACAAAAAACCGTTGGTCAACGGATGGTCTAGTCCCTCTTAGCACTAGTTTGGACACGCCGGGAACCCTTACAAGAAATGTTTCTGATGCGATTGTTGCATTCTCGATTATAGACCCGGGAACGACGGAAACGTTCGATAAAGTTCTGACCAAAATGCGGACAAGGCGGATTAGTGGACTTCGTATTGGTGTTTGCAAGGCCATGTTTGATGGGTGTGATCCAGGCGTTGCGGAGAGTGTGGCCGCGGCATTAATTTTGCTGGAGAAGGCCGGTGCCATCGTAACCGATTTGGAAGTGCCTGCAATCAACGAGGCTGAAGAAATTTTTGAACGGGGCGGGTTGGCTGCACCCGAATTTGCGGCCCTTATTAATCATACATTCGCCGATTGGAAGGCGACTCTTGATCCTAATGTGCTTGCGCGATTCGAGAAAATAGAGGCGATCCCAGCGATTGATTATATTTCGCGCCGGAGCCGCTTACTAGAGCTTGCGTCTGATGTAGATACGATTTTTAATGATGTTGATATTTTGGTCGGTCCCACCGTTCCCATAACGGCACCAACGGTGCAAGAGGTTGCGGTGCCGGAAGAATATTTTCGGCTGAACATGGCTGCCCTACGAAATACAAGCGTTGTTAATCTGTTAGATTTGTGTGCACTGAGTCTGCCAGCAGGGCGAGATGCATTCGGTATACCAATTGGATTCCAAGTCATCGCTAGAAAAAATGCCGATGAGGAGTTATTGGCTATTTCGCTCGCATGTGAGTCTGTTATTGGCGTGTCGAAAGATATATTAGGAACGCCGCCCTTGTTGGCATGATGATCACATTGCCTCGACAATAGAGATGAATGTTAGACTAATTAACACGTTCAATATTATGATGCTCTTTATGGACGATAATTTTATTCAAGAAATCCAAAAAGCTTTCGGCGCAACCGAAAACATGCTGAAGAATCATAGCGGTGGTCTTGTGGCGTTGGCGGCAATTGTTGTGGCGCTGGCACGCAAGCAAAATGTCGATGGAGCTGAAGTAGACGCTTTGATTACGCGCTTAGGCACGCCGCAGCCTGGCGAAGAAGATACGCGGGAGCAAGCGCGCCGGTTTGCTCGTGAGTTGCTTGCCCTTGCGGCCCAATCGAGCAACTCGTGAAATCTAATGAGAATAGTGCAGGGTAAACCTTAACCTTTTGCTAAATCTTCTCCGGAGAGCGCGCGCCGTATCAGTGAAGCCGATTTTGCAACACCATAAAGCGCGATGAATGAACCCATACGCGGCCCCTGCGTTTGTCCGAATAACACCTCGTAACAGGCTTTAAACCAATCGCGTAGGTTTTCGAACCCATGCTCTTTGCCAACTTCATAAACTTGGGTCTGCAACTCGCTGGCGTCGGCATCAGGGGCAGTTCCGTCTAGGACAGTGGCTAAAGATTCTAATGCAGCTGCTTCTTGTTTATTCGGGGCACGGTAGAATTTTTCCGGTTTGACGAAGTCCTGGTAATAGCGAATCGCAAAGCCGACCAATTGATCCAACATAAGGTTTTTTTCGGGGCTGGCGTTGGGCGCATAGCGCGAGATGAAACCCCAAAGTACCTCCTTGTTTTCAGTGTTACAAACGCTAGCCAGGTTCAGCAGCATGGCAAAATTAAGTGGTATGTCGCTCTCTGGCGGTTTTCCTTGATGAATGTGCCAGCAAGGGTTTTCTGCCTGTCGGGCCGACTCTTCCTCTGGGTATTTGCTAAGAAACGCAAGATATTCGTCTACATTTTTGGGGATTACATCGAAGTAGAGCCGCTTCGCTGATTTCGGCTTCTGATACATGAAAAATGCCAGGCTTTCTTTTGGTGCATAAGAAAGCCACTCGTCGATGGTAAGGCCATTGCCCCGCGACTTGGAAATTTTTTCGCCATTCTCATCTAGAAACAATTCGTAGGTAAGGTTTTGCGGCACCCTACCACCTAGGGCCTTGCAAATTCGTCCCGATTGTTGAACGGAATCGATAAGGTCCTTACCAGACATTTCGTAATCTACATTGAGCGCATACCAACGCATCGCCCAATCAGGTTTCCATTGCAGTTTACATGCTCCACCAGTAACAGTTGTCTCAATTTTTTTGCCGTCTTCGCGTTGATAAACGATGGTGCCGTCATCTGCGTTAGTCTGTAAAACTTGCACCTGTAATACGTGGCCAGTCTCTGGACAGATGGGTAAGAATGGACTGTAAGTTTGCCGCCGCTCGGCACCTAGCGTTGGTAGCATGATCGCCATGATATCGTCATAGATTTCCAATAATCGTATGAGCGCATTGTCGAATAGGCCGCCGCGATAGAATTCCGTTGAACTTTTAAAGTCATATTGAAAACCAAAATCGTCAAGAAAAGTTCGGAGCTGCGCATTGTTGTGGGAGGCAAAACTATCATGGGTTCCGAAAGGGTCTGGGATGTCTGTCAGCGGCTTATAAAGATGTTCTGTCAGCATTTCTTGATTAGGAACGTTCTCAGGCACCTTTCGGAGCCCGTCCATGTCGTCAGAAAAGGCGAACAACTTGGTGGGTATGTCACTGATTTCCTCAAATGCGCGCCGCACCATCGTCGTACGTTGTACTTCACCGAAGGTACCAATATGGGGCAGGCCAGAGGGTCCGTAGCCTGTTTCAAAAAGCACATAGCCCTTCTCGGGCACCGTGCCGCCTAAGCGCTTAAGTAGGCGACGCGCCTCATCAAACGGCCACGCCTTGGCTTTTTCTGTTATTTCTTTATCTATTGCCATGTTTCCTCGCCCCTTTCAGGGCCAACCAACTTTGTTAAGCGGCGGACAGTATGAAGGTCGTGTCATTGCGTCAACACGCTTTCGCTTTTCAATAATAGCGTTTGGTCCTCTATGATAGCGTCAATGATTACTCAAAACCCTCTTCGCCTCCCCAAAACGCCTATATTGGTAGCCGGCCTTTCTGGCGCAATATGGCTGTCACCCGATGGTGAGATTGAAGATTTATCTTGTAAAGTGATAGCCCAAAGGGTTTGCCAAGGAGCAAAGCCAATTTTGTGCCACGGGCCGGTGACTTCTGGGCGGCTCGGCTTAGACCCATTTGAGGCGTTTGATGTACTCGAGCTTTTCGCCTTTGTGTGCCCTGGCAGTTTTACAATTCCAACCCCGAAAGGGTTGGCGGCCGCTATGCATTTACCTTTGCCTAAAACAGTTGCAGAAGAGGCATCGAGCCTACGTCAGGTAGTTTTAGAGTTGCTTAGTAGGTTGGGAGAGATGCCGCCTCAAAATCTGATTAATGTTGCGTGGGCTATGGCGCGTGGCGGCTGGGCTTGGGCGCCGGCAGTTTTGTCAGCCCTGGGTGATGAAGTGCAAAATGAAGTACAAGCGCCGGGAAATGGTCTTGATGTTTGGAACCGCCTCCTGGAGTGGTCCGAGCATGCGCCGAGCACCCCGCCGGGTAGTGAATCTGTGTCTCCAGCTGAGTCGCGCGCACGATTAGTTGAATTGCTGGGTGCTCGTGCAGAAGAACGTCCGAGCCAGGCCGATTATGCATCGGCCGCAACCGGTGCATTCCAGGCTCGTAATTATGCAGGCGGACCTAATTTCGTGCTAGCGGAAGCGGGTACCGGGGTCGGCAAGACGTTGGGTTACTTAGCACCTGCAAGTGTCTGGGCGCAAAAGAACGAAGCATCGGTGTGGATCTCCACCTATACCCGCAACCTGCAGCATCAAATCGACCAGGAACTTGATCGATTATTTCCTGATGAAAAAGAAAAGGTGCATCGCGTTGTAGTGCGCAAAGGACGAGAAAACTATCTTTGCCTTTTGAACATGGAAGAAGCGGTGCGCGGGGTAGCTATTCGCAAGCGGGATGCAATCGCGCTTGGGTTATTGGCACGCTGGGCGTGTGTCACCCGCGATGGTAGCATGACCGGTGGCGATTTTCCCGCTTGGCTTGTAGATTTGGTGGGCCGTAGCTTGTCGGTCGGCCTTACAGACCGGCGTGGCGAGTGCATTTATGCAAGCTGCTCTCATTATGCGAAATGCTTTATTGAGAAAGGTATTCGTCGTGCCCGTCGGGCTGATTTGGTGGTGGCGAACCACGCTTTGGTAATGACCCAGGCCGCACGTGGACGCTTCGCCGGGCCGGGTGCGCCAACCCGGTTAGTGTTTGATGAAGGCCATCATATTTTTGATGCCGCAGACGGAACTTTTTCGGCCTATTTGAGTGGACGTGAGACCGCTGAATTGCGACGCTGGCTTAGGGGCGGCGAAGGAGGTTCACGGAGTCGTGCGCGGGGACTTAAGCGGCGGATCGAAGATTTGGTTGGTGAAGACAAAGGCCTGCTGGCCCATATGGATAGCGTGCTCAAGGCGGCAGGAGGATTGCCAGGTGATTCTTGGCATCAACGTTGCCGCGAGGGCCGATCGGTAGGTCCAACAGAAGCCTTTTTGGCTGTAGTTCGCAGACAAACTTATGCGCGTTGTACCGATGCGCGCGGTCCTTACGATTTAGAATGCGAGATAGGCGAGCCTGTGGACGGTTTGTTAGAAGCTGCTTCGGTGTTGGAGGATGCATTATTTAAAATTGAGAAGCCGCTGAAATCGCTCCGCCACGGACTTGAAATGCGTTTGGATGACAAAGCAGATGAATTAGATACGCAGACCCGCAATCGTATTGAATCTATGGCCCACTCTATTAAGCATCGCGGTGAGATGAGCCTTGCCGCATGGCGCTCTATGCTGGCCACTCTTGCTTCCGAACGACCTGAGGCCTTCGTCGATTGGTTTGGTGTAGAGCGTATCGATGGGCATGACTTCGACGTGGGGATGCACCGTCATTGGGTGGATCCAACCGTGCCGTTTGCCGAGCAAGTGACGGCACCAGTTCATGGCGTTTTGGTGACGTCAGCAACATTGCGGGATGGCACAGGCGAAATGGAAGCCGATTGGCAGGCTGCCGAAGCGCGCACGGGTGCGGTGCATATGCCCGATCCCGCAGTCCGCACTGAGGTGCCGTCTCCTTTCGACTATGAAAAACTAACACGAATTTTTATTATCAAAGATGTCCGTAAGGATGATCTCAACCAAGTGGCGGCAGCTTATCGAGAGTTGTTTCTCGCTTCCGGTGGCGGTGCACTGGGAATATTTACAGCAATCAGTCGCCTGCGCGCGGTTCATAGCCGTCTGGTTCACCCGTTCGATGAGGTCGGCTTGCCGCTATACGCGCAGCATGTAGACCGGTCTAACCTAGCGACGCTGATTGATATTTTTCGGGCCGAAGAAGAATCTTGTTTGCTTGGTACCGATGCGGTGCGCGATGGTGTTGACGTGCCGGGGCAGAGCCTCCGGCTGATTGTTTTTGACAGGGTGCCGTGGCCACGACCAACCATACTGCATCGAGCCCGCCGCCAAGCATTTGGCAAAAAACAATATGACGACATGATTGCTCGGCTTCGGATGAAACAGGCTTATGGTCGTTTGGTGCGTCGTGCCGATGATCGCGGTGTGTTTGTTATGTTGGATCCCATGACACCGTCTCGTTTGCTAGGCGCATTTCCCGAAGGTATAGAAGTTGCAGCTGTTGGATTGGCTGAAGCGGTTGCGGAGACTCGAGGGTTTTTCGGTATTGAGAAGGAGAAGGCAGCTGCAGGCTAATATGCGCTGGCTACCGGCCTATAGCTTTTACTCGTCGGCGACGCTTCTCGCCGGCTAACATTGCCAACGCATCCGTAAATTCATCAACCCGATCGCCAAGGCCGATGAAAAATTTTGCGTCGGCTTGAGATACCGCTGGCATTGCAGCCGTAAACTGATTTTGACCAAATTCGGTTAATTGGACCGCGATGGCACGACCATCCTTTTGATGTTGGGTGCGCCTCACAAGCCCGCGCTTCTCTAATGTTCTTATTACCTGTGAGGTCATCATCGTATCGGTGCGGCAATGTTGCGCAAGCGTAGATTGTTTGATGGAAATGTTATTTTCGCTAAGTTCTGCTAAGCCAGCGATCAGCAAGAATTGTACCGGTGTCATGTCGAAAGGCGAGAGCGCGTCTTTCTGTATCTTTTGCCATAGGTTCACCACATGCCAGATTGAAAAGCCGGTGTTGTGGCTGACTGAATCAGTCGTCTTGGATGGTGGTGTGTTAGAATTTCGATCAATCATGATAGCGTTATTTTATAATCGCGTATTTTTGATGGCTAGTGCCTTCTCGGTTATTCCTGCTAAGAAAGCAAAATGTTTTGCTTAATTTGTTTATTAGTTCGCCCTTTCCCTAGTTGCTTGTAATCTTTTGGAATGTTTGAGAATTGGGGGCGGCACCTCAATTGGAGAGAAATGATACAATCTTGTAACGGATATTTTGGTCGGACCCTAATATCTTAGGCTGGATTGAGGCCGCACGGCTTTGTAACTCGGAACCAATTCAGAGGTTTTTGTCGCTTGGCGTAAGAGTAACGTTGCATTAGGCTGCTTGCACACGGGGAGGGAGGCCCTATGCCACTATCAATAGCGATTATCGGGTCTGGCCCGAGTGCATTTTATACAGTTGGTGCTTTACTAAAGGCAGGAGCAGATTGTGAGATTGATGTTATCGAGCGATTGCCAAGCCCATTCGGTCTTATTCGTGGTGGTGTTGCACCTGATCACGCTAAAACAAAGAATGTCGCGCGTGCTTATGAGCGATCCGCGCTTGATGAGAAAGTCAATTACTATGGCAATATAGAAGTTGGACGGGACGTTACCTTCGAAGATGTTGCGAATTGTTATGATGCTGTTGTCATAGCGATAGGCTCGGCGTTGGACCGACCATTGGGCGTGCCGGGAGATGGCAAGAATGGCGTTTTTGGTGCTGCGGCCTTTGTTGGTTGGTACAATGGGCACCCTGATTTTCGCGACCTGGACCCAGATTTGAATACTGAGGGTGTGGTAGTCGTCGGTAACGGTAATGTAGCTATCGATTGTGCCCGCGTATTGGCAAAAACTTCGGCAGAAATGGCAGCAACCGATCTAGCAGACCACGCGTCTGAGGCAATTCAGGCGTCCCCCCTGAAAGACATTTATATGTGCGGCCGCCGCGGACCGGTGGAAGCAAAATTTACTAATGTGGAGCTCCGCGAGATGGGAGAGTTGGAAAATTGCGCGCCTGTTGTGGACGGCAATCACCTTCCCGACTCGATCACTGAAAAAATGGATGCACGAGATTTGCGTGTGCGTGAGAAAAATCTCCAGAGTTTGCGCTCTTTTGTAGGTGCGTCGGGTGAAGGCAAAGATAAGCGAATACATTTTGCATTTTATTCCAATCCAGTCGAAGTACTTGGAGATGAAAAGGTCAAAGGGGTAAGGCTCGAGAAAACCGAAGTGCAAGATGGTCGTGCAGTGGGAACCGGTGAGTTTACCGAAGTGGCTTGTGGCGTCGTCATTTCCGCCATCGGCTACCGAGGTGAAATTTTCGACGGCGTGCCATTTGATGATTCGGCAGGCATTGCGGTCAATGAAAACGGCCGAGTGGCTCCTGGGGTCTATGCGGTTGGCTGGATCAGACGAGGTCCGACCGGTGTTATTGGCACCAACAAACATGACGGTGATAGGGCTGCTGCGCAAATCCTTGAAGATTTCACAGAAAGTAAAAACCCCGGTCGCGCGGCGTTCGAAGAAATTCTTATTAAAAAGGGTGTTCGTTGGATAACATATGAAGACTGGCAAAAGATTGATGCAGCGGAACAGGTCGCCGCTAATCCTGGGGCACCTAGGCGCAAATTCACCCGCGTTGAGGACATGCTAGCGGTGCTGGATTAGGAATAATTTTAGGCTGGACATTAACGTCGCAAAGTACCATTTTTGCGCGTTATTCCCGCCCTAGACTGGCGGGGTAAACTTAACATTTGAGCCGGAAGGCCTAAATACGTTGGTCTCGCGGATAAGCTTAGTTGGACCTCGGTACATTTGTAGTTCTAGGTAGTACGGTTATACAGAAATGGTTGGCTTTATGAATACAACAGAGAGTGCAGCCAGATTTTTCGCGCTGAACAAGAGGATACGAACTAATGGCAGCGGTTAGTGCAGCTTTGCCCGAAGAAAGAGGGCGTGAACAAGTAGAATCCGTCGTTATTCGTTTTGCTGGCGATTCGGGTGACGGGGTGCAAATTACCGGCGGCCAGTTTACTGAGACTACGGCTCTTGCAGGTAATGATTTGGCGACATTCCCGGACTTTCCGGCTGAAATTCGAGCGCCTGCCGGCACTACATTTGGGGTGTCTGCCTTCCAGATTAATTTCGGCGCGCGTAATATCAATACTTCGGGAGATGTGGCTGATGTTTTAGTAGCTTTTAATCCGGCGGCGCTGAAGGTTAATATGAAACAATTGCCTTCTGGAAGTTTGATCATTGTCGATAGCGGCACCTTTAATAAGCGGAATATGCAAAAGGCTGGCTTTGATGAAAATCCTCTGGAAAATGATACGCTCGATAAATTTCGTACACTGAAAATCGATATTTCCAAGCACACCCTAGAAGCGGTTAAAGATCAGGGGTTAACTAGTAAGGAAGGCCTTAGGTGTAAAAATTTCTGGACGCTTGGCCTGGTCTACTGGCTCTATGACCGTGACCGTGGACCAACTATCGACTGGCTGAATGCCAAGTTTAAAAACCGGCCTGAAATTGCTAAGGCTAATGTAGCAGCTTTGAATGCGGGACATGCGTTTGCTGAAACGGCAGAAATGCCGAATGATATTGGTGCCTATGCGGTGCCGCCAGCACAATTAGAGCCTGGTCTTTATCGTAACATCACCGGTACTGAGGCAGCTGCCTGGGGATTGGTTGCCGGCGCACAATTAGCCAGCGCCCCAATGGCATTTTGCTCTTATCCGATTACACCCGCCTCCGCCCTGCTGCATGTGCTGGCCCGGCTGAAGGAATATGATGTTCTCACCTTCCAGGCGGAAGACGAGATTGCCGCGGCCTGCTCCGCCATTGGTGCTTCTTATGCGGGCGCAATCGGTGTGACTTCGAGTTCTGGCCCAGGGGTAGCCTTGAAGGGTGAGGCGATTGGTTTAGCAATTTCGACAGAACTGCCGCTGGTGATTGTAAACTCGCAACGGGCTGGCCCTTCAACTGGACTGCCAACAAAAACCGAACAGTCAGATCTTTTCCAATCTGTTTATGGCCGAAACGCGGATAGTCCACTGGTGGTGATTGCGTCTAAATCGCCCGGCGATTGTTTCGACTGTGCGATTGAAGCCATACGCTTGGCGACAAAATATATGACGCCGGTGATTTTCCTTACTGATGGCTACCTCGCCAATGCTGCAGAACCGTGGCGTATTCCGGATATGGCAGAATACGAGCCGTTCCCGGTCCAGTTTCATAAAGATACGGAGGGCTTCCATCCGTTTCTGCGCGATGAGGAGACCCTTGCCCGTGCTTGGGCCAAACCAGGCACACCAGGATTAGAGCATCGCATTGGCGGCATTGAGAAGGATTACAACAGTGGTCATATCTCCTACGAACCTGAAAACCACCACAAAATGGTAAAAATACGTGCTGAGAAAATCAATAACATAGCTAACGATATTCCTGAGCAGGAAATTAATTCGGGTAAGGTGGGTGGCAATATTGCCGTTGTTGGGTGGGGTTCCACATATGGCCCGATTGCACGAGCAGTAGCCAACTCGCAGGATAATGGCCTGGATGTATCGCATATTCATATTCGGCATATTTGGCCGCTACCGCGTAATCTTGGTGAACTACTTACGAGCTACGATAAGGTGCTGGTGCCTGAAATGAACAACGGTCAGCTTAGTACTTTATTGCGCTCGGAATATTTGGTCGATGCTGTCGGCCTAAATCAAATTAATGGTCAGCCTTTCAAAATTGCTACTATTGAACAGGCGATTCAAGATCTGGTGGAGAGCTAAGATGACCGAACAAAAAGATCCGCAGCAATTAACACCGAAAGACTTAACCACGGATCAGGAAGTGCGTTGGTGCCCAGGCTGCGGCGATTACGCAATCATAAAAGGCGTTCGAACCGCGCTTGCTGATATTGGTACACCGACTGAAAAGACAGTGTTTGTATCGGGCATTGGTTGTGCGGCGAGATTCCCCTATTACATGGCGACCTATGGCTTCCACACGATCCATGGTCGTGCACCGGCCTTTGCAACCGGGATTAAGCTTACCAATCCGGAATTGGATGTCTGGCTGGTATCTGGCGACGGCGATTGTCTTTCCATTGGCGGTAACCACACGATGCATGTACTTCGACGGAATGTGGATATCAATTTACTGCTATTTAATAACGAGATATATGGCCTAACCAAAGGCCAATATTCACCGACTTCGAAAGTGGGCACGCGGTCTCCTTCAACACCTATGGGCTCCATCGATACTCCTGTTTCGGCAACAGAACTAGCGCTTGGCGTAGGCTGTAAATTTGTTGCGCGCGCGGTCGATACGCAGCAAAAGCACGTTCCGGTAGTGCTAAAGCGGGCGCACGCCCACAAAGGCGCGTCCTTTGTAGAGATCTTCCAGAATTGCATCGTCTACAATGACAATGTTTTTGGTCATTTCACTGATAAGGCTGTTGCTGCCGAGATGCAAATTCATCTCAATCATGGCAGCCCTCTGATTTTTGGTGCGGAGCAAAATAAAGGTATCCGCTTAGATCCAAATTCATTGATGTTGGAAGTTGTAACCATTGGAAAGGATGGTATCACTGAAGCGGACATTGCCATTCATGATGAAAAAAATCGGTCTATGGCCATGCTTTTAGCTGCGATGCAGCCGCCGGAATTTCCCGTAGCTCTTGGTGTGCTTTATTGCGCTGAAGGGCAGGACTTTGTCGAAGCGGTGCATGCCCAAGCGGCACGCGCTAAGGAGAAGGCTGATCCTTTAACAATGAATGAGCTACTGCGGTCTGGCCATACCTGGTCAGTGAGTGCTTAAGCGTTACGGCGTTTGTCCAGAGCTGTTTGCCGTGCATCCGTAGCAGTTTGATAAAAAACACTAATTTCACCAATAGCTTTTATCCATTTGTCGATAGGAACGTTGTCGGCGATCTCAAAGCTATTAATGCCGCAGCGTTGCATGAATGCAAGCTGGTCCCTGAGAACATCACCGACCGCGCGAATCTCACCAGTGTAGCAATAGCGTTCTCGCAGAAGCCGTGCATATGAATAGGCCCGGCCATCACGAAAGGTTGGAAATTCCAAAGAGACGACTTCGAACCTGTCCAAATCATCTTCGATAATAGCCGGTGGTTGGTCGGCCTGAAGAAAAATGCCAAGCGGGGCACGCCGGCCCTTAAGCCATGGCTTTTCCTCGGTCCAGCGTTTTAAGCTAATAATCACGGGTCCATCGGCAGGAATCGTTTCCCGATCCGCGATAGTACACCAAAGATCAACGGCACTTTGCCCGTTTTTAATTAGTGCCATAGAGTGCCTTCTTAAATGGAGTTTCGCCGAGCCGGCGATAGGTAGCAAGGAAGGGTTCGTTTTCCCCGTCACGTAACTCTAGATAAGTGGTGACCAAGGTTTCAACCGCGTTGACCACCTCGTCGTAAGAAAAAGAGGGGCCGATGATCTTGCCTATTGATGCGTTCTCATCTGCGCTGCCACCAAGCGTTATCTGATAATATTCTTCACCCTTTCGGTCGACGCCGAGTATGCCAATATGTCCCACATGATGATGGCCGCAGGCGTTAATACAGCCTGAGATTTTTATTTTAAGATCTCCGATATTGTGTTGGCGGTCGAGATCTTCGAAGCGTTTACTAATTCTTTCTGAAACCGGGATTGAGCGGGCATTAGCCAAATTGCAATAATCGAGCCCAGGGCAGGCAATTATATCACTAATGAGACCAAGATTAGGCGTCGCTAGTTCTGCATCTTTTAGGATTAGCCATAATGCGTAAAGGTCGTCTTGCTTTACGTTCACCAGAGCAAGATTTTGTTCGTGTGTTACGCGAATTTCACCGAAACTATACTCATCTGCCAGATCAGCTACTAAATTCATTTGTTCGTCAGTTGCATCGCCCGGAGGCTTGCCTATCGGTTTTAGCGAAATGTTGGCAATAGCATAGCCCTGCCGTTTGTGCGGCTTCACATTCGCGCGCACCCAATTAGCGAAGGCCTGATCTTTAATCTGTTTTGCTTCCATTACCTTTGAGACCGGGCCTAAGGTTTCATATGCGGGAGGGGCAAAATGGGCTCTGATGCGGAGTACCTCTTCCGGGGGCAGGTCGAGCGTTGAATCCTTAATCTGATTCCACTCTTCTTCCACGAGGCGAGCGAATTCTTCGATACCGCGTTCGTGTACAAGAATTTTAATCCGTGCCTTATAAATATTATCACGCCGTCCAAGCTGGTTATAGACCCGCATGATTGCTTCCAGATAGGAGAGTAAGTGTTTCTCGGCAACGAAGTCTTTTATAGTTTTGCCGATAAATGGCGAACGGCCGAGACCACCACCGACGAGGATATGAAAGCCAAGCTCTTCCTCGGCGTTCTTCGCCATTTTTAGGCCTATATCATGCACTTTAATAGCTGCACGATCAGTTTCGCTGGCGGTAACCGCAATCTTGAATTTGCGCGGCAGGAAAGAAAACTCTGGATGTAAGGTCGACCACTGTCGGATTATTTCACAATAAATGCGAGGGTCGTCCAGCTCATCCGCCGCCGCACCGGCATATTGATCTGAGGTCGTGTTGCGGAAGGAATTGCCGCTTGTTTGTATGGCGTGCATTTCGACTTCTGCCAGCTCAGCTAGTAGGTCTGGTGTCTCCTCGAGCTTTGGCCAGTTGTACTGAATGTTCTGTCGTGTGGTAAAGTGCCCATAGCCCTTGTCATAAACCTTAGCAATGTGAGCCAATTTTCGCATTTGCGTCGATGATAAAGTGCCGTAGGGAATAGCGACCCGCAGCATGTATGCATGAAGCTGAAGATATAGGCCATTCATTAAACGAAGGGGGCGGAACTGTTCTTCAGTCAGTTCTCCGCTCAATCTACGAGCGACTTGGTCACGATACTGTTCGACCCGTTCGTCGATGAGTTTTTGATCAAAGCTATCGTACGCGTACATACCTGATCACTCTTTGCTTGCTTGCTTGCCGAGGTCTCGCCGAATTGTTGGCCCGGCCGCGCGAATGATTTCACGCATACTAATTGGTTTAAGTTTTTTGCCGGAATACTCGACATTAAATTTATACGGACCAATGATCTCTAAATCCTCGATTGCTTGGTTTGCAATCATCATAAAGGCAGCGATATCCTCATCTGAACGAGCTACAATCGCATCATCGATCTTTTCGCTCCATTTATTCTCTGGTGTCAGGTAGACTACATCGCCATCCTTTAGACGATTGGCCGTGATCACTTGAGGAGACTTCATCAAATTTCCTTTTGCTAGACCGCAATTGCTTGGGGTAAGTCTGACAATAGATCGTGAGAAATTGGGCTTGTCATCTCGTTAACAGTTTTGCCAATGATTAGAAGAGACGGTCCTGATAAGTCGTGTTCGGATATTAATTGAGGTAGTTCTTCTAAAACACCTACAATGGTTCGCTCATCGGTGCGGGTACCATTCTCAATAACCGCAACGGGCATATTAGACCTCATACCATTAGTCATAAGCTTTTCCGCAATTTCCCTTGCGCGGCTGAGCCCCATATAAATGACAATAGTATTGTCACTGCGTGACAGGCCCGTCCAATCGATATTCGGCGCACCGTTGAAACCATGTCCGGTTATGAACGTAACCCCAGCGGCGATGCCACGATGGGTTAGCGGTATACCTAAGGAGGCCGCACAACCTGTCGCCGCTGTGATGCCGGGCACTATTTCAACAGGAATATCGCATTGGTGTAGATGTTTCATTTCCTCACCACCCCGGCCGAATAAAAATGGGTCGCCGCCCTTTAGACGGATGACCCGCTTACCAGCACGAGCTTTTGTAGCTAAAATTTGATTAATTTCATCCTGAGTCTTGTGATGATATCCTTTCGACTTGCCTACAAATATTCGGTCAGCATCACGGCGGGCAAGATCAAGTATTTCTGTGCTTATGAGACGGTCGTAAACAATAACGTCCGCAGTCTGCATTAACCGAAAGGCTTTTAGGGTGAGAAGGTCTGGATCTCCCGGGCCGACGCCGACGATATGAACGATACCGTGATCAGCTTTTTCGGGAATTTGGTTTACAAGCTTGACCATATCTTCGCGCGCCATCGTAATTTTACCCGAGAGTACTTTTTGTGCGATTGGCCCTGCCAGTACCGATTCCCAAAGATTTAGTCGATCTTGGGCAGAGGGGATCATCGATTTTACGGCGCTGCGGAATTCGCGGGCAAATTTTGCTAGTTTACCAATATTTTTTGGCAATAGTTTTTCGATTCTTTCGCGGATGTGTCTTGCAAGCACGGGCGCATTGCCGCTGGTTGAAATCGCAATTACGACAGGATCTCGGTCGACAATCGAAGGTATATGAAACGTACAGAGGTCCGGGCGGTCAGGTACGTTGATAGGTATGTTCCTTCCTTTTGCTGCTTCTGAGACCGAATTATCAAGGCTGGGATTGCCCGTTGCAGATATAACCATTACTTTATTCGATAGGTCAGATGCAGAAAACTGGCGTTTTATTAATGTAAGTCCCGTTTCGGCAGCATAAGAGATCAGATCACTATCCGGCGTAGAAGCAATAACGGTGATTTCAGCACTTGTTTTCACTAAAAGCCGTAATTTGCGCAGCGCAGTAGTGCCGCCACCTACGACAAGTACGCCTCGTCCTTTGAGCTGAAAAGCTATGGGAAGCCCATCCATGGCAAAATATCCAATTCTTATATAAATAGCACCAGAAATATGTGATTAATCTAAACCACATGTCAATAGTGTTGTAAAAATAAACCACAATTAAAATACGTAAAATAGTTGCGGCTAAATGTCAGCTAGCGTTATGGAACACAATCACCAATTGTCTAAAAGTAAGCGTAACTTAGGGTGACAACTGCAAACACCATGTCAAAATCTCGAAATTCTGTGGCTCTATGGCTGTTCACCTGTGCTGGCATGGTTGTTGTGATGATGCTAATTGGTGCGGCTACGCGGCTGACGGAATCCGGTTTGTCTATGGTAGAGTGGCGGCCTCTGATTGGCGGCATTCCCCCTTTATCAGACGCTGAATGGGAAAGGGTTTTCGATCTCTATCGGCAAACATCGGAATATCGATTACAGCATGCCGGCATGGAACTTGCCGCCTTCAAAAAGATTTTCTGGTGGGAGTATATTCACCGCCTTTGGGGACGGTTAATCGGCATCGCATTCGCTATCCCGTTTTTATGGTTTTTATATAAGCGAGCAATAGAGCGCCCACTCATTCCACACTTAGTAATGCTCTTTTGCCTAGGTGGATTGCAAGGGCTCATTGGTTGGTGGATGGTCAAGAGTGGATTTGTAAACCGGACTGATGTTAGCCAATATCGTCTAGTCGTCCACCTTGGTATGGCAATGGGCATTCTCGGCTATCTATTGTGGATGGCTATGGGCTTGGTTTTGTCACCCGATAAGTCCGCGCCGACAGTTGAAAAATCAGTCGGCTGGTTGATCTTGAGTGTGTTCTCAGTGACGATTTTGTCGGGCGGATTTGTTGCAGGGCTTAACGCCGGCCAAATTTATAATAGCTGGCCGCTAATGGGGAACACCTTTATTCCGGCAGACTATCTCGTGGTTTCTTCGTGGTGGCGTAACCCTTTCGAGAGTGCGGCGGCAGCTCAATTTAATCACCGCATACTGGCATATGCATCTTTTGGTGCGGCAATTTGGTTCTTTGGTTTAATGTGGAAGAGAAATGATGTGCGCATGAAGAAGATATCGCTCTTAGTGCTGCTGGTGGCTAGTTTCCAGGTTATACTTGGCATTTCAACTTTGCTGTTAATCGTGCCTGTGTCACTTGGTGTCTTACACCAGCTTGGCGCAATTACTTTGTTTTGCCTAGGCGTCATTTCCTTAAGGCTGCTTTATCCCGCGCCGTCGAGCTGAGTTTTTTAATGAGTGCCAGCTTTTTCCAGCATTGCGTTCAATAATACCTGACAACCAGCTGCCAAATCATCTTGGGTGGCGTTTTCAATTTCATTATGGCTAATACCGCCCTCACAAGGCACGAATATCATGGCTGCAGGCGCAATACGGGCCACGTACATTGCGTCATGGCCGGCGCCACTGATAATATCCCGATGACTAAAGCCTGCGGCCTTCGCTCCTTTGCGTACGGCGTTAATACAGCTTTTTTCAAAGTTAGTTGCATCGCAGGCCCAGATTTGATCAAGATCAAGGGTCAGTGCGGCGTCTTTCGCGATCGATTCTGCGGTGTTACGGAGTATTTCATCCATCTTCGCCAGTTTCGCATCGCTGGGGTGCCGTAAATCTACTGTTAAGAAGGCTCGTCCGGGTATAACATTGCGACTTGCGGGGAAAACATCGAGTACGCCAACCGTCGCACAGCCGCCTGGTTGAAAGTCTAAGCCAATTTGATTTACCTCTTGCACAAGTTTAGCGGCGCTAATTAGTGCATCCTTGCGGCGTTCCATCGGGGTTGGCCCCGCGTGAGCTTCCATGCCTGTCAGTGTAATTTCATACCAGCGCTGGGATTGTGCGCCGGTGACTACCCCAATGGTTTTTCCCTCTGCCTCTAAAATCGGTCCTTGCTCAATATGAGCCTCAAAATAAGCCCCGACCGGGCGGTCCCCGCAGCCCTCGCCAAGATAGCCAATTCGTTTTAGTTCCTCGAGGACGGTTTTGCCTTCTTGATCCGACCGTCCATGAGAATATTCAAGTGCGAAGGCACCGCAAAACGTCGCTGAGCCCATACAAGCCGGTGCAAAACGGCAGCCTTCTTCATTTGTCCACATTACAACTTCTAAGGCCGCTTCAGTTTCTATCTTGTTTTCGTTAAGCGTACGCAACACCTCTAGGCCTGCTAGCACACCGTAGGCCCCGTCAAATTTGCCGCCGGTTGGTTGAGAGTCTAAATGGCTACCGGTTATGACTGGCGGCAAGGCTTCATTAGTCCCTGCGCGATGGACGAACATATTGCCCATAGCATCCACATGCATTGTGCAGCCGCAGGCTGAGGCCCATTCTGCAAATAAATCGCGTGATTGGCGATCAAGGTCAGTTAAGGTTAATCGACGGACGCCCCCTTTCTCGGTAGCTCCGATTTTGGACATGGTCATTAGGCTTTGCCATAGCCTATTACTATCAATGATTAGGTTGCGCATGGGCGGAAGAATGCATGATTAACCCGTCTTCACCAAGGTGTAATTAGTTTTTGAGATGAGCGGTTAAGGATTTTTTGTTGCCGGACTTCAATGCAACTCTTTAATAGTTGCAAAATAAGCGGCTTAAAAACGTCTTTTGTCTATTGTGCTTCCATAGTTCGCACTATGGGTCCTTTGAGAAAAGTTCATGATCATAGCGTCAGAAAAATTTTATGTCTCGACGCAAATTTGGGCTTAGTTGCGCCATGCCGAGATTATGAGCCAATGTATTGCGCATAGCATTCTTGCAGCGCAATATTATTTTAATTTACTATTTCTGTTACATGAGGGGTTGTTCGGCCAGGAATAACCTGTCATATATTGCAATGCAGCATACAGGTTGTCCAAGCTTTGCTGCGGCGCAATGTTGTAAGATCTGCGCTCTCTTGGGCGTTTCCTCCCTAAACTTGGGCCGCGTAATAGCGCGGCCCATTCTTTTTTTTAATATTAATTAAGGTGCAAGTTAAACCGCGCGCCACGCGCTATCGGTTATTCGGCATGCGGAAGCCTTGGAGTTTGCGGTTTCCATGTTGACGGTAATACTAGATTTGAAGTTTCGACAACGTCTACCGCGCTTGTCGGTGAACTCCCGGGTTGGTGTGAAAGTGCCGGAGTTTCCTGTATCTTCGTTATGCCAGCTTACGGTTTCGCCAATTTTTGAAGATTCTAGACTTTTATAAGCTGCCTCGGCTAAAGCTTCCTTCTCAGGGGGCAATAGCTCCTGAGCTAGGTAATAACCGCCTATTGCGCCGGCCGTACCGATGAAAATCTTTGCAATAGCCCCGCTAGAGCCAGAGCCATAGAATTGAGAGGCAATTATGATTCCTGTAGCTGCGCCTAAAATTGTCGACGCCGCTAATTTATTGTCACGATCGGTTGTCGTCTGGCAGCCGCAGAGGGCAACCAAAACAGCGCTGACGCAAAGTATTGATTTCATGTATTTTTACCCTAAAATGAGCATTGACTAACATCTCAAAAACAACATGCATTCACCGTGCCAAATATCGTAATTAGGCGGGATTTTGGCTCTTTCTTGAAAAAATTTGGACATGAGGGACAATTTGTTATCAGAACCTCTCCTCTGAATTGGATGAATCGTCTTCCCGTGAGCTTTGTAATCGCCTTTTCCGTCATGAAATTCTCTATAATAATCATATAATATTGTCTAGTCGCTTCGCGTAAACGATACGTTAAACAACCGAGGGTAAAGGATTAAAATTATAATATTTTGGAAGTTATGCAATAAGGCTGCATTCTGAAACGCTTACAATCCCATCTCCAGCGTGTATATTGTCAATTATGAAGATCAATTATCTTCGGTATTGATCTATAGTTTACGGACTATTCATGTCACATAATAGTATGAAAAACTTATTTTGACTGCCTAGAAAGGCAATCAGGTTCAAATGCCTGAAACACATTCTAAAAGAAGATTTTAAATATATACGCTGATCATTACTGAGTTCAGTGCCTGGCCACGGTGAAGCAAAATCTTGGCAATTGCTTGACAATACTCTAAACGAGGCGGTGCGAAATATTAGGCGGACTTCACATTCCCCCTCTCGCTCGATTGAATGAGGTGCCCGAGTGGCAAAAAAAGCCCCAAAATTCCAATTCAATAAATCTACATGGGAACTTGCCGGACGGATAATGAGAAATTATCTCGGCGACCATCTGGGTAAGATATCGATGGCGATTTTATTGATGGTGGTTGTGGCATTGGCTACCGGTTGGCAGGTCAAGATGCTTGAGCCGGCGATAAACGATGTGCTTCGAGGTGGCGATAGGCAGCAAGCGGTTTTATTGCCAATTCTTTTTTTTATTACATGCTTGGTGAAGGGGTTTGCGAGTTACGGTCAGACTGTTTTGATGCAAAAAACTGGCCTGCGTGTAGACGTTGCGCTGCAAAATGAAATGTTTGATCGAATTGTCAGTGCGGATCTCGCCTATATTCACGGAGATGCGACCGGTAAATTAATGTCTCGGTTTACGATTGACTTACTTTTTTTACGGGATGCGGTGACCAAGTCTTTCACCGGCATAGGTCGTGATCTTCTCAAAGTCATAGTGCTTATAGGTGTAATGTTTCACACCCACTGGCAATTGGCTCTTATGGTTTTGTTTGTTTTCCCAGCGAGTGTCTATCCTATTGTTTATATTGGCAAGCGGATGCGAAGGATCTCCGATCACACCCAGCAGCGCATTGGTAGTATTACGAGTTTTTTGGATGAAGTTTTCAAAGGCATGCGTCAGGTTAAGGCCGATGGAATGGAAGAATTTGAACGCGGTAGGGCGTCGAACGCATTTGAAGAGCTATTCTCTCTTCACTACAAGGCGGGACGTACCCGCTCGCGCACATATCCAATCATGGAATTAATGATTGGTATTGCCGGTGGTGGCATACTTGGCTTTGCTGGCTATCACGTGATTACGCAAGGTACTAATAATTCACTTGCAATCGATGCGGGCCAATTTGTGACTTTCTTCCTTGCCATGATTGTTGCTTATCAGCCGGTGCGGGCACTTGCCAATCTCAATGCGAGTTTGCAGCAGGGCATGGCGGCGGCGGAAAGGGTATTTAGCATCATCGATTATAAGCCATCGATAGTCAGTAAGCCGGATGCAAAAACGCTACACGTTACTGAAGGTGAGGTTGAGTTCGTTAATGTTGAATTCGCATATGAAGATGAGAAAGCCGCCCTTAAAAATATTGATATAAGGATACCAGCCGGTAAGACTGTCGCTTTGGTTGGGCCGTCCGGCGCTGGCAAGTCGACGATGCTTAATATGATTCCACGCTTTTATGACGTTGCAATGGGAGCTGTCAAAATCGACGACGTGGATGTGAGGGATGTCACTCTGGATTCATTACGAGCGCAAATCGCCTTTGTTAGTCAAGATTCTATCCTTTTTAACGATACAATTAAGGCAAATATTGCTTATGGCTGTCCGGACTTTTTAGATGAAGACATTATTGCTGCTGCAAAGGGCGCTGTTGCCCATGATTTTATAATGCAACTTTCCGAAGGCTATGACACCTATGTAGGTGAGCGCGGAGTAAAACTCTCCGGTGGTGAACGGCAACGTATTTCGATTGCGCGCGCGATGCTTCGGAACGCGCCGATACTGTTGTTAGATGAGGCAACGTCGGCCCTGGACGCGACCTCTGAACGCCAGGTTCAAGCGGCTTTGAGTCGATTGATGGCAGGACGCACGACATTGGTAATCGCGCACCGTCTGTCTACGGTCACTAAGGCGGATTTAATAGTTGTTTTGAACGAAGGTACTGTTTTGGAACAAGGTACGCACACTTCTTTACTTGCTAATGATGGTTTATATGCCCAATTGTGCCGTATTCAATTCGAAGATAATGCCGCACTGAACAAGTCCGATGAGACGGTGGTGGACGCGGTAGAGCCTTAAAATGAGGTTTTTAAAATTAATCATCCGCTCGAATGCCACCCAACGGATTATTGGTTTGGCAGTGGCGTTATATATGCAGCTATTAGCCTGGACCGGTAGGTGGCAAGTTCTTGGTCAGGAGCTTCCGGAGAGGTGGCTGGCGGAAAAAAAACCTTTCATCGTTGGTTTCTGGCATGGTCGCCTATTAATGATGTTTCTCGCGTGGCGCTATCCGGATCGAGTGCATGTATTGATCTCCGGACATAGAGATGGACAGTTGGTCAGTCGTTCGATTGGGTATTTTGGCGCAAAAACGGTAGTGGGTTCTAAAAGTCGGGGTGGGGCCGGCGCCGCATTGGAGATCGTCAGGTTATTACGTCGTGGCGAGGTGATTGCTGTGACGCCAGATGGTCCGCGCGGGCCGCGCATGCGGGCAAAGGAGGGCGTAATTTCACTAGCTATAATGGGCGGTGTGCCGATTATTCCGCTGACCTACGCCTGCCGTCCGCGCAAAGTTTTCTCGAGTTGGGACCGTTTTAATCTCCCTTTGCCTTTTTGCCGCGGTGTGTTCATTTGGGGTGATCCTATCGATGTACCGAAGACCGCAGATGCTAAAATGAAGGAGGAAAAACGATTATTGCTTGAGAATACACTTCAAAAAATTACTGATAGGGCGGATGATTTGCTCGGTAATTCTGCTACGGACCCGGCGCCGCCAGAGGGCGTCCAGCCTGGATCGAACTAATGAGTGGGCTTTCGCTGTATCGTGGTTTTACGAGAATCGCGATGCCTATGGCGCGATTATTGCTCCGCCACCGATTGGCAAAAGGCAAGGAGGACGCCACGCGGATCGGAGAGCGTGAAGGGATCGCTTCCCTATCGCGGCCCGAAGGGCCAATGGCTTGGCTGCATGCCGCTAGTGTCGGTGAAGCTCAGTCGGCATTGATTCTTATTGAAAAATTACTATCGGAAAATCTGGAACTAAGAATATTGGTAACAACGGGCACTGTAACGTCTGCCTCATACCTTAAGGACCGATTACCTAACCGGGGATTTCATCAGTATCTACCTTTGGACTGCCCGCAATGGGTGAAACGATTCTTAAATCATTGGAAGCCCGATATTGCGATCTGGATAGAATCCGAGTTTTGGCCCAATCTTATTTTCGAAACTAAGCGTCGCGACATCCCTGCGCTATTAGTAAATGCTCGGATGTCTGCTAATTCGCTCCGTGCTTGGCAACGAATGGACGGGATGGTCAAACATTTGATTTCTGGGTTTCGCCTATGTTTGGCCCAAACCGAATACCAAGCAGAACTATTGCAGAATTTAGGCGCAATGAATGTTTCGTGTGTCGGCAATTTAAAATATTCGGCGGCTCCTCTCGCGTTTGTGGAGCAAGACCTAGAGGCATTGCAAAGTGAAATAGGGACCCGGCCGGTTTGGGTGGCTGCAAGTACTCATGCGGGGGAAGAGGTGCTGGCATCCAGCGCTCATACAGCACTTTTGGCTGATATCCCAGAATTGTTGACGATTATAGTTCCTAGGCATCCAAGCCGAGCGGTAAAAATCGAAACGACGCTTTCCCAGCGCGGCCACAATTGCATTCGGCGTTCCACAGGCAAACGAATCGAATTGGATACCGCAATTTATATCGCTGATACTTTAGGGGAGTTGGGCCTTTTTTATAGGCTTGCTCGAATTTCCTATATTGGTGGCAGTATGTCACGCCACGGTGGGCACAATCCTTTGGAGGCAGCCCAGCTGGGGTGTGCTGTTATCCATGGGCCGGATATGGAGAATTTCTCATCCGTTGCAGCTGCATTGGAATCAAGTCATGGTTCTGTAGTTGTCGGAACGGCGCAGGAATTAGCCCATGCTATTCGAGAATTATTCGAGGACCGCGGGCTTTTAGCACGTCAAACTGCGCGCGCTGCAGCTGTCGCGGAAACTAATCGGGGCGTAGTCGATCGTGTCTATGCAGCAATAGCCCCCGCTGTGCACGAAGCCCTGAGAGGAGGCGGCGTTGCGGGCTCCTGATTTTTGGAAAAAGCGCGGCTTACTCTCTACGTGTCTTGTCCCGGCGAGTTGGCCTCTGCGGATATTAGCCCAATTGCGACGCGCGATAGTCACCCCTCAAACGTTACCCATTCCCGTCTTTTGCATTGGTAATGTGACCGTTGGTGGATCGGGTAAGACCCCCGTTTCAATGGGCATCCAGAAGCGGCTTCTCGCGCTTGGCGTGAAAGGGCATTTCCTAACGCGTGGATATGGCGGAAGTTTAAAAGGGCCAGTCAAGGTGAATGTAGATGTGCATTCGGCGTCGGAGGTTGGAGACGAAGCACTGCTACTTGCTCGTCAAGCACCGTGTTGGATTTCGGCGAACCGGTCCGCTGGTGCTTTAGCGGCAGTGGAAAGCGGTGCCGATGCGATCATAATGGATGATGGGTTTCAGAATCCGGTTTTAGAAAAAACACTCTCTCTGATTGTAGTGGATGGCGCATATGAATTTGGAAACGGTCGTTTGATGCCGGCCGGACCTTTACGCGAGCCAATTGTAGATGGCTTAGCGCGTGCGGATGGGGTCGTCATCGTTGGGCCTATGAGTGAAAATAAAGGAATATTCGAAATATGCCGGACGGGAAAACCTATTGTCGGAGCACGGTTAGTCGTCGGAGATACGAATAAAATTGCCGGCAGAACGGTAATTGCTTTTGCTGGGATAGGTCGGCCGAGTAAGTTTTTTGATACGTTGCGCGAAATTGGTTGTGAGCTTGCTGCAAGGCACGAGTTTGCTGATCATCAGCCTTATAACGTCCGAGATATCGAGCCAATTATTAAACGAGCTTCCGATGCGGGGCTAATTGTAGTGACGACGGAAAAAGATTTCGTGCGAGTGCCTGAATCTTTGCGCTCGCATATCCTGCCTTTGCGAGTTGAAATTGAATGGGATGATGCCAATCAGATAGACGTATTGCTTGAAACGGTTATTTAGCTGCAGCGTCGGGCATGGGGGGCATGATGAGCGCTGGGTCGAGCCGCTGTTTGAACAGGTTTATCCGCCAATCTAGATGTGGCCCAGTGGACCGGCCTGTGGAACCGATAGTCCCAATTACTTGACCTTGTTCAACCCGCTGGCCCTTTTTTACAGAGAGGTTTTTCAAGTGCAAAAAAGCGGAGGTGAGGCCATAGCCGTGATCGATGATGATTGTGCCGCCGGAAAAATACATATCCTTATGGGCCAGTCGTATTATACCTGATGTAGGGGCAATGACCGCTGACCCCGCCGGAGCGGCAATGTCGATGCCGTAATGCGGGCGACTAGGTTTTCCGTTCAAAATCCGTTGGCTGCCATAAACACCGGTAATGGGCCCAACGGCGGGCCACCACCAATTCTTCAAGAAATGCGTTTCCGGCGTGTCAAACATACGCGCGGTGCGGATCATAATAGTTTCCCGCTTAATACGCTCTCTTACTTCTTTAGGAGGTGTAACTTTCAACGTCGGTAGGCCGTCGATTGTCTGAATTTTATATTTCCGCTTTGAGACTTTTAACGTTTCGCGCCGTTTTGTGCCGTCACGGTAAATTAATTCGAGGATTGCGGTTGGCTTTGCGTCACGGTTGAAGCCAATAATAAAGATTCCTTCTGGCGAGGCGCTAATACGTCTGCCTTCGAATTTGACCACTGTGTCTGGGTCGGTTTGACCAATGACCAAACCGCCTTGGGTAAATTTACCATTGAGAGTCAGCATTCCGGCTTTTGGAGAAGTGGCGACGAAACACAAAAGCAATAGAAACCACCTCACAGAAGTTCTCCTTGGCGTCCTTCACGGCTTATGTTTGTAGCTTTAATTAGGCGTTTTTTCTTCCCTTTAGAGGGTTTTTTCTTCCGCGACTGGTTCGATGGGTCTACTGGCTCATCTTTTTTGCCATCCGCTCCCGCGATCGTCGCGCCGCGTTTGCCATCGGCAAATTCAATAATGACGGTTTTGCCGGGCTCTGCTGCGGTGGCTGACGTGATTGGATTGCCAGACTTATCCCAGATGACAGTGAAACCGCGTTCGACGATTCGCTGAAATGATAGGCTCTCTAACAAGTCACCCGACGCCTTAAGGCGGTCTCGCTGACTTTTGAGAAATCTTTGTACGCTGTTTGAAAGTGACTGAGACTCTCGGGTCAGGCGCCGCTCGCCTTCTAAGACAATTTGTTGTGGCGGCTTGATTTGCTGGCTGAGTAACGAAACATGGCCGTTGTGATTTCTAATCATACGACCTCCGGCGACGAACAATCGTTCGATTGC
Source organism: Rhodospirillaceae bacterium (assembly GCA_002724395.1). Taxonomy (GTDB): domain Bacteria; phylum Pseudomonadota; class Alphaproteobacteria; order UBA8366; family UBA8366. The sequence goes on along the minus strand of PBOR01000043.1, from coordinate 49,519 downwards.
GCTGTCGAGTCGTTGATTATAGCCTGCTAAGACTGTTGTAAGGTCGGGCAAGAGTCGTCCTAGACTTTCCGTGCGAACGCGTTTTTCTTCAATCTGTCGTGCCATGGCAGCGAACTGACGGTGGCTGAGATCCATTACGGCCGTTTGTAATTCTGTACGCACTGGCACAGCCATTTCTGCAGCCGCGGTTGGTGTGGCAGCTCGTTTGTCGGAGGCAAAATCTATTAGGGTAGTGTCTGTTTCATGACCTACTGCAGATATGATTGGGATGGTGGAAGCAGCTACCGCACGAACGACAATTTCCTCATTAAAGGCCCATAGATCTTCAAGGCTGCCACCGCCTCGTGCGACAATTATTAGGTCCGGACTCACTACAGGGCCGTCCTTAGGGAGGTTATTGAAACCGTTGATGGCGGCGGCCAGTTGTTGCGCTGCTGATTCCCCTTGAACCAAAACTGGCCACAGGACGACTGGCCGTGGGTACCTATCTGTAAGTCTCTGTAATATATCACGTATTACAGCTCCTGTTGGAGATGTGACAACTCCAATCCGGCTTGGAAGATAAGGAATGTTCTGTTTTCTATCGGGGTCGAACAGGCCTTCAGCGGTTAGTTTCTTACGCCGGTCTTCAAGCAATTTTAGGAGTGCGCCCTCCCCTGCGACTTCCATTTGTTCGATAACTATTTGATATTTTGACCGGGCGGCATAGGTCGTGATTTTACCTGAAGCAATTACTTCCAAACCGTCCTCTGGGATGATCGACAGACGACCTGCGACCCCTTTCCAACACACCCCGTCTATGACGGCGCTTTCGTCTTTGAGTGTCATGTAAAGATGGCCTGACGCGGCGCGTTTGAATCCAGATATTTCACCGCGCACGCGTATATAGCGATATGAATCCTCCACCGTGCGTTTGAGCGCAGACGAAAGTTCCGAAACGGTGAACTCCGCTTGGTTGGATTGGGGGTCGCGTAGATCTGGGCAAAAGTCGGTCATGATTTTCACTTGATATGATATGTAGTGGCGACGAATTTTGCAAAATGGAAGGATGAAATGGAGATTTTAGTCATCGGCTCCGGAGGGCGCGAACACGCTCTTTGCTGGGCGCTTTCGGGGTCGCCTCTGTGCGGAACACTTTATTGTGCACCCGGGAATGCGGGGATTGCAGCGGTGGCGGAATGTGTTGAAATAGACGCCGAGGATTTAGATGGAGTAATGACGCTGGTTACGGCGAAGAAAATCGATTTCGTCGTCGTGGGGCCAGAAGCGCCCTTAGTATTGGGTTTGGTAGATCGATTAAATTCGGCCGGTGTAAAATGTTTTGGTCCGACGGCGGCGGCCGCCCAACTTGAAGGCTCCAAAAGCTTCACCAAACAATTGTGTGCTAAATACGATATTCCGACCGGGGCATATAAGCGCTTTACCGATGTCGCAGAGGCGACAGCGTACATCTATGAAAAAGGAGCGCCTATCGTAGTCAAAGCCGATGGTCTCGCAGCCGGAAAAGGCGTCACGGTTGCGATGTCTATTGAAGAAGCAGTGGCGGCGGCTGAAGCTGCATTGGTCGGTGGTCGTTTCGGTGCTGCAGGCGCTTCGATCATTGTTGAGGAGTTTTTGGCTGGTGAGGAGTTGAGTGTTTTCGCAATCTGCGATGGTGAGAACGCGCTAATGCTGGCCTCTGCGCAAGACCACAAAGCGGCGTTCGATGGTGACAAAGGGCCAAACACCGGTGGTATGGGTGCCTATAGTCCTGCACCGGTGATGACAGATAGCTTGGCCGTTATAATAGAAGAGACAATCGTTCAGCGCACCGTTACCGCGATGAAGGCAGAAGGGATGCCGTTCACCGGTGTTCTGTTTGCTGGCCTTATGATTACGGATAATGGACCGCAATTGATCGAATTTAATGTTCGGTTTGGCGATCCTGAGTGTCAAGTGTTGATGATGCGATTGAAGTCAGACTTGCTGTCGGCTCTTGTCGCAGCCGCAGATGAAGAATTAAAGGATTTCGATCTTCGATGGCATGACCAAACCGCATTGAGCGTTGTTTTAGCCGCAAATGGCTATCCAGAGTCCTACGAGAAAGGTACTGAAATTTGCAAAGTGGATGATGCCGATGGCTTGGCTAATACGAAGGTCTTTCATGCTGGAACGGCGCGGGTTGAGACGGGCGAGTTGCAAGCGGTCGGCGGCCGCGTTCTGAATGTTACCGCACTGGGCGACAGCGTTACGGAAGCGCAAAAACGTGCTTATGAGGCGGTAGACATAATTGATTGGCCGGATGGATTTTGTCGCCGCGATATCGGTTGGCGTGCTGTAGCTCGAGAAGAAGGCTAATCTGGCCAACGTTTTTTTTTGAAAAAATCTATGAGGAGTGCTGCTGCGGCACTTTCATGAATGCCGCCATAAACGTCAGGTTTGTGATGGCAGGTGGGCTGTTCGAAAAAGCGTGGACCGTTTTCCACCGCGCCACCCTTCGGGTCGGATGCGCCGAAATAAAGGCGTCTGATATGGGCGTGTGCAATAGCGCTTGCGCACATAGCGCAAGGTTCGAGGGTAACGTAAAGGTCGCAATGGTCCAGCCGTTTTTGTCCCAGTGCCGCGCATGCCTTCTTAATAGCTTGCATTTCCGCATGAGCGGTCGGGTCCTTGAGCAGTTCAACTCGATTGCTGGCACGTGCGACAATTTCTTTTGTGCCCCCGTCCACAATAACTGCCCCGACGGGGACCTCGCCCCTTGAGGCGGCATCTTCGGCTTCCCGCAGTGCAATAGCCATATGTCGTGAATCAAGTACGTCCATAGTAAAGAAACTGCACGTTTGTTTTGGCCACGGTCAAGAACGGAGATAAATCATGATACGAACCGATTGCACTGAGGTTCGGAAATTCATAAGTTCCGCAATTGATATGGATGAAAAACCTGAACGTATTGCAAAAGTGATGGCGCGAGCTGGTTTGTGTTCGCGACGCGAGGCGGAACGCTGGATCTCCGCGGGACGCGTCGCTGTCGATGGCAAAATCCTAGAATCGCCTGCATTCGCCGTCACGAAGATCAATCGTATTGAGGTGGATGGCAACCCCATCGCACCGCCTGAGTCGACGCGTGTTTGGCGCTATCACAAGCCGGTAGGCGTAATGACTACCCAGCACGATCCAGAGGGTCGCCCCACTGTTTTCGAGTCGTTGCCGGCTTCGCTGCCACGAGTGATTTCCGTTGGGCGACTTGATCTAAATTCGGAGGGATTACTGTTGCTCACGAATGATGGAGCGTTGGCGCGGAAATTAGAATTGCCATCTACTGGGTGGACTCGTCGCTATCGAGTCCGCGTACACGGTCGCGTTCAAGAGGATGAATTGGGATCTATGCGGAAAGGTATAACTGTTGCGGGTGTTCGGTATGCGCCGGTCGAGGTTGAGAAGGAGGGCCAAACTGGAGCGAATGCATGGTTAGCCATGGCGCTAAAGGAAGGCAAGAACCGCGAAATTCGGAAGTTGTGTGAAAATTTTGGATGGCGCGTTAACCGCCTTATTCGTACCGGCTTCGGTCCATTTCCGCTTGGAAAGTTGCCACGCGGGGCAGTTGAAGAAGTATCGCAACGTGTCGTTGCAGAGCAAACCGGCGTAAAATTTTCGAAACCTAAACGTCATGCGAATTATCGCCGGAAAGCATAAGGGGCGTGCAATCGCTACCCCGGCTGGGCGTGCCGTGCGTCCGACAAGCGACCGTGTACGGGAATCGCTCTTCAATATCTTGGAACATAGAGATCACGGCCCAGAGACAGTTTCGATTTTAAACGATGCAATTGTGCTCGATGTATTTGCGGGTAGTGGGGCACTCGGTCTCGAGGCACTAAGCCGTGGTGCGCGGCATTGCATTTTCATGGAGCAGTCTCGAACTCTCTGTGAAGGCCTAATGCAAACAATATCCATTTTTAAAGAAACCGAAACGTGTCAGGTCCTTCAGGTGGATGGCACACGGCCGCCATCGACAAGTGAAGCTGCATCCCTGGCTTTCTTAGATCCGCCTTATCGAAAAGATTTAATTCCGATATCTCTTGCGGCCCTGCTTGATCGGGGTTGGATCGACGGGCAAACGCTTTGTTGTGCAGAAATGGATGTCCGAGAGTCTTTTGAGATACCGCAAGGGTTTTCGGTGTTGGACGACCGGAGCTGGTCAAAAACTAGAATTGTTCTACTGCGGTGGATAGAAAACGACGGCTAGCGCCGGCCGAACAATTTTTCGATATCCGCCAGCTTGAGTTCTACATAAGTGGGGCGTCCATGATTGCATTGGCCTGAGTGAGGCGTAATTTCCATTTCGCGTAATAATGCGTTCATTTCTGTACCATTTAACAGGCGTCCAGCCCGCACGCTGCCATGGCATGCCATTGTCCCACAAACTTCAGAAAGTTTTTCCCTCAGCGCGAAACTATCACCCAGCTCCACCAGTTCAGCCGCTAGATCTTTGACTAGGTTTTGTACATCGATAGTGCCAAGTAACGCCGGTACTTCGCGTACGACTACGGCGCCTTCGCCAAAGCCTTCGAGTACCAATCCTAATTCAGCAAGCTCTGTGGAGCGGTCGATTAACTGCGTAACCGCGGTTTCTTCCAACTCCACGACCTCGGGGATCAATAACCCTTGACGTTGAATGCCGCTATTTGCCAACGCATTTTTCATTTGCTCATAGATTAACCTTTCATGGGCTGCATGTTGATCAACAATCACCAAACCATCCTCGGTTTCCGCAATGACATAGGTGCCATGGAGTTGTGCTCGGGCGGCGCCAAGTGGAAATCCTTGATCGGTTCCGTTGGAGGGTAGCACGGTATTCTCTATCCGTGCGGCCGGTTCCAACTGGTTATCGTGGTCTAGCGGCGTTTGGAAGGCTAGTACATTTTCTTGGAGGTCGTTTGATGGCGTTTGTGGACGGTAGCCAAAGGGAGTTGCAGTCCTCATACCCGGCCGCGCTGCGCCAAGCGCCGCCTGGCTGACGGTCGTTGATGCGCGATGTCCGGCCTCGGCGAGGGCGTGTTTCAATGCGCCGACAATGAGTCCTCGTACGAGACCTGGATCACGGAAACGAATCTCTGATTTGGCCGGGTGGACGTTAATATCAATTAGCCGCGGGTCGATTTCGAGAAAAAGAGCAACCAGAGGATGGCGATTGCGTGCGAGAAAATCCGCATATGCACCGCGCACTGCACCGATTAGTAATCTGTCTGTGACTGGCCGGTTGTTGACGAATAAAAACTGTAATGCTGCGTTTGCTCGGTTGAGTGTAGGGACGGCAGCGTATCCGGTCAGTGTTGTACCGCTTCGTTCTGCATGGATGATTAGTGCATTCTCAGCAAACTCGCGGCCCATCACAGCACTTAGGCGTACTAGCCTTGCGTCCAATAGATCGCTTTGCTCCGCGGCATATTTCAACTTGATTTTATCTTCAGCGGTCAGTTGGAATGCAATTTCAGGATGAGCCATAGCAAGCCGGTTAAGAGTTTCGGCAATGCGTTGAGTCTCTGTTCTGTCTGTTCGTAAAAATTTAAGTCGTGCCGGTGTTGCGTAAAATAAATCACGCATCTCGATGCGGGTTCCTTTCGGGTGCGCGGCAGGTATAGCCTCACCGAGCTCACCACCGTCGATAGAAAGTGTCCAAGCTGTGTCTGCATCTGCTGTTCTAGAGGTGAGTGTGAAGCGACTCACGGATGCAATGGACGGCAAAGCTTCTCCACGGAAACCGAGAGTTGCGACTAATTGGAGATTGTCATCAACAAGTTTTGAGGTGGCGTGGCGTTTGATTGCGAGCGTCAATTCTTCTCCCGTCATGCCACAGCCATCGTCCACCACTGCAACCAACGATTTTCCTCCATCGCGTATGGTAACATCAATGCGGGTGGCACCCGCATCAATACTATTTTCTACTAACTCCTTTGCGACGGATGCCGGGCGTTCGATTACTTCGCCAGCTGCAATGCGGTTGATTACCTGCTCTGATAGGCGACGGATAGTCATCGATTTCTCGTTCCCGACAAGTTGTCTCGCGTTAAAATTTTACTGGATTCCACAGCGGGTTGGTCAAATGCGTTCACTCCCATCAAATCGGCGGCGATTATCGTTTCCAACATAAAATGCATCATAAGTGCTCCCAAAGTCGTTTCATTCACTTCCTTGGTGCGAATGAGGCGAACCGGATGGCCATTTTTAATTAAGCTCTCCACGGTCCCTTTCTGGCTCGCTTTTAATAATTCACCCATTGTTTGGTTGTTAAGCGGACCAATATCGACATCACCAAATATGGAAGCGTCAATGCTTTTTCCCGTTACGGAGACATCGGTCATTAGGGACGTAAAGAACTTATCTTTTGGTCCATCTAGGCATAATTGAAGCTGGCTATGTTGATCTACAGTGCCGAGAAATGGGATGGGTGTTGTGCCCAGACCATTTTTGCCGAGGCTTTCCGCCCATAATTGCCGGTACCAATGGCCAAAATAAATTAATCGGTCGCTGTATATCATTAGAACTGAGTTATTTATGGCACTCTTCTGTTGAAGAGCTACGTTGAGTGCTGCGCCGATGGCAGGCGCGCAGGTCTCTGGAGTAGTGCGCTGCAGTAACATTTGGAGAACGTCTGCAGCTCCTTGTCGTATGGATCTTACGTTAAGGCCCACGATTAAGGCCGGGAGAAGGCCGACGGCGGAGAATGCGGAATATCGCCCTCCTAAATTAGGGTCATGGTCCAAAGTGGTAAATTGGCACTTTGATGCGATTTGCCTCAGCATGCTGTCGCCTGGTTCAACAAGCGAGACGGTTCGTGAGGCTATTTCAGCTGCATTAAGGGCGGTCTTAAACCAAGCCATGGTGATATTAAGTTGTGCCAGCGTTTCAACGGTATCGCCGGATTTTGAGATTACTATTAATCCGGTTGTTATTGGGCAGAGGCTCGCAAACAAAAGAGCAAAGCTATGTGGGTCCACATTGTCCATAAAATGTAATTTTGGAGCCTCTACACATTGCAGACTGATCTCGTTGACGATGGCATAAAGGCAACGACCACCGAGGCTGGAGCCGCCGGTGCCAAGAATAATCACGTCTTTAAAGGATTCCCTATAGCGCTGCGCTATTTCCTCAAGAACAGCTAAATCATCACGAGCTTCTGGTAACCTGAAAAGCGGTAATGTAGCGTTTTCATAGCTGTCTTTGATAAAAGCGAGTGAGCGGCTCGTATTACTTAGGGTGTCGCCAAAATCCGTTTCCAGAAGATTGGTACGGGGACCTAAAGGGCTGACGCACCCTGAAATGTCTTGAGTATAATGCATTGCTATGGCCCATTCTGCCCCGCCTATTTGCGTCCAGGCAACCAATGGCGCCTATCCCTTTCTGCTAGGAGAGATAAGAGTTTAAATTTAAGAGGGTTGTAGTCAAAAGTGACGACTCGCGGCGATTTTAGTTAAGGTTTGTCGCATCGAGTATCGATTTGTGCGACGTAAATCGTGGTGCCTTGCTGGCAAAAAGATGTCTCTGCTAGTGGGCCGCAGACGCAAACTGCATCGCCAGGTCCAAAGCCTCGCAACGGCCCACCCAACGTTAAAAGGCGTCCTTTGAGAGTGCGCATGGCCTGACATGATACGCCCTCCGTCGTTAATTTGCCGATATAGCAATTCGATGGAGGATTGGCTTGCGGTGTAGGGGCATCACTTCCGAAAATCAAACCAAACCAAGATCGCTCTTTCGGTGGTGACCTAGGCGACGCGGAGTTCGGTTTCGTATTACCTTGATGTAGCTTGAGTTGTTGTTCGTAGTAGGTATCAACCTTGCTGGGTGTCATCAGCGCCGTTGGGAGTGACAATGGCGATTTGCCGTTAAGGCTGCTGTTGCCAACTGGTTGACCCAGAGATGGGATATAGGGATCTACCTTGCGCGCGGGTGCTAGTTTGGGGGTCCCGGTTTTTTTTGCTGTTTTTTCTGCCCGTGCGCGAGCAGTGGCGGATGGGGGAATGTAATTCTTAGAACTTTGAAGATCGGACGACTGTATACCGAAGTCGGGACGGAATACTGAATCCACAGTTTCGGAGCAAGCACTTATGATAAAAATTAGAATTAAGGCTGCAGCCGCCTTTTTCATGCTAGCCCCTCTTGCCCCAATTTTAAGAACTTTTCACGCCGTTTTGCTCTGAGGCTACCACCGTCCAGTATCATGAGTTCTTGCAAGACACCTTCAATCGCATTGCCGACAGAATTAATAGTGTCTTCTTTGTTTCTATGCGCACCTCCTAATGGTTCCTTGATCACCTTATCGATGAGACCGTGTAATTTTAAATCTTGAGCTGTTAAGCGTAATGCTTCTGCTGCAGATTCTGAAGCCTCAGCGCTCCGCCAGAGGATTGATGCACACCCTTCTGGTGAAATAACCGAATAAATGCTGTGTTCGAGCATCATAACCCTATCGCCTGTGGCGATTGCAATAGCGCCGCCGGACCCGCCTTCACCGATCACCGTACTTATGATTGGTACTTTGATATTGAGGCTCTTATTAATGCAGCTAGCGATAGCTTCCGCTTGTCCCCGTTCTTCCGCCCCAACCCCCGGATAGGCGCCGGGTGTATCGACGAATGTAATGATGGGCAGAGTAAACCTGTCAGCTAAGGCCATTAGGCGAGCCGCCTTACGATAACCTTCGGGGCGCGCCATGCCAAAATTATGAGCAACGCGTTCATCAGTATTGGCACCTTTCTCTTGACCAATAACTACACAGGCTTGGCCACGAAAACGGCCTAGCCCGCCCATGATGGCTTTGTCTTCTCCATAATTGCGGTCACCAGCGAGTGGCGTAAAATCTTCGATTAATCCGAATACATAATCGTTGCAGTGGGGTCGTCCCGGATGACGCGCAACCTTGACCTTTTGCCATGGCGTGAGTTTCTCATAGGTTTGTGCCAGGAGCTTTTGGGCCTTCTCCTGCAGCTTGCCTACCTCATCGACAATATTAATCTCATCGCCTCTGGAAAGATGGCGTAATTCCTCAACTTTGCCTTCCAACTCGGCAATCGGTTGTTCGAAATCCAGAAATGTGTTCATGGCGTTTGGCGTTACTGCTTAGTGTTAAATGTTTAGGTAACACAGCTTTTGAATCAAGAAAATGAATAGCCGCGTTGTTATTTAGCTCCTTTAGTCTGCGCTAGGGGGTGGTTCTCTGCTACCAGTTTTCTCAAACGCTCGTCTAGTACGTGTGTATAAATTTGTGTAGTCGAAATATCTGCATGTCCCAGCATTTGCTGAACGACGCGTAAGTCTGCACCATGGTTCAGCAAGTGGCTAGCGAAGGCGTGGCGCAGCACGTGAGGACTTACTTTTGCCGGATTGATTCCTGCTGCACGTGCCAGCTCCTTTAAAAGCTGACCGAAGCGTTGTCGAGTTAAATGGCCCTGTTTTGCCGCGGACGGGAACAGCCATGGCGAAGTCTGGTTTTTCTTCAGATAATGTTGGCGGACGGTTTTATATTTAGCCAGAGCGGTTTTTGCTGGTTCTCCAATGGGCACAAGTCGCTCTTTGTCGCCTTTGCCTCGGACCAAAATAATTTTTCTGTTATCGGGCAGCGCGTTGTTAGGCAGAGAAACGAGTTCGGATACCCGCATTCCTGTTGCATAAAGCAGTTCCAACAAAGCTTTGAGCCGCACTCCTTCGTGAGAAAAATCTTTTGCTGCGGCTTCCAGTAGGAGTGACACTTCCTCTTCGCTAAGTATCTTTGGCAGTGCACGGCCTTGTTTGGGAGCATCAATGATCGCGGTTGGGTCTTTGGAGCGAAAATTTTCGGCATAGAGGAACCTAAAAAACTGTTTCAGGGACGACAGACGCCTAGCGCTTGTCGCTGAAGAGAGGCCGCGCTCTGAAAGTATCGCCATATAGGTGCGAATGTCCTCAGTATTGGCATTAAGCTCGTCTATAGAGTGGCTGTTGCAGTATTTCAGAAATTCTTCGAGGTCCCTACGATAGGCATGGATAGTGTTATCAGCTGCACCGCGTTCGGCTAGCAATAATTCGAGGAAAGTTTCAAGGTGGCGGGATATTTTAGAAACCCTCGCTATTGTCGTTAGCTCTGTTCACCAACACTTATTTCGGGAACCGTTTATCGTCTATTACTTTTTCGACTTCCTTCGCCGGGGATGGAAAATCCCATGTTGTCAAAAAAAAGCCGCCCGCTAAGATTACCAAAAAAAGTAGGATAAAAATGAATTTCGTCAATCGTGCCATTCTTCAACGCTTATCGTCTATGATGTGTATGACCATTTGGGCCAAGGATGCCCGGTATCTTGGCATATCTTATATAGTGAGTGTTGCAAATTGTAGTTAAAGGCAAGGGTATTTTTATTCATCGGAAAGATGAGGCGCAACAGGATCGCGATGACTGATGCAGAATTGAAACTGGCTAAACCCCTGGTACTGGTCGGTATGATGGGAGCGGGTAAAACCGTCATCGGCAAACGTTTGGCGGCCAAACTGATGGTTCCTTTCACCGACGTTGATTTAGAAATCGAGAAAGCAGCGGGGTGCTCAATAGCGGATTTTTTTCAAAATTATGGCGAGGATGCGTTTCGTGATGGTGAGCGCCGGGTAATTAAACGTTTGTTAGGCGGATCGGTCGGTATCTTGGCCACTGGGGGTGGTGCGTTTATGGATGCGGGAACGCGCAAGGAAATTTCTCAAAGCGGTATCTCTGTCTGGCTCAAAGCGGATTTGGAAACTCTTTGGCGTCGTGTTAGCCGGCGTGATACACGCCCTCTTTTAAAAACATCAAACCCAAAAGTTACCTTGGAGGGACTTGTGAATCAGCGATATCCCGTATATGCGGAAGCGGATATAACCGTGATTAGTACTGATGGTCCGCCAGAGGAGATGGTTGGTCAAGTTCTGGGTGCGGTGCGGAATTATTTAAAAAAAGAGAAGTAGGATGATTGACGACGTCACAGTTCCTGTTGCGCTCGGTAAACGCAGTTATGACATCATAGTGGGAGAAAATTTAATAGCGCGTAGCAGTTCTTTTTTCGCGCCTTTTTTGCGTCATCCGAGGGTTATAATTGTGACCGACACGAATGTTGCCTCGCTTTACGTTCATATGTTGGAAGCATCCTTTGATGCGGGTGGTATTGCGCACAAAACGATTATTCTACCAGCTGGAGAGAGCACTAAGGATTTTGCCAATTTTCAGATGTTGGCCGAATCTATCCTGGCAGCTGGGATTGAGCGGGGCACCACTTTAGTGGCGCTTGGCGGCGGCGTCATTGGTGATATTGTTGGGTTTGCCGCAGCAGTTCTCTTAAGGGGGCTCGACTTCATCCAAATCCCAACGACGCTGTTATCGCAAGTTGATAGCTCGGTTGGGGGCAAAACTGGAATCAACACTGCTCACGGGAAAAACTTAATAGGCGCTTTTCATCAGCCGCGATTGGTTCTCTGCGATATTCAGGCACTCAAAACATTGCCCGAACGAGAATTACAAGCTGGATATGCTGAGGTGTTGAAATACGGTCTGATCGACGATACAGCGTTTTTTGAGTGGCTGCAGGAAAACGGTTTATCGCTGTGCAGAGGTGATATGTTGGCACAGCAATACGCTGTGGTAACAAGCTGTAAAGCCAAAGCCGCTATAGTCGCAGAGGATGAGAAAGAAATCGGGCGCCGAGCATTATTGAATTTCGGCCATACATTTGCCCATGCGTTGGAAGCAGAGGCCGGCTACAGTGATATTTTGCTTCATGGGGAAGCGGTTGCAATCGGTACAGTTATGGCATTCGATTTATCTGCACGTTTGGGGCACTGTCCATCAGATGCTGTATCGGTCGTTCGCGAGCATTTGCGCCAGGTCGGATTGCCTGTTTCCACTGTGGATCGGCCAGGTGTGAAGTGGAGCGTAGAAGCTTTGTTGGGTCATATGGGTAAAGACAAGAAAGTGACCGACGGAACCATCACATTTGTGTTAGCTCGTTCAATTGGTGAGGCATTTTTAAGCAGTGATGTGGCACACGAAATACTTGTCGGAGTTTTGGAGGACGGGGGCGCATTATGAGCGGCGAACATATTCTAATTATAGGCGGTATTGGCATATTATTGGTGGTATCGGCGGTTTTCTCAGGCTCGGAGACCGCGTTAACTGCTGCATCTAATCCTAGAATGCATGAGCTTGTTAGGCAAAATAGCCGCCGTGCTGAGATCGTTTTGGCACTGCACCAACGCAAATCAAAACTAATTGGCGCAATTTTGCTAGGTAATAATCTGGTTAATATTCTCGCGTCCGCTCTGGCGACAAGCATTCTGCTTGAAATATACGGCGAGCCGGGGGTTTTATATGCGACTCTTGGAATGACTTTGCTTGTAGTTATATTTGCGGAGGTTATGCCGAAAAGTTATGCGTTGACCCATGCGGATCGAATGGCGTTGGCTGTTGCCCCGCTTATGCGCTGGATTGTCGTTTTGTTGGCACCTTTGACTTCCAGTATTCACTTCACGGTTGAGTTCTTTTTAAAATTATTCGGCGTTCATCTTCTATCAGAACAGCCTAATAAAGAGCGCGAAGAGGAGCTGCGCGGCGCGATTGCTTTGCATACAGGACCGGAACCGGAATTGCGTCAAGAGCAGCAAATGCTCCGAGGCATTCTTGATTTGGACGAAGTTGAGGTGGATGAAGTGATGACTCACCGCCGCAATGTAGAAATGCTAGATGCTGATACGCCGATGGAAAACCTCGTAGAGGCAATTTTAGAAAGCCGCTTCACCAGGTTGCCCCTGTTCCGTGAAGAACCTGATAATATAGTCGGCATTGTCCATGAAAAGGCAATGCTGCGCGCAGTTAGGGCAGGTAACGTTGATTTCGACTCAATTGATATAGCAGAGTTCGCCAGTGATCCGTGGTTTATTCCTAACACTACTACATTGTTGGAGCAGCTGCAGGCTTTTCGTGAGCGGCGCGAGCATTTCGCTTTAGTGGTGGATGAGTATGGCGCCATGTTGGGCATCGTAACGCTCGAAGATATACTTGAGGAAATCGTCGGCGAAATCGAAGATGAGCATGATAGAGCTTTTCGGGGCGTGCGGCCGCAGTCAGATGGCAGTTATATTGTTGCGGGATCGGTCACAATCCGTGATTTGGCGCGTGACTTTGATTGGAACTTGCCTGATGAGCAAGCTGCCACTATCGCAGGCCTTGTTTTGTATGAGGCGCGCAGCATACCTAAGGCAGGTCAAGTATTTCAATTCCATGGATTCCGTTTCGAGGTTTTGCGACGCCAACGTCACCAAATTAGCCTATTACGCGTCACGCCGCCAAAACGTATGCCGGTTGCGGTGCCCTAACGCTTGACGGTAATCAGTATGTGCTTCCATACTATGCAGCTTGAACCTTGCCCAGATTTTCTAGAATATCAATGGAGTGTCCGATGCCCCTGTCATCGCCAAGGCCAAGGAAATTAATGCATACGCGCAGAATCGAATGTGTTGGGTATCTTCGGAAAGATGGATTGTGGGATATCGAAGGCCATCTCACTGATACTAAGCCTTATAGTTTCCCAAATCAAAACCGCGGACATATTGCCGCTGGCGAACCTGTCCATCATATGTGGTTACGGCTTTCGATGACCGAAGGCCTTGAGATTAAGGAAGTTGAGGCTGTAACCGATGCTGCACCCTTTGCAATTTGTCCCGAAATTACCGCCAACTATGAAAAATTAGTAGGCCTAAAAATTGGGGCTGGTTGGACCCGTGAGGTGCATAAGCGGGTTGGTGGCATACATGGCTGCACCCATTTGCGGGAATTATTGAAGCCAATGGCGACAACAGCATATCAAACCATCTACGGTGCAAAACTCAGGGAAAGTCGTATTTCTGGCAAACCGCGACCTGCTCCGAAAACCGGCAAGCCGCCGCAGCTCAATACTTGCTATGCCTTTAGTGAGACAGGCGAGGTAGTAAAACAGGAATACCCAGACCATTATACGGGGGCCTAAGCGGACACAAGTCCAACTATATTTGAAGAAGCGGGTTAAGAACAAACGAGCCTTGCATTATTCTTCGGCGGGCGTTTTTGTGCTTAACGCCAATGCGTGTATGGGACCTTCTAATTCCTCCGATAGAATTTCGTAAATCATTCTTTGCCTTGCGACGCGATTTAAATCATTAAAAACTTCGGAGACGATATTGACGCGAAAATGACTTTCGCCGCCGTCACGCGCACCGGCATGCCCGGCATGCAAGTGAGACTCATCAATGATTTCTAATAAGGCCGGTTCAAGCTTCTCTAGTTTATTTTTTATGATTTCTGCAACTCTCATCTTTGATTCCTATTTAATAATGGCTAGACTTTTAAAATCTCATCGTTTGTCGTGCCATACTAGGGTCACCATAATAAAATAATGAGACGTAAAGATAAATTATTAGAGGTGGATGCAAAATCGCCCCCGCCCCGGCTGTGCGATCATCCGGATTGCTCAAGGACCGGACTTCATCGTGCTCCGAAGGCACGTGATCGGCTAAATGAGTTTTTCTGGTTCTGTCTCGATCATGTCCGGGAGTATAACCGTGCATGGAATTATTATTCCGGCATGAAGGAACCAGAAATAGAGGCAGAAATCCGTAATGACACTGTCTGGCGGCGGCCGAGTTGGCCGATGGGAGGGGGTATCAAGAACCCCCGAACACAGTTTATGCATGCCGTGTTTAATGATGCATTTGGAATATTTAAAGATGCAGGACCGGAGGCGGAGGCTAAACCGGATTGCGAAACTTTTGATGTTGCAGTGCGACGGAGTTTTAGCATTATGGGAATCAAGCCGCCGATAACCTTGACCGAATTGAAATCGCGTTATAAGGATCTCGTAAAACAGCTTCATCCTGATGTTAACGGGGGCGACCCCGCCGCTGAGGACCGGCTGAAGGAAATCAACCAAGCCTATGCTGCATTAAAAAAAATCGTGCCTTCCTGATCTTTATCATATCCTCAGGATAGATATTTTTAGCGGCGCAAGAATCGGAAAGTAAATACCCCATGGCCAAAGCAATTGTAGAAGAGCGTGCTCGGGCGCACGAATTGGACGCGCCTGATACTGAAGTGTCTGTAAAGAAAGTTTTCGGTCTCGATTCTAAAATGAAGGTGCCCGCCTTCTCGAAGCGATCCGAATATGTTCCTGATATCGATGACGCTTATGTTTTCGATTTCGAAACTACGATGGCGATCCTCGCGGGGTTTGCCCATAACCGACGTGTCATGATTCAGGGATATCACGGTACTGGAAAATCTACCCATGTGGAACAGGTTGCAGCCCGCCTTAATTGGCCATGTATCCGTGTAAATTTGGACAGTCACATCAGCCGCATCGACTTAATTGGTAAAGATGCTATCGTGGTACGTGAAGGCAAACAGATTACCGAGTTTCGCGAAGGTATTTTACCGTGGTGCTTGCAAAGTCCCTGCGCAATTTGTTTCGATGAATATGATGCAGGACGACCTGACGTTATGTTTGTCATCCAGCGTGTACTAGAAGTTGACGGTAAGCTTACATTGCTCGATCAAAGTAAGGTCATTCGACCTCATCCGTATTTCCGTATGTTTTCTACCGCAAACACGGTTGGCCTGGGCGACACTACCGGCCTTTATCACGGGACACAGCAAATTAACCAAGGCCAAATGGACCGGTGGAGTATCGTCACCACGCTGAACTATTTGCCGCATGAAGAAGAAGTTAAGATCGTGCTGGCAAAATCACCAGCCTACGACAATAAGGTCGGTAAAGAAAAAATCAGCGCTATGGTCGCATGCGCTGACCTTAGTCGGTCTGGTTTTATGAATGGAGATATCTCAACCGTTATGTCACCCAGGACCGTTATCACATGGGCTGAAAATGCGGAGATCTTTGAGGATATCGGTGTTGGGTTTCGGATGACATTTCTTAACAAATGCGATGAGACAGAAAGGCCCATTTTGGCGGAATATTATCAGCGTTGTTTCGGAGCTGAATTGCCTGAAAGCGCTGTTTTGCCCGCCGTTTCATAACTGCTGAGTGTTTGATTAGGCGATGACCGATAATGGATCTCCCGTAGAACAGTTCAAGCAAGCCACAGGGGCAGCTCTGCGGGCGATTGCTGAACGCGATGATATCGAGGTCGCTTATTCCAATGAACCGCCGGGCTTGAGTGGCGAACGTGCGCGATTGCCTTTTCCTAGCCGTGACCTTCCAGCTGATGAAGTTGCCAATGTGCGTGGTGAAGCCGACGCCATGGCGTTAAAACTTCGTCACCACGATGCTGCGGCCCATGCTAAGAATAGGCCGGGCGGTGAAGTGGCCCCCATGCTCTATGAAGCCTTAGAAGAGGCCCGCTGTGAAGCGCTGGGAGCGCGAAAAATGGTTGGTCTCAGTGAAAACTTGACTGCGATGCATGAAGATCGTTATCGCCGCCAGGGTTTGCATAGGGTTACTGATCGCACAGAGGCTACCATGCCCGATGCGGTTCGTATGATGGTAAGGGAGCATTTGACAGGTGCGCCGCCGCCGCCAGCGGCCGAAAAAGTTTGCGAATTGTGGAAGCCTTGGCTCAAGGAGCGCATTGGGCAAATCTTGGGAGACCTGGATGACCGCATTGAGGATCAGGTCAGTTACGGAGAGACTGTTCGCCAACTTATTCAGGACCTGGAAATAGAAATTTCTATGGAAACCCCTGAAGATGGCGATCCAGAATCTGGTGACGAGGACCAGGATGATAGTGATTCCGAAAGCGATTCTGATCAAGATTCTGATGGCGCGTCTGATGAGAATGCCGAAGCCATGGCGGATGCGATGGAGCAAGCAGGTGGTGAAGAAGAATTTTCCGATATGATGCCCGAAGATGGTGATGATGATATGATGCCTTCACCGGGTAGTGACGAGGAAGGTGAGCCGGGCACGCCATGGCGCCCTCAGAATGATCTCTCTAATGTACCACGCGAACCTTTCTATACGGCGTTTACCGAGCAACATGACGAAGTTATACCCGCCGATGAGCTTTGTGATACGGAAGAACTGAACCGGCTCCGCCAAATGCTCGATCAGCAGTTGACTAATTTACAAGGTATGATTGGCAAGCTTGCCAATCGCTTGCAACGGCGGTTGATGGCAAAGCAAATGCGCTCATGGGAATTCGACCTGGAAGAAGGACTGTTAGATACAAGCCGCCTAGATCGGGTGATTACTAATCCGCTGTATCCACTGTCCTTTAAGATCGAGCATGATATGGAGTTTCGCGATACGGTTGTGACACTGCTGATTGATAATTCAGGCTCCATGCGAGGGCGTCCGATTACGATAGCGGCTATGAGCGCTGATATTCTGGCGCGGACACTTGAGCGTTGTGGGGTGAAGGTTGAGATTCTGGGGTTTACTACGCGCGCCTGGAAGGGGGGGCAAAGCCGCGAAAAGTGGATACACGACGGTAAGGTTGCCAACCCGGGTCGCCTTAATGACCTTCGGCATATCATTTACAAAGCTGCCGATGCACCTTGGCGTCGTGCTCGAAAGAATCTTGGTCTAATGCTGCGTGAGGGATTGCTTAAGGAGAATATCGATGGCGAGGCCCTTATGTGGGCACACGACCGCCTAGTGGGACGTCCCGAACAACGGCGAATTCTCATGGTGATTTCTGATGGTGCCCCGGTTGATGATTCTACCCTATCGGTTAATCCCGGTAATTACCTGGAGCGTCATTTAAGAGACGTTATCGAATATATTGAACAGCGTTCGCCTGTTGAACTTGCTGCTATTGGCATAGGCCATGACGTGACGCGTTATTATCGCCGTGCGGTAACCATCGTCGATGTAGATCAACTGGGTGGCACCATGATGGATCAGTTGGCTGACCTTTTTGATGAAGATAATGGTGATGCTGAAATAGGTCGGTCTAAGCGGGTCGTCGCTGGGCGTAGACGCTAAGTACTCCTACAATCCGCGCGCTTCAACCTTACGGATCATTTTTGCGGTCAACCTTCGGTTTGGGCTACCTAAGCTACAGATTCGTCCAGATCAGGCCTGATAGGCTGCAAGTGCTCCGTAGGGACTAAATTATTTTATCCTAGTCGGCGGCAGTTTCTTTAGATTTCAGCGCGGCGCGCGTATGAGGTAGGAAAAGTACCGTACAAAAGATGATGGCTGCGCCCGCCGCCATTAGCAGGAATAGTCTTGTAAAACCCCATGAACTGTGAATGTAAGAGAGCGCGGGGATTGTTGTAGCCATTACTGCGAAGGTGATGATGTAGCGTGCAGAGAATGCTCGAGCGCGCCACTCGCTCTTGGCAACTCGACCTACCAATACGTCATTAATAGGGATTTGGCCGAAAACCACCAGCATGAAGCCGACTGCTACGATCAAGGCATTTATGCCGGTCAAATTCAGCATCAGAGCAAAAAATACGGTTTGTGTGAACGCTACGAACGCAAAGACGTAACGTACCGAGTAGCGATCGACCATGTAGCCTACGGCCAATTGAGCGATAGAGGCAATCGCAAAGACGATGAAGGCCCACATTCCTACTTCGGAGCCGCTGGTAGCAAATCCGGCAAGCCGTTCATCAAAAATCTTCGGCAATGCGAAGGTAGTACTTTGAAAAATGAAGCTACCAATAGCGGCGGTAAAAAAAATAATGCCAAAGACGCGAATTAGAGTTTTGCGATCTAGGTCCAAAACAGCCGCATCAATCGCTGCTTTTTTCTCAGCTGAGACTTCTTCAACATCCGGTCCTGCCCTCAAAAAAAGCGCATAAGCAATGCCAGTGACGAAACATATAGCACCGGGAATGAAAAAGGCTGCTCGCCAGCCATAAAATTCGATTAGGAGTAAGGTAACCAAGGGGGCAGCGGCGACACCAAGATTACCGAAAATACCGTTTACCGCGACAGGAACACCGGTATTTACCTTGCCTTGTACTACCATGGCTAAACCCACAGGATGATAAATCGCGCCCATCATGCCAACTAAAAATACAGCGGCGCCGAGTTGCAAGGGTGATTGTGCGAGGGCTGCGAGCATGGTTGCAGCGCCTATACCGAGGAAAAATACGGCAATCATACCTGGACGGCTCCATTTATCGGCAAGCCAGGCGGCCGGGATAGAAAACACGCCGAATGCTACGAACCCGGCGGTCGCAAAAGGAATAAATTCGGAATACTTCAATCCCCACTCGGTTGCTACACCGGGGATATCAACGCGCCTGTCTACAGCTAAAGCAACTGCGACGGTAGCAAAAATTAGGATTAAAAAATGATCAAAGAAATGTCCCAGATTGAGGAAAAAGAAATTTGATTTGTCACGTTTCATTGGTAATGCCTTTTTAACGCCGCCGGGCTTATTAGAAAGTATAATGTCTTTAGGTTTATCGGTGGCCTTGCGATACACTGTCAAATAGTATCGCAAAAAAGACAAGCTTTGGGCTGATAATGGATTTGATAAATACTAAAGAAAATATCGAATCACTTCCGCAGGCGGTATTGGTGCATCGGCGCGATTTGGTTAAGGGGATATGATCTTGCCGCACATCCACCGGCCAGTTATTTTAGCGAAAAGCAGGAACCTAATGTTGCCCCCTAAACCAACCCAAAAGACGAGACCGGAACTGAAATCTGGAAACAGCTCCTGCCCCTCACCCTGCATAGGAGTCTGTCATATTGATGGGACCACAGGTTTTTGTTTGGGTTGTTTTCGTACCTTGCCAGAAATTGCGCAGTGGCACAAAAAAAGCGAAAAAGAGCGTTGGACTATTGTCCGTGAGGCGGAGGCAAGAGAAAAGAATGTTGATTAAAAAAACGGAAAATCAAAAACTTATGTAGATCGCCTGATTGTATTACGCAATTCTTAAGGTTATATTGCACCGCAAAAACTTTATAAGTGTGGAGAGAATTCATGGATGCGATGCAGCCACAATCTGACCTTCATGGTTATTTTATCGAAGACCTGACAATAGGTATGACAGCATCCTACGCGAAGACTATTACGGAAACCGATATCGTGATCTTTGCCGGGATCTCGGGTGATAATAACCCGCTGCATTTGAATGAAGAATTTGCCAGTGAGTCTATTTTTAAAGGGCGTATCGCTCATGGAATGTTGACTGCTGTGTTCATTTCTACCGTGCTCGGAACAAAGCTGCCGGGCCCTGGTTGTGTTTATTTGAATCAAGAGGTGAAGTTTAAAGCGCCGGTTCGGCCTGGGCAGACAGTTAATACGAAAGTCACTATCTCAGATATTATCCAGGAAAAAAAACGCGTAATTGCGGAATCAGTTTGTTGGGTGGGTGATAAGGTCGTCGTGGAAGGTACGTCGATGTTATTAGTGCCTTCGCGTGAGGATACTTAGTAAGTCCCTCCTTTTTATATTACACCTCTACAAATAGACCCGTTTGACTGTATATCTGTCTGTAAGGCGCATGCCAGTGTGTGCCGATATGAGGAAACACCATGAAAATCATTCGAGCCCTTGGAGAGGTGCCCAACTCAGCACGCAATGGTTCCGTGGTTTTGGGTAATTTTGACGGCGTCCATCGCGGCCATCAAGCTGTCATTGGCGAAGCGGCGGCATTAGCAAAGAAACAAAATAGTCCGCTGGTGGTCGTTACGTTCGATCCGCACCCACGAGTATTTTTTCGACCCCACGATGAACCATTTTATCTTACTACCGTTGAGCAAAAGGCGCGCTTGTTGGCTGCGCTTGGAGTCGATTATTTGGTGTTACTGCCGTTTGATAAGGAATTTTCTATCCAGCCGCCGGAAGGTTTCGTGGAACAGGTTTTGGTCAAAGGGCTTTCGGCTAAGAGCGTAATTGTAGGTTTCAATTTTAGATTTGGTCATAAACGCAGCGGTGACGGCTTGCTACTAAAAGAATTCGGTGCGTCCAGGGGCTTTGATGTAACGCTGATAGATGCAGTGGCTTCTGCCGGTGGCGGAATTTATTCCTCTACCCATATTCGTGAACATTTGATCGCAGGGAAACCCGCCCGGGCTGCTACCTTATTAGGGCGGCCGTTCGAGATTGTAGGCACAGTCAGCAAAGGTGATCAAAGGGGAAGAGAGCTTGGCTTTCCGACTGCTAATCTCGCTTTAGGCTCATATATTCAGCCGGCGTTTGGTGGTTATGTAGCGCGAGGTGGCCTGGAAGTGGATGGTAAAACACGCTGGTTTGATGCTGTGGCAAATATAGGCAACCGACCCACGTTGGATGGTAAAACTGTCCTCCTCGAAACCCATTTATTCGAATTTAATGATGATATTTATGGTCGGGAATTTCGTGTTGCCTTAATCGAGTTTCTGCGTCCTGAACAGAAGTTTGACGGCATCGAAGCATTGAAGGAACGAATTGAAATCGATAGCGCAATAGCTCGGCGTATGCTGAAAATTCGCTCCGTCGGCGCGCCTTGACCCAAACCTACCGCCCTATAGGATGTGGGCGATTTAATTTGGAGGCGCGAAGTTAAAAGCCAATGACAAATTATAAAGATACATTGTTTCTTCCTAGTACCGACTTTCCCATGAAAGCTGGGTTGGCGAAGCGTGAGCCGGAATTGTTAGCGCATTGGCAAGAAATGAATTTATGGGAGCGGCTGCGCGCAGATGCAAAAGGGCGCGAGAAGTTCATCCTTCACGACGGTCCTCCTTACGCAAATGGTAATCTACATATTGGCCATGCGCTTAATAAAATCTTAAAAGATGTCATCAATCGTTCGCAGCAGATGTCCGGCAAGGATGCATATTATGTGCCTGGTTGGGATTGCCATGGCCTGCCTATCGAGTGGAAAATAGAAGAGCAGTACCGTGCTAAAGGAAAAGATAAGGACACGGTGCCGGCGTTAGAGTTCCGCCAAGAATGTCGCGACTTTGCAACCAATTGGATCAACGTTCAACGTGAAGAATTTAAACGCCTCGGCGTGATTGGCGATTGGAATAATCCTTATCTTACCATGAATTTTAAGGCCCAGGCTCGAATTGCTGCCGAAATTGGTAAGTTCTTGGTGAATGGGTTGTTGTATCGCGGGTCCAAGCCGGTGATGTGGTCTGTCGTGGAAAAGACGGCCTTGGCTGAGGCCGAGGTTGAGTATGAGGACTATGAATCAGATCAAATTTGGGTGAAGTTTTCAATTAACGTCAAGAGTGCGCCGGAAGAGCTTCATGGCACATTTTTAGTTATTTGGACGACGACGCCTTGGACAATCCCCGGCAATCGGGCAATTTGTTTTTCACCTCGAATTTCCTACGGGCTTTACGAAGTTACCGATGCGCCGGATGACAATTGGGTCGCTGTAGGAGAAAGATTGGTGATTTCCGATGGGCTTGCTGAAGAAGTGTTTGAACAATCTCGCGTAGTGGGGTTTCGGCGAATTTGCGACGTCCATTCAGATACGATTGAGGGTCTTGTTTGTGCCCATCCTCTGAAATCGTTAGGCTATGAGTTTCCGGTACCGTTACTTTCCGGAGAGCACGTGACAGATGATACTGGCACTGGTTTTGTGCATACAGCACCGGGCCACGGTGTAGAAGATTTTGAAGTATGGATGGCGAATAAGACCGATTTAGACGAGCGCGGCATTAAAACCACGATTCCATACACCGTCGATGGTGATGGATTCCTCACCGACGAAGCGCCCGGCTTCGATGGTAAGCGGGTTTTGACGGAAAAGGGAAAGAAGGGTGATGCGAACGAGGCGGTAATTTTAGCATTGCAAAGAGTAGCATCTTTGGCAGCTCGTAGTCGGCTAAAGCATCAGTATCCGCATTCCTGGCGATCTAAAAAACCGGTTATTTTTCGGAACACACCGCAATGGTTTATCTCCATGGATAGCGCACCGAACGGCGATGGCGATTCTTTGCGGAAAATTGCTTTGGAACAAATCGAAAAAACAAGTTGGTTTCCCTCTCAAGGGAAAAACCGCATTGGCGGGATGATTGAAGGTAGGCCCGACTGGGTAATCTCACGGCAACGGGCTTGGGGCGTTCCTATACCGGTCTTTGTTCATAAAGAAACTAATGAACCGCTTCGAGACGCGGCGGTTGTAGATCGAATTGTTGCTGCGTTCGAGGAAGAGGGAGCCGATGCTTGGTATGCAAGCGAGCCGTCGCGCTTTCTAGGCGACGCCTATAATGCGAATGATTACGAGCAGGTTCGCGATGTAGGCGATGTTTGGTTTGATTCAGGCTCAACGCACACATTTGTGCTGGAAGATCGTCCAGAGTTGGAATGGCCCGCAGCACTGTATTTGGAGGGTTCCGATCAGCACCGGGGTTGGTTTCATTCTTCACTTCTGGAGGCCTGTGGCACTCGCGGCCGGGCACCTTATGATGCCGTGCTTACCCACGGATTTGTATTGGCGGAAGATGGGCGGAAAATGTCGAAATCCCTCGGCAATGTTGTAGCGCCCCAACAGGTAATTGAACAGAATGGTGCGGAGACGCTGAGGCTATGGGTTGCCGCGTCTGACTATTCCGACGACTTACGGATCGGGGCGGAGATCATAAAGCAGCTGACAGATTCCTATCGCCGTTTGCGGAATACGCTTCGCTATTTACTCGGCAATTTAGATGGTTTTACAGATGCGGAGAAAGTTGATGCCGCTGATATGCCCGAACTTGAGCGATGGATATTGCATCGTTTGTGGGAAATCGACAGGGAAGTGCGCACTGGTTACGGTACTTATGACTTTCACGGTTTGTTTCGAACATTGCATGATTTTTGTGCTAATGATTTATCGGCTTTTTATTTTGATATTCGGAAAGATTGTCTTTATTGCGACCCCGCCAGTTCCCCTGCTCGCCGCGCGGCCCGGACCATTTTGGACGAATTATTCTCCTGCTTGACCGCATGGCTGGCACCTATTTTGTGCTTCACTACGGAAGAAGCTTGGATGTGTCGAAATCCCGATAGCGGCGACAGTGTACATCTCCGGCAATTCCCGGAAATTCATGAGGGTTGGCGCGACGATGTTTTGGCCGAAAAATGGCGGAAGGTCGGCAATATTCGACGGGTTGTGTTGGGCGCTCTAGAGATAGAGCGGATAGAAAAACGCATCGGTTCAAGTCTGCAGGCTGCTCCTGATGTCTATTTAACAGCAGATTATCTTGATGCTTTGGAAGGTTTAGATGTGGCGGATTTAGCAATCGTCTCCTCAATACATTTACACGAGGGCACTGCGCCTGATGGGGCGTTTCACTTGCCTGAATTAGAAGGTATTGCTGTTGTACCCGCGCTGGCTGTTGGCGAGAAGTGTGCCCGGTGTTGGAAATTTCTGCCTGACGTAGGTATTGACCCTTCTGCACCAGACCTTTGCGGACGTTGCGCGGTTGCCGTGAAAGATCATTTAGAGGCTGCGGAATGATGCTTAGGCGTGGACTGTCTTTTGCAGCCCTCATCGCAATATTGGATCAATTGAGCAAGTGGGTTGTCTTATTGTGGGTTATGGCTCCCCCTAAGGTGATCTTTGTCACCGATTTTTTTAATTTGGTATTTGTATGGAATAGAGGTGTTAGCTTTGGGTTTTTTCAAAGTGATTCAATTTGGGGGCCGATTTTGCTCAGCTGTATAACCTTCGGGATCATTGTTTTTTTGTATTTTTGGTTAAAAAATGCTGAAACACTGCTGACCGCGATCGCTCTTGGTTTGATGATGGGCGGCGCAATAGGCAATTTAATTGATCGAGTCGCACACCAAGCGGTGTTAGACTTCCTCGATATTCATGCTTTTGGCTATCATTGGCCTGCGTTTAATATAGCGGATACCGCGATTACCGTTGGTGTAGTGATAATTATTATGGAAAGCTTGTTTGAACGAAAAGAAAAATCCATTTAATTTCATAAAAGTTTGTGAAAATGGAGTTGTGTGGTCTATGAGCAATGTTATTGCAAAGCATTTTTTAGCCCTATTGGCTGGAGCGGTGATGTGCGGATGCGTATTGATCGATGATACGCGTAATTCAGGCCCCGATGAATTTGGTGTGGTGTCGCGGGCTCCTTTGGCACAGCCGCCCGATTTTTCACTTCGTCCCCCGCGCGCCGGCGCAAAACGCCCGAATGAAGTTGAAACCCGCGAAGAGGCCCGAAGGCGCCTATTTGGCCGTTCGGCCAGCCGTAAAGGCGGCGTACCAGAACGCGGTGCAAATGATCCGAGGTCAGACGGAGAGAGAGCTTTGCTTCATAAAGCCGACGCGTTGGATGCGGATCCATCCGTTCGTGAGGCTGTTGCGCGCGAAAGTGGTGTGATTCAGGAAGACAAATCTTTTGTGGACTCATTAGTGTTCTGGAAACCCTCTAATAAGAACGAAGCTATTGTAGATCCTGCAAGCGAAGCAAAGCGGCTGCGGAGAAACGAGGCTTTGGGTAAATTGCCTACAGATGGGTCTACGATCACTAAGAAAAATTGAGTTCCTACCCCTTTAAAATTATTCAGGAACCCACGAAGATGCTGCGTGCTTCGAAAATTGCTTTGTGTCTGGTTTTGACGTGTGTGGCTTGTGCTACGACTAATGCGGCTTTTGCGAAGGTATTTAGCCCAGAAACCTTCAGCCTAAAAAACGGACTACAGGTAGTGGTGGTTTCCAATCACCGGGCGCCTGTGGTCACGCAACTTTTAATTTACAAAGTTGGTGCTATGGACGAGCCGGCTGGTAAATCTGGCGTTGCCCATTTTTTAGAACATTTAATGTTCAAAGGCACCAAGAACCTTAAGGCCGGGGAGTTTTCGGCAATCGTGGCACGGAATGGCGGCCAGGAAAATGCATTCACAAGCCAGGATTATTCCGGTTACCACCAGACCTTTGCTGCAGATCGCCTTGATACGATGATGCGCATTGAAGCTGAACGTATGCGAAATCTATTGCTGACGAAAAAAGACATTGAGCCTGAACGTAAAGTAGTTCTTGAAGAGCGAAATAGCCGGGTGAACAACAATCCGAGCGCCCTGCTGCGCGAAGAGGTTAATGCAGCATTTTATCTCAATCACCCCTACCGCGTCCCTGTAATTGGCTGGGAACACGAAATTAAGGCGTTGACGCTAGAAGACTTGGTAAAGTTTTATCACCAGTGGTATGCGCCCAATAACGCGGTATTAATTTATGCAGGTGATGTTAGCGTAGAGAAAATTCGGCCATTAGTTGAAAAGCACTACGGAAAAATTCCCTCAGCTTCCATGCCGAAGCGTGTCGTCTGGTCGGAGCCGCCACAGCAGACTGATCGACGTATAACACTTCGTCATGCGCAGGTGCGTCAGCCTAGTTGGTCCCGAAAAATTATGGCGCCCGGGATTCAGTCAGGTAATCTATCGATGGTTTATGCCCTCGAAGTTCTTAGCGAGATAATTGGCGGCGGCACAACGAGCCGGCTCTATCGCTCGCTTGTGGTGGAGCAGAAAATCGCTGTTAACGCAGGTGCTTGGTATAACGGATATAATCGTGGGCCTGGCTCTATCGGCTTTTATGGGACTCCTTTGCAGGGTAAATCCGTTTTGGATGTAGAAGCGGCTATGACAAAAGAGCTTATGAGACTTCTCAAAAACGGCGTTTCGGAGCAGGAAGTCAGCGAAGCTATAACCCGGCTACAAAATGCAGCTGTTTATGCACGCGATGGACTATATGCGCCGGCTAGTATTGTTGGCGAAGCTTTAGCGCTCGGTTTGACGCTTGAAGATGTGGAAGAATGGCCGGAACGAATTGGTAAAATTAAGGTTAAAGCTGTAAACGAAGTTATCAAATTAGTATTAGGACGGAAGGGGTCGGTGACCGCGATTTTGCTGCCGGAGGATATGTGATGATAGTTTCATTGCGGATTTTTTTGGCTGTTCTCGTTTTCATCATTGGCATATTCAGTATTTTTACTCCTGCTTCTGCAGCAAAAATAGAATCCATTAAAAGCTCAAGTGGTATTACGGCGTGGCTCGTCCATGATCCGTCTATGCCCCTAATTTCTATGAATTTTAGTTTTAGAGAGACGGGTGCATCCCTAGATCCGGAAGGCAAAGGTGGTCGTGCTAATATGGTCTCGGCACTACTGGATGAAGGGGCGGGTGATTTAGGCAGTCAGGCATTTCAACGTCAGTTGGAAAATCAATCGATTCAACTCAGTTTTAACGCCGGCCAGGATTCTTTCGGTGGCAGTCTTAAGACGCTCAATAAATATAGAGATAGTGCAATAAAACTAACCGCACTGGCGTTGACGAAACCACGGTTTGATAAAGACGCCGTTGAGCGCATTCGTGCCCAAATCCTGACAGGTCTTAAAAGTCGGTCTTCACGTCCGGGATATATTGCGAGTCGAGTTTGGTCTAAGGCGATTTACGGCAAGCATGCTTATGCACGCCCTATTACTGGTACGCAGAAATCTGTTGAAGGACTGTCTGTGGAGGATTTGAAATCGTACGTTCTGGAGAGTTTTTCGCGCGACCGGCTTATCGTCAGCGTGGTTGGCGACATGACGGCGAGCGAGCTAAAACCCATGTTGGAAAAAGTTTTTGGAGGGCTGCCGGCAAAAGCACCGAGACGAAAAATTCAAAATGCTAATCTTCGTTCAAAGGGAGCGCTAATAGTGGTGAAAAAAGATATTCCGCAAAGCGTGGTCATATTCGGACAAAAAGGCGTGACACGTTTCGATCCAGATTTCTATGCAGCTTACGTTATGAACCACATTTTAGGTGGCGGTAGTTTTACATCGCGGCTTTATAACGAGGTGCGCGAGAAACGGGGTCTTGCCTACTCCGTATACACTTATCTTAGTCCACGCCGGGCAGCACCTTTGCTAGCAGGTCGCTTGTCAACTGCAAATGATCGTGTTGCCGAATCGCTCAGGGTTTTGCGGGAGGAATGGCAACGGATAGCGGTTAAAGGTGTCTCTGAAGCCGAACTAAAGAACGCAAAGAAGTTTATTAATGGGTCGTTCCCGCTTCGCTTTTCAAGTTCGGACCGGATTGCCGAGTTGCTAGCTACGCTGCAATATTATCGTCTTGGCCCTGATTATTTGAGAAATCGGCGGCATTTGATCAATGCAGTCAGCTTAAGCCAGATCAAAAAATTGGCAAAAAGGGTGATCGATACGGAAGCACTAACTATTACTGTTGTTGGTGATCCGAAGGGGATAAAAGCGACGGGAAAAGTGCCCTTGGTCGATTACTAGAAAACTCGACTAATAGCGCTGCTTCGTCATTGGAGTTTGCCGTGACAATGCTTGTACTTTTTCCCTGATCCGCATGGGCAGGGTGCATTGCGGGCTACTTTGCCCCATGTACTGGGGTCTTCAGGGTCAATTGTAGCTGCAGATTGCCGGTTCCTAATTGGAGCAATGCTCTCCTCAATGGGTGTGGCCTCTGCATCTGTAACTAGGTAAGGATCTTCCCGTGATTCCATCATTTCAGGGTAGTTTTCTGATTTAACTTCCAGCATCGGCATTTCGGCCTTCATTTCGATGTCGGCCAGCAGTGTAGTGACGGATTCACGTATTCGATTAAGAAGGTCTTCGAAGATTTCAAAGGCTTCTTTTTTATACTCATTCAACGGGTCGCGCTGACCATATGCACGCAGGCCGATACCTTGGCGTAAATGATCGAGTTGTAGGAGATGGTCTTTCCAGTTTTGGTCAAGAATTTGCAGTAATAGGCTTTTTTCCGCGATCCGCATCATATCTGGACCATAATTTGCTGATTTTTCTGCCATTTTAGTGTCGAGCGCGTCGCAAACCCGCTCACAAATTTCTTGTTCTGCAATGCCTTCTTCTGCTGCCCAATCGCTGATTGGAAGATCCATGCCGAACATTCGTTTACAGTCGCCTTGCAACGCATCCAGTGTCCATTGCTCCGGCATTGCACTTTCGGGAATGTGCTGTGCTACCAAATCTTCGATCAAATCGTGGCGCATTTCAATAATAGTCGCATTCACATCATCAGAACGCATTAGCTCTTTGCGTTGTTCAAATATAACTTTGCGTTGGTCGTTCATAACGTCGTCGAAACGGAGTAACTGCTTACGAATTTCGAAATTGCGCTCTTCCACCTTTTCTTGCGCCTTCGCAAGGGCTTTATTAATCCAGGGATGAATGATTGCTTCGCCGTCCTCAAGGCCTAGCTTTCGCAACATGCCGTCCATGCGTTCGGAACCAAAAATTCGCATAAGGTCGTCTTCAAGGCTGACGAAGAACTTTGATGCGCCTGGGTCGCCTTGGCGGCCTGCTCTGCCTCGCAATTGGTTGTCGATGCGTCTTGACTCATGACGCTCTGTGCCCAGTACGAATAATCCGCCAGCTTCGAGGACTATTTGCCGATTGGCTTCAATATCATTCTTTATGGCTTTTAGTTTTTCTGGGTCTACCTCTTCGATCACCATGGTACCCAATTCTTTAGCAAGGCGCATTTCCAGGTTGCCACCAAGTTGAATATCGGTGCCACGGCCGGCCATATTGGTTGCGATAGTAACTGCCCCCGGCATACCCGCATCCGCTATTATAAATGCTTCTTGCTCGTGATGTCGGGCGTTTAGAACGCTATGTTTGATTTTTCCTTTTTTGAGAAAATCAGCTAGCTCTTCCGATTTTTCAATGCTGACCGTGCCAACCAAAACCGGTTGTTTGCGCGCTAGGCATTCCTGAATTTGTTCTAAAATGGCCTGATATTTTTCGAGCGTCGTGCGGTAAACTTCGTCATCCATATCAGCGCGAACCATGTCGCGATTTGTTGGGACTTCGATCACTTCAAGCGAATAAATTTCCGCAAATTCTCCGGCTTCCGTCATTGCGGTGCCCGTCATGCCAGCCAATTTTGGATAAAGGCGGAAATAATTTTGGAATGTGATAGACGCTAGTGTTTGGTTTTCTTGCTGTACTTCTACTTTTTCTTTCGCTTCCAACGCTTGATGTAAGCCGTCAGAGTAGCGCCGACCTTCCATCATTCTTCCAGTAAATTCATCGATAATTATGACTTTATTGTCCTTAACAATGTAATCTGTATCACGTTGGAATAGAGTATGAGCGCGTAACGCTTGATTTGCATGATGAACCAATGAAATGTTCTGCAAGTCGTACAAGTTTCCCTCACTTAGCATACCGGATTTGGCAAGCAGTTCTTCAATGCGCTCTTGGCCTTCCTCTGTGAGATTTACCGTGCGTTGTTTTTCGTCCTTTTTGTAATGCTCTTCAGTAAGTTGGGGGATTAACGCGTCTACCTTGCGGTATTCGTCGGCAAAATCATCTGTTGGGCCTGAAATAATGAGCGGCGTTCGTGCTTCGTCGATGAGGATCGAATCTACTTCGTCAACGATGGCAAAATTAAATTCACGCTGAACCATTTCCTCCAAGTGAAATTTCATATTATCGCGTAAATAGTCGAATCCGAATTCGTTGTTGGTGCCGTATGTAATGTCAGCGGAATACTCAATCTGGCGTTTAGCATCGTCTAGCTCGTGGACTATGCAACCGACTGTCATGCCGAGAAAACCGTATATTTGGCCCATCCACTCCGAATCGCGTTTTGCTAGATAATCGTTGACGGTTACGACATGAACGCCCTTACCTTCTAAAGCGTTTAGGTAAACCGGCAGGGTGGATACCAAAGTTTTACCTTCACCTGTCTTCATTTCGGAAATTTTTCCCTGATGGAGCACCATGCCGCCGAGTAACTGAACATCGTAATGCCGTTGTCCGAGGGTACGTTTTGCCGCTTCGCGAACCGTAGCAAAAGCATCAACTAGAATGTCGTCCAGTGTTTCCCTGCCTTCTAGACGCTCACGCAACCAAGCGGTCCGAGCACTCAAAGCGCCGTCGTCCAGCACTTCCATCTCTTTTTCTAGGGCGTTTATCGCATCGACCTGTGGCTGCATTTGGCCTAAAATACGGTCGTTGACGGTGCCGAACATCGATTTAAGCAATCCGCCTAGCATGAAATCCTCAGCGCGTTAAAATTATTGTTATGGTTATTGCGTAGTGCAGTATCAGTGTGTGAGATAGTTATGCTGTGGGCTACTGTCAATCAAACTCTAGAAACCTTGTATGCATTCATAAGGTGTGCATTATGCCAATGGATATAAATGACCACGTTTTATTATGAACATTAAGCCTCATTTTAAGGATTTATCCATGGTTCGTGTAGCACTATTTGGTATGGCCGCAATTGTTTCGTTTACGCTTCTGTCATCCAAGGAAAGCTTGGCAGAAGAAGGTGTTCTGTTGTCTCAGTCGACCTCAGGAACTACGGGTGCTGCAAAAAAAATAGTTGTGGCTCGTGTTGTGGGAGAGCCAATTTACCAACAAGATATAATCAGCGCTTTCCGCGCCTTGCCGCCGCGAGTTCGCCGTGCGGGCCTCAATCGTCATTATTCGAGCCTGCTGGAATCAGTTATTGTCGCAAAAATGCTAACTTTATATGGCAGACGTTTGAAATTGGAGAATGATCCCCGAGTAAAACGCCAGTTAAAACGTGCGGAGGATGCTCTGGTTCGAGATGTCTACCTGGGCGATTTAGTAAGAAAGCAGATTACCGATAAGATATTGAGGGACGAGTATAAAATTCTAGCAAAGAGAAATGAAGGGATTGAAGAGGTACGGGCGCGCCATGTCTTGTTGCAAACGGAGTCTAAAGCCAAAGAAATTATTAATTTTATAAATACGGGTCAAAATTTTGCTGAATTGGCGAAAAAATACTCCATAGGCCGAACTGCGTCTCGGGGCGGCGATCTCAATTATTTTAAGAGAGATGAAATGGTGAAGCCTTTTTCTGACGCAGCTTTCGCTTTGAAGGTGGGGCAGGTAACGCAAAAGCCGGTCAAGTCAGACTTTGGGTGGCATGTTATTAAACTCGAAGATCGTCGTAAGAGAAAGATGCCAACTTTTGAGAAAATGCGTCCTATGCTTAGACAAAAGGTGGGCCAAAAGTTCAGCAACCAGGTTGTATCGGACCTGTTAGCGCAGACAAAAGTTCAGCGCTTTTCTTTTGATGGTAAGACGGCCCGCGCTGCTCCTCAGGAATCGGTTTCACCGCCTGCTGCGCCAAAGCCTTCTCGGTAATTGATTGTGTTGAAGCGCTCACCATTAGCGCCGACTGACTTTCCGTTTTTACCGACGGTTGATGGCGTTCGGGTTGCTGGCCTATCCACGGGATTGAAGAAAGGTAAGAAGCGTGACCTCTTTGTTGCTGATTTGCAAGCGGGAACGACTATAGCGGGAAAATTCACGTCTTCCCAGTGCCCCTCTGCACCGGTTGACTGGTGCCGACAGGTTATAAGGCGCGGCAAAGCGCGCACTATTATTGTCAATTCAGGAAATGCCAACGCGTTTACTGGAAAAGCCGGTGATCAAACCGTTGCGGAGACGATCAAGGCCGCTGTTCGCCATTTTGATTGCCGAAAGGCGGAGGTGTTCCTGGCATCGACCGGCGTCATCGGAGAGCCATTGCCCCCCAAAGCGATCGGTGAAAGACTGCCAGGTGCGGTGAAGGCGCTAACACCGAACGGTTGGTCTGACGCTGCAGATGCCATTCGTACTACCGATACTTTCTCAAAAGGCGCCTGTATTGAAACCGAAATAGCCGGTTCGCCGGTTCGGATCGTTGGTATAGCGAAGGGTTCGGGTATGATAGCGCCGGATATGGCAACGATGCTGAGCTTTATTTTCACTGATGCTAAAATTCCGGCTCCGACGCTTCAAAAACTTCTCGATTATGGTACAGATAGGAGCTTCAACTCCATTACTGTCGATAGCGATACTTCGACCAGTGATACAGTGTTATTGGCAGCAACAGGCGCCGCAAGTCATAAGTCAGTGTCTGGGCCGGCTCAAGCGCATTTGCGGCACTTCCGACAAGCTTTGACAGATTTGATGATCGACCTTGCAACGCAAGTGGTACGCGATGGCGAAGGTGCTACTAAGTTTATTACTATCGATGTAACTGGCGCTGCATCAGCGAGAGCGGCAAAACGCATAGGTCTCGCGATTGCGAATTCTCCTTTGGTGAAAACTGCTATCGCCGGTGAGGATGCAAATTGGGGGCGTATTGTGATGGCGATTGGGAAGGCCGGAGAGAAGGCTGACCGTGATAAGTTGTCAATCGCGATGGGGGGCATTCCAATTACGAAAAACGGTAGGCTTATTGATGCGTATAGAGAAGCGCCGATTGCAAGGCACCTTAAAGAGCAAAGTGTTACCATTGAAGTTGATGTCGGCGTCGGCGCTGGCAAAGCGCGCGTGTGGACCTGTGATTTGACTCACGACTATATCAGCATTAATGCTGATTACCGCAGTTAAAATCATGTCACAAACTGGTGACGGCTGTTGGCAATTACCGCGTCAAGGGGTGGCAAAGCCGATATTGCTAGTCGTTGCCGCGGCGTTGGTCGACCCGGATGGGCGTGTGCTAATTGCAAAGCGTCCGGCTGGGAAGCCCATGGGCGGTCTTTGGGAGTTTCCTGGCGGAAAGGTGAAGGATAATGAAACGCCGGAGATAGCGCTGGTGCGTGAACTTGCGGAAGAAATCAACATCGACACTAAAACTAGCTGCCTTGCGCCCTTTACTTTTGCAAGCCATATCTATGATAAATGTCACCTCTTAATGCCGTTATACCTTTGCCGTGTTTGGCAAGGAATTCCCCAGGCCCAGGAAGGTCAAACCCTGAAATGGGTCTATCCAAATAGATTAGGGGATTTTCCAATGCCGCCTGCGGACAAGCCGCTTGTAGCTATGTTGCGAGATTTTCTTTAGTCGTTTTGGAAGAACGGTACGCCGGCATTTTTTTGCTGTAATAATTTTCGGTAGGCAATCGATAGTGCTGTGATCTCTGCAGCTAACGTTACGTAGTTGCAGAATCCCGAAGCCAGAGCTGTAATTAGGCGTCCGGTTAAATGGCCGTTGATGCCAAGGCCTGTAACAAAGGACTGAACAAAAGATCCGATGGCGAAGGCGCCAAGCATCATGGGCAGAGCTGCGCCCAAAGTTATGCCGACGAGTGACCAGCTATTACCCTGGCCAAGTCTCCAGATGGCAGTAGGGCCATACCTTTCATCTACAGCAGTTGCCGGTAGCCACAAGGATAAGCGTGCATACAGTAACAGCGCAATCGTCATAACTATTGTTGAGCCCAACAGGCTAATTCCTTGGGGGGGCACTGCTGACATGCCGATGACACCAGACATTGTGGAAATGATAAAGCCGATGATAGCGATAATGATAGTCGGTGAAAGGCTAATTAGGGCGACGCATAGAAAAATGCTAATTAGTCTTATAAAGAATACTGTCTTACGTCCGTCCCAACGAAGGGCCTCCCAGAATGTACTAGTTTCCGATGAACGCAAAAATCGACGATGCCAGGCAACGCTAAACATCACGTACAAAAATACTGCAGGTACAAGCCTCACCGCCCAGGCTTGGTAGGTAATTCTGCCATCTTGCATGGGAAAGAACGCTATCGCGATCACATCGGCAAAAGCCAAAATTAAAACCGGAAGAGCGCTCATACGCGCAAAGTCGTTTCTATTTGCCCAAAGAAATTCATATGCTTCACTTATTGTCAGAAAGATTTCGAGCCGGTTGGGCGTTTGTTGATCGAACATTCTCTATGCGTCCTCAGTTTTTATGTCTGGGGTTTTGCCTTTTCTCCGGCAGACAATTCAAGTGAATTCAATGCGTCCGCTAATCTGCCTCGAGCACTTCCTGGTTTGAGCGGCTTCGGTTGGGTGTCTGCGGGGGTCCAGCCATGCAAATAAAGCACTTCAAAGGTCGCGGGGATGCGCCCTTCGTCATTGGCAAAGCGTTCATGGTAAATTTCCGCTGCACGCGCAAACAATAGGCGACGGGGAACGGCGCGTGGCATTTCGACTAGGGCATTACTTTCGCCCATCCCTCTAAGGTCCGCCATTAGTTTAAATGCATTGTCGTATGTAACCGTGATTTTATCTTGGTCGGTGACAGGTAACGCAAACCCCGCCCTCTGTAGCAAACCACCCGCATCACGGATATCCGCAAAGGGCGACACCCTTGGCCCAGCACCTCCGGTAATTTCCATTTCTGCTTCCATTAGGCTGGACCGAAGTTCTATTAGCGTATCACCACCTAAGAATGCTGCGAGAAAGAGACCGTCTGGTTTTAATGCCTGGCAGATTTGTAGCAAGGTTCCAGGCAAATCATTTGTCCAATGAAGGCAAAGATTGCTCACAACTAAATCCAAACTGTTTTTGGCAATTGGCAAAAATTCTTCGTCAAGAACCAGATAGGGTAAAGCAACCGTCTTGCGGTAAGCGGTGGTCAAATCTGCGGTGATTGCCGTTCGTTCAGTGATTACTGGGTGCCGCGCACCCAAGTTGAACGTTACCTCAAAGGCACGATCAATATCTAGTAACCGATCTGTTAGACGGTCTTTGATTTCGCGAAACAAAAAATCATGCTCGCAAAAATTCGCTGCGGCGCGGCTTCTTTTTTGGCGCACTCGTTTTCGGTCAAATATATGAATTGGCTGGGACACGGCGTCACTATGCATAGGTTTAAAATATTAATCTATGGCAACAAACTTTCACCTCAAAACCAGTATCGCGTTACCGAAGGTGCATCAAATATTTTTAGCGTAGTCCGCTATTCAACACATCTGCAGGACAGCATGTCTGGGCTTGTCTGGAATCGGAACCCCGCTAGGGCCTTTTGCCTAAGCCTGTTTATAAAATGCAAACGAGTTAATTGTGAGATAACTTTTCAAGACTGGCGTAACGCTGGAGGAATGTGCGAAAGTGTCGTTAAATTTGGGTGTGGCTTGCGCCGTTTATATAACTCGTGACCGCAAGCCATGCGCAAAAGCGTTCAATATACAACATCAAATCAATGGATTAAAAATGTGGCTAAAGTAGAAATTTATACCGCACCTCTTTGCGAATTTTGCCATCGCGCTAAAAGATTATTTTCTCAAAAAAATGTCGAATTTACTGAGGTTGACGTGATCATTCAGCCCGAACAGAAAAAGTTGATGGTTACACGCGCTAATGGCGCGACTTCTGTTCCACAAATTTTTATAGGAGACCAGCATGTAGGTGGGTGTGATGATCTATTCGCTCTTGAAGCTGCTGGAAAACTTGACCCAATGCTGGAGCGTTAGTTGGTAACTGACCTAAAGGTCGCCTGTGTTCAGACATCGTCTTCAACGAGTGTCGCGGCAAATATTAGGGCCTCTTCCAAAATGATTAGAGAAGCCGCCGCCAAGGGTGCTTCTTTGATAACTTTGCCAGAGGTTGTCAACATTTGCCAGCGACGTGGTACACTAGCCAAAGCAGCGGCTAGGCTAGAGCAAGAGGATCCCTCTCTCGCGGCTTACCGGGCTCTGTCGAAGGAATTAGGCGTTTGGATACTCATAGGCTCTCTCGCCTTAAGATTGGGAGATGACGAGAGGCTCGGAAATCGCTCATTCTTAATTTCTTCAGACGGGAAAGTTGTGGCGCGGTATGACAAGATTCATATGTTTGATGTTAATCTCGCCGATGGGAGTACATTTCGTGAATCAGAAACCTATCGGCCCGGCGATGGCACATCAGCGGCAGATACGCCTTGGGGTACCCTTGGTCTCACCATTTGTTATGATGTTCGTTTCCCTTACCTTTACCGTGCCCTGGCTCAAGCGGGTGCCGGCATCATTACAGTGCCCTCCGCGTTTACGCGGCGCACTGGCGAAGCTCATTGGCATGTACTATTGCGGTCGCGTGCTATCGAGACTGGCACTTTCATTGTGGCACCAGCGCAGTGCGGTGATCATGAAGATGGTCGTAAAAGTTACGGGCATTCCTTAATAGTCGATCCGTGGGGAAAAGTTTTGGCGGACGGAGGGGAAGAAATTGGGATTGTCTATGGAGATATAGACCTTAGTAAAATCGACGAAGCTCGCTCTATGATACCCTCCCTTTTACACGATAAACCGATTTAGTGGCTTGGCATGAAGGCGTTTAAAAGGTGCGGGCGGCAATCCTTTGTACGATAGCCTGTGATGGATAGTGCAAAGTTCGCTGTTCATAAGCAAGTACTTGGCAATGGCCTCGGATACGTTCGAAAAGCTCGCCTTTTTGCAACAAAAAATCCGGATTTCGCGGGTGGCCGTATTGTTCGTTACCCTTGGCGAATGTTTCGTAGATTAATAGGCCGTCTAATTGCGATAGTAATCGCCTAAAGTTGGGTCGCCACAGATGGTTGGCGACAACCATGCACTGAAACTGTTTCGTTCCGAGCGGCCAAGGACCGGCCTCCAAGTCTCCCGCAATTATTTGAGCATTTGGGTGTTCGAGTAAATCGCTCACTTCGGCAATATCTTTATCGACGAATGTCACTTGGTAGCCTTTGTTTAGAAAAAACGCCCCTGGCGCCCCGATCCGCAGGCTACGTCTAAGACTGCGCTATCATGAGTTACACGGTGAGCGAACCGTTTAACCCAATCGGATTCTTGGGACTCATGGTGATTAGGGATATGGATTGGCTTGCTATTTTTTCTTTTCAGTACCATTTACAAAGTGAAAAAGTGTTTCTTTAATTCAGTCGGGCGTAAAAAAGCATGATTTTGTTTAATCTTCGTTGCAGTAAAGAACATCAATTCGAGGCTTGGTTTAAAGACGGTGCTACTTTTGAAAAACAAAGTAAAGCAGGTGAAGTTGCGTGTCCTGTTTGTGGTGATTGTAACATTGTTAAGGCGCCGATGGCGCCGCGCATTGCATCGGCCCGAAATAGCACTTCGGAAGAGGCCAAACAAAAAAAATTCTCTGAATTGCGTCAAATGATGGTCAAAGTGCGCGAAGAAGTCGAAAAAAACTGTGATTATGTGGGCAGCGAGTTTGCTGAAGAAGCGCGCAAAATACATTATGACGAAGCGGAAAGCCGTAATATTT
This sequence comes from Rhodospirillaceae bacterium, assembly GCA_002724395.1. Lineage (GTDB taxonomy): Bacteria > Pseudomonadota > Alphaproteobacteria > UBA8366 > UBA8366. The sequence continues at coordinate 11,663 of PBOR01000043.1, read as the reverse complement.
ATGGCGAGACAACTGATGATGACGCACGTGCTTTGGAGGAAGAGGGCGTAGCGTTTGCCCGAATTCCCTGGGTTTCACGTACCGATAGTTAACCGAGAATTCTAATATTAGGCACTTGTTGTTAGTATTTAATGGTTATCTTATCGCGTGTAAAAATAGCACAGCTATTGCAGATTAACGTTATGGCGTTAGGCTAATAATCCGTGCAAGTTTGCGCACGAGCAAACCATAGGAGGAAACAATGGCAAAACTCCGCCATATTGCGATTGCGGTCCGGGATTTGGAAGAAGCAGCAAAATTTTATGAAGAAGCATTTGGCCTGGAACGGGTTAGGCAATCCGATGTAGCAGTAATGATGTCTGATGGAGTAGTCAGTCTAGCTATTTTAGATATTAAAAAAAACAACAACGCTGAAGATGAACGCGGCAATGATTTTGTCGGCATCCATCATTTGGGTTTCCTTGTCGACGATATCGAAGAGGGTGCGTTGGCAATCGAGAATGCTGGTGGCGTCTATCACGGCCAAGTAAAAAATGTCGGCAAGGGGCCGAAATATGAACGTAAATACAGGGATCTGAACGGTATTGTTTTCGACGTAGCTGTAGCGGATCATGCGCGCAGTTCTTGGTGTCTTGACGTAAAATAAGCCCCGAATTAATAGGAAATCGTTAAATTATTATTGGTATGTTGCTTTTAAATTGCTTGGTGGTGATGGTCGTTTCGCGGTGGCAAGTTCGTTGTCCCCATCTCCATTAACCGTTTGTGGAATAAAGTTTCAACTCGGTAAGGCGGGCTGGTCGATGTTGGCCAAATAAATTTTTCACGGGAACCTCTCAAGCCTTTCTTGCTGGGATAAGGTTTGTAATTACTATTGAGTATTGTTGTGTGAAGTTGGGATTGAGTATCGAGTGTGAGCCTAGAAAAAATACAGGTCGCTATTTGGTGTCAGAAGAGAATTAGGCTTTTTCCGCATCTATTCACGAAACTCAGAAATGTGTTACTACGAAGAGGACGATTGGGTCTGTGGATTGTATCGACGACGCGGGTCATGACAAAATAATACCGTGGCTATTCCTTGATCAATTTTTCTGTCACTGCCATATAATTGACGTCTAAACTATTTGGCGCTAGCTGCCAGCGGTCCCTCAAAGGGTCGTAACGGAGGCCCATAAGCTCGGTTATCTCTAGGTCTAACGGCCGGCAAGCGGCGGCGAGTTCGGAGGGTTTAACAAATTTTTGCCATTCATGTGTCCCCCGAGGTAGCCATCTCAGCAAATATTCAGCACCCACGATAGCGAGCATAAACGATTTGGCCGTACGATTGAGGGTCGCAAGAACCATAAGCCCGCCGGGCCTAACCAATTGCGCGCACTCGCCCAGGAATTTATGAATGTCCGCCACATGCTCAATCACTTCCATATTAACGACGGCATCAAATTGTTTTCCTTTTGCGGCTAGCTGTCCAGCGGTCGCGTAGTGATAATCGATATCAAGTGCCATTTTTTGTGCATGGATTCGGGCAATTTCGATGTTTCTTTCAGCTGCATCTACCGCTGTCATGGTTGCTCCAAGTCGTCTTAACGGCTCGGTCATCAAGCCGCCGCCACAACCTATATCTAAAACGGTTAGGTCTTTGAGTGGATTAGTGGCCATCGGGTCACGCCCAAAATGGGCAGCGATACGGTCGCGTAGAAACCCAAGTCGGGCGGGGTTTAGCTTATGGAGCGGTTTAAACTTTCCATTCGCATCCCACCATTCTTCAGCCATGGCTGTAAATTTCTCGATCTCAGCGGCGTCGACGGTACCGTCGATAGGAATAAGTGATTCTTTATTCATCAATGGTTTAAGTCTTTCCTCAGATGTCTCATGCTTGCGTGCCTCGGTCCAAATGAGTATGGATACGCCGCTCTTTAAGGGCAACTACCCGATAATATTTAAGTTGATAAGGGTTTGCTGGGTCGATTTGTAAAGGTTTTCTTTTCTATGTCATTGGTTGTGATGAAATTCGGTGGTACCTCAGTTGCGGATCTCAATTGTATGCGCAATGCGGCACGGCGCGTCAAAGCCGAAATTGACGCAGGAAACCGTGCGGTTGTTGCAGTATCCGCAATGGCTGGTGTGACCAACAAATTGATAGGTTACGTCTCGGAATTGAGTGATCTGCACGGTGGTTGCGAAGCGGATTCAATCATTTCGTCAGGCGAGCAAATTTCCAGCGGATTGCTTGCGTTGGCGCTACACGAAATTGATGTGCCGGCTAGGTCCTGGCTCGCTTGGCAAGTTCCGATCGAAACCGATGGTGCTCATGGAAAAGCTCGGATTAAAAATATCGACCCCAGTAATTTGTTAACTTGTCTTGATGGCGGGGAGGTTCCGATTGTCGCCGGTTTCCAAGGTATTGACCCTAGAGGGCGGCTAACTACCCTCGGCAGAGGTGGTTCGGATACAAGTGCGGTTGCATTGGCGGCGGCACTCAAAGCGGACCAGTGTGATATCTACACTGATGTAGATGGCGTCTATACAAGTGATCCTAGAATTGTGACACGAGCGCAGAAGCTCGAAAAAGTTACCTACGAAGAAATGTTGGAGATGGCCTCTTTAGGTGCGCGAGTTCTGCAAACGCGCTCTGTTGAGCTGGCTATGAATCAAGCGGTGCGGTTACAGGTTAGGTCCAGCTTCGAGGATTCGGCCGGAACGTTTGTAGTGGATGAGGATGAAATCGTGGAACAGCAGGTGGTAAGCGGCATCACCTATAGTCGTGACGAAGCAAAGATAACATTAGTTGGCGTGCATGACCGGCCGGGTGCTGCCGCGGCTGTATTTGGGCCGCTAGCTAATGCCAATATTAATGTGGACATGATTGTTCAAAGCACAGCGTCAGATGGAAATAGCACGGATATTACTTTTACGGTCTTAAAAACTGATTTTGAGGGTGCGTTGGCGGTGATTAAGGCCTTCGGCGACGACCTGACTTTTGACGATATTTTAACCGATCAAGATGTCGTAAAAGTGTCGGTTATTGGCGTAGGTATGAGGAGTTATGCTGGCGTAGCTCAGAAAATGTTCGAAACGCTTGCGGAAAAGGGTATTAACATCCAGGTGATTTCTACCTCTGAGATCAAAATTAGCGTTTTGATCGCTGAGGAATATACTGAACTAGCATTGCGCGCTTTGCATGCGGCCTATCAGCTGGATGCACCGTAGAGCTTTTACACAGTTTATTTGAATTGATTTGATTGACGCAGCCTTGGCCAAAGCAGAAATGCTGATAAGTCTGAAGCGAAGGATCCGATGAACGCGAAAAAAAATTGGGTCGGTTCACGCCATCTGCTCCGGCAATTGCGGGATGTCATGGCAAGTGACGGTGCGCCGAGCGAACGGCTTGATCAAATCACTCACTTTATTGCTGAAGGTATGGTGGCGGAGGTTTGTTCCATATATGTACTGCGTCGCGGGGGTAAGTTGGTGCTTTACGGTACGGAGGGCCTGCGCAAAGATGCGATCTTTCGCACTCAATTAAACGTTGGTGAGGGGTTAATCGGTTATATTGCCGAACGGACTCGTTCTTTAGCGCTGGCTGACGCTCAGAACCATCCGCGTTTTGCCTATAAGCCTGAAACTGGGGAGGAAATTTTCCAGTCCCTATTGGGGGTTCCAATATTACGTAACGGACGAGTTTATGGCGTGCTTGCCATACAGAGTCAGTTGGCGCGTAATTTTGCCGAAGAGGAAATCGAAACTTTGGAAACCGTTGCCATGGTATTGGCAGAAATGATTTCCGGCGGTGACCTCCCGGAGATTGAAGATCGGGATGGGCTCGATCAAGTCATTGCGGTGCACCCGGAAATCCTGAGTGGCTCACGGCTAAATGCCGGTATAGCAAAGGGGTATGCGGTCGTGCATGGCCGAGGCGCAGCCATTAGTCAAACGATTGCAGAAGATACGGCTATCGAAGAGGAGCGGCTGAAGGACGCGCTCGTTGAGATGCAGTCCTCGCTCGATACTATGTTTGAAGATACGCGACGACGTTATGGCTCCGGAGAGCATCTGGAAATTCTCGACGCTTATCGCATGATTGCCGATGATAGAGGTTGGTCGCGTCGCATTGGCGAGGCGGTTCGCGGCGGTCTTACTGCTGAAGCTGCGGTCGCTAAGGTACAAAATGAAACACGAGCGCGTATGGCAGCGGCACCAAATCCGTATATTCGCGAACGGCTGATGGATCTCGATGATCTCGCCTATCGTTTGTTACAGTATCTCATGGGTGAGGGGGCTGCTATTGAAGGGGATAGTGATCTTCCCGAAGAGGCAATTTTGGTTGCACGTACAATCGGGCCTGCTGAACTGCTGGATTATGACCGGTCATGTCTGTGCGGATTGGTTGTCGATGAAGGATCGGCTACGTCACACACAGCAATTGTTGCGAAAGCACTCGATATTCCTATGATTTGCAATGTGCGCGGTGCGATTAGTAGGATCGAGAAGAATGATCGATTGCTGCTAGACGGCGATGCGGCACAGGTTCATGTCCGGCCTGGGGACGAGCTTTGGAATAGTTTTGCCGAATCTGTTGATATTCGAAATCGTATCCGGGCGGAATACGTAGCGAGTCGCGATCTCGCGGCTGTAACGGAGGACGGTGAAGCCGTATCGTTGCAAATCAATGTTGGATTGCCGATGGAACTGCAGAGTCTCCATGATAGTGGTGCGGATGGCGTTGGCCTATGTCGCACCGAAATTCCTTTTATGATTAGTGCTAAATTCCCCCGCATGGATGCGCAAACGAAGCTATACACTGAAATTTATGATGCAGCGCGCGGTAAGCCCGTGGTGTTTCGTACGTTGGATATCGGTGGCGATAAACTGCTTCCCTATTTTCGTCCTAGTGAGGACGATAATCCCGCAATGGGCTGGCGCGCGCTGCGTATTGCGCTAGATCGGCCGTCTTTGTTGCGACTACAGCTACGTGCCCTGATTCGTGCAGCATCGGGCCGTGAACTTCATGTGATGTTCCCGATGGTCTCCGAGGTGGCGGAACTAAAGGCGGCTAAATTGCTGTTTGAGCAGGAATTTGATCGTGCGAGGCGCAATCACGAAGAATTACCCTCACATACTCGGATTGGTTGTATGTTGGAAATTCCAGCGTTGGCGTTCCAGTTGCCGCAATTGCTCGCTCAGGTAGACTTTTTAAGCATTGGATCCAACGATCTGGCTCAGTTTCTTTTCGCTAGCGACCGCAACAATCCTCGGGTTGCTGATCGATATGACGTGCTGTCGCCGGCGATGTTGCGATTTTTGAAAACTGTTCGGTATGAGGCAGATAAGGCAAACGTACCTGTCAGCCTCTGCGGAGAGATGGCTGGTACGCCAATTGAGGCTATGGCGCTTATTGGGCTGGGCTTTCGCCGTCTATCCATGCCCGCCGGATCAATTGGTGCCGTGCGCGTAATGCTTAGGGGTTTGAATGCAAAAGAGCTGTCAAAATTTCTTCAAGGCCAATTAGGGTCTTCAAATCATAGTTTGCGGGACCTGCTTGTCGATTTCGCCAGCCAAAACCACATTGTAGTTTGATTTCTTAATAGGTTGGATAACGACGCCATCCGGTTTATTGTTGGCGCATAGAAGTAGTATAGTTTTATGCGTCGTCGTATGTATGCAGAATCTAGTTCCCTCATGGGTCGGTGAGGCGTGTGCGAGAGGAGCATTAATATTATTGGTATCTAGGTCGCAGTGGAGGAAAATCTTAGGTTTGGTAAGAGGAGTAACGCACCATAGCACATGAGGCGATTAGGGTTGGAGAAACCTTGCGGCAAATTCGCGAGGAACAGGGTCTGGATTTGCGCCAGGTCTCTGAAATGCTGCATATTCGGTTTCCGTACTTGCAGGCTATTGAAAACAGTAGCATCGGGGATTTGCCGGGGCCGGTCTATGCATTAGGATTTGTGAAGTCCTATGCGGAGCACCTAGGCCTCGACAGCGAACCCCTTGTTGAGCGCTTCAAGGCCGAACAAAGAGGACTAATTTCAAAGACGGAACTTGTCTTCCCGTCTCCTCTTAGCGAAGGCAAAGTTCCTAGTGCCGCAATTCTCATTATTTCCGCGGTTATGGTTGTAGTCGCTTATTCCGGTTGGATGTATTTCTCTGATGCGGGTGGATTTGTCGCTGAAGTTGTGCCGCCACTGCCCGAGAACTTAAAAAGGGTTACTGATCAAAGACAGACGGCGGGGTCGGCTGCAAAAGCTAGTGCGGATAATAAAACTGTTGAAGTTGGGCCGGCAATGGCGACGCCCAAAGTGACTGAAACGGTAGATAGTAAGGGTGATGCTGCTCTAGCCTCGCTCACCGCCTCTAGAACTATTGAGCCAAAGGCGGCGGTACCCCCTGAGAATGCTGATTCATCTTCTGCGCCGCCGATTGATTTGCATGTCGGGGAAAAGTCAGAACAGTCAGAACAGGAAGAACCGATTGCGGTTACGCTGCGTGAGCCAAAAATATATGGCGTAGACACAGGTGATTCTCGAATCGTGATATCAGCGATAAGTCCCGCATGGGTGGAAATTAGTGATATTGAAACCGACCAAGTTTTGCTCACACGTGTTTTATACGCCGGAGATAGGTATTTGGCACCCAACAAAACCGGGTTAGTTTTGATGACAGGCAATGCCGGAGGCATTGAAATTATGGTGGATGGAGAAAATGTGCCGTCTATTGGACCGAAGGGATCTGTTCGACGAAATATTTGGCTAGATCCAGTGGCTTTAAGGCAGGGAAATGCTATACGAGACATGGTGGGGCTGCAGCAACAGCCTAACGAAAAAACTCAATCTAAAAAAACGGTACCCTAAACATCTTAATGTATCTAATGGTACTATCGTCATTGCTTGGTCTTTGACTTATGGGCAGGCACAGTCTGGCCGTTTTCTCTGTACGGGATAACCGAAGAAAATTAATTTACAATGGCTAGATTACAGCCGGTTCGCGGCACTCACGATCTTTTACCTGACCAAATGCGTCGGCACAGAAATGTGGTTGATGTGGCTCGAAATGTGGTGGGGTTATATGGTTTTGAAGAGGTTGCGACACCTATATTTGAATTCACGCAGGTATTTTCGCGTACGCTCGGTGATACATCCGATATTGTCACAAAGGAAATGTATAGTTTTGAAGACCGCAATGGCGACCATCTCACTTTGCGCCCGGAAAATACCGCCGGTGTTGCACGGTCTTTTATTTCTGAGGGACTAGCCCAACAGATACCACTAAAATATTTTTATGCAGGACCTATGTTTCGTCGTGAACGACCGCAAAAAGGTCGCCTCCGGCAATTTCATCAGGTTGGCATCGAATTAATTGGTGTTGCGAGCCCCGCAGCCGACATCGACGTTATTGCTGCCGGTTACCGAGTATTGTCTGATTTGGGGCTTAGGGAGCAAGTTACCCTAGAGTTGAATACGCTTGGTGATCCCGAAAGTCGTGAAAATTATCGCAACGCTTTGATAGCTTTTCTGACACCTCACCTGGGTAATTTGTCTACGGAAAGTCAAGAACGTTTTAGGCGCAACCCATTACGAATCCTGGACTCGAAAAACGAAGTGGACCAGGCGATCGTCGCGGATGCACCCGAATTTACTAGCTTCCTGACTGAGGAAAGCCGCCTTTTTTTCGATAACGTGAAAGAGGGTCTAGAGCGGATCGGAGTGCCATATAAGTTGAATTCACGGCTAGTGCGGGGGCTCGACTACTACGGGCACACGGCATTCGAGTTCACAACAAGCGCGCTGGGTGCCCAGGGCACAGTATTAGCAGGCGGAAGATATGACGGACTGATCAAACTTATGGGTGGGCCACCAACACCCGGTGTTGGCTGGGCTGCTGGTATAGAACGTCTCGCAATGCTGATGGAGGCCGATTTGGCCAAACAGCCTATTGTTGCCCTGGCACCGCTTGGGGACCTGGCCACTGAAAAAGTACAACAATTGGGGGAATTTCTGCGCGGTAATGGATTTGTGGTCGATGTAGGTTATTCAGGAAACTTGAGCCGAAGAATGAAACGTGCCGATAAACTAAATGCGGCGGTGATTGTTATTATTGGAGATGATGAATTGGCGCGTGGTGTCGCCCAAATACGCAATATGGAAACAGGCGAGCAGTCGGAAATCGCGCTGGATGAATTGACGACCGGTCTGGCCCAATACCGTTAGCGACTTATCCGTGTCCCGAGCTGAGACAAAACGTATTGCCGTCGTTGGAGCCAACCATCGCTCTAGCGGTGTGGCGTTGCGTGAACGTCTTTTCGTTACAGAAACTATGGTCCCCGAGGTGTCGCGGCTATTGTGTAAAGACGGAGTGGAAAATTTTTTGCTGATGTCGACCTGTGACAGAGTAGAAGTGCAGATGGCTCATTCAGATCCTTTTTTTGGTGCTGCCATTGCGCGCGACGTTCTGGCGGCAACCGCAAATGTTGAGTTAGAAGAAATTGAGGCGTCTACATATTTTCTATGCGATGAGGCGGCGGTTCGCCATATATTTGCAGTTGCCTCGTCCCTTGATAGTCAAGTGATTGGTGAGCCCCAAGTTCTGGGGCAGCTCAAAGACTGCTATCGTCTTGCAGAGGAAGCAGGACGTTTGGATTCTTTGCTATCACGAACGTTCCAACATGGATTTCGGGCTGCGAAACGTGTGCGAGGTGAAACAGACATCGCCGCTGGAGTTGTTTCGTTAGCGTCGGCAGCTGTATCTGTTGCACGCAATCTTCATGGTGACTTAACCGATAAGCATGCGCTCCTGTTTGGTCTTGGCGATATGGGTGAGCTGGTTAGCGAGCAATTACGGGCGACCGGTTTGTCCTCTTTCGGGCTTATGGCCCATTCTCAACGCACCGAGGGAGAGGCTCGTGAACGCGGTTATCGATTCGAACCGGTTGAAAAGCTGGACGGGGCATTAGCGCGTGCAGATATAGTGGTCTGTGCTAATGGTACCGGACGAGTTGAATTAGAGGTGTCTGAGCTGCAGGCTGCATTGCGGGCCCGCCGACGGCGTCCAATCCTTGTCATTGATACAGGTATTCCCGTCGAGGTCGATGCGCAAGTGGAGGCCCTGGATGATATATTTCTCTATACATTGAATGATTTGGAGCAGGTCGCTATGCAGGGTCGTTCGCGAAGGGAGGAGGCGTCGGCACAGGCATGGAAGATTATCGATAACGAGGTGGCCTCATGGCTGCAACGCGAATTGGAACGCGATGCAGCTCCTCTAGTGACTGACCTTCGGGCGCATTTTGAGTCAGTTCGTAAAGAAGTTTTAAACGAGGCGCAAAATATATCAGCTGAAGAAGCAACCCGTCGCCTCCTTAATCGTTTGCTTCATGGTCCTATCGAAAAGATGCGGCGGGATTTATCCGCTATATCCCATAATAGGGAGGAAACGGTTTCGGAAATTGAACATGCCATCGCAAAGTTGTTTTATGAAGGCGATACAGATAGGGGAGAATGAGCGCTATGGCGCTACCTGAAAAACTTGACCAAGTTGTTTTGCGTTATGAAACATTGTCGGCGGAAATGTCTTCCGGCGATTTGGCGCCGGCGGATTTTGCCAAATTGTCTAAAGAATATTCGGATTTAACGCCCGTTGTGGAGAAGGCGAAAGAATTACACCGCCTTATGGACGAATTAGACGGCGCTAACGAATTACTGGCTGATCCGGATACGGATACTGATATGCGCGCGATGGCCGAGGCGGAAGTGCGTGAAATTCAGGAGCAATTACCGGCACTCACAGAAACCATTCAAAAATTGCTTTTGCCCAAGGATGCAGCGGATTCTAAAAATGCTATTTTGGAGGTTCGTGCTGGGACCGGTGGCGATGAGGCTTCTCTTTTTGCCGCGGTTTTGTTTCGCATGTATGAGCAGTACGCCCGTCAACAGGGATGGCAATTTGAGCTTATGTCTACCAACGAAACTGGCCTTGGCGGCTTAAAGGAAGCAATGGCGACGATCAAGGGACATGGTGTTTTTGCTAGAATGAAGTTTGAGTCCGGTGTGCATCGTGTTCAGCGCGTTCCGACGACTGAAAGCGGCGGACGAATTCACACCTCAGCGGCAACCGTTGCTGTTTTGCCCGAAGCGGAGGACTTCGACGTTGAGATTGAGGAGAAGGATATCCGGATCGATACCTATCGGGCGCAAGGGCCGGGTGGACAAAGTGTCAACACTACTGATAGTGCAGTGCGAATTACCCATGTGCCCACCGGTGTCGTCGTGCAATGTCAGGACGAAAAATCACAGCATAAGAATAAAGCAAAGGCGATGAAGGTTCTACGATCCCGTATTTATGAAGCCGAACGCCAACGTCAAGCAGATGAGAGGGCTTCCAGTCGCAAATCTATGGTAGGCAGTGGCGATCGTTCCGAACGTATCCGGACCTATAATTATCCACAAGGCCGCGTGACCGATCACCGTATCAACTTAACTGTCCATCAACTCGAACGCGTTGTCGCTGGTGAAAGTCTTGACGAGTTAATTGACGCGCTTATTACTGAAGCTCAAGCTGCTCTTCTTGCGGAATCAATATGAGTGAAGCCAGGCTTCTAGAAAAGTGTCTCCAGCAAGCCACCGCACAGCTGGTAGCAGCGGGGCTAGGGTCTCCAAGGCACGAAGCCCGATTATTATTAGGCCATTGGCTCGGCCGTGATCCGGCTGCCCTCTTGGGTCCTCAGACCGAGTATATCGATAATCCCAAATTTTTTTTCGACCTTGTGAAGCGGCGTGTAAATCGTGAGCCGATGTCACACCTTCTGGGGTATCGCGAGTTTTGGAGTCTCTCATTTGATGTAACGAGTTCTGTGCTTGACCCAAGGCCTGATAGTGAAGCGTTGGTCGAATCGGTGTTAAAAGAGTTTCCTCATAAGGATGAAGAATTTCAAATTTTAGATTTTGGCACTGGGACCGGTTGCTTAATTCTATCTGTCCTGTCGGAGCGCCCCCAAGCAATTGGCGTTGGCGTAGACGTTAGCAAAGATGCATTAAAGATCGCGAATCAGAATACAAAGAAATTGTCGTTTACGGGGCGCGTTTCATTTCTGGAAAGTGACTGGGGTGAAAATGTATCCGGTTCGTTTGACTGTATATTGGCGAATCCTCCATATATCGTATCCGAGGATATTGATGCATTGGAGCCGGAAGTAGCTCAGTTTGAGCCGCGGTTGGCTCTTGATGGCGGTATTGACGGACTCGAATGTTATCGGGCCATTAGCAAAGATTTAAAACGCCTCCTCGCTCCTGGTGGAAAGGCATTCTTTGAAATTGGAGAAGGACAAGCGCCTGCAGTCATAGATATTTTAGAAAGTGCTAATCTGCGATTAGTGAGGAGTGTTGCGGATTTAGGAGGACATATTCGATGCCTGATAGCGAATGCTCATTGAGTGGCAATGAGTCAAGTAAAAAAAAAGGTTGGAAGCATACGTCTTTCCAGCTATTTTTGCGACGTTCTGCTGACGTCATGGGTGATTTTAATCCATTTCAATAGGGATCACTTTATAAATGCACCGAGGTTACAGTTGTCCACGATGCCTCGTGGTCAATCTTATGGTGCGATTGGTTGAGCGCGCGGGCGAAATGCAGGACATTAACGCAACATAAAAAATGAAAAGTGTAATGAGACAGAGT